>CAIOKO010000251.1 GCA_903858935.1 uncultured Schlesneria sp. | reverse complement strand
GTGTGATTAAATGGGAACAGGAAAGGCCCCCTCTGACAGGGGACGAATTCCTGGCGAATCAGGAAACGGAAGCTCGCGAAAAGACGCCGAAGGTCGTGAACCCTGCATCGAAATTGGGAAAGGCGATGAAATGGCTGAAGGGAGTCCTGGAAGAGAAAGACCTTGTGGCCAAGACACAACTTCTCGAGGACGCGGATGCCAACAACATCACAAAAGCGACGTTACGTCGTGCCTATGACGCGCTGGATTGCCGGTCTGTGAACGATACCTTCCAGGGAAAATGGTACTGGTATCTGCCGGAGTTGGTCGCAAAGAAAGCCAAAGAAGATGCGGAAGCGCTGGAAGCGACGGCAAACGAAACTGCCGTCGAATGTGAAAAGGCATAGTTGCGCAAACGGGGCCATAGTTGCGCAACGCTTTTTGAATCAATTGCTTGAACTGGAAAGAACTTCACCACGGATAACCTGTTGCGGGCTTCGCCCACAACTCAATCACGAAAAGAATCTGAACCGCGAAACACACGAAAAAATCCGGCAGACTAAGAAGGGGGGTGATTCATGTTTTACGGTCCAAATTTTCAAATTATGTACGAATCGAAGCCTCGTATTTGTTGCTGATTCTTGCTTCGCGTGTTTAGGTATTTCGTGGTTAAAAATCCTGAGTTGATCTTGTCGTCAATGCAGGTCGGGGGCGGAAGGCAAAAGCCGATCACGAAAATTCAAAATCACGAAAAATGCGGAAAGAATTTGAACAGAAGGGAGCGAAGGGAAGAAATGAATGATGCCAAAGGGGGCGGGAGACCTTCAGTAAGTCACGTGCGCAGGGGTTGGAGACACCTCGCACACAACATGGGGGCATCCATACTTGCGCAAACGGGGTCATAGTTGCGCAATGTTCTTTGATCAGACGAATGGAGCAGGTGCGACGGATGTTTCGCGTCACATCTTCAATCCGAATTCCCAACTGGACGGCCCGATGGCCCGGGCTGACATAGGGCTGTCGCGTGTCGACGGAAGGGGCAGTTTCCTTAGTTGCGCAAGGTCGGCAATAGTTGCTCAAAATCTCGGTCAATGAAAAGTCGAATAAGGCCTGTGATTTTCCAATGTCTCGCAAAAATCCCATCGTTGCGCATCGTCTTCGATTCAACGTTTCAACGAAGAAGAATTTGAGCACAGGAAGCACCAAGGCGTTTACCGATTGCCGGTGATCGGTGAATTAAGAGACCGTGACAATGAGGGAGGGAGCCCGTTGGTCGGTGACTTGAATCGGGTCAGGAGACGTGGTGCACAATACAGAATGTCGTACCCCAGTTTGCCCTCCATCATTGAGACTTTTTAATCGGTCGGAATCAGAGCGACGTCGCTGGGTGCTGTTTCATAGAAAATGGTCGATGGGTTATCATTGCCTGCTCGCAACGGGGATGACTTCGCTTGTCGAGTCATTGTATCGCTTTGAAGTTTCGGCATGCTAAGCGAAGGATTTTGATGTTGAAGTCGAGAGAGTTTTCAACGCGTCGAGCATTTACGCTGATTGAACTGTTGGTGGTGATTGCGATCATTGCGGTCTTAGTCGCCTTATTGCTCCCTGCCGTTCAGCAAGCCCGCGAGGCCGCTCGGCGAGCTCAGTGCAAGAACAATCTGAAGCAGTTGGGGCTGGCACTGTCCAATTATCACGATATCACGGCGACGACGTTTCCGCCTGGATATCTGGACATGAATTCAACTCGAACGGCGTTTCTAGGCTGGGGCTGGATGGCGATGTTGCTGCCACAGATCGATCAGGCGGGGCTTTACAATCTGCTGGGGTCGTCCGCGACGATCCCTAATTTCAACACGGGGTTGTCGTCTGCAACGGCAGCGACAGTCACTGCTCAATCCGTTCAGACCGTGATCCGGGCGTTTCGCTGTCCTTCAGACGTTGGTTCGGACACGATACCTCCCAATAACCTCCTTACTTATCCTTGCGGACGTTCAAATTATTTGGGAGTTGCTGGAACCGATCCAGCCTGGAATCCAGTCACTGGGGGAGCATCATCTAAATCAGGATACGGGAATACGGTTTACACTCAGGGAAACAGCGACAGTTCTGCATCGGTCAGCGGCGCGATCTGGGTATTAGACCCGTGCATCGTGACCACAGGAAACTACGTCAGCCCGATGACCACGGCGCAGGGATTTTTAAATAGTGATGTCGGCGGTACGTCCTATAACTTCGGTGGCACGTTTGGCGCTAACAGCAAGATCGGTTATCGCGACATGCTGGACGGCGCCAGTAATGCGATCGTCGTTGGCGAGAGATACACTCCATTTGACACGACGCCAAATCGCATTGATGCGATGGGCGATGCGACGTGGGTTGGAGCGGGCGGCGATAATGGACCACGAGGTCAGGGGACCGCGTTGGGCGAAGCCTCAATCCCCATCAATTTCGGATTCACTTCGACGACGCCTCGACCTGAAACGGCCGGGTTTGGCAGTATGCACACAGGAGGTTGTCATTTTCTCATGGGTGACGGATCGGTCCGCTTCATCAGCCAGAATGTCGATTTTAATACCTATCGAAGATTGTCTCGTATTGCTGACGGCGGGGTGACTGGCGAGTTTTGAACGGGAGTATTTCGAAAAAAGTGAGATTAGTGAAGTTTAAGTCGGACCATTTCCGCATTTGTTCAACGGTTCCTGCGAACCTTGAGCGGGGCCGAATTGTCACTTGCGTCTCTGTGGGAATATTCCCGCAGTAATCGAGGGTATCTCGAGATCAATCAACCGGAAACTAGAGGTGTATCATGCGAACGAACGATTTCCCGGATCAAGATTCCTTTCGAAACCATGAGCAAACGGCGACGGGGTTTTCCATCTGAAACGCACGTCAAACGAGGCGTTAGGATCGTTCACAGCGATAAGCAACTCGAAGAAAAGCTGGGACGGAACGATTTGTGTCCTTGTGGCTCAGGAAGGCTTTTCAAAAAGTGCTGTTTGTCGAAAGGCTGCTTTTGACGGGGTCAACCGAGATCACTTTTTTCAGGGAATGAGCATGCTGCCCTACCCCGCCCATTTGCTCCTGGCTGGGTTTGTCTGTTGTTGATTCAGTGGAAACGGTTTACGTGTTAAATGCACCTCGACGAAACGCCGTATCAAAATGGAATTTCTTGGATGGACATCGACAACTGGATCACTGCCGTTTTGGCGCTCCGAAAGGCGAAGCGAGTCGTCGTCTTTACGGGCGCCGGTATTTCCGCCGAAAGCGGCATTCCGACTTTTCGTGACGCGGATGGGTTTTGGCAGCGTTTCCCGCCTGAGCACTATGCAACGTGGAATGGTCTGCTCACAACGGTTCTCACTCAACCACTTTCGGTCGCAGAATTCGTTCTGAATGTCGTTGAGCCAGTTGCCAAGGCTGAACCGAATGCCGGGCACCATGCGATTGTTCGTATGGAGCAACGAGTCAAAACGACGGTCATCACACAGGACATTGATGGCCTTCATCAGACGGCGGGTTCGAACGAGGTCCTGGAAGTTCACGGTTCGCTTTTGGAAGTGGTCGACACTTCAACTGGGGAGTTGGTAAAGCGATTTGGGCGGAAGGATTTGACGCGGATCGCGGAATGTCTGCATCAGTACACGGGAAAACAGCAGTCGGCAGAAATCTTCGTATCCGAATTACAACAAAAATTTCCGTTTGATTGGATGGGTCGTCATCGACCGAACGACGTCCTTTTGGGGATGGTTTACCAGAAACGGTATAGACCAAAGCATGCGAAGATGTCGAAAAGTGTAACGTGTTACTCTCAGTGGGAACATCTGGCGTAGTTTATCCTACAGCGATGCTGCCAGACATCGCCAAGGCCGCTGGAGCATTAGTGGTAACAATTGACCCGCAACCCCGTAGTGGTTGCTGGCTGGAAGGTGATGCCTGGACCGTGCTGCCAGGTCTTATCCATGATACGTTTTAACGACCGTGTGAGTCGCAGTTGGTTTTGGAGAAAAAGTGATCGTGATTCTCTGGGCTGCTTCGTCCTGATTGATTGCTTTTGGACTCGTCATTGGAGTTTCTCAGTGGATGGCAGTTGCACAGAATTCTCGGCGAAAAAAAGAAACTCCCGAAAGTTCCGGGATCTCATTGATCCCTTTGATCGGAGGGATCACGGGGGCAATTGGATGTCTACTCTCGCCTTCACCTGCAATACGCACGATCTGGTGGATACCGCCGATTATTGATCCCGGCTGCGTTCTTATGCTTTCAATCGTGTTTGGATCGTTAGCGTTCGGGTTTTGCCGAAAGCTTTTTACTCGTACTTGATTGTTAAACGTGACTGAACGAGTTCATCAAAACCCGAATCTGATTTTCTCTGAAGGGACGCAGGTTGTCTCCTTACGGGAAATCGTTGGTCAAAATGGTCGGACGCTGCATCCACGGGGTGCCGTCGGGATGATTGTCCGTTCGCCGGGTGATCTGGATCATGCTTATAGAGTCCGGTTTCCAGACGGGGGGGAACACGCCCTTTCACGGGAAGATGTCGTGATGCTGGCTCATTTCAAGGAAGGGGAGATTGGCGATGCTCAAATATCTGCTGCTCGCAGCAACCTGTACGAACGTGTCATCTTTCGATGCGTGGTTGGCTCGCGCGCATATGGACTCGATGACGACCAGTCCGATACCGATTATCGGGGGATTTTTCTGCCGTCTGCCGAACTGCACTGGTCTTTGTATGGCGTACCGGATCAGCTTTCGTGCGACGAAACTCAGGAACATTACTGGGAATTACAGCGATTTCTGGTACTCGCTCTGAAGGCGAACCCGAACGTACTGGAATGTCTCTATACACCGCTGGTCGAGAAGACAACGCCGTTGGCGGAAGAATTGCTGCAAATGCGTTCGGTGTTTCTCTCAAGGCTGGTTTATCAGACCTACAACGGCTACGTGATGTCGCAGTTCAAAAAGATGCAGTCTGATCTTCGTAACCAGGGCGAAGTGAAATGGAAGCACGTGATGCACCTGATTAGACTGTTGATTGCTGGAATCAGTGTGCTGAAACACGGCTTCGTTCCCGTGCTTGTTGAGGAACACCGAGAGCAGCTGCTGGCAATCAAAAAGGGCGAAGTGCCGTGGGACGAAACCGAAAAATGGCGACTGAGTCTGCACACCCGATTCAATCAAGCTTTGTCGGAATCCAAACTGCCCGAACGGCCAGATTATGAAGTGGTTAATGGCTTGTTGATTAAGGCACGGCGTGCGGCGCTCTCGGGGGAACTTCCATGAATATCGACAAACGAATTTACAAGCACGTCGCCGAACATCCTTTTCCTCTCATGTTCGCCACGATCAGTGGTGCGCACCTTTATGGATTTCCGTCGCCTGATTCGGATTTCGACCTGCGGGGTTCGCATCTTTTGCCGTTGAGGGATGTCATCGGTATGACTGAGGCCGAAGAGACCGTTGAGAAATCAGATATCCATCAAGGTCTTGAAATTGACCTCGTGACACACGATGCCAGGAAGTTCTTTGGCCTGATGTTGAAGAAGAACGGATATGTCCTGGAACAATTACTATCTCCGTTGATTGTCTTTTCGACGCCGGAACATGACGAGTTAAAGAAGATCGCCGCTGACTGCATCACAAAACATCACGCACATCACTATTTTGGATTTGCCGAAACACAATGGAAGCTGTTCCTGAAGGAGGACCCGCCGCACGTTAAGCCTTTGTTGTATGTCTATCGGGTACTGTTGACGGGTATTCATCTGATGCGAACAGGTAGGATTCAAGCGAATCTTATCCAACTGAACGATGATGCCAAGCTTTCTTACATTCCAGATCTGATTGCGCACAAAACCGGTGGACCTGAGCTAGGACGACTGGCAGCGGATCTCAAGTTTCATGAAGCGGAATACGAACGGCTGCGGTCTGTTTTACAATCCGCCTTCGACGGAAGTCACCTTCCGGAGACGACTTCGGCCGCTTCCGCGTTGAATGATTTGCTTGTGAGAGTTCGTTTAAAACATCAATGACGCTGGAGTTAATACATCCGATGTAGAAGGATTACAGTGCGTAATTGCCAACATTAAGCGGGATCGCGCGTATGATCCTGGATATCATTATCCCGCACCGCATGACACGACCAGCACGCAAATTCCCCAGTGTGCCAGTTGCCCTTGTTTTGACTGTTGCACATGAGATCTGTCACGAGCCAAATCGGAACGTTCGATCAGTGGTTCGCAGGTGACTCGACAGCAGAAGACACCGTGGCAACAGACCGTCAGGGGCTGCAGAAAGATTTTCAACTCGTCGTTGAACTGGCGCCGGACAGAGACCCGTCGCCCCGAGACTGTAGATGCTTGATTTCTTGAAAGGAATTAGCAATTCAGTTGTTAGTCACACGATCGCATACTGTTCCGGTGAACCTTGCAAGTTGTGCACCTCACAATGTCCATCAGATTGCTTATTTGCCGAAGCGCAACACGCAAATGTCCTATGTTAACAATCGAAAGAGACGGTGTGTTTTTACTTAACTTGAACAGCCTGAACCTGCTTAATGGCTTCAAGTGCAGCTTCTGCCCCACCAACTTCACTCAGGAATTTGGCCGCAGCTTGCAGTCTTGCCAGATCAACCTTTGGGTTAACCGTCGAGAGTGATTTCCGAACGCCGACTTTTCTGCCTCGACCGGATGCTGACTTGATACCAAGTTTCTTTCTGCCCGTATAAAACGCAACTGAGAAGCTGTTTTTGTTAATTTTCACGCCGGGATGCTTGGCCAAAATGGCTTCGGTGACTTCCTTCGGGCCCATCTTTGGGTTTTCGGTCAGGATGTCACGAATGGTTTCGGACATATTAAAATCGATACTTGATGCTTTCTTGGCCATTGCGATTCTCCGTTAAAAATGTGTGAAGAGTAGATTAGATAAAAGTTACGATCGCGAGTCAAGTATCGAGGGGTGAACTTACCTTGTTCAATCACGAATGCTCAATTTATGTCTCGCATTCCTAGAAATGAATAGTTCCTTCTATCGGCGATTAAGTTTTAACTCCGGCAAATGCGCCTGATATGGTGCTAGAATATATACTGACATTCCCTGTTGTCTTGGCGGTTTTTTCTGGTTCATTAGAATCTCTGCTGCGAATTATACAAATCATCCTACTAGGTTTGTGAAAGAGAATAATGCCCGGTGTGAAGTGTTGGCAGGTTGATGCAAATACAAATCAGCTATTTGGGGGGGAATCCGGCTGCAGTATGTTTGCCAGACGAGGCCGCCGACTCAAAATGGATGCAATCTGTGGCGGCGGAAATGAATCTTTCGGAGACAGTTTTTGTGCGGCGACTTGAGCACCGTCTGGAGTTGCGATGGTTCACACCGACTGTGGAGATCGATTTCTGCGGTCACGCAACATTGGCGACGGCCCATGCTTTATGGTCGTCCGATCTTGTGCCTCAGCGAGTCCCTATATGTTTCCAAACTCGTAGTTGAGGAATCACTTGTGCACAAGATGGAGACTTTATCGATCTTGACCTTCCAGCAACGCCGGTTGTTACGGTGGATATTCCACCTGATCTATCGAATTCGCTCGGTGCGGAGCCGGTCGATTTCGGGTGTAGTTTTGTTGATTATCTCGCTGTATTTGATTCTGCAGCAACGGTCAGATCCATCTGACCGGACTTTCGGAAGCTGGAGAGCCTTCCGGTGCGTAGTATCTTTGTCACATCGCGAGCGGACAATGACAAGTTTGACTTTGTTTCGCGATTCTTTGCACCGGCTGTTGGGGTAGTCGGAGACCCCGTCTGTTGATCAGCACATTGCTGTTTGACTCAATGCTGGTCAGAGAAGCTGAATCGGTCTCGCTTGATGGCAAATCAGATTTCAACTCGGTGAGGCATTTTGCGACTTTGGTTAAATGGTGATCGAGTGGTTCTTGGCGGTCAGGCTGTGACCGTTTGGCGCGGCGAAGTGTTATTGTGAAACCGTCGCACGTCATACAGCAGTTGCGTCCGACTCGAGTTCGGTCAAGGTACGGACTTGAGGTTGACCGGGATTTCGGGAACGAGCAAACTGGCTGCTGATGTGATGCGCATTTTCACGTTGGCGACTGGTGTTTCGGCGACGACTTTTGGGCCTCGAACGATGAGTTCAAACGCATCTTGATCGGCTGGAACCGCTCCCTGCTGAACGGAATACCCTGCCGGAAGTCCGACCAGCGTGACTTCAACGGGTCCAATAAAACCAGCCGTTCGCTGAAGGATTCCTTTCAGTTTGTGATCGACTTCCCCGGCAAACGCGAGCGATCCATCGTCCAGCTTTGGCGTCACCGCGTTTTTAATCTCAACATGAAACGGTTGTGAGTAGGCGGCGGAGAGGACACGGTCCGAGTATGCGTGCGGAATTGATTCCACTTTGAGCACAAAGTTAATGACCGGTTCAGTGACTTCCAACGGAACCGTAAGCGTGACGAATGACTGATCGGGTTCAACGGGAAGAATCAATCGAGGCCCGATGGAGACGACTGAAAACGTTCCTGCAGCAGCGTTATTGGGATCGCGTTTGCGGACAGGTTCTGAGGAATCGAGCGCCAGTCTGACCGGTAATGTCGCCGCGGGGTGGTCTGCGTGGCGTTTTACAACGAAACCCAGTTCAGAAGTCACACCTCGGAAGAGGACTGTGGGGAGATGCAATAATTCCAATGACAAGCCTGCAGTTGGCGACTTTCCCATGGCTATTGTGTCGTTGAACGTCGGGGCTACGACGCCTGCTTGCAAGGTTGCCGTGCGTTTGATCGATGGTTCGATGTCGATGGATTCGCCTACGAGACGCAATAGTGAACTTGTTGTCCCCTGGTTGGTCACGCCTCGAACGAGTCTCAACAAGATCTTTCCCTGCTGGTTGGACGGAATCTGATCGGGAGAAACTTTGACGGAATCGTCGCCGACAACACTTAGTTTGATCGGTCCAAGATATCCGAAGCGATTGACTAGCAGTTCAACAATCGCCGACCCATCTTCTGGAAGATTGACGGTGGGTGTATTTAGGGTCAGGCCGAACCTTGGCTGATCGGCCGGTTCGATCAAAAGTCTATAGAATGATCGCGGATTTCCGCGTCCGAACAAGTCTCGCACCTGAATTTGAATTTGGCTAATTTCTGCAGGAACTCTAAATTCCAGGTTTGGGTCGCCAATCGCTGGCTGATCGCCCGTCGCCGCCAGCAAATTGCCGCCAGGATGTCCAAATACCTTAATTTCGCCTTCCAGTGTGGAACTCAGTGAATCGCTTTGCAACGTGAGCTTCAACTTTTGACCAGCCGTAACATTTAGTAAATAAATATCCCGCTCCCCCTTCGCTGCGACTCGTCCATTGATGGCGACTGTTTTTGTTGACGGCTGAGGAAAGGTTGCATCGATCGTTTGCAATGCACCATCGGTGGCGGGGGCCGCTTCGATAAGTTCGATTCCGTGGCTTAATGCGATAAACGGAACGCTGCCCGAGAATCCCGCCTCCTGTGCAAGTGACAACGAACCCGCACCACTTGCCGTTTGCGTCGAAAATGTCCCCGATAGCTTCGTTCCTGTCGTGAATCCCGTTCCGACAGGTTCGATTTCGATTTGACCAGGAATAGCCGCAGCAGGAAGTACCCCATCGACCAATTTAAGATCTCCGACCTTCATTCGAAATGGGGACGCCCCCGGTGCATTAAAGGTCAGGTCATGCAATTCAATCGTGTATATGCCGTCGGCTGGCAATATCAGTTCAGCCCGCGCATCTCCGCGAAGAGAGTTTTGTCCCCAGCCAATCGTCAATGGTGTTCCCGACGGTGATTTGATCTCAACTACGGGATTGGCTGTTCCACCAAATCGTTTTAGTTCGACATCTGTGACAACTCGTTGGCCCATTGTTCCAGCGAAGTAAACCAATTGTTGTTGTCCTCCAGACAGACTTCCAAAAAATGCTGCGGGGAGTGTTGCTGGCTTCTCGATCGAACTGCTCATGGGAACTTGCGGCAACCGATCGATGGCCAAAGAGGCTGATTTACTCATTCCCGATTTGGATTTTACCCATATCGGGTAAATCCCAGGTACGGTTTCTGCGGGAATCATTACATCAACTACAAGATGATTCGCATCTGACCCTTCGACAACATCGAATTTTAATTCTGGAAAAGGAAACAGGATTGACGGGTCAGGTCCGAGATCTGCCCCGTTGATCACCAATCGTGTTGTGTGACCCGTCTGCAGTCCTGACTGAGACAAATTGCTGATAACGGGGATAGTGTGGGGGACCGGCTTGTCGGCAGCGATCAATTCTTTAACGTTTTCTCCGGCAACTTCGAGAAACAATTTCTTTACTTCTTCGGCCGACAGCGCTCGCGGGAAAAGCCGGAAATCACCAATCACGCAGCTGGTGTATTCACCCGCAACTTCGCTACGGCCAATAGACAGGGGTAAATTATTCAAAAGTCCTGCCAAGTTGACATCAAGGGTCCACGCTTCGTTACCGTTAATAAAGCCCTTAGTGGCGGATTTGGGTAGGAGCGGTTCTCCATTGATAAAGTACTGTATCCGGACATCGTCGGCATCTGTATCAGCGTCTTGGCCGGGCGCATCTCCAACTGTATAGGTGGCGGTGATGTATGTCATTTTGCGGAACGGGATCGCGTCTTTCGATCCATATGTTGCCACGCGGTATTCTGATCCATCGTGAATATAAACTTGAAAATTGTCACCAGCCGTGACAAAGTTGATGCCGTAATTCGTGGAATATTTGCTGTCTGTCATGCCTCGCTTCGCAAAAAGGCCGTGGTAGGACGTATCGGCAGGTTCCGTGAGATTGACCACAAACATTGCGATCGTGACTCCTACAGACGCATCGATATCTGAGCCATCGGCAACTTCGATGTACTGATGCTTCGATGCATCGAGTTGCAAAGCGGTTTTCCTGCTTTGATTCCAAAACGGGCTTTCCACTCGGATCGGGTCATTGATCAGTTTTCCCTCGTCGGGAAACTGGCCAATTGTCGCGGAGTCCTTCGCCGGCCCAGTGTCTTCGGAAAACGTGAAGTGGACTACTGCTTGGGAACTGATAGGGAAGTTCTGATCCTGCCCATTAGAAATTTCTGCCAATAAAAAAAGTTGTACAACGAAAGCAAATCTGCGAGCGTATGTCAGCATCAGCGGGAAGTCCTCGGACAAAAATAATTGCGGGGAGAGACCATGATTCTATGTCCGACCTTGAGTGTTTTGAAGATATCCTCAGTAGAGAATATCAAAATATTTTGATCCATATCTGATCGCCGATCCCCTAGATTTTGTGAAAAGCTTCTGACGGAGGGATTGTGGATGAGAAAACACAGTTAGTATTTGTTCGAGAAACGGCCAAACCAATGTGGGATGTGCCGCTTGATATTCCATGAGGTCACAATTTCAGGGCAGCCTTTTGTGGCGTTCTGGTATTCCAAGAATAATAAAAGAAGCCAGAAGTTGAAGTTTGACATCGATCATTCGCGGTGTTCTTAAAGACTCGCTATTATGAATTCCCTACGTCCCACTATCTCTGCGGATAGACGATGATCACCGTCGATAAATTGACTCGTTACTTCAATTCAGGCGGCAAAACGATTGTCGCGGTCGACAATCTCTCGTTTGAAGTGAAAGCCGGTGAGGTTTACGGCCTTCTCGGTCCGAACGGTGCTGGAAAGACGACCACGCTTCGAATGATCCTGGGATTGCTTCAACCGACCAGTGGTGATGCTGACGTGGACGGTTTTCACGTTTCACAGTTTCCTGACGAAGTGAAACGCAGGATTGGTCTGGTTTCGGCCAGCGCCGGGTTGTATCAATGGCTAACGCCGCGAGAAATGCTGTTGTTCTTTGCTGACCTTTACAATGTTGACCCGGCGTTTGCTCGCGAGCGATTAGAATCATTGGCTGATCTGCTTGATTTTCGGCGGTTTATTGACCAGAGATGTTCGACACTTAGTACAGGTCAAAAACAACGAGTTACGCTTGCCCGTGCACTAATGCATGACCCGCCAATCATGCTTCTAGACGAACCGACTCGCGGTCTGGATGTCGTCGGAACGCACGTCATTTTCGAATATATCGGTCACCTTCGTTCACTCGGAAAGGCTGTCGTGGTCTCGACACATCGATTGGACGAGGCATCGCAAATTTGCGATCGCATGGGGCTTTTGCATCGCGGAACACTACGTCACGAAGGTACGTTTGCAGAACTTCAACAGGCAACTGGATGTTCGACGTTATTTGAAATGTTTCTTCAATTGATGCAACAATCTCATAAAATTGCCGGTAGTTTGACCGGGGGTGAGTCGAATGAAAACTAACCCGCCTTTCAATGGTCCCGATGACTTTTCAACGACACCTTCATCAGTTCGAAATATAGACGCAACAAGCGTCGGGCATCCAAGTGTCACATGTCACGTTGGTTACGCAAACCAGCTGCGTCCCTTCTCATCGCTTCGCTGGTGGCGAATGGCGCAGAAGGAATTACGAGAGATCTTGCGAGACCGTCGTACGATTATCACGTTGATCGGCATGCCATTACTGATTTATCCGTTGCTTGGAGTTACATTTCGGACGTTGTTGGTCACACAAGCCACTAGCAAGACCAAGACGGAATATCGAGTTGCTTTTGTTAATCAGCGTGACAGTCGAGTTTTTCGTCGGTTATTCCATGAAGGAGGCGTTCTTCAGGCAAAACGATCGGGAAAGCAGCAGCTTGCGAATCGCGAGCCCTCAGGGACGCCAGAAGACCCTATATGGCAATTCATGATGTCGAATGACCAGGAATCTACGGTCGACATCGGCAGTTTCGTTGCAGATCAAACGGCTGAAATCGGAGTTAGACTGAAAGAGGGTAAAGATGAGGGGCCTTGGGATTTTGAACTGAGCTACCGCTCCTCTTCGCCATACAGTCTCGATGCGCGTCGAATGGTTGAAGATCGGTTGCGGGCCGTAAACGACTTTGTAATTTTAACGCACTTGAGGGATCTCGATCCAACTTTTCAAATGCCGATCAATTACACTCCTAAGCCGATACACACCGTCGATTCGGGCCCGCAGTTTACGATGGCCTCGTTGATCCCGTTGATCCTAATTTTGATGACGGTCACGGGGACAGTCTATCCAGCTATCGATCTCACGGCTGGAGAACGCGAGCGTGGCACGTTAGAAGCTCTGATCTCGGCACCTGTTCCAAGACACGAATTATTGTTTGCCAAGTATATTGCTGTGCTCGCAGTTGCACTTTTGACGGCACTCGCCAATTTGTTTTCGATGGTCCTCACCGCTTATTCCCTTGGTTTGGAACATCTGATGTTCGCGCCGGGTGGGATTAGCTTGCGGATGATCGGATTAATCTTTGGTTTGTTGATTGTTTTTGCCGGATTCTTCGCCGCAGTCATTTTAATCCTGACCAGTTTTGCTCGCAGTTTCAAAGAAGCCCAGGCTTATTTGATCCCAGTCATGCTGGTATCTCTCGCCCCGGGTGTCCTATGCTTACTGCCAGGAATCGAGATGACGGGATGGATGTCGGTTACGCCGCTTGTGAACATCGTGATTCTCGCGCGAGACATTTTTGATGGTCGAGCTCAGTCCGCCTGGGTGCTTGCGGCGCTCTTGTCGACTGTACTTTATTCAGGAGTTGCCCTTTCTATTGCCGCTCGAATTTTTGGAACGGATGCCGTACTTTATGGAAGCGAAGGTAGCTGGAGTGATCTATTTCGTCGTCCAGCGACACGACGGAGAGCAGCATCGCTTTCGCAGTCGATGTTTTGCCTTGCACTACTTTTCCCGGCATTTTTGATCTTGAGCGGTCTCCCAGGGCGACTGCTTGGCCAGTGGGTCGAAGGTCGAATGATCGGAAATGCGGTCCTCACGATTCTTTTATTTGCCATCGGACCGCTTTTATTTGCGAGGTGGAGCGGAGTTGAATGGGGTGAAGGGTTTCGCTTGCGAGGATCGACCGTGGTTTCGTTCACCGCAGCCGCTTTACTTGGTTTGTCATTATGGCCCTTTGCTTATGAACTGGAACTACAAGCAATCGCTCCTGACCGGCTCGAAATTATGAAGGATTTGTTTGAGCAGATCAAAACGACACTCGATGCTATTCCGCTGCCAGCAAAACTGGTCACGCTTGCCTTGATTCCCGCCGTATGCGAGGAATTGTTTTTTCGAGGCTATTTATTGACCTCGTTGAGAACGGGAATGTCGACACCGCTCGCGATTGTTCTTTCCGGCTGTCTCTTTGGTTTGTTTCACGTCATCGTTATGGAGTCACTTTTTTTTGAGCGTTTCGTTCCTACTTGTTTTCTAGGGATCATCCTCGGCTGGGTTTGCTATCGCACAGGTAGCGTGCTGCCTGGAATGTTGCTACATACACTCCACAATGGACTGTTGCTGTCGGTATCGTCGTTTACCAATGAGCTTGCGACGCTCGGGGTCGGGACGGAATCTCAAGAACACCTGCCAACATTGTGGATCTTGGCTGCGGGTACCACGGTCGCGATTGCTTTCCTAATGTTGATTTTAGGTACACAACGACCTGTCAGTGTGCCCATAGTCTCGGCAACGCGATAATAGAATTGTATCGATGTTTATGGGGGCGCCCTGTTACAGTGAACGTCACGTCGATCAGTTAACCTGTTTACGTCGGAGATCACTTCATGTCGTTCCCATTGCTCGTGGTCGAAGCCGGAAACAGCCGATTGAAATTCGGACTATTTGTCCCTTCAATCAGCTCGTTCTATCGACGCAGCCGTACGACAATCTCCAAAGTTATTGATGTCGCAGGAGAATGGCCAAGTTGCCGTCGCTTTCTTGCGATCCCAGTTGGTGATGATATCCCTTGGCAGACCCTGTCAAGTTGGGAGCCCGAAGGAACGATTATCGCCGGATCAAACCCTCGGGCCGTCGATCGTGTTCTGAAGGATTGGCCTCAGATTGGTACCCGTCCTCCCACGGTCATTCGTGAGCGATCTTCGATTCCTATTATGGTTGACGTCGATTCGCCCGAGACGGTTGGACTTGACCGTCTGTTAAATGCTGTCGCAGCAAATGCGTTGCGTCCGGCATCCCGGCCTGCGATTGTGGTTGACTCCGGGACTGCAACAACGGTGAATTTCGTTTCACAGGCAGGTGTCTTCTGTGGTGGAGCTATCCTTCCCGGGCTGGAAATGTCGGCCAAAGCTTTGCATTACTACACAGCTGTCTTACCATCCATGCCCGTAAATGATCTCGGGGGTGAAATCCCGGTGATGCCTGGCCGAAACACACGGGAAGCCATTCGTAATGGTTTGTTCTGGGGGCAAGTGGGAGCGATTCGCGAACTCATACTCCAGATTTGTCGACAACAAAAGCTTCCTGAGCCTGACTTTTCAGGAAATAGTGATACGACGGATTCTCCTTGGATGATTCTCACGGGGGGTGGCGGTCCAGTCCTTAGCACTCAATTTCCTGGATTCCTCGCATTACCATCGCTTGGTATGCATGGACTAGTTCTGACGGCATGGAAACAGAAACCGCAGTGACACCTGCAGTACAAAAACAGTTGAACCTATTTATGACTTCAAAAGACGATCGAACGGCCGCCGTCATGACTCCCTTCGGCCGCGGAGCCGTTGCCACAATACGCGTTAAAGGAGGCTTGGGTTTGCCCGCTGAAGACTATTCATCGAATGTATTCGAGTCCCTATTTCGCGCAGCGAATCGCTTGCTGATTCACCAGCAGCCGTTTAATAGCGTTGTGTTTGGTCGATGGGGGAATTGCGATTTCGAAGAACTGGTCGTTTGTCGAATGGCGAATGACATGCTTGAGATTCACTGTCACGGCGGCAATGCTGCCGTTCAACGTGTTCTTAATGATCTGTCCGCAGCCGACTATGACATTCTCGATTGGCGTCTTCAAATTGCTTTAACAGACGACATTCTCAGCATGGAATGCCTCGACGTTGTCAGTCAAACAACGACATCAAAAACGGCAGAAATCGCTCTTGAGCAGTCAAATGGATTACTGGAAGCGGCATTTTCGACGCTGAAAACATTCGATCCGGACTCTCTCTTATCAATCCACCACGAACTTGATGGTCTGCTTGTATGGGCCAATTTCGGATTGCATCTGTCCACTCCATGGAGCGTTACGCTGACTGGTCGACCGAACGTTGGGAAATCGAGTCTCATCAATGCTCTACTCGGGTATCAGCGGTCTATTGTATTCAACGAACCTGGAACAACTCGAGATGTCGTCACAGGTGAGACAGCCTTAGAAGGTTGGCCCATCATCCTGGCTGACACCGCCGGTATAAGACGCGGGGCTGGGGAGTTAGAGTCTGCAGGAATTACTTTGGCTCGCGAGCGATTACAAGCCGCAGATCTGTGTCTGGTCTTGATAGACTTAAGCCAGACGCCGACGGTCGATGACGACGAATTTCTGAATCAGTGGCCAGATGCCATCGTCGTGGCTCACAAGTGCGATCTACCAGATCAATGGCGTGAGCATTTACCAAATCACGCCATCAAAGTGTCATCCCTTTCCGGAGAGGGATTGAACGAGTTGCAGAAACAAATCGTGAGTCGATTGATCCCTGCCGTGCCTCCACCGGGAACACCAATTCCGATAACAGCTCGTCAAGTCGATATTCTGACGGCAGCACGAAACTCAACTACGAAGGTGGACTTTCGAAACGCAATCAATTGTTTGTAACTTCAATACAATGCGTTTAGTGAATAAAAAAATCGCGTGCCGTTATCCTTAGTTCGCTCATTAAAAGGTTCATGTCTTTGGGGTCGACACATCGGCTTGGCTCCACGTTCCATCAATTCGTCGCCATAATGAACCGGTAGGATTTTTGTTTTGAAGTGACGGAGGCAATCGCTGCGGTCGAACGTTGTCATAGCATTGAAGCATCGCAAATCGTTTAATGGATGACGGAATGCCAACCGCCGTAAAGCCTGGATGACCTGTTGCTGGGAATGGGCCTCCATGATTCATTGATGGGACGACGGCGACGCCAGTCGGCATCTTATCGTTCAACAAACGCCCAACTTTCTGACGGAGAATAGTTGCGATCTCTTGGTACAACGCATCGTCAGAACCGTCGTTGGCGGAATACACACTGCCAGTCAAATTGCCTTCGAGGCAGCGGGTCGCCGCCAGCAACTCCGCTTCGTTCGCCGCGACAACAATCAGCGACGAATTACCGAATGCTTCCGTCTGAAGCAAATCTGGTCTTCGCACGAACTGTTCGCCGGTCACCCGAAGTAACGTATTCTGACAACAATAGCCCTTCCCCCCACCGAGCGAACCGCCTGTCAAAAGCTGTGCGCCGGCTCGCACCAGTGTCTGGATTCCTGAATGCAGGTTCTTTTGAACCCCTTCGCTTAGCAACGTTCCGACGGGAGCTGCCGCAAACTTTTCGGTGACCTGACTAATGAACGCTTCCGTGTTTGGGCCAGCCAGTGTGAAGATCAGCCCCGGATTCGTGCAGAATTGCCCTACCGCCATCAGGCAACTCGTCGAGAATTGCTCAGCACATGCAGTGACCCGTTCTGAAAGTGCGCCTGGCAAAAAGTAGACAGGATTGATGCTGGAAAGTTCCAGGTAAATCGGCTTGCCGACTCGATCGGCTGCCTCTTTCAGGACGACGCCTGCCGATCGTGCGCCTGTATAACCAACTGCACCTAACGAGTGGTGCGAGACCAGCTTCACGCCGTCGCGATGTTCTGTGCGGTAGATCAATTGCACAAACCCAGCAGGCATTCCCGTTGCTTCTGCTGCCTGATTTGCAATTTCCGCGAACAATCGAGTTGTTGACGGATGTGACGAATGACCTTTCGCAATTACCGGGTTACCCGCTGCGACTGCCGCAACAAAATCCCCACCCACAATTCCATTAAAGGCAAAGGGGAAATTGTTTGGACCAAATACTGCCACCGGGCCGATTGGCCCGAACATCGATCGAATGTTACTCGCGGTGTCGATCGTTGCTTCGACCCACGATCCGTCACGAGCGGCTTTCGCCCCTTGACGC
This sequence comes from uncultured Schlesneria sp., assembly GCA_903858935.1. Lineage (GTDB taxonomy): Bacteria > Planctomycetota > Planctomycetia > Planctomycetales > Planctomycetaceae > Schlesneria. Next base: position 29,389 of record CAIOKO010000251.1, on the reverse strand, counting down.
AGTTGATTCGTTGTTCGTGGCATCTCCACATCTTGCAGTCGAGGAACTACTGGCAATCCCGTTTCCAGATTGGCGACGGCAATTAGTTCCGGAGCGCGTTGTTCAATTCGTTTGACGTATTCTTCAAGAAATTCCGCGAACCGCGATCCACTCCATTCGCGTACGATCTCGGATGCCCTGGCGGCGGCATTAATAGCCTCTTCGACTTCGGCCCACGGACTGACGGGATAGTTGCCTGGAAGGGGTTCCGTGGTTGCTGGATTCACTGCCTGAAACGTTTGCTTTCCCGCAGAAGCTCTCCACTGGCCATTGATCAGTACTGGATGCGTCGTCATGTCAGTTCCTTCTTCGTACCCATTCAGTCTGGGCCGAGAATATTCAATCTAGAATGATACAGACTAATATCTTCGCGTCGCGCGACATCGCAATCAACTGACTTCGAGATGATTTGGTCGTTACAGGAAGAGTTCGCGGACGGCTTTACCCTGCCCGTCTTCCGTCGGGTAAAACGGTCGACCTTCAACTTCGAATGTCGTTTTAGGGCTGATTCCCATGGCCGTGAAGATCGTGGCGTGCAGGTCCATCACGCTGATCGGCTTGTCAATCGCCACATAGGGACGTTCTGGTGCCGAGGTTCCGTACAAGAGGCCTCGCTTCATTCCGCCACCGAACATCAGTACGCACGATCCACCCGTGAAGTGTCGATGTTGTCCGTAATGTTTCATCTCCGCCAGTTTCTCAACGGGGAAGGATGTCTGATCATTTGCGGTGGAACCGGGCTTTCCTTCCATGATCATGTCGCGGCTGAACTCGCTTGCAAGAATCACCAGCGTCCGGTCGAGTAACCCTCGCGATTCCAGGTCGAGAATCAATCGAGCAATTGGTTGATCGATCTCCTGCTTCATCCGAACCAAAGTTTCGTGGCCGTTGGCATGAGTGTCCCAGTTCAGGAACGGGACATATTCTGTGGTGACTTCTACGAACCGGGCACCCGACTCCACGAGTCGTCTCGCAAGTAAACAGCCGCGACCGAACTGGCTGGTTCCGTAAAGTTCCGCGCTCTCTTTCGGTTCCAGGCTCAGATCAAATGCGGCCCGATCTTTGGAGCTGAGCAGCCGATGGGCTCCGTCCAGCGAACGTAAATAGGATTGCTGCTGGAAGTCGCTCATCCGGTCCCGTTGAGGTGATCGATCGAGCAACTTCTGGAAAAGACGTTGCCGACTTTCAAACCGGCCTGATTCCATCCCTTTCGGCGGGCGAACCGATTGAGCCGCTTGATCGGGGTAAGGCAAAACCATGGGACCGTGCTGACTTCCGAAAAAGCCGGCCGTAGTAAACGCTTTCAATTCTTCCGATTCGCCGACACCTTCCAACCGCTGACCGATCGTAATGAACGGCGGCATGACGGGGTTTTTCGGGCCGAGTACCCGTGCCATCCAGGCACCTAGGTGTGGGCACGCCACTGTCTGAGGAGGTACATATCCCGTGTGCCAATGGTACTGATGACGTGAGTGCAGAATGCTGCCTAAATCGGGTAACACGTGCGAGCGGATCAGCGTACCGCGATCGAGAATCTTTGCGACGTTTTCGAAGCCCTTGGTGATCTTGATGTTGTCCACCACAGTATCGATCGCAGGGAATGTGCTGCCGATCTCTTTCACGGGGACGCCAACTTCGAAAGGAACATACTTCTTGGGATCGAATGTATCTGGAGCGGCCATCCCGCCACCCATCCAAAGCAGGATACACGAGTCGGCAGTTGGACGCGGATGCTCAACTGACTCGGCACGCAGCAATTTCGGCTCGTTCACCGCCAGCGTTGCCGCACTGGCCACCGCCAGCTGCTTCAGGAATAAACGCCGGGCAATCTCTTCGGACTGATTATCAGAAAATTCAAACTTTTGATGGGTCATGGCGCGTATCATCCATTTAATAATGTCATCGCACGAGTTGAAACTCAGGCTGCATCAAGACAGCCCACATGAGATCCTGAACACTTTGCTCATCATATGAAGTGCCGAGAGCCTCGACCGATAACGCTCGTTCTTCGGCAGACGGTGATCTCGACAGCAGTGCCAGGTAGATATTGTCGACAAGTTTGTCCGGTTGTGAAGCGAATTTCTGCAACCAGATTTTCGAACCTGCAGACAAGCTGTCCGCCAGCGGTTGAGCGTTATTGAGATCAATCGCTTCCAGAGTACTTAGTTCATTCGGGCGAGTCGTTACAATCTGATCCCGGTTGGGACGCCCCAGCATCTTCTGCAGAAAGTCCGCCTTTAACAAAGACGCACGAACCATTCGCTGCGGTTTCAACGCCACATGAGTCAATTGTACCAAAAGTTCGCCGCCGGTTCGGCTTCCCCAAACGCCTTGATTTGCGGCGGGTACTGCATTGGCCCAATCCTTCGGTTCATTCGAAAACTTGCCGTTTGGACCGGGCAACGTCGAGGTCCATTCCCATGTCGCGTCTGACGCAATCGTTTGCGATGTCCCGTCTGGCAGACGGACAAAGATTTCGCAAAAAATCGCTGCGGGGTTCGGATCGCTACCGCCATTCTTTCCCAAAATCAGAACTTCGTTATTCCCAGCTCGAAGTGAGGATTCAAGGGAAACTCCCTCGATCTGCTCCCAGTTTGTTGAACTAAAAACTTTCTTTCCATTTACGTAACACTCGCACGAATTGTCGCAGGTGAATACGCCTCCTGCCCTTGTCGGTACTGCTGGCAAATTGAATTTCTTGCGAATGGAGATCGCTTCCCCCGCTTTGGGAATTGCCAAAGAGGCGTCAGCGGACGACCAGACCCATAGGCCTGATAATTTACTCAATTCGGGAGATAATCCGTCCGCTTTGCCGCGGGCAAACGGCGCGTCAAACGACTTTGGAGCTGAACCAGTGATCTGCCAGACTGCATCCACAAATTGTTCGGCGGTCATGCGCTTCGCTCGCGGACCACCATACGTATAGTTCTGCTGATCTGCCTGAGGATCAATGATTTCGGATTGCGACTGATACGCTGCCGAGGTCGCAATCAATTTCAACGTCTGTTTCAAGTCATACCGGTTTTCGGCAAAGTCGACTGCGAGGTAATCGAGCAAGTCTGCGTTCCATGGTTCTGACTGCATTGCATCAACCGGATGCACGATTCCTCGCCCCATCATGCGCTGCCACAACCGATTGACGATCGTACGAGTAAATCGTCCGTTCTCCGGATGAGTCATCAATGACGCGAGCTGTTTCAGCCGTTCCGGCTGTGGATCTGTTGCGACGACCTGGCCCAGTTCTGGAAACAGCCAGCTCGCGACCGCTTTGCGTCCAATCGGTTTATCACAGCGATGAATCTCTTGCGGCTGGGTCGCATAGATCGCAGCCAGACCATACGCTTCGTCCAGCTTCCAGCGATCAATAAAACTGTCGTGGCATGAGGCGCATTTCAGATTAATCCCCAGGAATGCCTGTCCGACAGACTGAGCAAATTGAATCTCTACCGTCTGGCCGGCACTGACTGTCCCGCGCCAACGAATCCCGTCACCGAATCCGGCTGATTCGGGACTGGGTGAAATCAATTCCCGTGCCATCTGATCGTAAGGCTTGTTTTCGATCAAAGCCTGATATAGCCACTTACTGATCTGCTTTCGTCCGCCAGTGATAAAGCCGGTCCCGCCGTAGTCGTTTCTGAGCAAATCGTTCCAGAACGTCAGCCAATGTTCAGCATAAGCCGTTTCGTCCGCCAGCAGTTGGTCGATCCATCTGGTTCGACGATCAGGATCTTTATCGGCGAGGAATGAATTCAAAGATTCAACAGACGGAAGCAATCCCGTTAGATCGAGAGCGGTTCTTCGGGCAAACGCGACGTCATCCAAAGGGGCCGGTCGTTGATGTCGCTGCCTGGTGAGATCCGCATCAATCAACCGATCGATCGGGTGTGATCGTAATCCGATTATCGGAGGGAGTTCTGGTCGTCTTGGTTTCAGCGGCGGTTCATAACTGGGCTTTTGAAAAACAAACCCTTCATCCCAGTTTGCTCCAGCGTCGATCCATTCTTTTAATTTCGCAACCTGTGTGTCGGTTAGCCTCGCCCCTTGAGGCGGCATCTGAAGATCAGGATCGCGCGAGACCACCGCAGTGATTAACCGACTCTCACCGCTCTTTCCTGGGACAATGACCTTGCCATCATCTCCACCGGCAAGAAGCGTCGCACGAGTATTAAGCGACAGCCCCCCTTTCTTGTTCGCCCCGAGATGACATTTGCCACAGTGCTCGCGAATAATCGGAGCAACATCATGAGCAAAGTCAGGTGGTGCCGAATAAGCAACGGAAATACTCGTCAGGACCAACCCAACGGCAAACGCAGTGAAGAATCGATGAGTAAACAATGGTGAAGATCTCTGAGGGGGCCCAACGTAGCGGAGGCCTCTAGCCTCCGCGAAATGCAACCGCAGTGTGGAATGACTCGATATCAAAATATAACGAATGTCGATGAGCATGACGACGGTCAAAGCACAATGCCAGGACATTGGCCGCTGGAAGCCGATGGCACGAATCAACAGCCATGCTCGGGACTGATGAAAGGAGCTAAAGTTGGGAGTTTTGGCAAGCAAGGGACGATACACTCTTGAAACCGAGCGTAGGATAACGGGTTCCGCGATTTTACCGTCTTCGGTAAGGCCGTGCTCTTCGGACAAGTTTTCGAACCATGAAGCCACGGCCTTGTCGAAGACTCCAAAACCGTGGCGGCCTGTGTGATAGTACCGCTAGTCCGCTCTGAACGCGTACGGGTAATCCCGCTAAGTCCGTTTCCAGTCGCATCATCAGACCAGCCTGACTCTTCCCCGGTCAACGCGCGAACGATTATCTATTCTAAACCCATCGTGCGACGCGCATGAACCGGCTGTGCCCGGCAGATTAGACGACTTCGTGCAATGGTTCGTTGCCTGGGTCAACCAGATACTGTGGTACCCCAGCAAGGTCGAAGACTCGCACGTTTTGCACGTCGATTCCCGCACACTTATAAAGAGTCGCGAAGATTTCCTGGAATTTGACCGGGCGCGACGAAGGATGCTCGCCGTTCCGGTTTGTGGAGCCGACAACCTGACCCGTCTGCATGCTTCCCCCGGCCAGGACGGCCGTATTCGCTTGTGGCCAGTGGTCTCGACTGTTGTTGTTATTGATCTTTGGCGTTCGACCGAACTCACCCCACACGACAACAGAGACATCGCGATCAAGACCTCGTTCGTGCAGGTCGGTCACCAGTGCCGACAATCCTTGGTCCAGTAGCGGACACTCTTCACGGCATTTTGGATAGTTCATTCCGTCTGCGCCGTGCCAATCCCAGCGGCTGTAGTTCAGTGAAACAAACCGTGCTCCAGCTTCGACCAGTCGCCGAGCGACACAGAAATTCTCAATCATTGGTGGTGCACCGTCGCGCTGGAAATCTTCGCGACTTTTTCCGTAACGAGCGACAATCCGAGGATCTTCTTTTGATAAATCGAGTGCGTCGACCAGTTTCGATGTCGTTAGAATTCCCATTGCCTGTTGAGCGTAAACGTCCATGCTTTCCATCTGCCCCCGCTGATCTGCGGTCCGTTGGAATTTATCCAATGAGGCCCTCAGCGAGGTTCTGTCCCGCAGCTTATCCAGAGTGATTCCGTGCAAAGTCATGTTTTCAGAACTGCTGCGAGCTTCCCTCCCCAGCAGATTGAACGGTGAATGGGCCACGCCCAGAAAACCGCCGTCGCCAGTTTCACCCCAAGTCCGATTGCCAGTCTGATACATCAGGGCGACATTGGCCGGAATTGCCGGATTGACCTGGCCTTTCATCTTAGAAACCCACGCACCCCCTTGCGGCCATCCGCCGGGCGGAGTTCGTCCACCCTTACGACGACCGGTCATGCACTGATAGGCATCGTGCGCTCCGTCCGAATCAGATAGCGATCGCACCAGGACGAACTTGTCCATCATCTGGGCCATTCGCGGAAACATCTCGCTGATTTCGATCCCCGGAACATTGGTCTGGATCGCCTGAAATTCCCCTCTGATTTCGGCTGGGGCCTGCGGCTTGGGGTCCCACATATCGAGATGCGGCGGGCCACCAGGCAGATAAATATTGATGATCGCCTTGTGAGAAGTCCCTGCCTTCGCCAACGATTCCGCCCGAAGCGTGTCGGTCAGGGCGATTCCCCCGAGAGCCATTCCGCCGACAGTGAGAAAATCGCGACGCGAGATTCCGTCACAGAACCCCCTCAGGGATGATGGCCGGCGACCCAGGATTGTCAGCATAGATTTCTCACATTCGTAGTAGCATTTCAGAATGCATTGTCATCAATTGAGCCCAACAATGGCGTTCGCCAGTTCAAACTCCCGGCGCTTCAGCGGTTGCCTACGTGGTTCGTTTGATGACTTTGAGTTAGGCTGCTCAAGCAAAATATCTGACTCAATAATACTTCATCGAACCGAAACGGCTGAACGCATCACGAAAAATCTATATGTTGCAGTACCTTAAGTCAACTCGGCGTTCGGCAAAAACGCCAATTAGCGTTGTGCGAGGGTCTCCCGATCCCGCACAAGTATCCGACCGAATGTCTCCTCGTTTGTTCTCCTCAGAGAATAGTTGGCCAAGTTGGCCGAGTTCCCTGTTTTGTAGTGTTTCTCAGGTATTGAAGTTAACCAAGTTGGCCAACTTCGACGAGTTTCAAACATATTGCAGATTCGTAGGGTGCGGTCGAGTCTTCGAGGCCCACCAATTCCAAACCTGGCCTCCCGGCGACCATCACGAAAAAAAGTTGGCCAAGTTGACCGAGTTCCGTGTTTTGTAGTGTTTCTCAGGTATTGAAGTTGACCAAGTTGGCCAACTTCAACGAGTTTCAATCATATTGCAGATTCGTAGGATGCGGTCGAGTCTTCGAGGCCCGCCAATTCCAAACCTGGCATCCCGGCGACCATCACGAAAAAAAGTTGGCCAAGTTGGCAAAGTTCCCTTTTTTTAGTGTTTCTCGGGTGTTGAAGTTGACCAAGTTGGCCAACTTCAACGAGTTTCAATCGTATTGCAGATTCGTAGGGTGCGGTCGAGTCTTCGAGGCCCACCAATTCCAATATCTCCAGACACATCTGACGAAATTGTTTTGTTCCGGATTTTCTTCCATGCGTTAAAATATGTGCAACATAAGTTCTTCAATGTGTCTGAAAAAACTATACAACCTTAAGAGGCAACGAAAAAAGTTTAAATAGTTATATGATAAATTTTAATTTCAGCCTGTCAAGTTATGGATTCCAAACGTTAAGAAACAAAATGAAAGTAAACACAACAAACATGGAGTCGACAAAGAGCGGGTTAGCCACGCGCCAATCATCCAGCTTCGAGCGGAGATTAATCAACCCTCGAAGCTGGATGATTGGCTGTAATTTGCGTCGACGTTTGCCATGCGTTCACGAATTCCTCAACGTTGGCACGACAATCCCCTCCGCCGACATTCGCACAACGGACCTTTGCCGTTGCGAATTGCACGAAACATTGAAGGCGTGCGCTGGTACAAAGTTCCGTTAACCACCACTACGGGGCAGTCGTTATGCGTAATCTTTGAGCCACCGTCATTTGTTGAATATCACCGTTTCGGTGGATTGGCCTCACGAACCAACGCTCCGAATTCGTCACTCAGAACAAGAATCGAAAACTTCGTGGCGACGTCGAGTGCGTTCGTGTTGAGCGATGCGAAATCGAAACGACCGCGAAGATCGGTGTAGCCGTCTTTGTAGAATTTCACGCTGCCGTCAGCCATCTGAGCATAGACCTTGACGTACGCTTTGGGGACCGGCTTGCCCGTGGTCTGGTGTGTCACTTTGACCTGACCGTAATTCTCAATCACCTGCACCGACAGGGAATGCGAATAGTAGGCCTGGGTCTTCGTCTGCCCTGCCCCGACAATTTCGACGAGCACGTTCTTGTTGTCGAGTTCACCCGGCAGGCGAATCAGCTTCGTTGACTGTTTTCCGTTCCCTGCTTCGGCGGCGTTTTTACCATCATCCAGGGTCACGTCTTCAGAGCGATTCGGTTTGATCGAACTGAACTGGCCACTGAAACGTTGGACGAAGGGGTTCCGGCTGAACAACAGCTCGACATCCATCTCGTAAAAGTTGATGCGGGCCGACTTCAGATTCTGGCTGTCGAGCTTGATCTGTTTCGCTTCCACCGTGAAATCGAAGTTCGGCTCCGTCGCCGCCAGTTGAGTTTGCTGCTGGTTGCGATCTTCGTCACTGACCAGCTTGGCATCTTTCCCCTCGGCTTCATCAAGTTGAGCGCCAATCGCCGCGAATGTTTCTCGCCATCGATCGACAGGATGATCGGTGTATTTGTCGGCGATACGTCGCGCTTTTTGATGATCATCCGTGAAGAAATCGAGGTACGCTGCGCAGTATTCGTACTGCATCTTCGTCGAGACCTTATCGACGTTGACCTGGGCAAACGTTGCCAACGCTTCTTCGATCCGATCCTGCAGCAAAAGATAGTAGGTCACGGTTAAAAGATCATCATCGTCAAGTTTTCGCTCGTAGGAAAGTTGATGCAATGTCTGATGATATTGGTGATGGAAACGATCGTTCAGAATCTGACGGCGCTTCCCCAATGAATGAGCACGGGCATTGACCAGCGGCTTATATTCCAGGTGTTCGAACGTCCGTCTGGCTACGGGATCGATCGTCAACAGCGTGCTGGTCAGTCGACCTCCGCAGGTGTTAACGATCTGTTCGGAGTGCATCAGGTATTCTCTCGCACGATCTGGGATATTGTGCTTTAACGCATACGACCACAACGTATTGTGATAGACGTGACGTTGAGACAGTTTTTCCAGGACTGCGACAAACACTTTCGGATCGTGCATCCTCCATGCGATTCGTTCAAGGTTCACCGAGTCAACGTTGTTCTTGTCAAGGAACGTCAGAACGTCGTCGGTTGAACCGAATTGCGAAATGTAGTCCCACGAACCCGTGTCGATTTTGGTCGGTTTGTCGACAACATTCAAAGTGACTGCTGCCGTCGATGCAATTAGCGTTTCATTTCTGGCGACGTGAACGGGGAATTGCGCGAACTGGCCCGCAGCGGGGAAATAGAAGTGATAGTCCAGGGTTTGAGTATGATACGGCTCGAGACTTATGTGGATTGTTTGCGTTTCCCGACTATTCAAAACCGGTATGGCACCGACGGGAATTTGAAGCAGAACATTCAGCTTCTGACGAGTCGAAGTCGGGTTCGTGACGACGACCTGACAGCCGTAGACGACCTGCCTTAAAAATTCTTCGGTTACAAACTTATCAACTTGTTCTCCCGCTTCAAGTCGAGTGCGGTCACCGTAACGAAAGAAGTTCTGGCTGACGAGAACTTTGGTTGAGCCATCGGCAGCCGCCGACGGCTTGATTTCTTCGTGGAACACGACAAGTGGACCGCCTGGTGTGAGCGTCATCTTGGGGCCGTCGAACGTGGTCTCGTGCTTGGGAGCTTCAAAGGGAAGATCAAGCACGGCCAGAGCCAGCAGCATTTCAGGGAAGTTCCGCGATGCTTCGGCCAGGTTTCGTGAGAGAAACGGGCCGGCAGGATCATGCTGGGAAAAATCCTTCCAGAACGCGTTAACGGTCACCAGTCCCGCATGCTGCTGATCGATCGTCAAATGGTGATAGTTGTTTTCAGCCCACTCCATCGTCTGGTCGAGTTTCCGGTAAAGTTGGCGAAGCTGAACTCCCTCGGGGGCGCCGAATAAGGAGAGTGATTCGCTTTCTACCACGAAGTCGCCATCCATCTCCTTGACGGACTTACTTTCTTCTTTGGCATAACCGAATTTGTCTTTTCCCTTGGCAAGCGCCGACCCACGTCGCAATTGGTTCTTTTTGACGGCTTCGAGTTGATTTTCCGACGAATCCTTTACAGATAACTCCCGTTTCGAACGTTCTCCCCCCGATCCCGCTGCCATGGCCCGTCCCAACACTGTACTCATAGGCGCCAGGTCGTTGGCCGCCTGTTCCTCAACGAGAGACTCAGACAATATCGCACGCTCGCTCAGTCGATCGCCAGCGGCAATGAATCCAAATGGATCTGAAGTTTCCAGCGAGCTTCGTTTGACCGCCGTCTCAAACAAACGAATGAAATTCTCGGTGTTTGGCGGTAGTAACGCATAAAGATCAGACACGTGTCGCGATGCGTGCGGTCGTTCATCCTTTAATCGCTGCGCAAGCAGAATCCGCTCAACGATATTCAGTTGCTGGTACTGCCAGGGTTGAAGGTACTCTGACAGGTTATCTTCCAACAGGAACCGATCGATAAACGTGAGATCCTTCTTATTGGCCAGGTACGGTTTAATGACCGTCTGGAAGAATTCCGGGTCTTTCTTGAACAGGAAAAACGAAAGTTCGTGGCTCGCATGTTTTGAATACAATGCACGTTTTTCCTCCAGCTTCAGTTTTGGCCAGTTGAGGATGAACGAGAACTCAATCAGCTTGGGGTCCTGGCTGAGCGTGGTATACAGCCCGTAAACTCTCGACAAGCTGTCGTACGCTTCAAACTTCGACGTCGTGATGTCATGCAGCGTAAAAGTCTGGCCGGCAGGAACGATGCTGATCTGTTTTTGTTGAGTGAAATGGCCTTTCGGATCAAGTCCACCACTCAATAGCCGCAGGTCCAGGAACTCCGTTTTGAGTTCCGGCAATGAAACGCTGCGATACGTCGTACTGACAGGATCGACCGCCACAACATGAATGTGCTGATGCGGACCGATCTCATCCTTGCCGATTTTGACGACACCCGCGTCGTCCGGAATCAAGTTCGTTAAAACGACCGACGACTGTGCAAGAAAGTCCAGATTCGCCAGATTCGTGGCGCCTGGGGTTCGTGATTCGAGCATCGCCGCGTCGCTCCGCAATGAGCTGCTCATCGGAGCTGCACCTGCCGCTCTAAAGTCATCCCCTCCTGCCGCCTGCTGTTCTCCGGTTTCTGTCGTGCGGACAGCCCACGGGTTTAACAGTAGAGACGGTCGTTCAAGCGTGTTGCCAGGAAATTTGGTCGCATATTTACGATCGATGATATAGCGATATTCATCGCCGATGTTTCGTCCTGTCAGATAGACGGACTTTGCCGGTGTCTGCTGAAATACGTACGGCTCAGTCCCTCGTACCCGGCTCAAATTTTTGAACACGTCGTACTCGGGGACATATCGACTGGCGAAGACGTGCACGCGGGTGAATTTCGTCGCGTTCTTCAGCTTGATGCTCAAGCCATCATTGGCCGGCGTGATCGATTCGATCTGCAGCGGTGCCAGTCGAGGCAGTTCGAGTTGTCGCACGTTTCCTAAGAGGAATCCGGCCAGCTTGGGGCCATCCGTGACCCGAATTCGCATCGGGGCACCGGTCGATTTGAGGAGCAGGTCATAGTCGCCCGCGGGAAGTTTATTCAAAACGACGAGACCATCCTTCAAACTGAGGTGTTCAAAGCGGTCCGCGACATAGACATCGCTACGGACTTCAAGCAGCGATAGCTCGTCCCGCGTCGGTTTCACAACGGCCCCTGCGGCTGGCAGCGCCGTCGAGCGACTGAGAAAGGGGACGACGATCGGATCGCCGACTTTGCCGTGTACGGTCTGGAAATAGGTGTGTGAATCACCACGCAAATCCCAGGTTTGCTGCGTGTTTTCCGGGGTCTCGGCGGTGATGGAGACGATGTCTGCCAATCGGCCAAGCTCAACTCGTCCGGCCGCATTCGTTTTCAAGGTCGCGTGAAAAACATCTCGAAAGTCACGATGTTTGAATGCCAATTGAACGGGTCGCGACGATTTCGTCTCACCCGTCTTTCCTCTCAGTTCAATGACATAGGTGTCTCCAAATTTGGCCAGGTGCACGAACTCAATTTTTTCTGTCCGATCGATTCCGTTCAGCGCGACGGAATCGCTGGCGGACAGATCGATCTTCCGGCCCCCTTCGCTCAGTTTCTTGGCGCGGCCGGACAATGTGAACTGCAGTGATGCCAGTCGGGCTGGAACCTGAAATTCGTGAGTCGTCTCACGATCCTCGTACAACTTGAAGTCTGGCAATTCTTGTGACGAAGCGATTCCATCGAGATCTGTCGAAACAATCGTGAGTTTGACGTCATCGAGCAGCTTCAGCGAAACAGGAGTTCCGTTCACGCTCAGCCCGGCTCGAACGATCAACTCGGCGGTTTTCTGTTTCAGTAAAGATTCGCGATCAACATAGAAACCGGCCGTCAAATTAAAGTTCTCGGCCTCTTGCTGGAAAAAGTCGAGCGACGACAGCCCCCCTTGTGAGATCACGATGGGCTGACGGCCGGTATTGGCGGCGAATGGGACATGGATCGCGCCATCGTCACCAGGCAGATATTCATGCCCCGACAGCCACAGCGACGCATCTTTGACTTGTTCGTTTTTCTCATTGAGAATCGTAAACGCGTGGCCAATCGGACTCGTTCGGACCAGGTATCGGAGTCGCCCTTTCCGAATCAGGGCACGGCTGCTTCGGCCGTTTCCAATGAAATCGACGATGTAAATGCCCGGCTTTTCAAGCTGAGGGAATTCAAATGTCTTTGCGATGCGTCGTAGTGGAGGCTCGCTGGAGGGATGGATCTGTTCGACGTTCGCGACCAGGCCATCCAGACTGATATCCGTGTCGATTTCTTTTAATTGCGACCGGTAGAACGCTTTCGTGTTGATCTCAAACACTTTGACGATCAATGTCCCGGCATTTTTCAGGTAGAGATCGAGCTTGACTGGTTCGTCCGGCGCAAACTGTGTCTTGTTCGTAAAGGCAAAGTCGAGATCAACTCGGTCTTTGAGTTGTTGAAATTGAACCGGCGGAAGTTGAGACGCCCACTGTTCGGCATCCCCTAATCCGTTAACAATTTTGACCTCGGCAAACAACTGCTGCAGGTAAACTTCATTCAGATAGGGATCGAACTCCTTCGTGTTAGGAGCATTCACGAGAAATGCGGCCAGATAACTGCGGACCAGCGGTTCGTCATCGCCGATCGGTAGAAGCAACGTGGCCGCGATGTAGTTGGCGTTGAGATCACAAGGGAAATTCCTGAACGCCTCGGATTCTGCCATTCGTTTGGAAAGATAGCCAACCCGTCGCGGCAGCTTCAAGTACTCGACAAACCGCTCTTTGTTCAGGTTGCCGCGCTGTCGGTCTAGTACCAGGCGGTGATACAGTACGTGAGCTTTTAATGAATTATGAACCGGCGAAAGTCGAGTGGTGAATTTGGCCAGTCGATCGAGCCAGGCTTCCAAACGATTCGGGTCGCGTCGCCAGTCTTCGTCTGCGGTCGGCTGAAGTTTTGTCAGGTAAGCCGACACAAAATTCTGATTGTTCAGCAGGTCCGGCATCCCCTTCGCCAGTTCTTCCAGTTGAGTCACCAGCAATTGTCGATGGATTCCAAGCGATCCGAATCCGCCAGAATTGATGTGTTTCAGGTCATCAATGACCAGCTTAACGAGTTTTTCATGATCTGGACGGGAAAGTCGCGAAAGCAAGCTGCGGCGTTGATTTGCCCCCAGTTCGGTGTCGACTAACCAGTCAAGAGCCGTGTCCTCGAACGAGTTTGTTTGATCTGTCGTAACGGCGTTGGCCCGCTTCAGATAGGCGTCGCGTGAAATCCAGGCCTGATCGAGCGCCGTTGGCAGATTCGGTTCACGGTTAAGTTCTTCCTTCTGGTGCGGGTAGTTGAGACCCAGCCGTCCTCGCAGAAACTCCAATGTCTTTTGCGGGCTTTTGTCATAGGTCGCAAGCGCATACCGCGTGCGAATCTCAGAGACTCGCTGTGTCTCGCCATGCCGCTGCACCCAGGCCGAGATCAGGCCATCCATTTTGTCGAACTGTTCGGTCTGCAGATAATGCAATGCGTGGTAATAGCTGAATTCTTCCGTGCCGGGAACAAGCTGCTTCAGCACTGCGGCCCGATCTTTGGCAAGCACAAAATCTTCGACAAAGTCGATTTCCCCGCCGAATCCCGTCGACATCCAATTCATAGCCAATACTCCGATCAGTGCGAGGCGTCGCATGTTTGCTCCTGATTGTCGTAGACGTGCTGACAATTCGAGATGAGTTCCCGTCATAGTCTGCGAAAGAAATTCGAGTTTGACGAGTGACTGAGACGTGCTTAATGACAGAAAGTTCCCGAAAAGTTGCTGTAGAAAATACGAGTTTGCCTTTATCCATATTTTCACCAACTTCAATCGAGACTCGTTGTGAAAAACCGTTGACTAGCGACACCCGTTTCGTCCGTATTTGGACGAACATTGAACGGCACTCCGTAATTAAAGGTATCCGCAGAATTCCTGACTTCGGTGAAGTCGGAGCAAATTTCAGTCTGAAGGGCTGACAGATATCAGCCCGGGGCAAGTTCATCTTCGTGCGCCGCCCCAGGTATTAATCCAAATCATCGAGCATCGCCCTGAAAGGCAACGTCGTGAGAGTTGCGATGAAGCAGTCGATCTTACCAAAACCCTCCGCCGCAGTGGCGGTTGGGTGGGGGCTTTGTAAACTCCTTCGGTAATTGCCCCACGAGACAATTACCGACATCAATACGTACCCATTGATCTCAATGCTCGTTCGCTATTCACCCGCCGAACATGAGTAATGACAATGCCTATGACCCATGTTTTGAGCTTGGCGCTTCAAAGTGGCCACTCTTGCCACCCCGTTTCTCGAGTAAACGGGCAGGTCCAAGCGACATTGTCCTGTCGACAGATTTACACATATCGTAAATTGTCAGGCTGGCGACTGTGACCGCTGTCAATGCTTCCATTTCCACGCCGGTTCGTCCATGAACCCGAACCGTTGCTTCGATTCGAACTGTGGTGTCACCAACAGCGGCCATAGTCAAATCAACTCCGTCGATGCCGAGCGGATGACACAGTGGAATGAGATCCGCCGTTCGTTTTGTGGCCATGATCCCTGCAAGTCGCGCGACTTCGAACACGTCTCCCTTGGCAACCTGACGATTGAGGATCAGTGACAATGTGCCGGGTTGCATGTGGACGAACGTCTCCGCACGAGCCAGGCGTAGTGTCACCTCTTTCGCGCCGACATCGACCATACGGCTTTGGCCCTGATCATCGAAATGCGATAATTCGGACATGCAGGACCTCATCAGACTTTGCGAATAAAATCAGCGGCAAACGTGCGTATTTTTTGTCCGTTCAAGACGTGAAAAACTCGCAGTTGCTGGATTGTTTCCTGGCTGAATTTCGCCAGTGGAACGTGAATCAACTTCTTGCCGAATTTCTTCGCCAATTGCCGCCAGGCCAGACCGGGTGGGCCGTGACTGAGCAGCGCGACATGCCGTTCTTTCGCGTGATAACAAGCGGATGCAATCAGTCGTTCTTCCAGTGTATCCGTAAAGTCGAAACGCCTGTTCGTCCAGATATCAGGGATTGGTCGAGGAGGGAACAAGAATACGGCACCGCCGTACGAGGCCTGACCGATCCCTGGCCCTACCAGCTCTTGAAGATAATTAGTAGCAAAGAGAGCGAGCGTCGATTCGTCGTGATGCTCGGCGTGCCAGGTGACTCGCCACGGATAATCACGCGGATCGGCCGGACTGTCGAACAACATCACCACGCAGTCAAGTGTTCCACGAGTCGGTGGCAGCACTTTGACGTACAGATTCCCTGTATGCCAGTTGCGCAGTGTTTCGCGGATATCCAGCCCATCCTTCAGACTGGTCGAGAATTTTTCGCTTCGAGCCAGGTCAGTACCGAGCAGGTTTAATGCCGTGTCTTTGACGTGCGTTCGAAACTTTTCGATCGCGACGTCTTCGGGCGGCCAACTGCATTGGCGATGCGGGTTCCATTGCATCAGCCAGTCTTCCTGCTGTGGCTTCGGCGGTTCGGGCTTCAGCTTGCAGCTTCGCCATTCCAGAGCTTGCCCCGGTAGACGGTTTTTTAAGTCGACCATCGTGCCATCAGGCAGCTGACCTCGATCAATCCCCAACCGAATTAGTGGATACGGAATGCGACCGTCGAATGGATATTCCCGTGCGGCGTCGGCCAGCGCGATCGCAAACTGATCACCGGCAATCTGTTTCGCAGCGATGATCAACGTATAGAGCGTCGGTGACAAGCGTCGTTCGGTGAGGGTAAGATTCCGTACATATTGGAGAAAGACTCGCAATAATTTGGGCGTGATCTTTCGAGCCCGTTTGCCGAGATTTTTCTGGTATCGGTCCCTTGCCGCCAGCAGCATGGCCTTCACGCCATCGATTGAAAGATTTTCATCCTCACCCAGTTCTGATCGGGCTCGTTCGTAAAGACCCGTGATGTAGGGTAATTCGCCTAATCCAAATAACAGCGTTCCAGGGTCGACCGCATAGATGGAAGTCGATTCGATCTCATCATCGCTGCTGTCACTAACCGTTCTCTCGACATACGCCTCGCGAATCCAGGGCCAGTCAAGCAGCGAGCAGATGAACAGAATTTTCGAGTGGCGTTTTTCCAGTTCGTGAAGTTGCTCTGCCATATAAGTGACACGGTCGCGAGGCTGGCCTTCGTGACCGCGTGGGATGCTCGGAAGCACCGCAGCTGCGAATTTTTCAGGTGAGACGTGCTTCAATACGTAGGGGTCTGGAAGGACGCCGAAATAGGTCTCGAACTGAGCCGTTTCGAGGTCAATAAAGGCACGCGGCATTCGCTCTTCCATTGCGATCCGCAGGCCTGCAATGACCCCCTGGCACGGATCGATCGGAACGTAACTGGCCGCACGTGGCTGGCTGCCAGTCTCGTCCGATTCGTTTTCGTTTTCAAATCCTGTCCATTCGCGTGAGGTCACCGGCGGAGTTTCCGGCTGAATGACGAACGAGACATTGGGGAGAAACTCAATCGCGCGTTCTACATCGTGTTGAAACGACGGTGGCAGCGGAACAGCCAGACAATCGAAGTGGTCCGAAAGCATCATTCGGCGGACTTCGATCGCGAAGTCACCGCTTCCGTGAATGATCGGCAGGCACCAGATCTTATCGCTGAATTGGAGTGCGTTCATAGTGGCGCCGTGCTTTGTCAAACGTCTAAATCAGGTGTCTGTACCACTGCATCGCAATCTTCGGAGAAGCAGTGTCTTCTCCAGATACCGTTATACCGCTCTAAATTCATTGTGTGACAGAAGGCGGTCAAACAGTGGTACCTGATGCGTTTATTCGGGATGTCTTTTCTGATCAAGGGTTCATGGCAATTTCCGAGATCTTGTTTTTCGGCCCAAAAGGCCAGCGGTTCAAATAACCAGGGCCATCGGCCCTGCTCCGTCGTCAACCACGAAACCATCTGAGGCCTGAAGGGCCGTCCGTTCTTAAAATGTACGTCAGAAGCCGCTTTGACATCGAATGGTCGCCCCTTCAGGCCTGAATAAGACACAGGGGATCTGAGCCAGGGCCGTTGGCGCTGGCTATTGGAACGAATGGCCACTTTGGGCCGGAAGAACGTTGAAGGCAACTCCATCGACTCAAACATCCTCGATTTCCGCTGAGTCAAGTACGATTCTGATTGGCCCACAAATTCAAAACTTGCGCGACTCAACTTTCGACGCTACCCATTCCATTCGCCACTGAAAACTTCTGTCGCGGGACCGGTCATGAACACATCGCCGCCGGCCGACCATTCCAGTTGTAAGTCGCCGCCACGAAGATGAGCGGTCACGGTCCGTTCGGTTCGCCCTGTCAAGACCGCAGCCACGGCCGAAGCACAAGCCCCAGTGCCGCAAGCCATTGTTTCGCCACTTCCTCGTTCCCAGACTCGCATGATGAATTCTGTCGGCGAGACGATTTGAATGAACTCGGCATTCACTCGGCGGGGGAATGCCGGATGCCGTTCAATCTGAGGACCCACTCGTAGCACCCAGTCGTCGTTGACTTCGTCGACGAAGGTGACACAGTGTGGATTCCCCATCGAAATGCAGGTGACATGAATTGTTTTGCCAGCGACTTCCAGAGGGACATTGGTTGGTGGATCGCCGGGAAGCAAGGTCGGGATGCGGGCCGATTCGAGAATTGGCGTTCCCATATTGACTCGCACGCGGTCGATCAGTCCGTCACGTCCTGCTGTCAACTGCATTGTTAAAACGCCACGACCGGTTTCGATTTTCAATTCAGGCTTTTTGGCGATCCCTCGGTCATACACGAACTTGGCAACGCAACGGATGGCGTTTCCACACATCTCGGATTCACTGCCGTCCGCGTTGAACATCCGCATGCGAGCGTCGGCGACTTCCGAAGGGCAGATCAGAACGATGCCATCGCCGCCAATTCCGGTATGTCGGTCGCTGACCAGGATTGCTGTTCCCGGAATATCCTGGGGAGGCTGCTCGCGAAAGCAGTCTACGTAAATATAGTCGTTACCCGCTCCGTGCATCTTCGTAAAACGCATACTGACTCGCTCACAGATTCAATAGATGAAATTCGATCCCAATTGAGACAGGTTATTTTGCCGCCACAACCAGTGGTTCATCGAAGACACGGGTCGACGAGCAGTTGTTCGCACACGAGCGACGGATATCTTCGGCATACAACGCTGTTCCCGCATCCGTGGGGTACGACCCGTCGATGCAAGCCTGACAAAGTGATTTGGCCGGCAGGTCAACACTGCGAGCGATCGCACCACGCGAAAGGTATCTCAAGCTGTCGGCACCAATTGCTTTTGCCATTTCCCGTTCGATTTCGGGAGTCATCAATTCACCTTCATCCATGAATTTGGGCGCGAACAATTGACTCGTGGTCGACATGTCGATGCCGTAAAAACAGGGGGCGACGATGGGCGGGCAAGCGACTCTCACATGAACTTCCCGCACATGGCCACGGTCGCGAAGTTGTGAGATCAATACCTTCATCGTTGTCGATCGAACGATCGTGTCTTCCACAAGTAGCACTCGTTTTCCTGAAAGAACTTCGGGGAGTGGAGTGAATTTCATGCGGACCTTGTCTTCGCGATTTGTCCCTTCAATAAACGTTCGTCCGATGTAGCGGTTTCGGATCAATCCTTCCAGACACGGAATGCCAAGTGTGTAAGCCATGCTGTCGGCGGCCGCCTTCGCCGTATCGGGAACGGGGACGACGATCGTGTCTCCATCGTCCAGAGGACAGGCCGGGTCGGTTCGCTCTTGCCGGGCCAGTTCTTCACCCAGTCGTTTCCGAGTCAGATAGACACTTCGATCATCCAGCGTACTGGCAACGTTGGCGAAATAAATCCACTCGAAGAAACAGTGAGCCCGTCTTGGGCTGGCGACGAATTGTTTGACTTCAAGCCGACCGTTCTGAATTAAAACCGCGTGACCAGGAGGGACGTTTCGGATCGATTCCTGCTTAAACCCCAGATTTGCAAGTGCAACACTTTCGCTGGCGGCGGCGAACAGTGAGCCTTCGACGGCGTAACACAGGGGGCGAATTCCCAACGGATCGCGGGCAACAAACATTTCACCCAGGGCATTCATGAACACGACATTCCAGGCGCCGTCCAGTCGCTCACTCAAGTGTGAGAGGACTTCCAGCAGCGTCGGCTGGCGGTCACCAGACAATAATTGCGAGATCATGTGCATCAGCACTTCGGTGTCTGAGTCGCGTGCCAGGTGAAAATTCGGCTGCGAGAGGATCTCGGCCTTCAGTTGCTTATAATTTGCCAGCTGTCCATTAAAACCAAACGCAAACCATTTGTGCTTTTCGATATGGTGGCGTTCGAATGGTTGGGCATTCCCTTTGTCATCGGTACCGCAAGTGGCGTATCGAACGTGACCGATGGCGGCCGGGCCCGCATATTGGTCCATCAGTGCCGCAGCGTCCGCCTGTTGGTTCAGATGGAAAACTTCGGTCACCGTGCCGACATCTTTGTAGGTGTCGAGCAACTGTGCGTGGCCAGGACGATAAACAGTCATTCCGGCGGCAAGTTGCCCTCGATTTTGAATTTCGAGCAGCAACCGAGGCATCAGTCGCGACACCTGGTTGGGTCCCTGCTTGGGGGCCATGCGACTGACCTCACCCGGCAGATGGTAGATCGCGGCAATTCCACACTCATGATAGAGATCGGCCACAGCATGTCCTTGCAAAAGATTTCGTTTCGCAGCGACGATCAGGTCGCTTTTCGAAAGTCCTATTTCGCGTCTGACCTCGAAACATTTGCCACGATGGCGAGAATCAAATTGGAGACGTAAACCCAATGGTGTCAATCAGGGAATTACCAGGCATCAGTTGCCAGAATTTCGCGGGATGATTTTTCAGCCAGAGACGGTATCAGCGGTGCTGTGAGAATAATACTCCGTCGAGCATCTCACTCCAAACCATCGGAACAAGAATCTCTCGTTATCAAGACAATTAAGGAAAAAGATTCCTCGTTTAGCCCGAAGCCAGCGGCACCGGAGGATTGGCGGTCAGCCGATCTTTCCAAGCGTTGCCGGACACCGCTGAGGAGTGCTGACGAGGATTGAGGCCAGGCAATTCGTCAGTCCGACGTGCAAGCGAGGGATCCTCTCTTCGTCTTTAAGAGAATTAGATCCCTCGCTTGCGCGTCGGGCTGAATTTAAAGGGAGGGGGCTTGTAATTATCGTTTAACTCTCGATTTATAATGATCTTGTGTCGAATCAGAGTGGACGCGTGAAAAAGCCCGGTGAGGCGTAGGCAAACAACCGCAACATCGAAATGAGCACTGACACTCCACGCTTTGTCAAAGACGCCCCGTAACCCGCTTCCCTTTCAAATGCCGTCAAACGAAGGGGACAGATTTGCTGCATGATATTGCTGAAACTCCCTTTAGCATAAAGACTAATGTCAAAAAAAGCGTTCCATGACGACGTATCCAGCATGCACCAGGCCCAGCGATCGATACGCTTCAAACGCCTTCGAATTATGTTCTTCGGCATAAAGTCGAAGCCCGATCACATTGGGTGTCGATTCGGCAAGCTTTTCCAGATGGCGGAACAACGCTCGGAACACGCCGGCCCTCCGGTGTTCAGTATGGACGTAAACACTTTGGAGCCACCAGATCTCCCCGTTTCGCCAGTCGCTCCATTCCCGTGTGTGCATTAACTGACCGACGATCCGATCATCGATGCAAGCTACGAAATATCGACCATGCTGCGGGTTAGAAAGTAGCGTCTGTACTCCTGTCGAGATCGTCGAATTGTCGAGTCTTTTCCCCTCGGTTTCAAAAGCGAGGCGTGAATTATAGTCGGCAATGACCTCCCAGTCCTCTGGGACAGCTAGCCTGATGCAGATTGCGGCTTCCATGTTACTCTTTCGTCACGTTCTTTTCGTTGATTCGGAATCGACGAGTGTACCGGTAGTAAACAGTGAAAACCAAATTCAAGCAGCCATCTGCACTGTCAAAATTGTTTGATTGCGATTTTGGCGGCGTTGCAGTGGGAAAAATGAATTCAACGAACATGTTGTAACAGACTTTATTTATCGCTTTACGGTAAACGAGTATGCTGGCGAAGACGATTGAGTTCCCGTTCTCTACCCATTGAGACTCTGTTTCGAACGGACAACTTTCTGTTCGGATCAGAATTGCATGTTCCTTCAGTTTGAAAATGGCTGTCGATGGAATTTGGCTCGCGTCGGCTTATCATTCCCGTCTGAGAATTCATACTTATCGTCCCTCAGTTACGGGAGGATTTTCGATGGATCTGATCAACTGGCTGTTTGGCCCCCCATCGCGAGATCAATTTGCCTCGTCGGTGATCCGCGCGTTGCGTGATGCTGGCGATCTTCGTCAACACCGATATGAGAGTGAACAGTTTCGACTCGTGAATTCCGGTGCCGGCGAGATTAATCTCGGGAATGTTTATCAAGAACATTGCAAGTTGCCTTCCGCCGAGCGAGCAGCTCATCTCAAACAGATTGCTCAGGCATTCTTTTCGGCAGGAGATGAATTGCCGGAAGGGTTCGATGAGGCGAAAAAGAATCTTCGCCCAAAGATTTGGCCGCGAGCCGTGTACGCGAACCTGAGTCTACGCCAGCGTCTCAGCAACGCCACGCCGTTTGACTCACCGCTCTATCCACTTGGGAGTCACCTCGTCACAACTGTGGTCTACGACTTGCCAACATCAATGCGGTCGCTCTCAAATGAAGATCTCGAAAAGTGGGGGGTCACGTATTATGAAGCGATGGAGGTTGCCTGTCAGAATTTGCAGGAAACTTCAATCGCCTATTCCAAAATCGGGGATCGATTCCATTCGGCAGTTTCAGGAGATAACTACGATTCGGCTAGAATCCTCCTCAAAGATCAGGTTTCAACCTGGGACGTTCTGGGAGACCCTGTGGCGATGGTTCCCCAGCGCGATGCCATGTATGTGACAGGCAGCGACGACGAGATCGGGTTGAAGATGATGCTCGATCTGGCAGAAATGACTCTTAACGACGAAGTCCGTCCCCTGTCACCCTATCCGCTGAGGCTGGTCGATGGAGAATGGGAAGACTGGGCCTTTCCGCAAGCGCATGAGAGCTATCCCAAATTTCGAAGTTTGGAAAACCGGTTCTTGTCCGATCTCTATGCCGAACAAAAACCGTTACTGGATGCGATTCATGAAAAAGAGAAGATTGATGTTTTCGTCGCTTCCTTTTCCGGGTTGAAAAACACAACGAGCGGTGAAGTCACGTCGTATTGCGTCTGGGCCAAAGACTGTGCTGCCCTGTTGCCGAAGACAGACTTGATCATGATTCAGGTGGACGATGGTCCCGCGATCTGCAAGTGGGACCGCATCGAAAGATTCGCAAAGAACCTGCTGGAACCCGTCGAAGATCTTTACCCGATACGTTATCGAGTTTTTCAAACACCGACAGCGCAGCAATTGGAGCAGATCGGAACAGTCGAATTGTAATCACCAGTCTCTCGAATCAGTAATCCAAGTTCACCAATCTCAATGCAACCCCTACACCCCTGCGGTGGTGGTCATCGGGCCTTTGCCCTGGCAGATGCAATCGAACAAAATCGGACCGTGCGGATTACTTATTATCCTCTTGGTTTTCGAGATCGCGGCTAGGTGCGTGATTAGCTTTAACCCAGTCGACGAGGGATTTCGTGCTCTTGTCACCAGTGTCGATGTACCAGGTCCGGTTCATCACCGTGCTGCGGCCGATTCGGTTGAGGAGATCGGCTTTGGAACTCGATCGCGCCTGGTCCCACAGGGCAAGTTTGCGTTCGCGAGCCACCCATTCGCGCGCAGGGACCGGATCGGATAATCCCGTACCAATCAATTTCTTAGTCCCGATCTTTCCACCCGAATTTTCGATCAGTTTCAGAATCTCCGTCTCGTACGCGACGATGTTCGCATCGCGTGTCGTCTGGTCACCCACAACCAGTTCTCGTAACTGTTTGATATCTTGCGACAAGGTGGACATCGTATCCGCCGAATCACGAGTCTTATCGAGGATCATCGGAAGATCACGGTTCACAGTATCAACCGATTTGCGAATATGAACCCGCACATCGTTAAGCATCCACAGCATGACCCCACTGACAATCAGAGCGGCGGCGAAACAAGTCCATTTGAACATCGTTGTTCCTGTTGATGTCATGAAGCGATTTTGGAAATTGTCTTCCCGTTCGAGGATCAAAACCGTGGCCGACGCTGCCAGCGTCGTATTCATTAAACGACATTAGTCATTTTCTCGAACCCGAAGTTGTCCGCTAATGAAATTCAAAAACAATTTAGCCACAGATGAACACAGAACCACACAGATAAAGAGGAACAAAGTCGATGAAATGCACCTAGAAAACTCCAACGTTTGTGTTTTCCTGTTTTGCATTTATCTGTGTGAGTCTGTGTTTATCTGTGGCAAAAACTCTTAACATATTCATCCCCTCGGGGAATAATTTCCGTTGTAATCGGTGATGGAAAACCTGGGTAAAGACAAGGCGTTTCTGCCAGTGACGCACAAGATTTCGCGGAGCGTGTACGCCTCGAATACGAAAGCGGACAATCATTTATTCCACATTATATCGCTTTTGTTGATGTTTAAATCGAATGGAAGCATCGCTGAATGGGCTTAACACCCACCTGATTTGTTGGCCCCTTACCGATCGGCGAAGTCAATCAAGGAGTCGTTGCTGCCCACTTTAGCCAGATCTCAGCATCTGCGTCCGACGGCATTCTCCAATCGCCCCTCGGTGATAAACTGACCGATCCGACTTTTGGCCCATCTGGTACGCAAGATCGCTTGAATTGCTGACTGAAAAATCTCTTGATGAAGAGTTTCAATGCCTTTTCGCGAACCTCGCGCGAGTAGCTCTGCGTGAATTCCGCGAAATCGGAAAAAAACAGAATTTTCTCGGGCGAAAATCCATTTCTCACAAAATTCGACAGAAAGAAATCGTGAAGTTCGTAGGGGCCGAGGTGATCCTCGGTGCTTTGTGTGATCTGGTCTCCGGAATGCGGCAAGAGTTCTGGCGAGATCGTCGTGGCGACAATGTCTTTCAGCGTGCTGTAGAGTCGCCCTGTTGGATCGGGAATTCTACTGCGGTCATTCATCGCATCGCCCGAATCTCGACTCAATCGATGTTCAGCGACGTAGTCGACGATGAAACGGACGAGCGTTTTCGGGATCGAGCAATTCACATTATACATGCTCATGTGATCGGCATTGTAAGTACACCATCCCAGAGCCATCTCGGACATGTCTCCTGTCCCGAGAACAAAGCCGTGCGACATGAGCAGCGTGGTTCTGATCCGTGCCTGTACGTTCTCGAAAACCAGGTCACCATTTTTCAGTTGTTCTGCGGTGAGCTTTTGCAGGAGCTCCGAGAATTGATCGACATTGAGATTGGAAATATCGAGTCCGAACGGCTGATGTTTTATCGCCTTGAATGTCTCGAAACACAGCTCTTGAATGTCGATGGTTTTACTCTTGATCCCAAGAAGTTCCATCAGTTGTAACGCGTTGTTTTTCGTTCGACTGGTGGTGCCAAATCCCGGCATTGTCAGTCCGGTAATATTATCCGGAGACAAGCCCAGTCCACGATAGGCCTCCACAGCGACGAGAAGCGCGAGAGTGGAATCCAAACCACCTGAGACGCCAATGAAGGATTTTTTCGACGGCATACTGTCGATTCGTTTCGCCAGACCTGCTACTTGAATTCCCGTAATTTCGGCGCATCGTTGATTGAGCGTCGAAGGATCTTTCGGAACGAACGGCGTGCCGCTGACCTTGCGCAATAATCCCTGTTGATTCGACGAATCTTTTGGCTCAAAACTGACTGTGCGAAATTCCTTGGAAATCAGGCGGCGAGCCTCACCAAAACTGGAGAGTACACGGCGTTCGGTCTGTAATTTCTGCACATCGACATCAGCGGTCGCCCATTTCGATTCACGAATCAGACCACTTCCATCGCCGACCCTGTCCGATTCGACAAGGATCTGACTGTTTTCGGCAATTAAACAATGACCGCCGAAAACCAGGTCGGTTGTACTTTCGGTCGGTCCAGCACTGGAGTAGGCATACGCCGCAACGCAGCGACCAGATTGGTTTGCCACCAGATCGGTGCGGTATGCACACTTCCCCACAGTTTCATTTGACGCCGAAAGATTGACAAGCAGATTCGCTCCCATGATCGCCGCATACGAGCTTGGCGGAATCGGCATCCACAGATCTTCGCAGATCTCGGCGTGAACGATCACGCCGGTTCCATTCGAGAACAGGAGGTCAATGCCAAATGGAACCTCCTGTCCCGCGTAATTAATCGACTTCGGCTCGTTCCCGTCCGCTCCGCGAAACCAGCGAGATTCATAGAACTCGTTGTAGTTCGGGATATTCTGTTTCGGCACCACTCCGAGAATTGTGCCGTTTTGCAGAGCGACAGCACAATTATACAACTGGCTGCCAACGGCGATTGGTACCCCGATGAAAATGAGTTGTCCGTGTTGAGAATTCGTGGCAATTTTGGCAACAGCCTCCTCAGACCGTTCAAGCAACAGTTGTTGTCGGAACAAATCCGCGCATGTATATCCCGTGATGCCAAGCTCCGGGAAGACAACGACATCACTCTCTTGAACGGATCCTAAAACAGAGAGCGTGGCTTCGACATTCTTGTCAGGATTTCCGACCGAACAGTGTGGGCTCGCCACGGTGACTCGAACAATTCCATACGCCTTGTACATCCGGTCTCTTCTGCTTCTGGGGCCGTCAAAAAAGTTTCATTGATCATCTCCACAAGGTGGAGGGGCGAGTTTATCGGGAGGCCTGACAGAAACAGGATACTCACCCGACTCACACAAGTGTATCTTCAAACGAGTTACGTTACTTTCGTGAGAGGCAATACAGGTTCTGAACAGTACGAATCAGTAACCGGTCACCGGAAATGGCAGGCGTGGACATGATCACTTCCGCAAAATCGTTACTCGCCATTTCATGATAATGGTCACCTTCTTCAATGACCGTAACCTCCCCTTGCTCGCTGACGAAGTAAACGTGACCACCGGCTGCGACAGCCGAGGCGGAATACGTGTGGCTTGCCGTGCCGATACGCCGGCGATAAATCAGATCTCCCGTCATTGCGTCTCGCACATCCAGGCGACCATTGTCATTGCACGTGTAAAGCCGTCGTCCCTTGACCAGAGGGGTCGGCATGTACGAACCGTCTCGGGATTGCCACCACGCCATACCGGATTTCAAGTTTCCGTCGTTGGATGGAGTCAGGTCTCCGGTCGCGGTTGGTTGGATCGCATAAATCGGACTTCGGCCGTGGCCGTTCGTCAGATAGATCAGCCCGTCGGCGAAGAGTGGTGTGGGGACGGGAACGTCACCGCCGCCGTTGAGGTGCCAGATTCGATCGCCGGTTTTCAAATCGTATCCGGCCATCTGACGATAACCGTTGCAGACGATTTGCTGTCGATCTGCCGTCGTCACGACCAGCGGAGTCGACCAGGTGGCGACTTCTCCTCGGCGGTCAATGCGCCGAATTTCATCGCCAGTCTTGATATCCAGGACCGCGATAAAGTTGTTATTCAGGCAATCGCACTGAACGATGACGAGTCCGTCATGAATAATCGGAGAACTTGCAAAGCCCCACTCCAGTTCAGGGGCGTCGTACGGGCCGGAGACCAGCTTGCCGAAATCATGCTTCCAGACCAGCCGTCCGTCGATGTCGAAACAATACAGCCCCTCCGAGCCAAAAAACGCTACGACAAATTGACCATCCGTTGCCGGACTGCAGTTGGCATGGGACGCTTTCAAATGTCGCTTGATGGCGGGCTGGCCAACGCGAGCATCTTTCGTCCACCGGATCTTCCCTGTCTCGAGCTGCAGGCACAGGACCCGCCATGTCCAATCGCCGGTGTCCTTTGCGGACTCACCCGCCGTACCGGACCAACCGGTTTCCACTGACGGACTGTCCGTGTCGGTGTTGACCGCCGTTGTCAGAAAAACACGATCGCCCCAGACGATGGGAGCCGAGTGTCCCAGGCCTGGTATGGGTGTCTTCCACGAAACGTTTTTTCCTGTCCGAGCGTCCCATTCGGTCGGCGGATTGCCACTGCCGATTCCCAGTCCGCCATGTCCTCGAAACTGAGGCCACTCATCGTCCGCGAAGACTGCTGCACAGATCATACTTGCGATTACTATCGTAAAAATCGATCGAGCTAGCATCTCGCGATTCCCTTCGATTGGTATGGCGTCTTCAATTGTGGATTATCAGGGTAACACTGTTACGAGTGTGTAGTAAAATAGCGGTTAATTTTCCGCTGGCCACGATTGTGGATCTATTCGGGTCTGAAACTTGACTTATAGAGTCAAGTTTCAGGATTTCTTTCAAAGTAGCCATCATCGCTCCGCGTGATGAGCATGCGTTAGAAACGATTCAAACGTTGCCCAAGCATCGGGACAGATATTCCGTTTGAATTTCTGATTCGAGACCATGCGGATTGGAATTTGGAAGGTTCGCGAACCATGCTGATCACGCGCAGCGAGACGGCTACTTTGGTCTGAAGCGAAGCCTCTCTTTAGATGTTGCGTCCCGGCGTTGAGGGCGTCCGCGTGACACGGGAACGGCCGTCTTCTATGTTACGTCGGTCCGTTCTTGTGACGTCCATCTATTGGAGTTCCCCATGCTGCGCCAATTGACTGTGTGTCTGCTGATGTTCGGAACGCTTTTGGCCGCCGATGAGCCGAACACTTTCAAGCTCGCCGCACCCAAGGATTGGTCCGGTGAAACCCTTGAACTTCCGCCGGGGTTTGCTCCCGATATGAAACTGAAAGGTTATGAACATATTCGGTTTGCTCCTGGAATGATGAAATCGGGGTCCGAAACATTCTTCAGCTACGCCTTTGTGTTCGAACTTTCTCCGAAGCCTGAGTTAACGGAAGCCGTTGTCAAAGACGAGTTCCTGAAATACTACCGAGGTCTTTGCGCGGCCGTACTCAATGGAAAAGTTCCAGACGTTGATCCGTCTGATTTCACTATTGAGCTAAAACAAGTGAAACCCGACTCTAAGCCTGCCTCAGAAGAAAAGGCCTCAGATGTTTCGACGCGGTATACTGGCAAACTCGACTGGGTCGAACCGTTCGCCACAAAGAAGCGACAAAAACTGAACCTTGAGATTCAGACATGGACAAAGAACGAGCACAATTACATCTTTGCCTGTGTCTCACCTCAGCCAGCAGATGCGGCGATCTGGAAACAGCTCCACACAATTCGCGACGAATATTTGAATAAACAAACCAAATAATCGGCAAAATCATGTGCCACTGCTTGACCGTCCCCGATCAAGCAGTGCTCTTCGGAGTTGACGACACGAAAACGTGGCGAATGTAAATCATGGTCGAGTTTTTCAGATTTATGATTCGCTTCTTTCAGGGATGGCGAGGGAAGATTGGTGTCGTAACGCTGATCATGGCGTGCGCGTTGATGGGACTTTGGCTGAGAAGCCAAAGTGTGTTTGACCACGTCTATATCCCGCTGGGAAATCACAAATGCGACTTCCTGGCTTCGTGTGAGGGCAAGTTGAGTTGGGGTAGAAGGACCAACGTGGAATCCTACGAAATGCCTCCCCGTCCGGGTTGGACCAGAATACTCATTGACGTGACAGGCGAACCCGTAAACGAAACTGCGGATGACAGGTTGCGATGGCATTGGAAGTGGTTCGGATTCGGTGTTTATGACTGGGCCGACGAACCGGTGAGAGTAATTGAGATTCCGCACTGGTCTGTCGTCTTACCGCTAACCGTTCTCTCCGTTTATCTACTGCTCATCAACCCCCGTCCATCGAACCAAAAGAAAACGGATACACCTGTTTCAGGCGAGGTACGATGGACCCCAAAAACTGGACCAGGAAATAAGATAGAATTTCAGTGGTTCAGTTTTGGAGGGGAAGATGCCCGGTAAGCGTAAGATTCGGAGCGGGAGTTTCAAAGCGAAGGTTGCGATCGCAGCGTTGCGAGAG
>CAIOKO010000250.1 GCA_903858935.1 uncultured Schlesneria sp. | reverse complement strand
CTACGGAACCGAAGGTTGCTGGTTCGAGCCCAGCGGGGTGTATTCGAAAAAGGGGACTGGCTCCGCCTTGGGTGCCTGTCCCCTTTTTCGTCCGCCGTCATCCTCACCCTGCTTCCCCATCCAACCGTGGTCGGCCACGTGGGCGCAGCGAAGATTCCAATCCCAACTGATCCGCAGTCGCCTGCTGCCAGACTTCGTCGCCAAAAGGCGTTCCCCGCTCAAGGCTGTGTCGGACCAACTTCAATTCCGCCTCCGTCTCGACACCATTAACGAACCGTGTCCACGAGTCAGGCTTCGCCACAGGTCCATCAACGAGCAACCCAGGCGGTCCGCTGCGATCGGTCGGCTTGAGACTTGACCACTCCCAATCCTGACTCCTTTGGACAAGGTTTGCCCGCAGAGGATTCCGCTCGACGTACCTCAAGACCGTCAAATAGTGTTCGTCGTCCTGGACAGGAAACGCTTTAAAACGACCCTGCCACACATGCCCGCTACCTTTGTAATGCCGATGATACCTCCGCACGTGTGAGGTCATGAGCCATTGCATCCATCGGCTCAAGTCGCCATCGCCTAAAGGCCACAGCATCAGATGAAAGTGATTGGTCATCAAACAATAACCAACCAGCCTCATGGGGATCTTATCATGTGCCTCACGCATCAATGTGATAAAGGCGGCAAAGTCATCGTCTTTGTGGAAAACATCGGCTCGACCATTTCCTCGATTGAGGACATGATAAACGTATCCACCCTGTGACGCGCGCGATGTTCTTGGCATGGTGGAAGCGTAACCGAACCCAATCGACATTTAAAGTAGAATGTCCCCTTTTTCTTTTTGCAGCTTGGAATACAGCCAAATACAGAGTTGGAGCGAACCATTGCTGAAGCCTGCGTTCGAATAGCGAGGAATCTTTGGGACTTCGTGACGAGCCGTTCAATTCGGTACGAACAAGTTCCAAGGAAGCCACCCCGTCACAGCAGACCGGCGTCAGGGAAAGCGTCAGAACCGCAATCCAAATCAGATCGTGAAGTCTCGCTGCTATTCATTAGCCGTGACAGTAAATCGACTGTTGGCGATGACAAGACTGAACGGTCAACTCCTCAGCCTTGGGATCATCGAATTGAAATTGCTGGCACTTTCCACGAACTCGTTTACTGTGCCAAATGCGGCGATCTTCATCGGCATGATCTGTTGGGCCAAGCCTGTCGCAAATGTGGGGAAGTCGTCGGACCTCGCATCAATCTTCGTATCGAGAAATACTGGCACAGCCCCTATATCAAAGGTCCAGAAGGCACGCCATTGAAGAATGTTGTGCAAGATGTTCGCCGTCAGAAGTGACCGGGTTGACTGTCAACACGGTCGTTGGTCCGTCATCTCTCAGGGTCATCTCTGACCGGGCCTCTACCTCGTCCCTTGTTTAATCGGCTCTGACGAAATCACCACATCCTTTCCCCGAAGATACTTGTCAAAAAACTGCCTGAGCCGCTCGCCCACTTCCTTTGTTCGGAAGTTCCCGTGACCACCCCCTTGAACTGGCACGAGCGTTGATTCGACGCCAGCCCTCTTGAGGGCCTCGTGAAGCAACTCGGACTGATTGAATGGCACAACATTATCGCTTGTGCCGTGGATCGTTTCCACAAATTCGTCTACTTTCAATTTCTGTTCAAATCCAAGACAAGCCGCAATTCCGTTGAAGGAAATCCCCCGAAATGCCAGCCGTGTCACCACAACCGGGTTTGATGCAAGTAACGTCACCAGTAACAACTGAATCTCTCGAAAGCCTTTCGATGTGGGGGACGATTCAATTTGACGGATTAAATCTTAATCCGAAGCTCAATGAATCGGACTTTCGGAATATTGACGCTTTCCTTGAACGACGACCGGATGTCACTTTCCGAGCCTACCTTCTCGGTTTCGATGAAGATGACAATCTTGAGTTCTTGCAGTTTCTTCCAAACATTCGTCGGTTCTCGCTCGACAGTTCCCATCTTTTGACGGACTTTGAGGGACTACGGTTTCTCCCTTCTGAACTGCAAATGCTCGGATTTGGGCAGACGAAAAAGAAATTGTCACTCAACTTCCTGGGACGATTTGCTGGGCTGCGGCGACTTTATCTTGAGAGTCATAAAAAAGACCTGCGAGTCGTTTCGAATCTGACTTACTTACAAACGCTCGCCATAACCTCACTCTCATTGCCTGATCTGACGTTGTTTGAGCCACTCTCAAAATTGAGGACTTTCGGGATCTATCTTGGTGGTACTTCAAATCTCGCTGGGTTGCCAAACATCGGTCAGATTCGTCGTCTTGACTTGGTTCAGATCAGAGGAGTAACTGATCTCTCGCCCATCGCAGACATGCCATTCCTGGAATATTTGCTGCTACAGAACTTGAATCGGGTGGAGGGACTGCCGTCACTGAAACGCCTCAAGAATTTGAAACGGGTTGAATTGACGAATGTGAAAGGCGTGACTGACCTCTCGCCTTTGTTAGAAGCCGAAAATTTGGAGGAAGTCGCCGTTTATGAAGCCCGTCATCTGAAGCCAGGAGCATTTGACTGCCTCAAAGAGCATCGGTCATTAAAGCGATTTTCGTGCGCTACTGGTTCCCAACGAGCGGATTTGAACGTGATTAACATGATTGGGCTTCCGCTTGCAGGAGATCGTCCAATGTTTCCGCAGGAAGATCAGGACGACCGTGGTGGGAACGGGTGACTGCAACGATGCACACTATTCTTGCCGAGGAGCCATTCGTGAAAGCCGGAAAAATGCGATTCAGCCGGATCACGGAATTCCAAGCGGCTCAAAGCCAGCCGTTTTCTTTACGATTGGTTCGGTGGTCAACAGAAACACCAGGAACACGAGGGACCGCACATGCCATCCAGGGCATTCGATTTCCGATCATTTTCCAACCATGCGATCACAAATCCCTTGGTCCTTCAACGACCGCTGGCGTGTTGTTCGGTGTCTCAACCTCTTTCAGCAAACCGTTGAGATCCAGGCGGCGTGTGAACATCGAGAGTTCGCCCTGGGGCGTTCGAGGCCACGCATCTTTTGGTCGGTCCCAATATAACTCGACTCCGTTTTCATCCGGGTCACGGAGGTATAACGCTTCGCTGACGCCGTGATCGCTGGCCCCATCAAGTTGAATCCCAGCCACAACAAGACGTTGGAGTGCGACGGCCAATGCCTTTCGGGTGGGGTAGAGAATTGCGGTGTGATACAGCCCCGTGGTTCCCGATGGCGGTGGCGACCCGCCCAGGCTCTCCCAGGTGTTCAACCCGATGTGATGGTGATATCCGCCCGCCGAAATGAACGCCGCTTGAGTTCCGTATCGCTGGGTGAGTTCGAAGCCAAGGACGCCACAGTAGAAACGCAACGACCGCTCCAGGTCAGCGACCTTCAGATGGACGTGGCCGATACGCACCTGTGGATCAATCGGGCGGACAGTGTTGTCGGTGGTCATCTTAGTTCCTGTCTTCCTCTACTATCGCACGCTTGCCATGACTATCCGTTTGCGAGCGTCTAAAGTCTCAATGGGCCTCACGATAGATGTCAATCCATTTAGCACTCAAGGAAATGAATTCTTCGCACGCACGGCTCAAGGCGTCAACTTCCTTCTTTGCGTCTATTTCATTGATGCTGTCCCTTCCATTCCGGCCTGTAAGAAGGATCTCATTTGCTCTCAGAATGCGATGCAAGGTGTTCCACATCTTGGTGACAATGGGATCAGAAATGAATGCGAGTTTTGCTTCTTCAAACTCAATCACTACTTCGTAAATTCGATCTGCAAAGCGACGACTGACCTTGCCTGAACGATCAATGCCTAAGTGTGATTGAATCAGAGAACGAATTCCGATAATCGCTGCAAGTAGATTTCCTCCGCTATCCGAAAAAGCATCCGTTCTCTCTTCAATTGCTTCTTCTTCCTCTCGTTCAACGGCTTCCTTGACGGTATCGGGAGCGGGCGGAATGATGCGTATATCCTGCTTGGCAAACTCAACAAGGGATGCCAAGTCACGAAAATACTCAGTGGCCGGAAGACCAGCATTCACATTCGGATGAAGAGTCCACTTTCCATCTGACAATTCAAGTCCAAAATCCGATGTGTTCTCGGAACAGAACAGCAACTGGACTGCCGCCAAGTCGGCGTTTTCAAATACAACGATTAACGATTCGATTAGACAACAGTCTTGGTCAGAATCATTCTTAGGCTTCGCAAGCAGGTGTGCGATTGATCGCTTTTTTGCCCGTAGAAATATCTCTGGTGTCAACGGAATCTGTTGTACTGACTGAAGTGTGAGAGTTGCGTTTGCCTTGCTGTGCCTTGACTGCATCGACGGCTTTTTCGTGTTCCGCAATTCGTCGAATGTTTTCAGGATGGCAGTCGGAAGATCCTGAAGTTCACTGTATTTGATCTGTGAATCGAGCCACTTTTCGAGGTCTTGACGGGCAACTCTCAACTTCGCTTCGATCTCTTCCGGCATTCTCCTCCACAGCTTGCCAACTTCGAGCATGACAATTTCAGGAACAAGTAGTGTCACTGAACCGTCAGAGATCAATTGCGTGAGTCGATCCCAATGTTCCAATTCGCATCCGGGTTTTCCCTGGGTGATGAATCGAATAATTATATTGGTGTCGAGGCAGACGTAAGTGCGCATGTCGAGTTTGCCGTCAGGTTTGGTGAGTAAGATGAACGCAGAATAGAGCCGTGATTTCGATTTGGAAAGCGACTGTTGGAGCGTGGTTGATTGCTCATCGAAGGGATTGACATGGACAAGAAAGATGAACGGTCGTTTTAGATCGAGCCGATGTGCTCCGTGATAGAAAAACGAAATTCGGGATCAATTGCCGGAGGAGGATCAAGCCGCCTTCCGCTCGAACGACTTCACCAACCCGCCGACATGCGATTTGATAACGATCTGATCCATAGGCAACGTATCAACTTCCTCTGGCTTCAGTCCCATTGGCGGCAGATTCTCACGCTCCATGTGTGACCGCACCTTGTTGTAATACACGGCGAAATCATTGAGCAAATAATCCAAATGCTGTTTGCCAAAGATGATGAACTTCGCCAAGCACTCAAGTTTTATCGTTTGGATGAATCGCTCACAGCGCCCATTCAAATTGGGACTCGTCTTCGGTAAGGCATTTGTTCGAACACCATGTTCCTTCAGCTTTGCCACGAATTCCTTGGTGAATTTCGTGTCCTTGTCGTGCATTATGATGTCAGGCTTTTCTGCCCTATCCTTGGTCTGTTCAAGGAACGCTTCGGTCGCACTTACCACCCACGCAGAATCGGGATGTTCAGTCGATGACGAAACGATGGCTTCTCGTGATTCCAAGCAGAGAAACACCAAGACGTACATCTCTCTGATACCACGAGCCGTGATCGTTTTCACTGAAAAGAAATCGCAGCCCCAGAGCGTGTTTTTATGGCGTTCAAGGAAGTTCTTCCAAGTGTCGGATGTCCGGTCTGGAACGGGTTCCCGACCTTCTTCCTTGAGAATGTTCCGCACTGTCTGGCGGCTGATTTTCTTGATGCCCATTTTGCGAAGTTCACCGACGATACGGGTCAGTCCGAACCCCGTGGTTTTGGCAATGAGAATTACCAGTTCCCGAATCTCTCTTGGCTTCCGCTGACCACCCTTGGGCTTCTTCGCCACCTTCCCCTCACCATCACGGAGCCAACGATAGAACGTGCTGACGCTGACGATGGTGATGAGTTCTTCAATGGCCCGACCGATGGCCTTACCGAACTTGATGAGCCGTTCTCGCTCGGATGGTTTCGTGTGAATCTGTCCCGGAATCCTTGCCCGCAGAATCTTGTTCTCTTCCTTCAGGTATTCGATGTATTTGGCGAGTTCATTGTTGGATGCAGATGCGATTAGGGCGAGTAATGGGTGGAAAATCTTAGCCATCGTGGTATTGTGCAAATCGTTATAGTGGGAAGGACTTATACATTCCTTGTACCCCGCTGTGCCTACGATTTTCGAGCAGCAAATCGCCCCGATGTTTTCGGATTCAGACTTGGTGAGTCGTCGCCGTCATTGACGGCATAACTCGCCTAACAGGGTCTAAGACAAAAAGGGATCGGTCTTTACGCAAGTTGGTAAAAAAGTGATTTGAGGAATCCTCAAATGTGTACCGCTATTCCAGGTATTTCGACCAGAATTGGGTGTCTCAAGCGGAAGTCCTGAGCAGTCCTAAACCCTTATCAGATCAAGCAAAAGCCTGTTTTCTTGGGCTTTTCTGAAATTCTGGCTTTCGTCCTACGGAACCGAAGGTTGCTGGTTCGAGCCCAGCGGGGTGTATTCGAAAAAGGGGACTGGCTCCGCCTTGGGTGCCTGTCCCCTTTTTCGTCCGCCGTCATCCTCACCCTGCTTCCCCATCCAACCGTGGTCGGCCACGTG
>CAIOKO010000249.1 GCA_903858935.1 uncultured Schlesneria sp. | reverse complement strand
TGGTCGCGACAACGGACCAACAGAAATAAATCATTCCGTAACGCGACACTAAAAAATGCTCAAATTGTTCGACAGGAATGGTCGCGACAACGGACCAACAGAAATAAATCATTCCGTAACGCGACACTAAAAAATGCTCAAATTGTTCGACAGGAATGGTCGCGACAACGGACCTCAGGAATAAATCATTCCATAACGCGACACTAAAAAATGCTCAAATCACTCGAACTGTTCGGCTTCAAGAGTTTCGCCGACCGAACTCGTTTCGATTTCTCGACGGGTATCAACTGTGTCGTCGGGCCGAACGGGAGCGGAAAGAGCAACGTCGTCGATGCGATGAAATGGATCCTCGGCGATCAATCAGCAAAAAGTTTGCGTGGCAAAGAAATGACGGATGTCATTTTCAACGGCTCCGCCAGCCGAAAGGCGAGCGCATTCGCTGAAGCGACGCTGACATTCGATAATGCGCAAGGGCAACTGCCACTGGATATGCCGGAAATCCAGATTGGCCGCCGGATTTGGCGAAACGGTGATGCCGAATACCTCCTCAATCGAGCACCAGCCCGCCTGAAGGACATCAAGGATCTGTTTTTAGGAACGGGTGCCGGATCAGCGGCCTACAGCATCATCGAGCAGGGCCGAGTCGATCAGATTCTACAAGGAAATTCCGCCAGTCGACGTGCGGTTTTCGAAGAAGCAGCCGGGATCAGCCGGTTCAAAGCGAGAAAGGTCGAAGCTCAAAGAAAGCTTGAACGCGTCGGCCAGAATCTGGAGCGATTAACGGACATCGTTGATGAAGTTGAAGCGCAGCTGAATTCAACTCGCAGCCAGGCGGCCAAAGCAGCCAAGTATCATGACATCTCGACGGCCCTCAAGAAGTGGTGGCTTGGTCTGGCCGCGGACGATTACCGACATTTGACGAGGGAAATTTCCGGGCTGGAAAAACAACTGATCGAATCAAGCGGCCGGTTAGACGTGTTGAACGAAAGGCAAAAAGGACTCGAAGCGAGAGAAGCGGCCTTCGATGCCGAGTTGGCAAAACTGGACGACCAAATACGCGAGGTCGAGCGTCGAAACTCCGGGGGACGCGAAGTCATTGCGGGACACGAAGCAACCATTCAGTTCCAGTCGGCTCGACTTCACGAGCTTGAATCGGAACTCACACGCTTGCAAAAACAAAAGCTGACACTTGCTCGTCGAGTTCAAGAAACAACACTGGAGATTGATCTTGAGCAGCAGCGCATTGCGGAATTTGAAGTAGACTACGCAACAAATCTTCAGCGTGTGACGGCACACGATGAACGCTTACAAATTGCAGCCAACGAACTTAATCAGCAACGTGATCAGATCGAACGTGATCGTACACAACGGCTCGCACTGACTAAAGCATCATCGGATACTGCAAATGCCGTTTCGACGCTGCGAACAACAATCCAGAGTTTGCAATCCGAACGGCAAAGAATCATCTCACAACGAAATTCGCTGGATGGAACTCTGGCGGAACGGGAACTTGAACGCGCGCGAGGTTTACAACGAACAAAAGAGGCAACGCAAATTCAGTCTGCCGCTCTTCAAAGTCTTCGAGCAACACAATTACATCGAACAGAGCTGGTGGGCGTACAGGAAAGTGCGAAGCAGTCACTGGCGGAAATGCGCGAGCGACGAAGCGCAGCCCAAGCCCGTAAAAGTTTACTTGAAGATCTGGAATTACGTCAGGAAGGCGTCGGTATCGGCGTTAAAGATATCCTCAGTCGAGCACGAACTTCCCCTTACGCGCCCTGGAATTCGATCGTCGGCTGTGTCGCCGACCTGCTCGACGTCGATCTGGAACGCGCTGCGTTACTCGAAGTCGCACTTGGATCGCGAGCCCAGCTGATTGTCCTGAAGGAATATCAGGCGCTGCTGGATTATCTGAATCAAGGAACAGTCCAACTGAACAGTCGAGTGGGATTCGTTGCAATTCCTGACCGTTCCGTCGGTGAGTCGATTTCGCCGATCAAACAGGACAGTCGATTTATCCACCTTCAACTCGATCCCTCATCACTCTCCGATCTGTCGAAAGAGCCGGGAGTGGTGATGCGAGCCGATGATCTTGTCGCATCTGATCGCGGTATCGTCGGACTCGCCTCATCCATTCTGGCCGACACATGGATCGTTCAGTCAATGGATGTCGCCGTCGGGTTGGCGATGGGGCGAGGAACTGGCCTTCGATTCGTCACGCTTCAGGGTGAACTACTGGAATCCAACGGCACGCTCTTTGTAGGAACGATTAGAAGCGAAACATCGCTTCTCTCGCGGAAAAGCGAATTGCGACGATTGAAAAATGACTTGTCTTTGCTTGATCGAGACATTGCAACCGCAGAGTTTACCTTGCAAACGATGTATCAGTCACTCACAGGAGCCGATACGGAATTAGAAGCGGCCGCAGCGGAACTCGATTATGCCAATCAGCGACTCGCCGATCTCAAGGCAGAGCTATTCGCGATGGACCAAACGGTAGAACGCCTTAACGGCGAGCGTGAAATGCATTCCCAACAACTTCTGACCTGTGACCGGAATCTGAGTCAACAAGAAATTGACTTACTGAACGCCGAACAACAGGCGTCTGTGACCGAACAAGAACTCAATCAGTTAGCCGCGCATCTCGATGAGGCGAGTGAAGAACTACTCGCTTGTGAACGCCTTCATCGCGAGATCGAGCAACAACGAGCCGATGACCAACTTGATCTGGTTAAGCAGCGTGAACGGCTCGAAAATATGAAAACGCAGTTTGTTCGACTGGGTGACGAACTGCAATCCAGAATGGCTCAACACGAAGAGGCCGAACGTCGCTACACGACATCGATTCACAAGAAATCACAAATTCTCTTACAGATTCTGAACACGCGAGCAATGCGGGATGAACTCATCCTGACCGCGGAACAAATTCAAACCGATGCGTTGTTGCTCGAACGGGAAAAGCTAGAGCTTAGAATAGAGCGAAGCCAGATCGTCGAACAAGAACTTGGAATTCGAAAGGAACGCCGAGAAGTCGCCGATCGTCATCATGTCGATGAAATCCGAGTTCGCGATATGAATCACGGATTGTCAAATCTCGGTGAACGACTTGAAGAAGAGTTTCAAGTTAAACTGACCGACGTCGTCGATTCAGGAGTCTCGTCATTCACCTTGTTCCTGGAAGAGAGAAGCGGCACGCATTCGCCAGGCACAGATACGAACGTACGAGGCGGCGGAAAAGCAGAATCAACAGCTTCAAATTCGGAACCACCCCTGCAAAATGTTGACGAGCATGCCGATTCCAGCCGGAATCCAGCCGAAGAAGAGTTGGATACTGATTCGGAACTGACAGAGTTGCGATTTGAAGATATTCGCCCAGAGATTGAATCGCGTGTCAATCGATTACGAAAGCAACTGAAACTGATGGGTGCAGTCAACACCGACAGTCTTCGTGATCTGGACATGCTGGAAAATCGGTTCACGCAATTATCCGCCCAGCTTCAGGATCTGGTCGAAGCCAGACAAACCCTGGAAGACATTATTCGCAAAATCAACTCGGAAAGCCGTCGACTGTTTTCCGAAACATTTGAAACGATTCGAAAGAATTTTCAGGAACTGTTTCGGCAAGTTTTTGGCGGTGGCGAGGGAGACATCATTCTGGAAGATCCTGATGATGTCCTTGACTGCGGAATTGATATTGCGGCTCGTCCGCCGGGAAAAGAACTTCGAAGCATCTCGTTACTGAGCGGCGGAGAAAAAACCATGACCGCGATTGCGTTGATCATGGCGATTTTCAAAAGCAAACCAAGCCCGTTCTGTATTCTTGATGAGGTTGACGCCGCGCTGGATGAAGCAAACGTTGAACGATTCACTGCCGTCGTCAAAGCGTTTCAACAAACGACTCAGTTCATCATGATCACGCACCACAAGCGGTCCATGACGGTCGCAGATGTGTTGTACGGTGTAACGATGGAGGAATCTGGGATCTCAAAACGAATGAGCGTCAGATTTGAAGACGTCAGTGACGACGGAAACTTCAAATCACCTCCTCAGACCTCAGCCGCGTAGGCGCAAAAAAAGTCACAGAAGCGCATGCCTTCGAAGCGATTCGTTGCTTTGACTGAAATCTCGATAACACCAGCGACTTGAGAAACTCTTTGTCGCCGCAGTGATCTGAAGCATCGATCGGGGATATTCAATTTCGCTTGCGGTTTCTTCGGGCAAACCCAATCATGAGGATCCCCAAACCTGAAGTGACGAATGTCGAAGGTTCAGGAATCGCGGTGAGAACATCCGAGATCCCATATATCTGATAAGAATTCGTATTAAATTGCAGGCCGTTCGAATAACCGAGGGATATCCAGTCATAGGGGTTGACGATCGCGTTTAAGTTGCCCACCTCGACGTGATTGTCGAAGCCGGGAAACGAAACGGATGTACCTAAGCCCCAGTATTTCGTAACACCGCCACCGACGTCTGTGGCATACTCAGTTCCCACACCACTTGTACCGGTCCAAACCACGCCTGTGTACTGGTTTCCGGCAAGATCCCGAGTCGGTTCGCTGATCAACGCGTTTCCCGACCACAATCCTGAAGTGCCGTCTGAGGATGCAACTTCACTTAAATTCGTTCCACTAACCGTATACACGGCGGCACCCGTCACGCCAATGTGCACGCTAGCGCCTACGGAATCCGTCGATCCAATCGCTGACCAGTGAATAGTTTGCCCGTTGTATGTCGCGCCGGCCGCTTGTTGATTGACGAAAGCATCGTATGTGCTGATATCTGAGGACATCGCGTTGGTTGTACCTGGAGTGACAAAAATAATACGGAACTGATCTCCACTTTGAAGTCCTGTCGGCGTCGCAATGTCGATCGGGCCTGCAAATGCGTCGGCTTGCCAAGATCCGTGAATTACCAAGGCGACCGCTGATAAAAACGCCACTTTAATCAAAGGATTAAATCGAGTCATTAAGTTCACCGAAGTCACTTTCACACTTTATAAATATTCAACAAATTAAGTTGTCAATTACTCTGACATGCCTGGAATTTGGCATTGCGATAAGCAAAACCGGTATTGGCTAACCTGAGCCCAATGCATCACATAGATTTACGCACATTACGTACCGGGTTGCGTCTCGACATGGACCACGTGCGAACATTGTTTTGCAATGTTCATTTTATGCCTGAAAATGGGTGCGAAATTAAATTTTCTGACGAAACGCCTCCTGATGTGACGTCGGTGGAAGTGGCGATTTTAATTCTATTGGTCAAATAAACTCCTGATAATTGCTTTTTTTAAACCGACTTGGTCGAGGGCATTATTCTCGACGAAGTCGACACCGTGATGGATGAAGGAAGTGACGAACACTTCACATCGGTCGTCAAAGCATTTCAGCAGACGGCTCAGTTCATCATGATTCGCACGACAATCGGCCTGTAACCGTTGCCGATATCTCGTAGATTGACGATGAAGAAATCGGGGATTTCAAAACGGAATCAGTGTCCGTTTTAAAATCGTCAGTGATGTCGGAAGCTTCAAAGCCCCTCCACACGTTTCAGGTAACTGGGCGCAAAAAAAGTCACAGAAGCATGCCACCCAAACGGCTCGCTTCTGTGACTTTAATTCTAAAAGGCAAATCGCGACCTGACGCTAAAACTCATTCAGGTCGCTTTGGTCTTAAACTTCGATCTGCCAAGTTCAATTT
Organism: uncultured Schlesneria sp.; assembly: GCA_903858935.1. GTDB lineage: Bacteria > Planctomycetota > Planctomycetia > Planctomycetales > Planctomycetaceae > Schlesneria. Next base: position 31,929 of record CAIOKO010000249.1, on the reverse strand, counting down.
CGCTTGCGGTTTCTCTGGGCCAACCCAAACACGAGAATCCCCAAACCTGAAATCAGGAATGTCGAAGGTTCGGGAATGACCGTCAGCACATCGGAAATACCATAAATCTGATAAGAATTGCTATTCAAATCAACGATGCCCTGATTCGAAATCCAGTTATAACCCGTGCCACTGGAACTCAACAGGCCAACCCCAACGTTACTGCTGAAGTCCGTGCCGCCGATGATAATTGGGCTCTGACTATTCCCCAAGCCCCAATTGTAGATGTTGCCACCGGTCGCGCTTTTAAACGTCGTACCAATTCCTGTGGTACCGGTCCAGACTGTATTTCCAGAATAGGAGTTATTTGAAAGATCAGTCACCGGCTGATTGATCAGCGGAGTACTTGCGTCCCACAACCCGCCTCCGCTTGTGTCTGCCGAGGTTGCGACTTCATTTCCATTAGCTAAATACACCCCGGAAGCAGTCAAACCGATATTGTCTCTTGCATTCACGGTCGTTGTTGAGACGACTGCCGACCAGTGAATCGTGACTCCGTTGTATGTCGCGCCTGCCGCTTCGGTATTAACGAAGTTGTTGTAGTCGCCGATGGTTGGCGATGACCCCGTGATCTTGTCCGGCGTGACGAAGATGATGCGGAATTGATCGCCGCCATGAAGTGTCGTCGGAGTCGCAATCTCACCAGCAAAGGCATGGACTTGCCAAGCCCCGTGAATTGCGAGAACGACCGCTGCCAAAAACGCGACGTTAAACAAACGATTGAATAGAGCCCCTAAGATCATCGTAATCCCTCTCAAGAAAAATAGGTTGAATTTTCCGCAAAAACCCAGTTGCCAAACTCGCTCGAGTGTCTAAAGTCTTTCGTGACGGTGAGCTTATCTCTTGCCGCTGCACCGTTTGTCGACTTTTCGACTAATTGCCATCATGGATGCTGCTGCTTAAAGGCCAAGGAGCTGAAGCACGCTTTCTCTCCTATGACAGCGGCTCTGCTTTCGTTTTTTGTTCAGACTCGCCGCGCGAACTGCGTAAAGTCGCTTGCCGACGCAATCCGTTCCATACTCCGGGCGTGCTTTTTATATGCAATTGGACTTATATCTGAGATTCGAGAAAAAAGTCAAATTTTTCCAGGAACCGCCTGTAGTTGTGGAGGAAAATACGGACGATAAAACCATAAAAGTGGCTTGCTTATTTTTCCACGCGTGTTGACGCCTGGAAAAACCATCAACGTATAAAGTCGGAGCGACGTGCAATTGTCGCCCTATGCGTCGAGCGACGCGTTCCGATTGCGCTTGCGCAGTTTTTGGGCGAACCCAATAACGAAAATCCCCAATCCAGAGATCATAAATGTTGATGGTTCCGGAACGACGGTCAGCACATCCGAAATAGCGTAAATGTGAAGTGCAGTGGTGTTTAACGTCACAACACCCGTTGAAATCCATGTGTAACCGCCGCCGCCAATATTTCCTACTTCAACTTGATTGGCAAAGGTAACGCCGCCCCTCGTAAAATTCGTGGAGTCCCCTAAACCCCACTGAGCAATAATCTTAGTGTCAGCACCATCAGGAAGTGCTAACGTTGCAAACTCAGACCCAATACCGCACGTGCCAGTCCAGACTGATCCTGAGTACGTGTTGCCCGTGAGATCCTGTACAGGATCAGCAAGTAGTGGGTCACCCCACCACAGTCCTCCTGGTACGGTGTTCGCTGCGGTTGCGACTTGGGTTCCATCAGCCATATACACACCACTATTCGTTAGCCCGATATTATCCCGGGCGTTCACCGCGTCGGTTGAAACGATAGCTGACCAATGAACCGTCGCTCCTTCGTAAGTTGCGCCGGCGGCCTGAACATTAACGAAGTCGTTGTATGTTTTAATGTCTGAAGAAGTTGCCTGAATTGTCCCCGGCGTCACAAAAATGATCCGGAATTTATCACCCCCTTGGAGTGTCGTCGGCGTTTGTATGACGACCCCTCCGGCAAAGGCAACTCCCTGACAGATTCCGTGTGTCACCGCCAATACCGCTGCGAAAAACGCGGCTCGAGCGAATGGATTGAATCGAGGGCCAAAGTTCATCGAAGTCACTTTCAAAAACAGGCTAAGCATTTTCCAAAAAATCAAGTTGCCAACTGGCCGCTGACGTCTACAACTTGTCCTGTGGATCAGCTTTCATCATGTCGAAGCACCATGCTGAGACTTGTAAAACGTTCGAAGTTTGCGTCGTAAACCGTAAAATCTTGCCTCTACCATCGTAGAGCTGGTTGCAATAGGAAAAAACATTCCCTGTCCGCGTAACCGACATCGGCGACAGCCCTGGACAAGCCATCACAATTGTCAAACACAGTAAATCGGTCTTAACTGACTGTATGCTGAGATCGCGTTTGCGATCTCGAACCAAACATAAATTGCTGAATCCTTAGGCGCTAAATCGACTTCGAATTATGGGTTTGGAAAAACCAACAAACCCGCGCTGTTTTTAGGCAAATTTCGAAGCCGCAACATCCTGTCGCAATTCAGTGCCGATCTGAGCCGTGCAACTCGTTGAATAACCAACATCGCACTTCCCTGCGTGTATATCCTACTCAAGCAGAGAAATCAACATTCCCGCCCCATACGCTCCCACCGTTAAACCTGATAACACAGCGAGTTTCGTTCCACACAAGAAAAACGACCCGCCTTACCGATATAATTCAATGCACCAACACTGACTGATGATCGAATCCGAACCCATTTTTCGAGGGATTCGCTGGCATTCGCTCCTCCTGAACTTTGACGAACAATCTGATTGTAGCATGGGTGATTCGCGGTGAGCGCTACGACCTTGCTGGAATTAACGAAAAAATAACCAAATTGTCTCTTGGCTTGAACTCCCTGCGAGTCCTGACGACCTTGCACCTGCCAACCCTGCCGTGAAAGTAATCACAATCAACGCAATACAGGCCAATTCAGCCAAAAAAGCCAACACAAGAAACGGCACGCTAGACTCGATCCCGGTTACGAATGCGGCAGTCCATCAAAATTGCACCCAAACTCCCGACCGCTGCCGGACAGCGGTTCCGAACTACGGGAACGGCTTCTACCGGCGAAACACCTGATTTTCGGAAACATCTTTCTCTGAATCCACAGAACGAGCCCGCGACGCTATTTTCACGATTCGATAGTGATTCACAAGTGATTTCCCACCGTTTGAAAACAGGAAGTCACTGTTTACGTTTATTGGCGTAAATCAAAATGTGTTGCTCAACGATTTGGCTCCGACGTACGGAATGTCGGCAGCTGAATGCAAATCTCTGGTTCCGTGAGAATCAACGGAATCTTTCGAGTGACTCGGCACGACGAAACCGATCAGCCGCGTCTCACCTGAGAAGGAGATCCCTTTCGTAGAAAGAGCCAGGCCGGCATTAATTCGCGTTTTTTCGGATGGCTGGGAACGAAACGTCGTATCCTTACCCGAAGAAATTACGGAGTTGTTCAAGAATCTGCTTAAATGGCTGTTCCCACAGAGAAAATTCGCTAGAATCAGGAGCCCGCGGCGTTGCGGAGAAATGGGTCTTCGTCTGCTCTGTGTTCCAAGGTCGAATAGTTTGTTTGAAGGTCGAATTTGATGTCCAAATCAGAATTAAAAAAAATTGACGTAAAGGTTGCCTTGGCAGAGAAATACGAGCGTCTTGCTTCGGTCGCTGGCAGCAAGCCAAAGCGTCAAACTTGGATGTTTCACGCGAACCATTTTCGGAATCAGGTCAAGGCAATGCGTGACAAGCTTGGCATCAAGTAAGACGAACCACACGAGATCTGCCGTCTGACTCAGGTTTTAACGATACGTTAAAAATCAGAAATGTGGTAAGAAAAGAGCCCCGTCAGTCATGACGGGGCTCTTTCGTTGGATCCTGAGAAACGACGTCATTCGTCGTCGTCGTCCTCTTCCTCCTCTTCTTCCTCTTCATCTTCGTCTTCATCGTCTTCTTCAGACATGATTTTCTTAGTTGCTTTTACGTCTTCTTCTTCAATCTCTGCAGTTACAAGCTTTGCCGTTCCAGGAGCTTCACCAATGACTTCCTTCAATGGTTGAATGAAATAAAGTTTCTTGGATTTTTGACGCAGCAACTCGATTCTTTCTTCCGCTGCATCACGCTGGTCGTAAGGGAATCGACCTTCTTCTTTCATACTGCCGTTGTAAACGACCCAAATCAGGCGTTTGCGGGCTTGGACCTTTTCCTTAACCCGTTTCGTCTTAGTTCCAGCGGCCTTCTTGGTCTTCTTAGGCGCATCGACAGACCCACCGCGGGCTTCGACAGCCTCCGCCTGCTTTCTCAATTCCAGGAGTTTCTTGCTTGCCATTGCGAATGAAGCCTCTTTCGTTCCGATCTTCAGCGAATAAAACCCGGGTGAGGCGTTCACCCGGCAATTTTTGCGGATTTTAGTATAACGGATGGAGATTCAGATCGCCAACCGATGCTCGACTGGCAAAAAAAGCCGATGCAAATATGGGTGTAAATGCGATGTTTCCTGATTTTCCTGCCTCCCGTTGTTACGTTAGCTGGAACCGTTACAAAAGATTCCATCGAATTAATCAGAATAATTTGTGCAATTGGGTGTTTCCAACCGATGAATAGACTGCGGGGAGCCAGCGCACCTCGCGGGCGGAGTTTTTTCGCCTGCCAGTGACGGATGAGACCAAGCCCGGGGCGAACCCCGGACTGGCGTTCGGAAATCAAGTCCAGCGACACACAATGCCATTCGGGTGCCGCCCTTGCGAACGATTCCGCTCACCAGCCTCAGAGATGCCAGGGAGGATTTGGAAGGAGAACGTTCCATGCGAAAGTACGGGAAGTGGGTGTTAACGCTCAGCTTGCTGGCGGCAACCCCCGGATTGACCTTCGCGGCGAGTGAAAAATCGAAGGATTCAAAGCCTTCGACGAGCACTCGTGCGTCGCGAACAGACAATCAGCGAGTGGCTGAGGACATTGCCAACGCTCTGCGGGGCAAGGTTCAGGGTGAAATCAGCATCGAATACAAGGACGGCACCGCCGTGCTGAGTGGTTCGGTGCAAGACCCCAAATATCGAGACAAGGCGTCGGATCTTGTCAAGAAGGTTTCCGGTGTTTCAAAAGTTGATAACCGGATTACCGTCGCTGAAAAGAAGCGAGGCTTGACGGAGCGACTTCGCGGTGGTGGTTCAGACGAACCCGCGAAGGTAACTCAGGCTGGGCACGCTAATGAAACGGCAAAAAAAGGCCGAGTTCAGCAGGTCAATTCCGAGTTTACTGAGGCAACACCCAGCCAAGGTGCTGATAGTGTTGCTGCAAGAAATCAGGAAATCGCCCAGCAAATCGGTGATGTGCTAACGTCAGCACAGCTTGACGGTTACGACATTCAGATTCGATTCCAAAATGGAGTCGCAATGCTGGATGGTAGCGTGGGAACGCAGGCTGAACGTGCGGCAGCTCAACGTGCAGCGGCTTCGGTTCAAGGCGTCCGCTCGGTCGCCAACCGACTACGATGTACAGAAGATGCGAACGCTGCCGGACGAGGACCTTACGGTCCACCTCCAGGCGGGGTCCAGGGGGCCGGGTATATGCAGGGTGCTCCGGCACAGTATGCCGGTCTCCAGCAGTACCCAGGACAACAAATGTCCGCACAGAATATTCCTGCTCCGCCAATGCCGGGTCAGGGGTATCCAGGTGGCGGGTACCAGGGTGGCCCCGGTGGGGGTTATCAAGGGGGACCGGCCGGCGGACCAGGATACGCACCACCGTATCCACCTTCGTACGGAAACCCAGGAATGGGTGGTGGATCACCAGCGGTCTACAACAGCCCGAACATGCCGGACCATTCGTGGCCCTCGTATGCTCAGTATCCGAACTCTGCTGCGGTAACGTATCCGCAACAATACAGTGCCAGTGCCTGGCCTTACATCGGCCCATTCTACCCCTATCCTCAAGTGCCGCTTGGCTGGCGAGATGCCACTCTGCGGTGGGATGATGGTCAATGGAATTTGATGTTCAAGCCGCGCACAGATCGTTGGTGGTGGTTCTTGAACCCTCACAATTGGTGATCATGGGTTGTCTGGGTGTTTTAAACGGTCATAGAGCCTCTCTATGACCGTCCATCCAGGCTTCTCACACACATTCCGCTGCTGCGGTGAAAACGGTACCCGAATGGCTAAACGTCTGTGGTGGCACTGCTGCTGCAGACGTTTCTCTTATTTCTGATCAAACCTGATCAGATTCGAGTGAAGGGCACGGGACTGAATCCATCACGCGAGAATCCTCGTACATAGAGAACGCAAGTCTCTAGGGTTTTGACGCAGATTCTCAAAAGATGCCGGTTACAACCCGCAAAATCGGAAAAATCTCGCAAGTCTTCAGCCGGAACATTCGATACATAAGCTACACACGGTCCCATGATCGCCATTTCAGCGGGTTCGGGAACTGCCGGAGAGAAATGATGACGAAGCCTGGCTCGGTTACGAAACGATTGACTCTTCTCGCTGCCATCGCGTTAATGACGATGAGCAACAGTGGATGTATCCTGTTCGGCAGATTGCTGACCATGGCTTTCACATTGAGCGCGTTCTATGGTACGACGCCGCTGATTCCGGTCAGCCCGTACTACAGCGAGATGATCGAAGACGCGTACATCAGGGAAGAACGTTACGACAAAGTACCGATTCTTGATCCTGTGGAAGGGGAACATGCCCCAATCTTCTGTCAGGATCCGCCGAGTGCGGATGAAGTGATGAGAACGCTGCCGAACGAAACGTCCGGTGGCTGGCCGTTCTTCGCTGAAACGGCTCGAAATAATGTGAAAATCGTGACTGAACCAATCGTCGATCGCATGGATGACTGCCGGTTCTTCCCACTCGCCGGACCTGCTCGACTGCACCACTGCCACTACAAGTGCACTGTCTACTACGACTTGATCAAACGATCTGACTGGCCGGTTCCGTTCCGCCATCTGGATGAATCGATTCAGGTCGTCTACATCGACCACGATCATCTGATTCGATGTGCTGGGCCACAAACGAACCAATAAGCCAAGAAATAAACAGAAACACCACACTTGCCAGTCGGCGGGTGTGGTGTTTTTTGTTTTCCGACCGGTTATTTCAATTCACCTTCCAGACGCAAGCTGAGCGTGGCAGGCATGCATGAATAGCCAGCAGTGAAGAAATCTTTAGAGGATTTCGGGCTGAAAGCGGCTTAAAAACAAGAGCAAACAGCTACGATACTCTTACTATTTCTGGATTGGTGGACCCATCGGGTCTTTGCGTTCGGTGATGTTAGGGCATCCTGCATCTTCACTCATCGACATTTCGGCATTCAATGCTGTGTAATCTGCCCATTCGGCTGGAAGATTATCCTGATGGAAAATTGCAGCCGGTGGACATTCCGGGACGCATGCTTCGCAATCAATGCATTCTTCCGGGTGGATGAATAACATTGCTTCGCCCTCGTAAAAACATTCGACGGGGCAAACGGTCACACAATCGGTGTACTTGCAGTTGAAACAGGGTTCTGCCACCACGTGTGTCATTGAAAGCTCACTTTCCCTGAAAAAAATTCTAAGTTGCGGATTTCCTGTGACAAAGGTCACGAGGATGGCTCTTTTTACGAAACAATTTCCGAAAAAAGAAGAGCCGTCGATTACATGAATCTTAGCGCGAGCGAAATTGACCGTCAAGAAACGCAGCAAACGAATTCTCTGGCTCAAGAATCCTCTCTTTTACTCGTCAGCGAATTCTGATAACCATTTCAATATGACGTAAGAATCGCCGTGGCTGGCATGGAATTTTGTACTAAGCCAAGCCGGCGGAAAATCGAAGGGAGTCGAAGCTGATCGGAAAACGTCGAATTCCGATCGCTGGCCGAAGGAAGGCAATACCGTGCGATCGCGCCTGTGGTCTCTCATTTTACGGGAATTGCCTTATCCATTGCGCTGGTTCGCGCATGAAGTGATTCACGGACTGAGCTGGCTCGATAACGTTGTCGCTCGAATCGCGAAAGGATTTCGAGAATCTCCAGCCTGGTATTTTGTTACGGCAGTTGGAACCTTGGCCGTTCTGATGACCATCGCCATGTTCATTTCACTGGTCAATGTCACTTCGCAGAACCGCACGCACGCGTTGGCGTCGCGGTCAAATGAAAACCTCAATCGGCGCGATCTTGAATTGATTCATGATTGGACTGTGCAAGATCACTGGCGAGTTGCCCACTTGTTCGTTCCTGATCAACCGGCTCCGAAAATCGAAGACATTCAGCTCGACAGTCGCCTTTACGCTTCCAGAAAGACAACATCACGAAATCGGCACGTCCCAAAGGATTCTAATCAAAATTCGTTTGATCGGCGTCTGGATGCTGCGGGAAATCTCGAAGTTCGTCTCGATCTCAGTCGCCCGAAAAAGGCTCAGCAAGATCGCCGGACGATTAAAGGAACAGTACTCAATTCAAGTTCTGAGCTGGCCTATCAACGATCCGAGCCTCGAATTCAAAAACGAGACCCGCGACTGCTTGTCCAGGCCACCTGGGAATTCGGTTCAGACTGTAACCGATACGATTCCGTTTCTGTGCCACCGCGTCGTCCGATCCCAATATTCGAGCCTGAACTTCCAAGCGTCCCGGTTCGCCAAAATCAGCCTGATCTGGCATTTGAAATAGCGATGGAGCGCCGTTTCATTGCGGCGGGAAAGTTTCCTCCAGGCTCACACCTGGTTCGCCAATCAGATCACAGCGTATTTCCAGAGAATTTTCATCGGTTTCCCAGTGAACTTGTTTCCCATGTAGAAGGCCCCTGGAAGTGGCGTTTGTTTCATCCGTCGTCCCACGTCCCCATTTCAAAAGCAATCCCATACGACCCAGTCGGAGCATTCTCGCGTCCGGAGCACGAGGATTCATCCGCGGACGAATACGATGAGACGTTACGAGCAGTTGCTGATGTTGCGTTACGCATTGAACTGTTCACGCCGAGATCCGTATCGGCCGGTGAACCAAGTCAATCAGATCTGCGAATCATCAATGAAGGACCTGATGCTGTCTCCGAAATCGAAGTGAAAGAGATTCTTTCCGATCTTCAGACGGTGATCGACGCCTCTCCGGAAGCCCGCAGTGAGACCATTGTCGAGCCCAACACGGGACTCCGTGAAAAAAGGTGGCATCGCCAATTCCCGGAACTTTTGCCAGGCGCGGAACATGACCTCAAGTTGAAATGGGTTCCTGAAGGGAGCCATCGTTTGATCCAGCGAGCGCGGGTCATTGCCCGTGCCGAGATCTCAACTTATACCGAAGTCAGTCGGCCACCGGAGGTTCAACAGATGCCTTCGATCCCTCCTGAGCGAATTGAATATCACCCTGCACTCGCGTGTGACATCCAGTATCTTGATCGAGTCCACGTCGGGGATGATGTCGAAATGGAAATCACGGTTCGAAACACAGGTGATGTGACTCTTCATGAGGTCAAATTTGAAATCGAATTTCCCGCTCAATTCTCGCATTCAGACGGTCAAAAAGTCGTGTTTGACGCGGGAAGTCTGACTGTTAAAGGAAAACGAGAAACGGTCTTAAGATTTTCGGCCGTGGAGGCGGGAGAGGCTGTAAACCTCATACGCCTCACCTCGGCAGAACAGGTACACGCGAGCGGGCAAAATACAATCCTGGTTTCTGAACGACGCCAGGAACAGAAATCCGTCACGCAGACACCAGAACCGCTTCCCATCAAGCCTCCGAATAATTGGAACCGTACGAATCCTGCAACGTCTCAGGTACTACCGGAGGTCAAAAGCTGCTGCTGTCAGAAGTTGCAGGCCTCTCGGCTTGAACCGGTTGCCCTGTTTCCTTGACCCCTCTTATTGTTATCTCACTCTCAACGGGTTCCTTGTTTGATCGGCTCCACTGATATTGCAACTTCTTTATTGAGTAGATGCTTATCAAAGAATTGCTGCATTCGTTTAGATATCTCGGGAGTCGAAAAGTTTCCGTGTCCGCCGCCGGTCACCGGTACAATCAACGCTTCGACCCCGACTTTCTTGAGTGCTGCTGCAAGCAGTTCGGACTGATTAAACGGGACCACCGGATCACTTGTGCCGTGAATCAGCATGAATGGTGGATCGCCCTTTGAAACATAAGTGATCGGCGACGCCTTGCGAGCCGCGTCTTTGTTGTCCTGTATCGCTCCACCACCAACCAGCCGTGATTCCGGTGAATTCGGGTTGTTGTGTGCACCGCCCATCGCCAGTAGGTCAGTCGGGCCGTATTGATCGACGACACATGCAACTCGACTGCTTTCCATCAAATGCTCACCAAGCACCCCTTCAAGTTCCGGCACATCGCCGCTCGTCCCCAGCATCGCAACGAGATGTCCCCCGGCCGAGTTTCCCGTTACACCGATGCGGTCAGGATCAAGATTGTACTTTTTGGCATTTGCCCTCAACCATCGGATCGCCGCTTTACAATCATGAATCTGAGCTGGCCAGATCGTTTCATCCGTCAGCCGATACCCCACAGAGACTCCCACATATTCCCCCGTCATCACCAGGGGACGGACCGTTCCAAATCCACCCCGCTTGTCTCCCGCTTGCCAGCCTCCTCCGTGAATGAAGACAACAACTGGCAGCGGCTTATCGCCCTTGGGAGCCTTGGGCACATAAAGATCCAGCCGTTGTCGAGGATTGTCTGTACCTGCATAGGGGATATCGAGTTCCGCTTTGATTTCTTCAGGAATTCGTTGCGGTTGCCCTGGACCTGCAACCTGACGCCTGACGAACGCTCGATCTTCTTCTGCACTGATGACGCCATCCTTGTCGGTGTCGATCTGATCAAACAACGGTCCCGAGAATTCGTCCTTGGTCAACTTGCCATCCTGATTGCGATCCCGCCGGCGGAATTGCTCACTTGTTTCCTGAGCGATGAGTGGCGAAACAATGACTAGTACGATGGCGAGACTGCGGTATAACATGACGGCCCGACACTTTCTGATTGGATCGCGGATTGTTTATTCTCAATCTCATTCGTAAAAACGAAACATTAACCAGAGTGAGCAACTCAAGAAAGGATCTATCTTAGATCCCGACTCAAGTGGAGAAAACAGGATGCGAAACGACGTAAAAACGGATGTATCGCGACCCGATACGATTGATATGTATGTCGCTCAATTTCCAAGCAACGTCCAGAAAATTCTGCAGAAGATCCGCACTATCGTTCAACTTGCCGCACCCGATGCGACTGAAGCAATCAAATATCAAATTCCGACGTTTGTGCTGAATGGAAATCTTGTCCATTTCGCGGCGTTTGCGAACCACATCGGGTTTTATCCAACGTCCTCCGGAATAGACAAATTCAAGAACGAATTATCGTCCTACAAAAGTGCAAAGGGCTCAGTTCAATTTCCGCTCGATCAGGCAATTCCATTCAGCCTGATCAAGAAGATTGTGAAGTTCCGAGTTAAAGAATCATGCAAGAAGGCCGAGAAGCCCTCGTCGAAGAAAACAGATCGTTGATCGGGCCTGTTATATAATTCCTTCATGACTTTGCCCTATTTCGTCCCCGTCGGTTGCTGCTTGAGGCTGTCCAGATATGCAATGATATCGGCAAAGTCTTCCAGGGTCAGGCCGTCCTTTAAACCGTTGGGCATTAGAGACACGAGGCTACGTGATTTCTCTTCGATTTCTGATGCGGCAATCTTGTGAAGATCCCCTTTGCCATCCAGCAACTCGACCCCTTCCGGGCTTTCTGACTTCAGCAGACCATTAAACACCACCCCACTATTCGTGACCACCACATAGACGTCGTAGCCGTTTGCAATGCGATTCGAGGGTTCGAGGACAGACCGGATCAGTTCTTCGCGCGGGTACTTCGCGGCGATTCCAATCAGATCGGGACCGATCTTTCCGCCGACGCCTCCGACCGAATGACATTTCGCACAGGCGACCCCTTTTGGATCTTCAAATATCACTTTTCCTCGAACGGCGTTACCGGCATTCTTCGTGGCGAATTGCGAGTACGCGCCGATATCGAGTTTTGGTACGACGTTCTCGTACAGGAATGCGTACTTCGCTTCTCTGGTCCGGACCGCCAGACTGAATTCCCAGCCGCCACCGGTATTACCGGTCTTGAACCAGACGTGATTAATCCCCTTTTTCAGATCTACAGAAATCGTTCCCTGCTCCGCTCCCCAGCCCCGATTCCCAAGAAATTCGTAGACCTGTTGACCATTCACAAACAACACTGCCTGATCATCACTTCCGAGAACCAGCGATCGAGGTCCGTCACTGTCCGCTTCTATGGCGGCATAGGCCATCGCCCACATGTCGCCGCTGCTGCCGAGCAGATTACCTGCGTTGAAACGACCTTGTTTGTCGGTAGTGGAAACCTCTTTCCATTTCAAACGCTGGTCACCGACCGCAAATTCCTGTTGCAAGTCTGCAGCCTGACTGACGTCGAACTTGGGAAATTCCCCCTCCTTCGGAAACGGCCCGGCCAATTGCCATCTTTGAATTGGTGCCGGTGCAGAAAAGACAGCCTGCAACGGTCCCCTCGCTCCATTCGGCAGTTCGTTTAACTCGTGCAATTTGATGATGTCAGGACCAACAACATTGCGCAAGGCAGCTAATGCGTCCAGTGAGGATTTCCTCAGGTCATTGTTCGGACTGACCAAACCATCCAGATACAACGGCAACGCCCGTCGATCAGGCATCATCGCCAAAGCCTGCTGTGCTTCGAATTTCAATGCGGGATTGGTCGCCGCGAGAATCATGGCGGGAACTGCGTCGGGTGACTTAACCTGCCCAAGCGTCGCCAGCACATTCTTCGACACCGCAAGATCGGGATCGTTTAATAACGGGATCAGGGGAGTCGATGCGCTCGACCCTCGAATCGCTCCAAGAGCCTTGGCCGCTGCCGAACGGACACTTGCGCGAGAATCGGATAGCCGTCGCTCGGTGACGGCGATCGCGCCTTCGGGCTTGAGCGTCGCCAACGACTCGAATGCCAGCCCGGTCAATTGTTCGGAACTGGCATCGGCAGCGACGATCTTGACCAATTGCTCAATAGCCTCGGGGGATCCGATGGCCGTAATTCCTTTGACCGCTTCCTGTCGCAGTGCATCTTCGGACGCAGCGTCACCCGCGATATTCGCGAACAAGCTGATTACCTCTTTATCCTTCAGCGTGGCGAGTGTCGTAACCGCTTCACGGCGAACCTCTCGATCATTGCCAGGCGCAGTCAGAGTTCGCAGGATTGGTAATGCTGCGGGATCAATGACGTCTCGCCAGGCTTTGATCGCCGCGATCTTCACGGCCGGATTCACCGAACCGGCAGCGTCTCTCAAGGTCGCCAGCACTGCGACAGTCCCCGACCAGTCGTTTTTCCGGGGTCGAGCGGGCTGACCTTTGGCGGGCTGGGTACCCCACCAGCCTTTGGTATAAGGATCCGATCGGCGATGGACTTCCGCGACCGCCTCAACCGCTTTAGCCAGTTCCTCGGCCGAGGCAGGACCGGCCGCCCCAAGCACGAAATCTCGCAGTACCGCCACCGCCGATTCGTCAAATGATCCGGTTAATGCCAGTAGCGTTCCCTGTCGTATCCTGAGACTTTCACTTCGTAACGATTTCGGCGCCTCGCCCCAGTTATTCACCGTCCTCAGTGACTGAATCACAACATGGCGAACGTAATCGTCCTCGTCTCCCAATGCCAGGAAAAATGTGTGCGCAATTCCCGTATCCCCGGTTCCCAAAGGAGCCATCGTCGTCTCGTCAATCCTGGGCAGGATGACGCCACGTTGTCCGGAATCGACACTCACCCACTTGATATCTGAAGTTGGATTGCCGATTCGGCCAAGCGCAATCGCCGCCTGAAGCCGAACCGCAGGATCGGAATCATCCGTTAACAAACTCGACAATGATTGAATGGCTTGGGCAGCACGGCGCAAGCCAAGTGCTCGAGCTGCCTGAGCCCGGACATCTGGTTCGGCGTCTTTTAATGCCTGCAACCAGTCTTTGACAGGCGAATAGTAGGCGTTTTCCGGTCGCGATGCCAATTGTTCTGCCAGCCAGATCGCATGAATCTTTGCCACTTTTGGGGCTCCGACGCTGGGCTTAAGCGCCATGTTGAACGCTTCCTTCGGCTGGTCTCCGCCCCATGCCGCCAGGGCAAACATCGCTCGCATCCGCTCCGCATGAGACGGATGCCCGAGTGACTTAACATAGCTTTCAAACGGACCGCCCTGGGGCGCTCTCGCTGGTTCTGATGTGACATCCGTTCCAACATAGGTCACGCGGAACAGTCGGCCTGCCTGCTTTTTGTTGACCCAGCCGCTGTAGTTCCAATCGGCGACGTACATGTGTCGGCCATCCGGGCTGAAACAAAGGTCAAGCGGTCGAAATTCTTCTGTCCCTTCCTTGACCATAAAGTCCTCGATCTCGGCCTCGAACGAGGCTCCTTTTTTCTTCAATTTAAAGAATTGAATCTTTCCTTTGCCCCATTCACAGAAGAAAGGAGAGTCAACATACTTTTTCGGCCAGGCCGCTTCGCGATAGCAGGCGCCACCGACGGGCGAACCACCGCCATGCTCGCTGATCCGAGGAAGATGCCGGTCTGTCCGAGTGTGATAATCGTAGGGATACCCGTAATAGCCGCTCGGCACATGCAGCGTAAACCGAGTCCACCACCCCAGTCCATCATCGGTGTTGTCATACGTGAAAATGTTGTCCAGTGAGTCCATCGCCACATCCAGATGATTACGTGTCCCACTGGTGACGATTTCCAGTTGCCGTCCATCAAGTGTCATTCGGACCACGCCGCCGCCTTCGAGCGTGATCGACGAACCGTCGTTGCCAGTCGCTTTTTGAATTCCGGTATCACCAACCGAGATATAAACCCGACCATCCAGACCCATCCGGGTTCCCGTTACGACGTGATCGTTAAACCCATGAATTCCAGGCGTCGGACCAAACCCATCTGCCAGATCCTTGCGAACATCAGCCACGCCGTCGCCATCAGTGTCCTTGAACATCGTGTAATGCGGGGCATGCATCACGTAAAGCGCCCCCTCATGCCATATTAAACCGAACACGGCAGACAGGTTCTCACAGAAGACGGTCTTGCGAACCGGTTTCCCTTCCTGATCGAACACGATGTAAAGAACCCGATCGAATTCCTTATTCGTCGGACCTCGCATGTCCATCGGATCTTCGCCGACGAACAGATTCCCGACATCATCACAAGTCACAACGGAAGGGTGCTCGATCTCAGGGACGCCATACAACAATTCTGCTTTGAAGCCGTCCGGTACCTTCTGGGCAAACGCAACCTGGTGACCAGCAAGACAGGTCAGGACGATCAACAGCACAAACAAACGGCAGGAGGGCAAAAGCATGCGAAGACTTCCAGTGGCAGGGAAAAACTCGGCGGGAGAACGGTATTGATAATCTCAGCTTGTTGAGCGAAGCAAGCGATGCAATTGAATTTGCCGCGCCGTGCCCATTTGGACGTTGCGACGAACGATTGTTTTTTGAGAAAACAATGAGAATTGTTTTCGTGTGCCAGTGGCACGTCGTCATAATCCTTGACGATCTTGACCTGTCGGAACGTTCTTCCGTTCAATCGCCTGATCGGTCAACCAATCTCTTTGAGTAGCGCTCGATGGTTGTTTCTGACGACCACGGAATTCGGATGATCGTCGCCAAGACGATTCACAAAGATCGCCAGTGCTCGACGCATTAGCGGTTCGGCTTCGGTCTGCCGGTTCGTCGCCTGCAACAACTCCGCCAGATTGTTGAGGCGAATCCCGACATTAGGGTGCTCGGCGCCATAACACTTCTCATCAATCACAAGAGCGTGATGCATTAACGGCTCAGCGTCGATCAGCCGGTTCATCGCCTGGAGCAACGCGGCGAGATTATTCAGATCAATTGCGACCCTTGGATGCTCGGCGCCGTAGGCTTGCTCGTCGATCGCCCGAGCCCGGCGCATTAAGGGCTCAGCCTCCGTCAACCGGTTCGTCTCCTTCAACAACGCAGCCAGGTTGTTTAAGGCGATGGCGACCGCCGGGTGCTCGGCACCGTACGCAAGTTCTTCGATCGCCAGCGCACGACGCATTAACGACTCGGCCTCCGTCAGACGGTTCGTGTCCTGCAGCAACTGAGCCAGATTGTTCAGTGCGGAGGCAACATCCGGGTGGTTCGCTCCGTAAGCCATTTCGTCGATCGTCAGCGCACGGCGCATTAACGGCTCTGCCTCAGCCAGACGGTTTGCCGCCTTGAGCAACGCAGCCAGGTTGCTCAGGTCGATCGCAACATCGGGGTGGTCCGCTCCATACGACTGCTCGTCAATTGCCAGCGCACGGCGCATTAATGGCTCGGCCTCTGTGAGACGATTCTTCGCTTTAAGCAACGCAGCCAGATTGTTCAGGTCGATCGCGACATCCGGGTGGTCCGCTCCGTACGACCGTTCATCGATCACCAGAGCACGGCGCATTAATGGTTCCGCTTCTGCCAAGCGGTTGGTCGCCTGGAGCAACAAAGCCAGGTTGTTCAGGGCGACAGCAACGTCCGGGTGGTCTGCACCGTACGATTGTTCGTCGATCGCCAGCGCACGGCGCATCAACGACTCCGCCTCCGCCAGTCGGTTATCGTCCTGAAGCAATTGAGCCAGATTATTGAGATCACGAGCGACCTGTGGGTGATCTGTCCCATAAGACTGCTCGTCGATTGCCAGCGCTCGGCGCATCAGAGGCTCAGCCTCTGCCAATCGGTTCTCGTCCTGCAGGAGTTGAGCCAGATCGTTGAGGCTACGGGCGACATTGGGGTGCTCGGCACCGTAAGTCTGCTCGTCCATCGCCAGAGTTTGCCGCATCGATATCTCGTCCTCTGCCGGACTGTTTCCGTCCTCGATCAGCCCAGCGGGATCATCGGACTTGGCTCGAGACAACGCATCCTTCGTATCCGCCGACAGAAAAACTTTGACGTCGTGATGCATGGTTAAGAGGTTCTCATTCCGCAAGTGGCAAACGGTCAACTCATCGATCAGTTGCTTTACACCAAGGGGGTTTGTCTTACAGACCCCAGTGTTTTTTGCGTGGCGAGCAACGCTGGGATCATGCCAGTTATGAATCCCTCCACTGAAAGCGTTATATCAATTCTGGATTGCAGAATGAAACAACCTAGACAGCGAAAACACACTTGCGACGTACAACCTTCTCGATACCCGAGTTTTTAGCGGGAACCCTGCGTATATCGTAACAATTCAAAAATGAATACAGGTCGAAACGGAGTTTTTAGCGCTAATGCTCCGATCCGAAGCCTGAAGGGGACGACCCTTACTCAGATCCAACCACACCAAATTGCTTCCTTTTGGGCAAGTCAACGTGGAAAGCAGAAGAAAAAACAAACGTTGAATTAAGCCGCGACCGACGGCATCCAAATTCGCTCTCGCTTAGCCAGGCCATGGGGAAAACGAAGACATGTACGGGTTGAGGCAAATCGAATCCATTTGTCTCCAAGAATCCATTTTTTTTAAGACAGGATTCGGCTTAGGCTTCGCTCTGCGGAAGCAACGCCTCAACATCGCGGGATTGTTCGCGATTGTTTTCACCGAGCGAAGATAGAAGCCGTCGAATCAGTTGTTCTGCTTCGGTTCTTTCGATCAGCCAGCGGTCGCGGGCGGCGAGCCAGTTTGTGTGCTGCAACGAGGACTCGGCTGTTGAGATCCGCAGGCGTTCTTCGCCACGACGCAATTCTTCGTCGCGGGCGGCGAACCATTGGGTCAGCTTTTGACGTTCTTCGGCGAACTCGGTTCGCTGGCGTTCGAATTTCGCTTGAGCTTCGAATTGGTCGTGGCGCTGCTCATTGAGTGTTGCATGCAATTGCTGGTAATTGTCGACCAATGCTTTTCGAGCCTGTTCAACTCGTTCTCGGGCGTCTTCCGGATCGGTCGCCGTGGTGACCTGAGCCCACGCTTCTTCGACCGCCAATCGCATTTCGAGAGTCGCGCGATGTGTTTCTTCGAGTTCGGCTCGTAACTTATCCAGTCGGGCACGGCGGCTTTCCAGGCTTTCACTCCGTTCGGCGACCGCTTCCTGCTGGCGACGTAATTCGGTTTGCTGGTACTCGCGTTCCTGATCCCAGGCTTGTCGTTCAGCCTGAATATTCAATCGATCCAGCTCGACCGTATTCGTAATGGCCTCTCGCATCTGATGGAATACTTCGTGTTCACGGTCAAGAGATTTCTCTCGCTCATCGATCGAGGATCGATACTGATCAACTTGCCGTAGACGACGGATGATCTGCATTCCCGCTTCTTCAAGGCGCTGTTGTTCGACCTGACGCTCACGACGATGTTCGTTCTGTACCTGCTCAAATTCGTAACGGGACTTATCCAGATGATCCTGCTGGAACCGGATTCGGCTTTCAATCAGCGTCCGTTCCCGCAACAACTCGCTCTGCAACGCGGCCAGGGCTTCTTTTTCGCGAGTGAGATTCAGTTCCCATTCACGACGTTCCGCATGCAGACTTTCAGCCTCTTGCTCGCGCTGGGCGATCAATTGGCGGTCGAGCGATTCTCGGGCAGCGATCGACTCAGCCTCTTCACGTCGGCGTGTTTCTTCCCAAGCCTCGCGTTCACTCTGCAGTGCGAGTTCATGTGCTTCACGAGCGTTTTGAATTTCTCGTTCGCATTCCTGACGTGCGGCTCGCAGTTCGCCTTGTTCTAGCTCGCGAGTCTGCTTCAATTCGTTTTGCTCAGCCTCAAGTTGCCGCTTATGCTGTTCTCGTAACTCCGCCAGTTCGATTGCCAGAGCTTCACGAGTCGTGACGAATTCCGCGTTGGCGCTGGTAACTGTCGACTCAAAAAATGCTTTTTCGCGATCGAGTTCCGCTTGTTCGGAATCCCGAAGCTTTTGCCACGCTTGCTGATCCTGCTGGAACGCAACATGCCGCTGCTCCCACTCTGTCGTTAGCGCATGCCAAAGCTTTTCACGCTCGGATTCAAGAATTCGGCCATTTTCAACCGCAAGCTCGGCCAGTCGCTTTTGTAATGTCGCTTCGAGAAGTTTGACTCGTTCCTGCTCGGCGTTAAACACAGATTGAGTTCGTTCGAACGCATCACGTTCGCTTTTCAGCTCGTCGATGACCTCTTGTCGAAATGATTGTTTTCGTTTTTCCAACTCATCGAGTTGGCGAATGAACTGAATTCGTTCAGCCTCAAACGCTCGCGACTGCAATTCGAAAGAGGCGTATCGCTCGGCGAATGTTTTTTCGTTCGTTTCGAGACGAATCGTCAGGGCTTCTAATAACGATCGCTCGGACGCAACCGATTGGACTGATCGCAGTCTTTCGTTCTCAAACGTGGATTTCAGTTCCTGGAACGCTCGTTCACGAACATCTAACTCGTCTTTTTGAGATTGAATCTGCAGGTGTAATCGGTGAGCGATCTGACTCACTTCATGGAGGAAATGAGTGTCCAGTTGGGGAACATCCGAGGCTGTTCGTGTGCCGGAAGATTCCGGTGAGCGTCCAGAAGTCCGGTTCTGCTGGTCACGAGACAAAGTTTCCGACTGGCCAGAGTGTCCAGCGATACTGTGAGCGGAATCAATCCGAAGGCCTGATCCAACGGAGTCGGATTTTTGAGCTTCACCTGTCAGCGCGTTCGTCGGTCGAACCGTCAGGCGACCCAGATCATCGGAGAGTTGCTCTTTCATACGGGAATCCTTTCCCTGCGCTCCCCCCGCCACGTCCAAAGTGGCTTAACTTCAACAATCGAACCCTTTTCGGCTGAATTGCTGAAGCACAACCTTTCGGTTGAATTCCCCGGGGGAAAAAATCCGGCAAAAAACAGGAACACGGACAGTAAGTCCGTGCTCAGAAAACAATTGCAATATTCACCAGTACTCAGTCAGATGTCCGATCCGTCGAACATCTGACACGTAGAAACTAGAGATTCGCTTCAACGTTCTTAACTAATTCAGCGCCGTTAACATTTCCGACACAACTGGCGACTCGTTGACCACCTTTGAAAAACAGAACCGTCGGAATCGAGCTGATTCCAAACTGTCCTGCATAATGTTGATGGTCATCGATATTCAGCTTGCCGACTTTGACACGCCCTGCGTAAGTTGTAGCAAGTTCTTCAATTTTTGGGGCAAGTAACTTACAGGGGCCGCACCACGGTGCCCAGAAGTCAACTACCACAAGTTGATCGCTCTTAAGGACATCTGACTCAAAAGCTGCGTCCGAAAACTCCGTCAAATTGCCTGCCATGATTTTTCTCTCGGAAAGTAAAACTGCCTGATCGCGTAAACTGCGATAATTTGGTCGTCCATGTTATGCATGGGATTATAGGGAAAAGCCAGTTGCGGTCAATTTGGATAGTTCGAAGCGGACGATCATTCGTCTGTGACACACCCTTCGGACGCGCTCTTGACGCTTTTGATGTACTTGTACAGTGTCCCGCGAGTTGCCTTCAATTCGGGGGCTCTCCAAGCCTTGCGTCGTTGTGAAAGCTCAGCATCCGACAGATCCAGATCGATGCGATTGATTTCCGCATTAATCGTGATTTTGTCTCCGTCTTTCAACAGGGCAATTGCCCCCCCTTCCTGTGCCTCTGGCGTCACATGTCCCACAAGGAACCCGTGTGATCCGCCCGAGAAACGGCCGTCGGTAATCAGTGCCACGTCCGCACCGAGGCCTGCTCCCATAATCGCCGAAGTCGGAGTCAACATTTCGGGCATGCCAGGACCACCCTTTGGTCCTTCATAACGGATGACGATCACATCCCCTTTATGAATCAGTCCGTCTTCGAGCCCCTTGAGCATCAGTTCTTCCGAATCGAAGACGCGAGCCGGTCCCGAGAAAATCAAACCTTCTTTGCCGGTGATCTTGGCGACCGCTCCGTCCGGACAGAAGTTGCCGCGCATAATGCGGATGTGGCCTGATTCTTTTAAAGGCTTTTCAATGGGCTGAATGATTCGCTGACCTTCGGCAAGTCCTGGCAAGTCCTTCAGATTTTCGGCCACAGACTTTCCGGTCACTGTCATACAGCTGCCGTCAATCAGTCCTTTTTCGAGCAGATACTTCATGACTGCGGGAGTACCACCCACGTGATGCAGGTCTTCCATCACGTATTTCCCGCTCGGCTTCAGGTCTGCGATGTACGGGATGCGGTCACTGACCGACTGGAAGTCATCAATGGTCAGCGGCACATTGACAGCACGTGCCATGGCGATCAAGTGCAGCACCGCGTTCGTTGATCCGCCCGTTGCCATAATCAGGACCATCGCATTCTCGAACGCCGCACGGGTCATGATATCGCGTGGTTTCAGGTCGAGTTCCAGCAGTTTGCGGATCGCTTTGCCTGCGGCGATACATTCACCCAGCTTGATTGGATCTTCAGCGGGAATGGATGAGCTGTAGGGTAGTGACATCCCCATGGCTTCGATTGCTGAGGCCATCGTATTCGCCGTGTACATCCCGCCGCACGCTCCGGCTCCGGGACAACTATGTTCCACGATCGCCTGACGTTCTTCGTCCGTGATCTTGCCGGTAATATATTCACCGTAGCACTGGAACGCCGAAACGATATCGAGCTTGGGATGCAAGTCGATACAGCCCGCCTTGATTGTTCCGCCGTAAATCATCAGTGACGGGCGGTTCAGTCGCCCCATCGCCATGATGCAGCCGGGCATGTTTTTGTCGCAGCCCGGGATCGAAATATTGGCGTCGTACCACTGGGCCGACATTACGGTTTCGATGCTGTCAGCGATGATGTCACGTGACTGGAGCGAGTACGACATCCCGTCGGTCCCCATCGAGATCCCGTCGCTGACGCCGATCGTGTTGAATCGCATTCCATACAATCCAGCCGCATTGACCCCTTCTTTCACTTTTTCGGAAAGCTTGTTGAGGTGCATATTGCAGGGATTACCGTCGTACCAGACGGCGGAAATACCGACTTGTGCCTTATCCATGTCTTCGCGGGTCATACCAGTGGCGTAAAGCATGGCCTGCGAAGCCCCCTGTGAACGGGGCTGAGTGATTCGTGAGCTGTATTTGTTGATCTGCGTCATGGTGAGATTAACCGTCAAAAAAAGTGATGAGATTTCGGTGCGATTGAAAGAGTAGTTGAACACTCTTATCAGCTACTGTTCTGCCATTACAGAAATGATTTCGTCGGTGATATCAAGATTGTTTTCGTATAAGACTTGCATGCCGTTCAAGGTCGGCAACACCGTCGCAGGATTGTTGTCTTCAAAATTGTTTCGATGAAAACGCGTCACGAGATCGATTTTATGTGCCTGGGCATAATTGGCGATTTCCTTGGCGGCAATACGATAAGCCCTTAAAAAAGCCTCTGATTCTTCATTGGCAAACCTGCGAATCCCTTCCTGCCTGAACTCTTCGAATTCCTTCTTTTTCCGTTGCAGGCGAAATTCGAGATCCTTGAATTCTTCCGACTCTTTATCGAGGCCCATCAATCTCTGAGTTAACTGCTGAATCTCCGCCAGCTTCTTTTTGGCGACTTCTTCTCCCTCAGAGACATTAAGCTTCAGCTTGCCCAGTGATTGCTGGAGAGACTTTGATTTGTTCAATACGAGATTCAGATCGACCACGGCGATCTTTGTTTTTTCGAGCTTGCCATCATTGACCGACTGATCAGCCGTAGAACCGGTTGCTGCGGGAACACTAAAAGCCGAGAATAGAAGACAAGACGTACAGACGCCGATGATCAGCGCAGAAACGAAATTCTTCACGTTCTAATCCTTTCATTGAGTTCAAGCGTTCTGGCCAATCAAGCTCGTCATTCAACCAGCGTCGACGGATGAGGAACACGATCAACGCGAGGCAGGACTTTCGGAGCATAGATTGTCGTGTAGGCCAGTGCTTTTCGATGAGCATCGATCGCGGCCTGATCCGACCAGTGTTCGTTGAGAAGAAAAACCCGAGGGTCTGTATTGGAGTGGTAGACTTCAAATCGGAGACAACCCGGCTCCTGACGTGACAGTCGACATTGCTCTGACAGCAGACCCTGAATCTCGGCAACGTCGTTAGTATCTTTAACTGTCAACACAACATTGATGTAGATCACGTGATTTCCTTCAAATCAGAACTGCTGCAGGAAACGAATGTCATTCTGATAAAAGTGTCGGATATTCTTGATTCCATGTCGCATCATGCAGAACCGCGCAATCCCCAGTCCGAAGGCAAAGCCGCTTACCTCGTCCGGGTCATAACCGACAGCCCTCAAAACATTGGGGTCGACCATACCGGCACCACCTAATTCCAGCCAGCTGTCACCCCGCTGCACATCGAATTCAACGCTCGGTTCAGTAAACGGGAAAAACGATGGGCGAAACCGCACATGGACGTCTTCACCCAGATAGGCAGTCGCGAACAGACGCAATACCGTCTTCAGTGAGGCCATCGTCACATCCTTGCCGACCATTAATCCTTCCATCTGATGGAACATGAGGTGGTGCGTGTCGTCAATCTCGTCCGGTCGATAGACGCGTCCCACCGAAACAATACGAATCGGGGGTTTCCGATTTTCCATGACTCGAATCTGAATCGTTGATGTCTGACTACGCAGTAACCGAGGCCCGCCACCCGCCACTCCGGCGGTTGCCAGATAGAAATTGTCCAGCGGATCGCGAGCGGGATGATCATCTGGAATATTGAGCGCGACAAAGTTGTGCCATTCGTCTTCGATCTCAGGACCGTCTTCGACTTCAAAACCAAACCGAGCCATAATGTCTTGAAATTCGATGATGGTCTGAGTCAGCGGATGGCGTTTGCCGATAGCCGGGCGGATTCCCGGCAAAGTCACATCAATGGCCGTTGCGACGACTTTCGTCTTACTGAGCTCTTTTTCGCGTTCTTCCCAGGCTTTTGTGACAGCGTCTTTAACCTCATTGAATCGTTTGCCGACCTCGGGCCGCTGCTCCGGGGGAACTTTCGCGAGATTCGCCTGCAGGTCTTTCAACTTCCCCTGCTTCTTACCCAGGAACTCAATTCGAACCTGTTCGAGTGATTCCGCGTTATGTGCCGACGAAATCGCCGTCAGGGCTTCGTGCTGGAATGCGGCAAAGATCTGGCTGAGTTCCATCGTATTTCCTGGCGTTTAAATAAAAAGACACCACCCCTTGATCAGCTTGGGGCAGTGTCTTGATCAAATCATCTCTCGCGTGCAATCCGGCCTAAACCGCTTGATTTGCCTTTTTCAGCCCCTCACGCACCAGATTCGTGACTTCGTCAAAGACTTCCGGGCTATGAATCGCCATTTCGCTGAGAACCTTGCGGTTCAACTTGATATCAGCCAGCGTAAGTCCATAAATGAATCGGGAATATGACAAACCGCGCATTTCAGCGGCCGCCTTGATTCGGATGATCCACAAAGCGCGGAATTCACGCTTACGATTCCGACGATCGCGATAAGCGAAGACACGGTTTCGTACGACAGTCTCTTTGACAAGTCGCAGCAGATTCTTTCGGCCGCCGTAGCTGCCTTTAACTTCACGAAACAGTCGCTTATGGGACTTACGACGTGCAACGCTAAAACAAATTCTCATGATGACATTCGCTGATTAGAACACGAACCGGACGACGGACAAATGAACAAAAGAGGGGACCAATTAATGACCCGCTGACCGCAGAGCGTCGCAAATCATTTTAGCATCGGCCTTTACGAGGACAACGTCATTGCGATTCTGGCGTTTTCTTTTACTGGATTTATGGCTGAGCAAGTGGCCACGGTAGGCGCTGCGGCACTTGGCCTTGCCCGAAGCGGTCACTTTGAACCGCTTCTTCATCCCTTTGTGAGTTTTTTGCTTCGGCATGGCCGTAATTCCTTGATTTCAAAAACTGCAATGCAGGTGGATAAACCGACGCCACCGCATTCCCCTGACATCGGGGGGGAGGGAGTATATCCGATTCGCCACAAAATTTTCCAGCGACTTTTCTCACGAGCGAAAAACGCTGCCATTAAGCTTTCGGAGAAAGCACGGCAGTCATATTCCGGCCCCCTTCCATCGACGGCGTTTTTTCGACTTTGCTGACGTCTTGAAGCTGCTCGATGATGCTGGCGAGCATTTCACGACCGCGGTCATGGTGGGCATTCTCACGTCCCTTGAACTGAACGTTGAATTTTACCTTGTCCTTATGGACCAGAAACTCGCGAGCCTGCTTCACTTTGAAATCGATGTCGTGCTCGCCCGTTTTCGGGCGAAGACGAATCTCTTTCAGTTGAACCTGATGCTGCTTGGCAGAGTTTGCTGCTTTACGCTTCTGCTCGTACTTGAACTTGCCGTAGTCCATAATTCGGCAGACAGGCGGACGTTCATTCGGGGCTACTTCAACCAGATCCAGACCCGCGTCCATCGCGGTCCTCATCGCTTCCGACGTGGGGATGACCCCCAACATTTTACCTTCTTGATCCACGACACGAATCGGCGAGAGGCGAATCTGGTCGTTAATTCGATGCGTTGTTTCGATTGCTGCGTTCTCCTGAAATGAAATGGGGATTGTCCGGCGGCATTCCGGACATCAGACAAACTTGGACGTATAGTATTATCCCCGCGATCGTCAACCGTCAATCACTGACTTTTCAATCTGTCAGTTTTCAATCGGTTTTCCCGCCCAGAGAGTGACTTGAAACAAGAAATACCTTTTGATTGCGAGATTGACCAGGCGTTCCGCGAAAGATCTCTCGGCCATCGATCTCCAAGCTGATTTCAGCCGAAGAATTCGTATCCGTCAACAGGACATCCCCCGGTTTCAGTTGAGCAAAATCACGGGCCGCCAGTTTTAAACGTGCCAACCGGGCCGTCGCGACCACCGGAACTTTAGCAGCGGATTGTCGTATCCGTTCGATACCACTTTTTTCCGAAATTTTGTTGAGCTGCGCATTGGGCGTAGCCTCTTTCCACGGAACACATAGTTGAACAAGGCCCTGACAAGGTGGGCAGAGAATCTCAAAACTGACCAGGACGACCGCCTCGTTTGATGTCGATTCAACGATCAGAGAGGCATCACAGGCGAGATCTGTCATCTCCAGTGACCCCGTCCGCAAGTCATCGCTGGAAAGCTCACGCAAAACGGTCTTCATAGCCTTGTCGATCAATCGAACTTCTACATCCGTGAACGGTCGATCCAGAGCCAGTCCAGAGACCGTTCCACCCAGCAGACAATCCACAAATGCAAACGCGAGCGAACGACTGACGTCGAGCAGCCACGTACATGCCGATGTATCCGACTTGAACGATGCCAGGCAGGCCGGGTTCTCACACGCGGCGAGGTAGTCTCGATACGTCGATTGCTCCACCGCCAGAAAGTTGACAACCACGGGAGTCCGTAACAAGCGATTTAATCCCGTCTGGATTTGTTGACCGGCCGAAGCCGACGCAAGCCGCAACGAATCCAGCTGAGACTTCTGAAGAGGCAATGGATGCTCGAAATCGTAGAGATTGACGATGGGAGCAGGCTCAGGACTGGCAACATTCGAGGTCGACGACCGGGTCGACGTAAAATCCAGCGACGACAGGACCGCTTCGACTTCCGACTGGCTCAAGATTTTGCCCATCCGTGGACCTTTCCCGTCTATTTTCGAACCTGGCCGGACCCGTGCGCGACCCACTTATAGCTTGTCAGCTCGCGCAGACCGCAGGGACCTCGAGCATGAAACTTATCAGTTGAAATCCCGATTTCCGCTCCTAAACCAAATTCGCCGCCATCGTTAAATCGAGTGCTCGCATTGACAATGACTGCTGCGGAGTCGACTTCACGCGTAAACCGATTGGCTGCCGCCAGATCGTTAGTCACGATCGTTTCCGTATGATGAGAACTGAATTCATCAATATGATCGATCGCGGCTGAAACGTTATCAACAACTTTCACGGACAGAATCAAATCCAGATATTCCGTATGATAGTCCTGATTCGTGGCGGTTTTGGCTGATGACATCCAGCGACGCGTTCGATCACAACCGCGCACCTCGACTTTTTCAGCCTGCAGCATCGCAGCCGCCTTAGAAAGAAAACTTTCGGCAATCTCGGCGTGCACGAGCAGAGTCTCTGCCGCGTTACAGACACCTGGTCTTTGACATTTGCTGTTTTTCAGAATCGCCAGTGCCATCTCCTGGTCTGCCGACTTATCCACGTAAACATGACAAATGCCATCAAAGTGCTTGATGACAGGCATACGAGCCTCATTGGCAACCCGTTCAATCAGCGATTTTCCGCCACGAGGAATCGTCACATCGATTCGATCGCCTCGTTTTAGCAGTTCGCCAACAATCTCTCGCTCGGTCGACTGGACCAGCTGCACAGCGTGCTCCGGCAAGCCTGTCTCCACAAGTGCATCGCGAAGGATTTTATGTAAGGCCAGATTGCTGTGCAGCGCTTCTTTGCCACCGCGCAGAATAACGGCGTTGCCACTTTTCACACAAAGCGAAGCGGCATCCATCGTCACGTTGGGACGCGATTCATAGATAAAAAAGACGACCCCCAACGGAACACGGACTCGCGTGACCACCAA
The DNA here is from genome assembly GCA_903858935.1 of uncultured Schlesneria sp. GTDB lineage: Bacteria > Planctomycetota > Planctomycetia > Planctomycetales > Planctomycetaceae > Schlesneria. The sequence continues at coordinate 4,420 of CAIOKO010000249.1, read as the reverse complement.
CCCATTGGGACGAACATTCGAATCGAGTAATTCACCGATCGGATCAGGCAGGGAAGCGACCTCACGAAGAGCCGAGGCGATCGACTCCAGTCTCGCCGGAGTCAACTTCAACCGATCGATCGCGGCGGCATTCAATCCGTAATCAGGAGCCGCTTTCAAATCGAGTGCATTCGCCGCGACGATCTCGTCCACGCGAGCCAACAAAAGTTCGGCCGATCGATGTAACCAACGCTGTTTTTGCTCGCCACTGACAATCGCTAACTCCCGCGAGGCTCGTCGAGCCTGCTTCGTTAACTGATCGGCATATTCTGACCACTCTGACATCACTTTCCCCTTGTAAGACAATAAGTATCGTAGGGACCAGAGGAAGCGTCAATCTCATGTGTCGCTTTGACAATCCGAGTCGGTTGAAACAGGCTGTTTTTCTTCGCACAATCCAGTTCGCTGGCAAGGACTTCCGCGCCTGGTGTTGCCGGTCATCGACAAGTGATGATTCAGCAAGCGGGGAATTCTCATTTTGAGGTTGAAACAATTTCACCGAAGTTTTCAGTGCGATGAGTGTTACAAACCCAAAGTCAGTCGAAATCTATCGGGCAAAAAGTCTCCCTGAAGCCTACGTAATCCGTGCGGCTTTAGACGAAGCGGGCGTGCCGTCGCACGTGGAAAACGAATTTCTGCAGGGTGCCGTCGGTGAATTGCCGGCAGGATGGATTACGTGCCCGCGGATTCATGTCGAAGAATCGCAAGCGAGCCTGGCCAAGAAAATCATTCATCAGGCTCAACTCAACCATCGAAACCGATTAGATTCTGACGAAGATAATCGATTTACTCGCTGCCTCTCCTGCGGCTATATCATGGGACAGGTTGATGACCGCTGTTCATCCTGCGGTTGGACGTATCTCGATGTTGAATAACGAAATGGACGCAAAAATCCAAAACAATGAAAAAGTCGTCTGCGTTTATTGCGCTTCCAGCCAGGCGTGTGACCCAGCTTATCATGCCGCCGCGTTTCGACTGGGTGAACTACTGGCCGACAGAGGCTGTTCGATCATCTATGGCGGAGGGGCCATCGGATCAATGGGTTCGCTGGCGAATGGAGCTCTCAGTAAACAGGGACGCGTTGTCGGAGTCATCCCTGATTTCATGGTTGAGCTGGAATGGGAACACCCAGGTCTGACTGAGCTTCGGCGTGTGGAGGACCTGCGTACTCGCAAGCATCTGATGTTGTCGCAAAGCCACGCGGTCGTTGCCTTGCCGGGCGGTTCCGGGACATTGGAAGAACTCTTTGAAGCAATCACGCTAAAGAAACTGGGGCTGTACCTGCATCCCATCGTGCTGGTCAACACTCGTGGATTCTTTAATCCTTTGATCCAGCTACTATCATCAATGATCACCGAACGATTCATGGGTGAGCAACACGCCTCAATGTGGCAAGTCGTCGATCAACCGGAAGAAGTGCTACCAGCAATTTCATCAGCACCCGACTGGCCTGAAAACGCAATCAAGTTCGCGGCCCAACTTTGAACGTTGTCCACAAAACTTCCCGTTTCGTTAAAATCCCGATTATTCGAACGCGATCGAGTAATACAGGGTTTCTGGCTGGAGCGTAAATCCACCCGGCGATAAATCGACCGCTTTGGACGCGGCCGGTTCGCCATATTGATCGAGAGCGGTCACTTTCAACTTGCCTGCATCAGTGCGATGAAACTTCACTTGTCCTTCGATCTTCTTCACCAGCCAGGGCGATTCGCCGATCGAAACGATACGATTGCGGCGGCCCTCGATCGGCTCAGAACGGAATCCTGTCCCCTTTTCTTCTGTCATCACTTGCAGCAGCATCTTCTTCGATTTAGCAATCGGTTGACCATCCAGACTGACGACAATCGCATGAGCGACATCGAGCGGCATGGAGATCGTCACATCAGCCAATTTGATCTCACCGGCACCGGCCAGGTTCCCGCTGGCTCCCTGCGCCGACGGAGCGTTAATCGTCAACAGGCCGTTGCCCCAGTCGAGCTTCAATTGGCTGGTGCTGCTGACGACTGTTTTCGCTTTGTGGTCGATAAATTTTGCCAGCGGTTTCAACTTCGTGTAACTTCGTTGTGCTTTGGAGGTTGGTGTCGTGAAAGTGACGTGGGTTTTACCGACATAATGAATCAATGGATCAATCCGCTGGCCCTGTTTTACTGAGGTTCCCGTCGGAACATCCTTCAGGCGGAGTTCATCAAACGCCGCATCCTGGGGAAGCGGCGTTCCTTGCAGCTTCAGCAGGTCTTCGTAGTGGAGTGTCAACTGGGCCATGTCATCGCCCGTCTGAATCAGGCCCTGACGATATATCAATGCGGCGGCAGGAAACTGGCCGAATTGAGTCGGTGCGGTCAGCGTCCAGGGCTGCATGAAATAGCCTGGCTTAACCGACCATTCAACGGCATCCTTTGCAAAATGGACGATACAATCGCTGTCCTGCAATGCGCCGTAGGTCGCCAGATACAGCGGTGCTTCGCCACGATGTCGATTCGGGCGGTTCCAGGTGGTCTCGGAAATCATGGAGGGCTTGTTATCGTAATGCGGGTCCATCGCAGGATGGACAAACGAAGCAGGCTTCCCCGGTTCCTCACTTTCGAATTTGAGCGCACTCCGATCAACGTATGTGTGGCCATCACGAAGAGACCATTCGGCGCCGTCGCCACCGTTCGCGCACCCAAAGTAACCATGCCGATCGATAAAATCGCCGGGAATGTACGTGTACTTCTCCAACGGCCCCAGGACTTCGGGGCTGGCCGTGACCCAGTTCGAAGCGGTGACTAAGCCTTTGAAACCAAGGCCTTTGACAAACCTCGTTGACTCGTCATAGAAGCGGCGCTGGGTTTCAGTCAGGAACCGGGCCGTATCCTGATCGCGGGATGTTCGTTCGTTGGCAATGTTCCAGAGGGGGCGAAAGCCAATGCGTCCTTCGGCGGGTGCATCGCGCGGAATTTTTTGATCTTTCCATGCTGTGAAAGCTTTTTCGAAGTTTCCGTATTTGGCTTTCACCCATTCGCCGAATTGATGTTCCATTTCACGCAGCGGAACATCTGGAATCTGCTTGTCGTTAAATGTCCAAAAGAACAACGAATCTTCATTCACCAACTCCACTCCGAACACGGCCGGTTCGTCAATCATCCGTTTTCCCGTCGTCGGGCTGGGAGTCGTCAGCAACGTTTTGAACCAGCCTCGATATTTCTCCTGGAACTTCGCATTGAAGTACGGGGTCGCGAACGAATGCGTTTTGCCATCATAACCGGACAGCCAATCGAGATCCGCGGGCGGATCGAACCAGAGCGGAAAGTAGATCGAAAAGTGGGTATAGATCCCCTCCTCCTTCATTGTTTCGACAATATCAAAGGCTCGCTGAATTTTCTCAGGATCGACTTCGCCCCGCTTATCGAACATCGGGCCGTGCAGCCGCACAAGGTTGACGCCATATTTTGCAAGTTGTCGGGCTTCGAGTTTCAGTTCGTCCCGAGTCTTCGCGGCCGCGCCATTCACCGCCCAGAACCGCACCGGTTTGAGCGATTTGCCGTGAACGAACCGGCCGTCATTCCTGGCGATGAATCCATTCTCGCCAGCCTGCTTTTCATTGAGGAACCGCAGATCGATCACCGATGTCGTCTGAAACTTGTCGGCAGAAGGATTGAAAGCGAACCAGCCTGCTTCTATGGAAGCAGAATCTTTGGCTGTCTCACCCGGTTTCAGAAGTCCACGTGGCGTGAATGGCTCAGTCGAAAGGACAAAACAATCCAAGCCGCCGTGGTTGCTGTTCTCGCTGTTCATGCGGAATCGGAGCAGGTTTGCCCCCTTCTTCAAGCCGACGGAGCCGACTTTAACCCAGGCAATAAACCGCAGATCCAGCTTCCCGTCAGCAGCGATATTCACCGCTTCTCGTGCCGATTTTTCGAAGTCGATCGAACTCCAATCTTTGTTGTCATTCAGTCGAAACGACATCGTCGTTAACGTCGGATTGGCCCGGACCCAGAATTCGTATTTGCCACCTTCCTTTGTGGTGACTGAATACTCCGCCTCACCGATTTTCTTAGGTTCGAAGTTACTGATCCACTCTCCGCCAGAAAGATGATCTTTCTTAACCTGGTCATACCACCAGGGGTGCCGATTCATCGTCGATTTCGTTGGCTTTTCACATTCAATCCAGATCGACTCGGCCTGAAGATTCTGGATAAGAAACAGCATCAGCGGGAGGATTAAAGCAATCGTTCTCATGGTGAACTCACAAGAGGTGTCATCGTAGACATAATGGAAGGACCAGTCGCCCACGGATACGTGGGTTGTGTTTAATGGATCGAGCGTTTCGATCCTTTTTCCACAGAGCCACAACGGGAGGACTGGTCCATGAGTACATTACGATTCGTTGGTTTGGATGTCC
>CAIOKO010000248.1 GCA_903858935.1 uncultured Schlesneria sp. | reverse complement strand
GTTTCCGCTCGCTGCACTCCCTACAACGACGCGAACCTCCCCAACATCGAGTGCCCCGAAGACGGGGCTTTACCAACACATTTTCGTGTAACCTATGTCCCCGAACGCGCGCCACCCTTGTGTCCGGCCCAAACACACGGGGGCGGTGGGGTTTCGATTCGGTTGCGTGCTTTGGCTATTTTCCATTCTCATTCGATCAGAAATCGATTTTTGCTCGCACGCCTGCCACGAATGCGTTGTCGACTCGTTGACGGAACGGATCAAGGACCTGAATGTCCGGTGTCACATGGAACCACGGTGTTACCGCGTAGTTGTAATACAGTTCCACACCCTGTTCATTCTTTAAAGGTAACAACCTGGGAGCGAGGTCTTTGAGTGCATTGGTGACGTCGAGGTAATAGTAACCCACACCAAAGGTGTCTTGCGTTCGTCGCTCAAAGGGACTCGTTCCACTGAGACCGACGCTGTAGAACCCTCGAATCGGGTTGGGGTTTCCATCCGACACACCGATGTTTCCAAACAGCCCATAAACCTTTTTCGGATTAGTGGGTGATACCCATAACGCCTGGTCAAAATTGTAATTAAAGGACCATGAGCTCGATTGAGTTGTCGTTTTGATACCCAACCCCGTGACGGGATCAAAATAGGGAATTGGCTGAAGGTTGGTGTAAGCTCCAGTGCTGTACGTTCCAATCAGTCCCTGGTGGCCGGGAAGGTTGAAGAACGTCGTTGGAAGGTTTAACTGTCCAAGAATCGTCGCTCCGTTGGCGAACAGCGAATCCTTGATTCCAACCGTGGTCGGAACGTTGTTCGTATCCAGGATGCCAACCGAAAGGACCGGTTCAAAGTTATGTAATACGGCGAATCCCGCACCGTAGGTCGAGTATGGTGCCGTGCGGGCAACAACTGGTGGGAATATGAACGAGGCATTCATAAAACCGGTGTTCTGATTCGCACCCGTCAGCGGTTGGTTAAAACCGTCAAGCAAGTTCAGGCGTCCACCGAAGACCAGAAAGTTTTCTGAAAGAAACTGAGTCACCTTAACGGCAGTCAAGCCTTCGACCGTTCCACCCGGTTTCGGGAGCAACATCATCAGGTTCGCAGGCATTAGTGCGCCGGTCTGCAGATTGATCCCATTCCCGTATCGACTTTCTTCGTGCAGCGTGACGAACAAGCCTTTCCACAAACCGGCCTTCTCACCGTCGACGTTCAGGTAAAGGTCATTGCGTCCACCGTACTGGAAGTTCTGGTTAACTCCACCCGATGCGACCCCCTGGTAATACTGAGTGTTACTGAAATCGATGGTGTACCCGGCATCCCGCAGATCATTGCGAGCACCACCCCAGTCACCGGTCAGTTTCGTTCGCTCGAAGAGTGGCCCTCCAAATGGAGGCGGAGCCGGGGGGCCTGACGGAGCCGCTTGTGCGGCCGGAGCAATCGGCGTCATCGTCAAAGGCGTTAAGGTCGGTACAATCGGCTGAGTTGAAGAGTTTTGCTGAGCGTCAAACGCTGTTGGCGCACTGCTGGCCGCTGGGGCCGGTGCCGGTGTATCATCGTAAGGGACTTGAGCCGATGCGTTGATGGAAAGGCCCGTCGCGGTGATCCCTGCGATAAGAGCACGTACCGCACTGCGAGTAAACCGAAATCCTAACGGCATCTGACGCCTCCCTGCTTTGTTGCCGATTTTGAGCGCATCGACTTTCGACGGCGCGAAAACAACTCCTGATTCGCGCAGAAAACGTCAGTGCCTATCGGGTAAGTTCGTATTAGGACGTGAGCGCGAGCAGAGCAATGGAAGCGTTACAGCCTCGGCATGTTTCCGATCGATTCGATTATGCCGGATGTATTGGTCGTTCGAGGGCGATGTTTTGTCAAAACGACCCGAATCGCAACACCCTGAGGAATTACGAAATTCACCCACCCCACCGCCCCTGCGGTGGTAAACGGGCCTTTGCCCTGGGAATTTAAATGATATTTTGTATCAGCAAATGATGGTTCGGCTGGTGCAAAGGCCCGGTTACCACCGCCGCAGGGGCGGTGAAGCTGCGTCGAATCGCCTGCTTCACCACGAACCTCCTCCACGGCTTTACCCGTAGCGGCGGCATCTTGCCGCCGCGAAACCTGGAACGATCATTTGCGTTCATTCTTGCTCAAACACAAACCAAAGCCCCATTAAACCGAGGATCGAAAGCATCAAAGCCAGCGTAATACTCATGGGCCAATGCGTCAAAACGGGGTTTTCACCTCGCTGAATTCGACGTAAAGATCGCCAATGAGACAATGCCGCAAGAATGGTCGAAACGATACCAAAGACGACCAGAGTCGTGCCGAATCGGATGGCACCCGTATGCAGCCGAATGCTTTCCACACTTGGCGACTGCTTCTCGAGCGCCCGGAAAAACCCCACCATCCCGAATCCAAACCCGGCAATCGAAAGGGTCGTCCTGATCCAGGCAAGCATCGTTCGATCCAATGCCAGACTGGTGCGAAAACTTGCTAAACTAATCGGGTCGACCGCCTGATGAACCCGCTGGTCAACCGGCTTTGGTTTGTCTTCGCTCATAGTCAAATCTTCAATATTTCGATATGGAGGATTTCACGATTGTCGTTATTGTTACGCGGTCGAGTCAATATCGCGATCGTTATTGACGACCCTCATTTCTGCCCCTTAAACCAGAATGAGAGTCGCCATAAAGACCCAAGCGGGTTTGTATGACGTTTCCGCCCCGGAAAACAATCTCGAAAATCAGACATCGTTTATGCTTTTCAAATCACCAGTCAACAAAAACTCAATCTTGCGCTGGTTCCGTCTTGCGTTCGCGGTTCGCTTGATCGCGATTGTTTTTTTCACCTATCTGTTGATTGCTTATCTGATTCTTCCGCTGGATTGGTTTCAGTTTGAACAACGACATCCCGCAATCGATAGCGTTCCATCGATCACACACACGACATTAGGAATTCCCGGAGACCCGCTTAACGTGGGGCTCGTCGGGACAGAACAACAGATCCACACCGCCTTACTCGCGGCAAAGTGGTTCCCCGCCGATCCGATTACGCTCAAAAGTTCTTTGAAAATCGCCACGGATACGATCCTCAAGCGGTCATATCATGACGCCCCGGTCAGCAGTTTGTACCTGTGGGGACGTAAACAGGATCTGGCATTCGAACAGCCCGTCGCAGACGACCCGCGCCGACGACATCATGTTCGTTTCTGGAAATCAGAAAAACTCGACAGCCATGATAACCCCATCTGGTTTGGCGCAGCGACCTACGACACGAATGTCGGCCTCAGCCACACCACGGGTGAAGTCACTCATCATATCGCGCCTGATATCGACGCCGAACGCGATAAATTAATTAACGATCTGCTGCGAGTTCTTCAGTTGACCAACGTCTACTGGGTCGATGGCTTCCACAAAAACCTGCAGGGAAAAAACGGGGGTGGTGACCATTACCAGACTGATGGACGTCTTCGCGTTGGCGTATTAGTAAATTCATCCGAAAACAAATAGACCGTTGTGCTGAGCCAGGGCGAACATGAAGTTTTACTATCGTTGGAAATTCACTGCGTTACTGATTGTCATCATGACCCTGAACATTACGCGAATGTTGACGGTCAGTGATTCTCAGGATCCGTTAATTCTAGATCTCCTTGGGGCCGCGATGCTCGCTTCGGCAACAATCTCATTGTGTGTCAATCCCCGCTCCCGCGCGATCGCACTATCGCTGGGAATTCCAGCGGTAATCTTATCGCTCTCTCGAAATTTGTTTTCGGATCTTCATCTGCGACACGTCGCTCTGATAGGCGGACGCATTTCGAGCTTACTGTTTCTCGCATTTATTATCTGTGTCATCATGCAAACGTTACTGACGCAGGAAAAAGCGACTTTCGACCATATTGCCGGTGCCTTCTGTGGCTACGTCTTGATCGGCGTCCTGTTCGCCGAGGCATTTTGTTTATTGGAGGTCCTGGCTCCCCATTCCTATCGCTGGGAGTCACTCAAACAGCGAGGGATCGACGATCAATTACAACGCTGGTTGATGCTCGAATACTTCAGCTTTACGACACTGACAACCCTCGGCTTCGGAGACGTGGTCCCGGAAACACCGACAGCGCGATTTCTCGCCATCTGGGAAGTCATCTGCGGCCAGTTTTATCTCGCGGTCCTTGTCGCAGGTCTGGTCAATCTTCGAGGGGCACAAGAACCGACCGTCTCTGACGAATCATAAAAAAACGTCCCCGCGACTTTTCGTTCGCAGGGACGTTCTTAATCAACGGTTATCCTTCACCTCGTAGATGAAGCACGGGAGTGAGTGTCACTGGTTTATGTCTTCGCTCACCATTAGCACCTGAAAAACCGGCGGGGTGATATTTTGTCGTCAGATTCGTAGTACTGCGGCGTCGCCTCAGACCAAAGTCACCGTCTCGCTTCGCCGAGAAGGCAACTTTTGCAGAATTCCTGAAACGTGACTCAATGAGTCACGTTCGAAACCTGAAGAAGCCTGTGGAAGTAAAGAGTCCGGGGACTGACGCACCCCGGCTCGCCCGGTTAACGCGCGAACGATAACCCAATTCTGAACCCGTCGTCCGACGCGCGTCAGCCGGCACGGCCGGTCCGGGGACTGACGCACCCCGGCTCGCCCGGTCAACGCGCGAACGATAACCCAATTCTGAACCCGTCGTCCGACGCGCGTCAGCCGGCACGGCCGGTCCGGGGACTGACGCACCCCTGCTCGCCCGGTCAACGCGCGAACGATAACCCAATTCTGAACCCGTCGTCCGACGCGCGTCAGCCGGCACGGCCGGTCCGGGGACTAACGCACCCCGGCTCGCCTCGACTGTTTTTTTCGTGTATTTCGTCTGTTTCGTGGTTCAGATTCTTCACGCGGCTGGGTTGCGGGCCAAGCCCGCAACCCAGGTTTTTCGTGGCAAAAATCTTCAGTATTGATCGAAACAACTAAACCTATTTCGAAGAACGATCAGAGTTGGCCACGTCTTGTGATTCGGGTTTTGGCAAAAGGATCAACAGCCATTTTTCCGTCTTGCCGTTCTTGTGAATTAGCGCTGGTGCTTCACCACTGGTGAGATTGCTCAGCCCTGCTTCGATGAAGAAGTTCTTGTTGTTATTCACTGTCCAGGCAGCACGCTGGGTTTGCTTGTCGACCGAACCATGAATTGGCAAAGTATTGTCTGAAACAAGATCTGTGTAATTCCCCTGAAGAATCCCTTCCTTGTTGATCGCCAGTTGCACCGTCAGTTGTGCGTGCTGTTCTTCGTTTCGAACCAGAGCGAAGACTCCCAGTGGTATCCAGTGATCGCGGGGCGAAGTCTTCGCATTCTGGCCGATCAAAGCCAGGTCGGCCGCTTGCTGACTGAATGCACCCGCAGTACCAACGTTCTGTCCGTCAAGGATCACGTCCCCATCCAGAAGTGTGACGTTACTTCCATATCCATAGGAGACCGGATTGTTGCCATAACCACAATGAGCAGCAACACCCGCCATGTTTGTCGCAGTCCAGGCTGCACCTGCTGGCCAGTTTGTCGCAGTCCACGCTTCCGGATGATCGGCATGCCACTGCTGGTTATACAGGTTCGGGTGATCATACGAATCTCGGACCGCGGAATACCCAGCAGCCGACCCGGCAGCACCAGAAGTCGCAGGTTGATTGTGATTGGCCGCTGCGGCCCCGATCGCTGCTCCTTGAGCTCCTGAAACGGCCGGCTGATTTCGATTGGCGGCGGCAGCCCCAATTGCGGCGCCGGTCGCACCAGACACTTGCGGGTTGTTTCGGTTCGCGGCGGCTGCTCCTACGGCAGCCCCTTCTGCACCTGTCGCGGCAGGCTTGTTACGATTGGCAGCGGCCGCCCCGGCAGCCGCACCCTCAGCACCGGTCGCTGCAGGTTTATTACGATTCGCAGCAGCCGCACCAGCGGCTGCCCCTTCTGCTCCCGTGGCCCCGGACTTGTTCTTGTTCGCGGCTGCGGCACCGGCAGCGGCCCCTTCAGCACCGGATGGTTGAGATGACTTGTGCTTCTGTTCCGCTTCGGCTTGTTGAGCCTGGTTAGGAGAAGCCTTCTTTCCCGGACCCTCTGACCACTCCCCGCCAGGCGGCTTGCTGCCACCCTTATTTTCATTTGCAGGCTTTTCGCCCGCTTTATGAGGTTCCGCCCCCTTATGAGGCTCGGCACCCTTCCCTTGTTTTTCGCCCGGCATTTCCTGTTTTTCTTTTTCGTTACCCTTGCCACGCTGCTGGCCAAATGCCAGCGGGACAGTAAGACACATTGCGATCGCCACCACCATGCTGACCAGTTGCCGCTTCATGATCGTTCATTTCGGAAGAGTGAGAATTCGTGGTCACCAAAGCTGTGACTTAAGAAAGAGTAGACGGAGTTTTCCCAAAAACCACAAGCACCCTCTGTCGAGTAAGCAGGTTCATTTCGAGAAATGAATGACGCATGAATTCGTTCATAAAACAAAATCATGCGATGAGGACGAAGTCGAGACCTTGGGTCGGACCCACCTGCAGAGCCGGAAATAATTCAAATGCCGCAGGCATTCGCAAACGCGAACTGGCGGCACGCGAACTCAAATTCAATTGTTTCTGTTCACCAACCTTACACGATGTGGGTATAGACGGTGATCGTCCCCGCAAAAACACTACTGTTCGAAAACCCGTCATTCACCGTGATATTGAAGCCCCTGGGTGTGTAACTCGGATTCGCGGCGACGAGATAGAATCCGATCGATTGCAACATCGTCTGGTAGTTGGCAACGGATGTCGGCCCCGTGATTGTCAACGAGGCCGTATGTGCTACCAGGTCTTCCGTGAACGTATGCTGCAGGGCAAACTGGTTATAGAAATCGAGACGATCACCGTCATGCCAGTTCGTGAACGAAATTGTTGTCCCAAATAGAATGGAACTGTCTGCATCGGTCACATGCAGATCGTAAGCAATCAGCTGCGGCTGCGGAGAGCCTATCGCGAGATAATACGCGGTGGTCGTTCCCGACAAGCCAGGTGAAGCATTCGTGGTCGTGACAGCCACGTTTCGGGTCACCTGGTTGCTGGCCAGCGGCGTTGGCGTCGAATCGTCGAACCCTGTGAACGTCAGTGTTCGCGTTCCCGCGGCCACGTTCGAACCTGACGTACTGAACGTCACCGACTGAAGTGCGACACGGTAGTTTGTCAGACTACTTAATCCCGAGAGCGTCATCGTCCCTGTCGCAGGATTGAACGCACCGGAAATCCCCAACTGATTGACAAACGACAGCACGTCATTTCCGCCCGAATTGTTCTGATATCCCGACGTGATCTGCACCGTTGCACTGGTCAGATTATTACTGACAGGATGCGTCGCGATCAAAGTACTCGTTACCGGCTGTGGCGGAAACTCGGGATGGTTTGCCTCGCAGGCCAACGGCGTCTCTTCGATTCCGTAGAGCAGCGGTGGCTTAATTGACGGAGCAACCGTGAAGTTTTGTACCCCCGGTGTCGACGACTGACCAATAGCGTTAGTGATCACGAATGTCGCGGTTCGCGGCGTCGTCATTATTTTGCCGGCAACGTTCCAGAAGACAATTGATTGCAACGTCGTTTGATACTGGGCTGGTGTCGCATTACCACTGAAGGTCAAGGTTGCCGAGGTTTCATCCGGATTGTAGACCAGCGAACGCTGCAGTGCGAACTGATTGTAGAAATCAAACCGATCGCCGGGCTGCAGGTTTGTGAACGTCACTGTCGCACTTCCCACGTACAGACCCAATGGCTGGTTGATCCCGAATGTACTGACGATTGGTACCGGACTGCTCCCCTTGTTGAATATGGTCGTTCCATTCAGGCCGCTCAGTGCCGGTGGCAATAGGATCGTGGCATTAATGATGGCCGTGTTGCTTGCGAGTGGAGTCGGACTCGTATCATCGTAGACCGTGAACGAAATCGTTCGCGGTGTTCCATTGACCACAGGACCGGTCGAACCAAACAACACCGACCGAAGTGCAGCTCGGTAATTCGACAGGCTGCTCAATCCCGTTAATGTCAACGTTCCAGTGGCGGGATCGAACGAACTGGTAATACCAGACTGTGGCATGAACGACAGCACGTCATGACTGTTCGAATCATTCTGGTAACCCGAAGCGATCTGAATCTTCGCACTGGTCAGATTGTTGCTGTCTGCGTCGAAGACCGACAGCCTGCTTGTGATTTCCTGCGGTTGGTAGATCGGATCGTTGTTGACCCGATACACAAATGTCGTCAACTCAGCTCCGGACAAGACTGGTGCCTGATTCACCAGCGTCACACCGATTGTCTGCACGCCGGTGACGGTGTTTGTCCTGGCGTCGGTCACCATAAACGTTGCGGTTCGCGGTGAAGTACTCGGAATCGCCGCAACACTCCAGACGACGATCGACCGGAGCGTTGCCTGGTAATTGGCTGCCGAACCGACTCCTGTCAAAGTCAATGTTGCCGTCTTCCCATCGGGACTTAACGTCAGCGAATGCTGTAGCGCGTAGGGGTTGTTGAAATCAAGACGGTCCCCGTCTTGCAGGTTGGTGAAGACCACCGTGGCACTGGCGATGTTTAAACTGAGGTTCGGGTTCACAACCAAGGCTGGAACAACCTGGACGGGACCGCCACCTTGAATAAACGTCGACGTTCCGCCTAGACCACCCAGAGGGAGCGGAGCGACGTTACTCAGATTGAACGTGACCGTTGCCGCTTCGGGCGTGGATCACGGCCAGCGCATATCAAAGTTGTTGATTTGTCAGTACTTCGGTGAGGAAGTCTGGATTCATCATGCAGCGTAGCATCTTTCCCCGGAGGCTGTCTATTGCCGGATGGCGTTTCAGCAGGGTGACGGCGAAGCGTCGCAG
>CAIOKO010000247.1 GCA_903858935.1 uncultured Schlesneria sp. | reverse complement strand
GCTCAGGCAACGATGGATGGGCAACTATGGCAAAGCTCAGGCAACGATGGTTGGGCAACTATGGCAAAGCTCAGGTAACGATGGATGGGCAACTATGACAAAGCTCAGGCAACGATGGATGGGCAACTATGGCAAAGCTCAGGCAACGATGGTTGGGCAACTATGGCAAAGCTCAGGTAACGATGGATGGGCAACTATGACAAAGCTCAGGTAACGATGGATGGGCAACTATGGCAAAGCTCAGGTAACGATGGAGCTGCGTCGAGTTTTCAAAGCAAGCGTAAGGAAGCGTCTAGTCTTGGGGGCCCAAGACATTTATAAATGTCCGTCATTGAAATCTTTGAAAAAGTTGGCCATGTTCCATGTTTTTTTGGCTTCTTTAAAGGTTTGAAGTTGATCCGCTTCAGCTAGCTTTTTGGCGGACAGGACTGCAAAACACCAAGCTGAACGTCTGGGCCTCCTCCCCAATCACGAATCCGACCACTGCGGCAAATTCGCACTTATTGGTACCTCTTGTTCGTGTTTTCGAGCTTTCGCGGTTTGGTGATCAGTCTTGATCTTCAATCTCCAGCTCATGAAGTCAGCACGTTGATCACGAAAAAACGAAAGTACGAGACAACGAGCCGCCACGGATCGCCCGCCGCCTCATATTGGATGCAACGTAATCGGGACGGGCTCCGAAGTTCGAGGTGCCTGTCCTGCTTTTGTTGCCCAACGGACGACGGGGTGACCCGTAAAAATTCATTCCAAGATGTCAAAGATCAAAGTTGCAGTTAGTACATCCCAAAATCAGAACGGATTTTGAACGTCGAAAGTAAATCAGATCAAAAGAGGACCTCGATTTCTTCCCATTTCTAATTTCAACTTTCTCCGATCAACTCTCGCTACTTCCCCATTGCGGATTCTTCCTCAATAAAAAGCATCACCACAAATCAAGGGATGCCGGGCGAACCCGGGATTCTTCCGATCTGGGATTGTCCACTCTGGGAAAACATAACGACAAAAAATTACATGTTATGATGTTGTGTGTCAACGGAAAAACAGACCAACGTTCTTAACGTTTGGAAGGTGGTCATGAAATGGCGTTCTACGAGGTATGGCCAACGGCTTCGGCGCGACGCCGCGTGAATTACGTCCAAATTGCTGAAGCTGGAAAACAACGTGAGCCGGGCGGCGTTGGCCCGGCTCACGTTGTTTCTGTTTCTTGCGAATCAGCCCTTTTTAAAGCCCTTTTTTGTCAGCACGACGCTTGGATGTCGCCGGACTGCCGTATCTTGGTCACTACTTCTCTGCGAAGGCCCAGAGGTGATTCGCCGTTCGAACGTAAATTGTGTCGCCGACAATTGCTGGCGTGGCGCTGGTCTTCTCGTCCAGTTTAGGATTTTCAGCGACGACCTCGGGGCTGTCCATTCCTGCTTTCAGCACGGTAAATGCGCCCTCGTCGAGCGAGACAACGTATATATTCCCATTGGCGGAAACAGGCGAAGCATAGTAGCGGCCATTGGCCACGGCGCGCTTCTGGACGTAGATTTCTTTTCCCGTTTTTGCGTCGTATGAGGTACAGAGCCCTCCATCCTTCACCATGAAAAACTGGCCGCCGACAAGGATCGCGCTCGGAACGTAGGGCATTCCTTTCGTTTTCTTCCATGCAACATGCGTCTTCGTAATGTCTCCGTGGCCACCCGCCTTTACCGCAAAGACCGAGTTCTTTCCGGCGGACATATACTTGATCATACCGTCCCATTCTTCCAGCGTGATCTGTCCATCTTTGTTGGTATCGTTGTTGTCGAAGAAGCCCTTAAGAAATGTCTTTTCGCTTTCCTCGCGAGAGATCTGACCGTCCTTGTTGGCGTCGCCTGAGCTCAGAAGATCATCGAATTTCGGGAACTTGAATTCACTGTCTTCGGAGTCACCGGGAGACCAGCCGGAAAAGTAAAGCATTCCATCGCCGACGACCGGTGTCGGGCAGGTAGCTGATGGCATACCGACGACGCTCCACTTTTCTTCTCCCGTCTGCAGGTCATAGCTCACCATGCGGCCATAACCGCCACAGACGATCTGCTTTTCTCCGTTGACCTCCCAGACGACCGGCGTGCAATAACTTGTGGGAGACTGCCGCTTCGTTTCCCACTTTGGGCGACCATTCGCCACATTCAGAGCGATGATTTTTGGCTCATTCATTTCGTCGCGCAAGAGAACCACGAGTCCATCGACGAGGATTGGCGAAACGCCGGTGCCGAAGTCTGCGGCCGTTTTGGCTGTCGGCAAATCGTATTTCCAGAGTTGTTTTCCGGTCAGGTCGTAAGCAAAGACGCCACACGACCCAAAATACGAGACAACCGTCTTGCCGTCGGTCGCCACGGAAGACGATGCTGGGCTTCCCTCCGTTTTGTGGTACGCTTCGATTGTTTCGGCAGGTGCCTTGGCCCGCCAGAGTTCACGACCGTTGTTCGTGGAATACGCGATAGTAAAAAGTTTGCCTTCATCGAAGGCGGTCAGCAACAGTTTGTCGCCGACGACGACCGGAGATGACGCGCCAGACGGGATCGGCACTTTCCATTTCACATTTTTCTCTGGTCCGAACGCAACCGGGGGTTTCGCACCGACGGCAATCCCTGATCCGTTCGGCCCGCGAAACTGAGGCCAATCGGAGACCTCTGCGAAACAAACGGAGGAAACGAACCCCAGACATGTCGTTAGCAGTACGTTACGAATCACTCAATTGTCCTTTGCAGAAACGGGTTTTATGAGCCTCAGAGGAAGACTCGAATTCAATTCGTGTTGAATCAGTAGCGGTTTCAGGCTCGTTCTATGTTAGGCGCTGTTGCGGTTTCGGCGACTTCGCATTTTAAGACGATGGCAGTGGGGTCAACAACACTCCGGTTATATACGGATGCCCGAAACCCCACACCGGTTACTGCGTTGGTTAAGGGGGCACCTGTTGATCACGAGCCTGGGGGCACACTCGGCTTCTATCGCGCTGACGTAACCCCGGGACGGAATCTGTCGAGCAGGGCTGACAAATCGTCACGCGATCCATAACCCGAGTTTCGTCATTGGTGAAACAGCGCATTCGGTAATACCAGGACTTTCGAATGCATTAAGTTTTCTGCTTTAACTTGTCTCTGATGCGAAGTTTATGGCGGAGTTTCGCCTGACGCTCACGAAGTCGGCGCGGTAATCGAACTCCGCAGAACTCCAATCGTGCGATACCCCCACGTTCAAATCATCTTTCTGTTTTGTGCGAGACTCGTAGGGTGGCGGCGAGTCGTCGAAGTCCCCCAAAAAATGTTGACCACGTTGGCAAAGTTGATCAACTTCAAACAACTGCTGCGATGGCAATGCCACAAGCCAAAGACGCCTCCCAGCCCTCGCCAAACGCGAACCACATCACAGTCAAAGCATCGACTTCTTTATTCATCCGTTCAAAAGTCTCCTCTAACATTCTGCCATTGTCCTGTCGCCGAGAAACGTGGTGTCAAAGTTCGATCGAGTTCGACCATTCCTCGTAATTCATCGGGTTTTTGCGATTGTTGTCCCCTTTTTTGGGGTGTTCGAGTCCGATCGCGTTCGAATCACATTATTCCTCAGAAGTGAGCCGGGTAGCGTAAGTTCTCGGACTCCTCGTTCTCTTCAATTATGCTGTCATCGCGCCACCGAAAAATTTGGTGGCAAAGTTCGCACGACTTCACCTGACTTCGCACGAGTTCGATCAAGTTTGCGTTTCTTTTTTTCGTGTTTTCGAACTTTCGTGTTTTTGTGATCAGTATTCATTTTCATTTCCCAACTGCAAAATCGCCAAAAGGATCACGAAAACACGAAAGTTCGAAAACACGAAAAAATGCGATCTGTTGCGCGCGTGGTCTCCCGACTCCGCACAGACTCAACCGCAGTCACAGTGAATAAAACCGGGACTGGTTCCGAGCTTTGACGTGCCTGTCCTGCTTTTGTTCCGTCAAGCAACGAATCGCCACGGATCAACTCACGGCGATTGATGACTGCGGGGGCGATCCGTTTTCAATTCATTCCAAGAAATCAAAGATCAACTGTCGTCTTCTAATTTGTGAGTTCGGAAATCCAGGCGAGACCGGGACGCTTGTCCCCGTAATTTGTCAGAACCCATTTATCACCCAATCAAATCGTTTAACCGCACCTCGCAGAGAAGTGAGAGCCGAACGGCGGAATTGCCGTCAGCCGGGACATCATTTCTTTGGGGCATTGCAAAAAAGCGGGGCTTCAGCAACGCTCGAAGAGATCAGCTGAATACTGTCCGCCTGCACCGCTGACTATGGGTCACACGATCAAAACAATCGCGTCATAATAAAAACACAAAAGACGACAAAATAAGACTCGCAACTCAATGGGCAAAATGAGATATATTCTTAACATTTCGTTTCCGAAAAAGGGGGAGCAGGTCCAATTAACGCCCCAAAGGCAAAGTTAAACGAACGGTTTTGTTTCCAAAACCCGAACTGAGAGACTAAAATCACCAAACAATTTCGGTCAACGCGAGGCGAGGACATCCGCCTTACCGTGAACGTTCTATGTAAATGGAGAAACCTTATGCACTCGCTGATTGTGCTGTATGTGACCGCCGCGTTGATGGCGTTCGTAGCCGTCTCCTGCACTGTGTTATGCTTCGCTTGGACGATCCCATCATGGCGACGTCGGCTCGCCGGCCCCGGAGGCGCGACTCAAGGTCGAGAGTCCGAGATTGGAGGACTTACTGGCTGGTCTTCCCGTGTCGGCAGCAGCTTTGTTTCAGCCGCCATTGCGGCCTGTGCGGCGATTGCATGGCACGGTTCCTACAGCGTGCTGGCCACCTTGCTCGCCGCCTCTTGGTAATTGAAATGACTGTTTTGAACCAACGCGTCTTTCCATCCAGGTGGACCGTTGCGCTTTTGCAGTATTCTGTTAACAACTTTTGAATCGGTGAAAACAAGGCAACAGGTCCTTTATTGACAAAATAAAATGAAAACAACTTGTCCCTGTTTTTCCCCTTTCCAATTAACGACACAAGGCGCAATTTGAACACACGATCTCGTACCCAAAATCTGCTTTAAGGCGAAAAAAATATCGAACAATATCGGTCAACGCGGAGCTAGTGCGCCTGCGTTACTTTCGACGTTAGGCCACAGAAAGTAGAAAGGCGCGGAAATGGGATTGGACGCACCGAACAGACTACCAGACGCCATTGCTACGGTCTTGGCAAGAGCCGATCGCTTCGAGCTGTTCTCTCTAGATCCCTTGGACGAGCCGGCCAGCGAGCCCGGTCACTTCTGGGGGTGGCGCGTCCTCGGTTCGGTAGTTGTGACGTCCGCGGAACGCGACGAACTGGTTCCCGCTCTCGTGCGGGGGATCGCGGAGAACGGTGGTTGGGTGGCGGCCTGCTTCGACCCAAGACACGGTATTCGCGCCTCCTGCGGGGAATCGTCGGTTGAACTGGTGGTGTGCTTCGAGTGCTCACAAGTGAACTTTTACAAGGATGGCAAGCAGTTCGGCAGTGTGCTCGTGACCAGCAGCCTAGAACCGGTCTTTGACCGCGTGCTCGCGTCCGCTGCCGTCCCGCTCGCAGAGTAAAGGCACGCCTAACCGGGCGCTGCACCGGACCCGGCCGCGCGCTTTGTTTTGCTGTGCTTCCTGCGCATCTCTGTCTGTGACGGGTGTCGCCCGTCGGACAGTTGAGCTTGAACGTTCGCAAAATGTGGACGTTCCAATCGAACCGAAGCATTTGAAAAGGCTCTCGACGCAGCACGTCGGAATTTCAGGGCGAAATGGGGAATCGACGCAACAGGCCCCATCAAAGTCAAAGTCGCCCAATCGAGTGTGGTCATTGGATTTCAGGTCATCGATTATTACCTATGGGTAATCCAGAGACTCTTCGAACGAAATGAGCACCGCGTCCTGCAACTCGTCTGGCCACGGGCAGGGCTGGTTCGCATTGTCGACGAAACACGAGAAGCAGATTACGGCGTCTATGACACTCAAAAACAACCGCTGACCGCTGATTGCCGCGAGTAAAAAAGCCGGCAATTAGAGAGGCCTCCCGAAGGTGTCCACACGTCAAGGAGCCGAATTTAGTCTGCCAGCTTCTTTCGTCATGTCACGAACATGACATGGCAAATGTCACCCATGTTATCGGGGTCATGGAGTGGAAACTCCTCGCAATACTCGTGTGGCGGCTCCCAAGTATCTGTACTGACAGAATACCCTACAAATCTGGATTGAGAAGCTATTTCGTACGGCCGGGAAAACGACTTGATGCCTCAACCATCAATGCGCGGAAAAAGATTCATTTTTGTCATGCGGGTAAGGAATCCCGCCCCTTCACCTCGATTTTAAAAACGGCACCGTCTTGGTTCATTTCACGGCCGACCAGGATTTCTCGCACGTAGCCAATTATCGCAAGCTGAAGGTCAACTCGCCAAAAATTCCTGGGAAGCGCCGTTAAGATACTTTGGTCTGGTCGGACATTGGTAAAAGAGACATTTCGATCGGACGCTTATCCGAGATGTTGCAAAGTTGACGCGCCTCAGGCAGACTCTTGGGCAAATTCACAACTTGCTTCCGTGCTCCGACGGCGCGCCATCTCTACCATATTCATGAAAGAATGCGATGTACGAATCCATTAAAACCTTCAGGCCACTTGTTATCCTGTGCATACTTTGCACAAGCTGGGTCTGCTTTGCCCAGGTTCAGGATCCGTCAAAGGCGAATTCAGTCCCACAAGTAAAGAAAGCTGCCGAGGCAGTAAAGTCGACGACGGTCGATCCCGGGAAAAAAGGGGCTGAGGGTGGCCTCCCTCCGGCTGCTCCCGCATTCAAAAACAATCCTGAAAAACCGTTGATTGGTGACGTCAAGGCAAAAGACGCCGTTTCTGCTAAGGCAAATGAAACCAAAAAGCCTGCTGCTACGGAAGATGTCGTGTCAGCCGATGAGACGGCGATCTGGCAATCGGCCGATGCGTTTACCACCGCTTACAACGCTCATCAGGCAAAGGCTGTCTCTGAACTCTTCGCACTCAAAGCGGAAGTGACCGATGAGAACGGGAATGTGATCAAAGGGCGCGAAGCGATTGAAAAAGACTTCGCTCAAACATTTGAAAAGTTTCCGGACAGCAGAATTCAACTGGAGATTGGCTCGATCCGAATCTTGACACCCAACATCGCTGTCGAAGAAGGGATCGTTCGCGCTCAGCCGATCCCCGGCGAAGGCGAATCAGTCAGCGCTTATGTTGCGGTACACGTTAAAGTGGAAGGTCGCTGGTTACTGGCATCGGTCAGCGATTATGCGACCCCTGTGGAACTGACGGCTCACGACCATCTTCAGGAACTGGCCTGGTTGGTCGGAGACTGGATTGAAGAGAGTCCCGATTCGGCGGTGAAGTCTTCTGTCCGCTGGGATGAGACGGGAAACTATCTCATTCAAGACTTTGTGCTGCATGTCGCTGGAGCTGCGAATGTCAGCGGCTCAACGCGAATCGGTTGGGATGCATTGAGAGGTCACCTCAAATCATGGACATTCAATGCTGATGGGGGGCACTCAGAAGGATATTGGACCCGTGATGGAGATTCCTGGACAGTGAAGTCTCATGGGGCGAATGCCAAGGGTGAAGCGACTTCGGCAACAAGCGTTTATCGGGTGCTTGACGGAGACACGATGACCTGGCGATCGTATGACCGCGTGGTCGGTGGTGTCCCCAAGGGTGACGTTCCAGAATTCGTTATCAAGCGACACGCGCCGATGCCTGGATTTTAATCTTTCCAAAAACGAAACCAGATACTAATTCCAAATTGATCAATCAAAAACCATTTTATGGGAGTTGTCCCGTGTTAAAGAAATCTCTCGTCGCTTTGATGCTATCCTCCGTGTTCCTGAATTTGCATGAACCTGTCTTCGCAAGAGGGGGCGGTGGCGGCATGGCCCGTCCTGCTGGCGGTGGGGGTGCTCCCGCTGGCGGTGGTGGAATGAATCGCCCAATGGGCGGCGGTGGAGGAGGTGGTGGAGGTGCTCCACAATTGAGCCGACCGGCTGGCAGTGGTGGTGCTGGCGCCAACATGGGCGGTGGGGCCATTAATCGACCAGCTGGCGGTGGGGGCTTTCCAGGCGGTGGCGGACAGCTTGGTGGGGGAGCAGGTGGCGGACAACCTGGTGGTGGCGGACGCCCAAACTTCGGTGGAGGACAGGGCGCTGGAGTCGGTGGTGGGGCAGGGGGTGCAAATCTCGGGGCTGGCAATCGACCAAACATGGGTGCTGGTGGAGCTGGTGGTTTTCCCGGAGCAAGCGGCCTTGGACAAGGGGGCGAACGACCTGGTCTGGGGTCAGGTAACGCCAATGTTGGCAATATCGGAAATCGGAATCCGAATGTTGGAAATTTTGGAAACAATGCAGGCAACGTTGGAAACATTGGTAACAACAATGCCAATGTCGGGAATATCGGTAATCGAAACCCGAACATCGGCAACATTGGGAACAACAATGCTAACGTAGGAAACATTGGCAATACTAATACCAACGTCGGCAATATCGGTAACCGAAATCCAAACGTAGGTAACATCGGCAACACCAATACCAATATCGGTAACATTGGAAACAAGGACGTGAATGTTGGCAATATTGGCAACAACACGGCCAATCTTGGGAACATTGGAAACAAGAATCTGAATGTTGGAAACGTCGGAAACAACACGGCCAATATCGGAAATGTCGGTAACAAGAACCTGAACGTCGGAAATATTGGGAACACCAACGTCAATGTCGGAAACACGGGAAACCGTAATGTGAACATTGGCAATGTTGGTAACAACAACATCAACGTGGGGAATGGTGGAAACAACTTTAATCGAACCAATATTGGTAACAACAATACGGTCAACAACATCAACATAAACAGTAACCGCAATAACTTTGCTGTTGCCGGAAACAATAATTGGAACAATTCCTGGCACCATGGCTATTGGGGTGCGGGATCAGGTTGGGGTGCTGGCGCCCCAGCCTGGGGTCTGGGTTATGGCGCTGGTTATAACGCCGGCTATCACAATGCATCCTGGAACAACTATTACAATCGCCCCTGGTATACAGGTGCCGCCGCATTCGGACTCAGCGCCTGGGCACTCGGTTCCATCGCCTACAGTTCCGGTTATGCGAGCTACAGCAACCCGTATTATGCGAGCAGTCCCGGCTATTACAATTACGCTCAGCCAATCCAGATTGTTTCGCAGCCCGCTCAGGTTGTTGTGATTCAGGAAGGTGCCCAATCGGCAGTTCCAACGACCCCCGTAACCCAATCGCCGCAGCCACCTCAGCAAGCACCCGCAAGTAGTCTTCATACTGAAGCAGCACGAAGTGCGTTCCTGGCAGGTGACTATGCGAAAGCTGGGAGCGAGATTGACCAGGCCATCAAGGAATTGCCGAACGACGCCGCTTTGCATGAATTCCGTGGGCTTGTGTATTTCGCCACGGGCGATTACGCGAAGGCTGCAGGAACGCTCTACGCCGTTCTGTCCGCAGGACCCGGGTGGGATTGGACGACCATGGCCAGTCTGTATCCAAACGTTGATGCTTATACGGTCCAGCTGAGGGCTCTTGAACAATATACAAAGGAAAAACCTGATGCTGCTGATGCGCGGTTCGTGCTGGCCTATCACTACATCACGGGGACTCACAAAGACGCTGCGGTCAAGCAACTTCAAGAGGTGGTCAAGTTGTTGCCGGGCGATCAGCTTTCGGCTCAGTTGATCAGAGGAATGGGTGGAACGGTTCCAGCTTCCGGTGGCACAGTACCAAACCCCACAATCGATCCTCCACAAGTTGCAGGGACTGAAAAACCCGCTCCAGCCGATATCGATCCCGCAAAGATCGTTGGAAAACGGGTTGCAAAGCGTCCCGATGGCACCACGTTTTCCCTTGAATTGACCGCAGACAACAAATTCACATGGGGCTTCGACCGGGCAGGTAAGCGAGAAGAGTTCAGCGGAACCTATACCGTTGACGGAGCGGTTCTGGTCCTCGAACGAAGCGATAAATCAACAATGCCGGGTTTGGTCACAATGCAGGACACCGGTTTCAACTTTACCCTGTTCGGCGCACCGGACGATGATCCAGGTCTGGATTTTAAGGGCTGATTGGTTTTTTCATCGTAATTACCGAGTTGCCATGCAACCCGGTAATTACTTTTTACGCTTATCGAAAAGCACTGGTTAACGGAAGTCGGAAGGCCAGTTGTACTTATTCATAGCCTCCAGAATTCAAAACCATTTCGTTCCTCAGCTCAAGCGGTGTCGTTCCGCTCAACAACTGGCAATTTGGTACTGTCCTTCCGGGACAAAGACAAACGGCCGAGTTTTCCAAAGAAATGCGCTATCCCCATTGCGCGGCACCTCACACATCATAATTGTGCCGTACGTCGCGGCCTGTTTGTTCCAAAACAGGATATGTCGGTCTTTTTATGCAGAGAGTGAACAATGAAGTCGAAATTGATGCTGGCATTCATCGTTGCCGCAGGTGGCTTTTTAGGCTGGCTAGCTGCTTCTGGCAATTCAGAAGTAGCCGCCCTGGCACAAGAAACGTCTGCAAAACCCAGGTCCGCTGACGCCGTGTTGCCGTTTCCACGTAGTCCGTCGGCGAGCGTGGCTGGCCCCACTGTCCGTGAATCCAAGATGACCTGGCGCACGGAACCTGAACGCTTAAAACCGGGTGCTCCGAACGTCTTGATCGTACTCATTGATGATGTCGGTTTTGGAATTCCGGACACATTTGGTGGTGATGTTCACACGCCGACACTGACGAAGATTCGCGATTCGGGCATTTGCTACAACGCATTTCATACGACATCGATCTGTTCGCCAACCCGAGCATCGTTGTTGACGGGCCGCAATCACCATCGAGTTGGCAACGGCACGATCGCGGAACGAGCATCCGACTTTGACGGCTATACTGGGATCATTCCGAAGACCTCGGCGACGATTGCAGAGACTCTGCACCATTACGGCTATAAGTCTGCCGCGTTCGGAAAGTGGCACAACACGCCCGCCAATCAGACAACGGCCATGGGACCTTTCGACCGCTGGCCGACCGGACATGGGTTTGACTATTTCTATGGGTTTCTGGCGGGCGAAACGTCGCAGTGGGAACCACGTCTTTACGAAAACCAGACAGCAATTGAGCCACCGCATGATGAGCGTTATCACCTGACGGAGGACATAACTGATCAGGCATTGGCGTGGCTCAATCGCCATCAAGCCTTTTCGCCTGACAAACCGTTTTTCATGTATTGGGCACCGGGCGCGGTTCACGGACCTCATCACATCTTTCCGGAATGGGCGGACAAATACAAAGGAAAGTTTGACGGTGGCTGGGATCAATATCGTGAACGAGTTTTCGCTCGACAGAAAGAGCGTGGCTGGATTCCTGCCGATGCAAAATTGACCCCGCGCGATGCGACGATGGCAGCATGGGATAGCATTCCTGATGCGGAAAAACCGTTTCAACGCCGACTGATGGAAGTGTATGCAGGATTCGTCGAGCACACGGATGCGCAAGTCGGAAAGTTAGAACAGGGCCTCGAGAAACTCGGTTTGCGCGATAACACAATCATCCTCTACATCTGGGGAGACAATGGATCAAGTGCCGAAGGGCAAAAAGGGAGCATCAGCGAACTGCTGGCTCAGAACAATATTCCCAACACGATCGAGCAGCAGACCGGCGCACTCGACAAAATTGGCGGATTGTCGGAACTGGGCGGCCCTAAGGTCGACAACATGTACCACGCCGGTTGGGCCTGGGCCGGAAGTACTCCTTTCAAATCCACGAAGCTTGTTGCGGCACATTTTGGAGGAACTCGCAATCCCCTGGTCGTCTCCTGGCCGAAGGGAATCAAGCCCGACAAGACGCCTCGATCACAGTTCCATCACGTCAATGATATTGTCCCAACGTTGTATGAAGTGATTGGGATTGAACAGCCAAGCGAAGTGAACGGATTCAAGCAAGATCCGATTGACGGCATCAGCATGGCTTATACCTTTGCGAATCCTCAAGCGGCTGGCCGAAAAAAGACGCAATACTTCGAGAACAACGCCAGCCGCGGCGTTTATCACGACGGCTGGTTTGCCTGCACATTCGGCCCGTTCCTCCCCTGGGATACGCCCGCGTCGATGGCTCGATTGAAAGATTGGGATGGGAATAACGACGTCTGGGAGTTGTACGACCTGAGAACCGATTTCACTCAGGCAAACGATCTGGCGAAGAAAGAGCCCGAACGCCTGGCCAGGATGAAGGAATTGTTTATGGCCGAGGCTAAAGATAATAAGGTCCTTCCGATTGGAGGCGGACTGTGGACGCGATTCCATCCTGAGGACGTGATTAAAAGTCCCTATAAGACATGGCGGTTTGATGCGACAACCACACGGATGCCAGAATTTACCGCTCCGGGACTCGGAAAACGGAGTAACCGAGTCACGGTTGATGTTGACTTGAACGAAGGAGCATCGGGTGTGCTTTACGCTCTTGGCGGGGCGAGTGGCGGACTGACGCTTTACATGGACAAGGGACATCTCGTCTATGAATACAACATGCTGATCATCGAACGAACCGTTGTGAAAACGGAAGGAACGGTTGGAGCTGGCAAGCACCAGATCGAGGTTGGAACAACCATCGCCAAACCGGGTGCCCCGGCAGAAGTGGTATTGAAACTGGATGACAAGGAAGTCGCTCGAACGACTGTCAAGCGGACGGTACCAGCGGCGTTTACAGCCAGCGAGACGCTAGATGTCGGTGTCGACCTTGGTTCGCCCGTGTCATTGGACTATTTCGACCGCGCACCGTTTAAGTTCGACGGAACCATCCAAAAAGTCTTTGTGGAATTACAGTAACTGTACCAGCACGACCACTGTCGTCCGCAGGAAAACCAGGAATCTTCAAAATGAAACGTACTAACCCTGCATTGATCGTCACGTTGGCCTTGGGAGCCTTTTTCGGCTGGTTGGCTGCGTCAGGCAATCACTCCCAATCAGTTGCTGAGGAAAAACAGCCGACTGAAACCAAGGTCGTGCAGGTTGACGGCTCGGTGTTGCCATTTCCTCCGACGGCATCAGGCTCCGTGGCGGGTCTGACAATCAAAGATTCGATCTACAAAAAGCGAGTTGAACCGAAGCGGCTCGCCGATGGTGCTCCGAATATTCTGGTCATTTTGATGGACGACGTCGGCCCGGGAACGCCGTCGACGTACGGAGGCGAAATTAATACTCCGACACTGTCGCGCGTTGCCAAATCAGGAGTTTCCTTCAATCGATTCCATTCGACCGCAATGTGTTCTCCTACCCGGGCGGCATTGCTGACCGGTCGCAATCATACTCGTGTCGGTAACGGTCAGATTACCGCTTTGGCGAACGATTTCGACGGATTCAGCGGCACCATCCCCAAGTCGTCGGCGACAGTCGCCGAAGTTTTGAAGGACTATGGCTATAACACCGGTGCCTGGGGAAAGTGGCACAATACACCCGAGGAACATATCACATCCAAAGGACCGTTTGACTATTGGCCGACGGGCTATGGATTCGAATATTTCTACGGCTTCCTGGCGGGTGAAGCATCTCAGTACGAACCAGCCATGTTCCGCAATACGACGCTGGTGAATCCGCACGAGATCGAACGGAAAGGATATCACCTGACGGAAGATATTGCCGAAGATGCCATCAAGTGGCTCCGCGAGCAGCAAGCCTATGCGCCCGATAAGCCGTTCCTGATGTATTGGGCACCAGGAGCTGCCCACGGACCGCATCAGATCATGAAAGAATGGGCGGACAAGTACAAAGGGAAATTTGATGATGGCTGGGACAAATACCGTGAACGGACATTCGCCCGCCAGAAGGAACTCGGCTGGATACCACAAAACACGCAGTTAACGGCACGTCCCGCTTCGATGGCATCGTGGGAGTCCATTCCTGACGACGAAAAACCATTTCAGCGTCGGTTGATGGAAGTCTTCGCAGGGTTTGCCGAACATGCCGACCACAATGCTGGCCGCGTGATTGCGGAGATCGAACGACAGGGAAAACTCGACAATACCCTGATTTTCTATATCTGGGGCGACAACGGTTCGTCGGCCGAAGGGCAGAACGGTACGATCAGCGAACAATTAGCGCAGAACGGAATTCCAACCAAGATTTCGCAGCACATTAAAGCGTTAAATGAACTTGGCGGCCTGGATGCACTTGGTTCCCCGAAGACAGACAACATGTATCATGCCGGCTGGGCGTGGGCCGGAAGCACTCCTTACCGCTCGATGAAACTTGTGGGGGCTCATTTCGGTGGGACGCGACAACCGCTGGCGGTGGCGTGGCCAAAAGGGATAAAAGCTGATGCCAAACCACGGCCGCAGTTTCACCATGTGATCGACGTCGTGCCGACCATTTATGAGGTCACTAAGATCACTGCGCCGCGCGTCGTCAATGGCGTTCCACAGGACTCGATTGACGGTCAGAGCATGGTCTATACGTTTGCCGAATTGAATGCCAAAGGTCGGCGGACGACTCAGTTCTTCGATATCATGGCCAGTCGAGGCCTCTATCACGATGGCTGGTACGCCTGTGCCTTCGGTCCACGTGAACCGTGGATTGCCGGAGTTCCAAAGGGGATCCGTGAATGGTCTCCCGAAAAAGACAAATGGGAACTTTATCATCTGGATGAAGACTGGTCGCAGGCCAATGATCTGGCTGAAAAAATGCCCGAAAAACTTGCCCATATGAAGGACCTTTTTTTGCTTGAATCAACTAAAAACAAGAATCTACCGATCGGTGGCGGATTATGGTCGACAGCTCTGTATCACCCTGAAGACGCTCCTTCGACACCATATCGCGAATGGACGTTCATCGGTCCCATGAACAGGATGTCAGAAGCGGCTGCTCCGAAGCTGGGGAAGTTCGATAGCACGGTCAGTATGGAACTGGACATCCCGGCCGATGCAAATGGGGTGCTTTACGCGCTTGCGGGCTTCTCAGGTGGTCTCACCTGTTATGCGAAAGAAGGCTTTCTCTGTTACGAATACAACATTTTTGAAATCGACCGGATCAAAATCCGTTCGAAGGAAAAACTTCCTGTCGGTAAGGTACAGTTGGAAGTCATTTCAAAGCTGACCGCGAAAATGGGTGGGCCGATGGACGTCACGATGAAGGTCAATGGAAAAATCGTGGCTGAAGGTCAAGTACCAGTCACAGCGGCAACACATTTCGGGACAAATGACTGTCTCGATCTTGGAAGCGACCTTGGCTCACCCGTATCTCTTGATTACTTCGACCTGGCACCATTCAAATTTAACGGCACGATCGGTACGACAAAAATTCATTATCCTGTGAAATAACCTGTCCACGTGACACTACTCGGCCTTTCCGTCGGTTTCGATAAGAAGAATTGGAGAAAATTCGCTTGAAGGCTGGAGACGGCACGAGCGGCTTGTTAGGGTATTTTGACTTTAGTGCTCCATGGCGAGTTGCAAGATGATGCGGCTCGCACGAAAAGTAAAATACGAAATAACGAGCCGAAGATGACAACTGTAGAAACATCCGCCGAAGTGAAGCCGGTTACGTTGAACGAAGTTCAGCGGCTGGGTGACACAAAAAAGTGCCCCGCGTGCGGGTCTGAAGTCGACTCCGGCGCCTATCACTGCCCGCGCTGCCGCAATTATTTCTGCTACCGGTGTCGTGCACGAGTCTTGCCAACCGATCCGCAATTCCAGTGCGTGAATCAGGAATGTGACTACCACGGCAAGCTGGTTTGCAGCACATGCGATAAGGAATCGCTTAAAGAAGAAGAGCCAACGATCTATTTTGACCGCGTTGGTGGCTGGTGGCCCTCTCTGGCGACATGTGCCGTGTTCCTGTTTATTATCGCCCTGTTTTACACGGATTTCTGGATCGCATTGATACTTGCTTTAGGCACGTTTGCGGGTGTCGGATTGGCGCTTCATCGTGCAGGGCTGAACGTGTTTGACGCAAATAAAAAGATCGTTGAGCACAGGCATTCCGTACATCACATTTGCGTCCGTTGTTCGAAATCCGTGAAAGCCAGTCGGTGAAATGCTGAACGTTGAAGTTGCATCACGCAGAATAACAGCCAGGGTTTCATCGAGGAGTGCGACGTGTTCGATTTCAATTTGATCTACCGGATTTACGATATTCCGAGTTGGAAACTCGCCCTGGCCGTTTCGGGTGGTTTCGTTCTTTTCTATTGGGTCGGGTGTCTTTTCATCCGCCCTTTCCTGCGACTTTTTGTCAGAAGTCGTTCTGGTACGAATGACCTGGTTGGGTATGTCCTGTCCTGTTTTTGCGTATTTTACGGCTTGCTGCTGGGGTTGATCGCGGTGGCCGCATATCAGAACTTCGGGGAAGTTGACAAGAATGTTTCGAAAGAAGCAGTCGCTTTACGGGCGCTATATCAGGACGTCAACGGCTATCCCCATCCGGTTGACCAGGACCTCTGCTGGTTGCTACGGGATTATACGCTTTATGTGATCAAGTACGCCTGGCCGTTGCAAAAGAAAGGGATTATACCTGACGGAGGACGAGTCCGAGTCACTGCGTTTCACGAAAGGCTCTTGGCATTCGAACCTCAAACGAAAGGCCAGGAGGTTCTTCATGCCGAGACACTTCGCCAATTCAACATTTTTTTTGAAGCACGGCGAATGCGGCTGCATTCCGTGACAACCGGCATTCCAGCCGTCATGTGGTATGTCGTGTTGATTGGAGCATTAATTAATATCGCAATCGTGTGGATGTTTGACATGAGATTTCTCACCCACTTGTTGCTGGGTGGAATGCTCGTTTTTTTCCTCGGTGCCATGATCTTTTTGATTGCGGCCATGGACAATCCGCTGCGTGGCGAGGTGAGCGTTTCCTCGGAAGCCTTTGAGCTTGTGTATAAGAGTATGATGGAAGAGTCGAACTTGGAGTTAGAAGACTAACCGAGGGAAATCCAGCATGGCGGAATTTAAAGTCGAATATATGGAAGGGATGCAGTACGTCGATGTTCATTTGAACAACGAAACCGTACGCGCTGAGGCGGGTGCGCTCAGTTACCTCAAAGGCGACATTGCAATCCATTCCGAACTGATTCCCTCGATTACGGGCCTGATTACGTCGTTGCTTGCTGACGAATCGGTTTATCGACCGACTTATACAGGAACGGGGATCATTACTCTGGAATCGTCGCTCGGTGGGTTTCACGTGATTGAACTGAAAGGAGAAAGCTGGATCCTTGAGCGAGGCGCTTACTGGGCTTCAGAAGGACGAGTCAATCTTAGCTTTCATCGTGAAAATCTGATGACATCGATCTGGGCCGGTGAAGGCCTGGTCTACCTCCAAACCAAGGTTGCCGGTTATGGAAAAGTCGTCGTGACAACGCGCGGTCCCATCGAAGAACACGTCTTGGGACGAGGGCAAAGACTTGTCGCCGAGGGGATGTATGTCATCGCCCGGACTCCCGATGTGAAATTCAGGATTCAAAGGCCGACCAAAAATTACTTTGGGCGATTCACGTCTGGCGAGCATTTTGTTCGAGTTTTCGAGGGGCCTGGGAAAGTATTGCTCAACCCCGCTCCCTACTGGCGTTACTGGATGATGACGCAGAAACATGGTGGATCGGACTACCCTTCTCAGGCGACGTTTTAGGACTGCGAGAATTCCACTCATGAAGAACAACAAAATCGATGTCACGAGCGGATTGACGCGTCGCGACTGCTTGAAACAAGGGAGCGGTGCTTTTGCTCTGGCTTCGATGCGAGCACTCGCTCCGCTTGTCTTCGCTGGTTGCAGCGAACTGATACCAATCTCTGATGCAAAGCCGGTGAAGGTCGGCATTCTGCATTCGCAAACCGGCCAGATGGCAATGAGCGAGAATCCGCTGCGCGATATCGAGTTGATGGCCATCGAAGATATCAATGCCGCCGGGGGGATTCTTGGAGCCCAGATTGATCCCATCGTCGAAGACGGTGCTTCACGAGCAACAACTGTGTTTCCCAAAAGAGCGAAAAAACTTTTGAGCGAAAGCAAAGTTACCGTCGTGTTCGGTTGCTGGACATCCGCCAGTCGCAAAGCCGTTCTGCCGGTGTTCGAAGAGTCGAATGGACTGTTATTTTATCCGGCATCGTACGAGGGTAACGAGTCGTCTCGAAATATTATCTATTCCGGTTCGACGCCCAACCAGCAGATTCTTCCGGCGATTGACTGGCTACTGAGTGAAGCAGGAGGGTCTCGGAAACGGATTTTTCTGGTTGGATCAGACGACGTATACCAAAGAACAGAAAATCTGATTATCAGGAAATACCTGCAAGACAAGTCCGTAATGGTCGTGGGCGAGACGTTCATTCCACCGGGACACAAAGACACGGGAATCGCTCAAGACATCAAAAAGAGCTCACCCGACGCGATTCTTAGCACGCTTACTGGTGATATCAACCTCAGCTTTTTTAACGAGTGGGCAGCCGCAGATGTCACGGCAGATCTGGTTCCCGTCGTCTCAACAAACGTCGGAGAAGACGAACTGCGCAGGATGCGGTCAAATAACGTGAAAGGGCATTTTTCGGCCCGTAGTTATTTTCAAAGCTTGAATACCGACGCAAACAAGAAGTTCATTGATCGGTTTCAGCAAGAACATGGCTATGACCGCATCACCGACGAAACAATTGAGGCAGCGTATTCATCGGTTTACCTTTGGAAGGCTGCGGTGGAGAAGGCGGGCAGCTTCAATGTCGATAAAGTTCGAGAGGCACTTCACAGTGGTGTCAAATTCGATGGTCCAGGTGGTGAACTGAGGATTGATCCGAAAACACAGCATGCTTACAAACGATTTCGGCTGGGCCGAGTCGGCAAAAACCGGCAGTTCGAGATCGTCAATCAGTCCGCGGACAGCATCGCACCGGACCCGTATCCTCAATCGGTGTTTCCTGGTTGGAGCTGCGATTGGACGAATGGTGGCGTCAAACAGGGTGCCGAAGTAAAAATTCAGAATTAAATATCATTGGAGTTCATCATGAAGTACGTCACCGGGACAATCGCCGTATTGCTTTTTATCACGATCCTGATCTTCTCGATCCAGAACCTGGAAATCGTCGACGTCAGGCTGCTGACATGGTCCATTCAAGTCCGGAAAGTGTTTCTGATTATGGGAACGTACCTGCTTGGAATGCTGTCGGGATGGGGGGCCGTGGAAATCGTTAAGCGAGCGATCACGTAGGAACAAATTTCCGCACCAGACCCCGCGCGTTCAACGGAAATGAACGGTGAAACCGACCATTCAACAGCCAGCTTTCTGTGGCCTGTTGGATCGCCAAAACGTCGTCCGACTGTCCTACCGATTTTGCTGGACGATGGGTCGCAGAACACTCAATTTTTCTGTTAACGGGCAATAGGAAGATCGTCGGCGATGGGGGCCTTATGTGGTTTCTTTTCCGACACGGACTTGAGCCTTTAGAAGTTGGCTGGGTACTCCATCGCGCCGCTTGACCCGGCTGGAAAAGGGAAGTGAATCGTCGAATTCACGGCAACGATTGAGAAGATCACGTTAGTACTGAAACAGCAAAACGTGGTGAACCTTGCCGACTGAGCATTCGTCATTGAGAGCTCGAAATCAGGCCTTTTCTCTGATTTTTGTCATGATTTCAGGATTTTGTAATCCATTTGCTGTATGTGTCTTACGTCGATTGTGGCGTGTTTTTTTGTGTTGGTGTTTCAATTGTGGGTTGAACTTCACTCTACCCGCCGTTAAGAATGTGTCCGCTGACTGCGGACTTTGGGGTGAGTATAACGCACACCAAATGGAATTAACGGATGGAGTCAGTTGAGCCTAATGGAAACGGGCACAGGGTTGTTAAAGTGGCACGAACGCTGTCGCTTGCAACCGAAACAAGACTCCACCGACATCGTGAATCACTCGGTATGGATTTTGTCAAAATGTTCTCAGATCCACGTTAAATTTACGTGGAGATCAACGGAATCGGTCATGGGTCCCTTTTAGTACCCTGGTGGCCAATGGGTTCTCGGTTGCGATGATGAGTAAGCGGGTGTGTCTAGAAGAGATGAGAACTTCCAGAACACGCGCTAAGCGTTTCTCGGGATGCAGCGAATAATGCGCTACATCGGTGAGGGAAACGTTCAATTAACGCCGGGTAGATGAACGTGGTTTCCCGGCGCGGGGGGACTTCAAGTTCGTCTACAAATTTTTGAAATGGAGATTTCAGGCGAACATCCTGGAAGGGTGTTTTCTTGATTTTTTAATCCCTGATGACTGTTGCAATCAACGAACAGGATCAGCGGTGACATGCAGAAAAAATCGCCTGCAAAATGATAATATGATTACGACAGTTGTAGTCATTTATTGATGTGTGAAATGCTATCGCTAATGTAGTGATAGTAATGGACGGAAAGTCTATTGTAAGTGCTCTGAATAAGGATGGATCATGGTTAAAGTACAGTTAGTAATTCTGGTGTTGGCACTGACATTGTGTTCAACAGTGGCAGAGGCGCGTGGTCATCGGATGGCACGGCAACAAGCTTACACCCAGTACTACACTCCTGCCGCATCGACGATGCCAGTCACGGCTCCGGCAAATGTCGTTACTCAGACGACAAATTATGCTCCGACATCAAATCCCGTTTCCGCTCAACCGTCAAACGGCATTATTCAGACGAGTGCAGTCGAGACTTCGGGTAGCGCTGTTGTACAGGCCAATTCCGTTGCAACGACATCGTCAGTCGTGACTCAAGGTGCGCCCGTTATCAGCCAGGCCGCACCGCAAGCATCTGCGGCTCCTGGAAGCGCCCAGTGGAAGGCTGAGCAAAGTGCCAGAATCGGCAGTGTTCAGCATCTTGGCGGTGGATTCGGTGGCGGAAGTTTTGAGGGAAACGGATTTGGAGCCACCGCCGATCAAGCCATTCGTAATTCGTGCTTTTGGGGACAGCGAACACCAATTGAAATCGGTGTTGCTCGAGGTGCAAATGGTTACTACGCGACGATTTTCTATCGATGACTCGTGTTGTTATTGATTTCGTCCGAACATAAGACGAAGTGTTGGAGTTAAGTGCCTGGTTTAGGAGGTACTGCGAGTTGTATCGTCTGGATTCGATGATCGCGGCGATCACATCCCCATCACTTGATACTTCGTCAAAGGGCTATCTACAAGTAACGTCGACTTCGAGCAGATGAAAAGTCTGCTCGAAGTCATCGCGCTGCAATCTCTGTTTAATCTCTTCAGATGGCGATCATTATAAGCTTCTGATGAGTTGCGTTACGACGAGGATGCACCTCACAAGTAACTATCAAAGTCCGGCTTAATAAGGTGTTGGGGTGTTGCTTTAAATAGATTAGACTCTTTTATTCAGAAGCAGTCATCATTTTTTTCCACTCTGAGGACAACCAGATAACAGCAGTTCCGTCACGGCTTCCGGTGAGGATCTGTCGCCCGTCGTCGTCCGACGAGAACGCAACCGATGTGACTTCTTCCGTATGGCGATTCAGACTGAGTATTTCTTTTCCTTTAGCGTCCACTGATTTCTTTGGATCGGCGTCCCACAGTTTTGCCGACTGATCGGCGCTCCCTGTTAGGATTCGGGTGCCGTCAGGAGATGCGGCGACCGACGTGACCCTCGCGGTGTGTCCGCGGAATTCAATTAATCTGTCGCCGGTTGATACGTCCCACATTCCGGCGGTGGTGTCTTCGCTTCCCGTAATGATCGTTTTTCCGTCCGGCGTAAACGTTGCGCAGGTGACACCGTATTTATGACCGGAAAACACTTTGACGGACGCACCATCGTCTGCTCGCCAGATTCGTGCCGTTTTATCGTTAGATGCCGTGACGATGAAATTTCCATCAGGCGAAAACGTCGCTGACCAGATTCGGTCCGTGTGGCCAATTAGCTTGTGAGCGACGGTCCCAGATTCGATGTTCCAAAGAATTGCGGTGTGGTCATCACTTGCAGTCAAAAGCCTGGTACCGTCTTTCGAAAAGGCGACGGAGTTTACGTTGCCTGTGTGTATCCCCTCAAATTTTCGCACCACCTGTTTGGTGACGATGTCCCACACTTTGGCAGAATTGTCCCAACTTCCCGTGGCAATACGGTTCCCATCAGGCGAATAACAAGCGGACGCAACGGTGCCATGTTGCGAGAAACTCATTCGTTCATTTCCAGTCGACGTCTCCCATAAACGGGCTTCACCCCCTCCGACAGTAAGGATATCGTCACTCCCTGGTTGAAATGCGACCGACCAGAGCAATCCACCCCGTTTTTTCAAATCGATAATTGGCCCAAGTTGCCCATTGGCCTGAGGCTTCTGGACTTCACGATTTGCGACCACGTCCCAAAACCGGACTGTTCGATTCTTTGAGTCGGCGGCGATTAACTGACGACCATCGGCCGAGACCGAAAGTGAATACACGCCACCTTCGAGTGAGCTGAACGTGTGGATTACTTCGGCCTTATCTGCGTCCCAGATTCTGATGTACTTGTCTGTGCAACTGGTGACAATTTGATTCAATTCAGGAATAACCTGCATCGCAATGACGGAGTCTGGATGTTTCAAGACCAGTTGCTCGATTTCTTTACCCGTGGAAACGTCCCACTGACCGACTGAATTGTCTATGCTGGAAGTCACAAGACGAGACCCATCCTTGAGAAAACGGATGGCCGTAATTTTACGCGTGTGGCCTTTGAGTCTCTTGATGATTTCTCGAGTCTCAATGTTCCACAGCAAAACGTTTCCTTTGAGATCGCCTGTTGCCAGCAACAAATCATCAGGCGAAAACGCGATCGCATTCACTTCAGCGGTATGACCAAGAAATTGTTTCAATCTGCTCCCTGTCCTCGATTCCCATGACTTTCTCACATCCCACAATTGAACCAGATTGTCATTTCCTCCGGTTGCAATCCATTGTTGGTTTGTTGAAAGCGCAATGGCTGCGGAGCGGCCTGTCTGCTCGAAACGAACAATTTGTCCGCCTGTATCGACGTCCCACAATCGGGTTGTGTTATCTACGGCGGCAGTGATTAATCGACGACCATCGGGAAAAAAGACTGCGGATGACGCAAGGTAAGAGTGACCTTCCGTAAATTCATTTTCGACCTTTCCATCGCCTGCATTCCACGTTCGCGCGGTTCGGTCTCGGCTTGCCGTGACAATATGATGTCGGTCAGGTGAGAACGATGCGTCAAGGACTGCATCAGCATGCCCATCGAGTACCAGTCCTCGGAGTGTTCGAAGTTCCTGATAATCATCGATATTCCATTCTCGAACGGATTTGTCGTGACTGGCCGAAAGCAGTCTCTTACCGTCAGGCAGGAACAATGCGGCAGTCACCTCTTCGCCGTGACCACGAATCTTCCCGTCTTCATTTCGGAAACTTGTCAGAGGCATACCCGTGGCGAAATCCCAGACGCGAACTGTCGCATCCAGTCCACCGCTCACCAGCAATTTTCCATCGGCGGAAAACTTTACTGAACGGACTGCGCCCGTATGCCCTTCCATCGAGCGAAACTTTGCAAGCGGGATAACTTCGGGCGGAGCTTCCGACTGCGGCGCAGACTTCGCAGACTTATTAGTGGAAGACAGTTTATTGAGTTGCCTGAAGTCATAGCGCTCGATCAGTTCCGGCTTCCAGATCAAGATTTTGCCATCGTAACCTGCGGAAACAACGGATTTGCCGTCTGAAGAAAAAGTTGCGGAATTGACCGGGCCTTTGTGGCCGGCAAACGGTGGAAAGGTCTTTGTGATTTTCTGCGTAAGAATGTCAATTTGATAGACAACGGCAGTTCCATCCTGGCCGGTCGATACGATTTGTGTTTCGTCTGGAGAGAATGCTACAGAATTGACCGACAATGAATGTCCTTTGAATTCGATCAGCAGCTTTCCCGTTTCCACGTCCCAAAGAGCAGCAGTCTTGTCTAACGAGCCGGTCAGCAAACGCTTTCCATCTTTTGAAAACGCCACGCTACGGACTGATTTCGTGTGTCCCTCAAAAACTCTCGTTCGCTTTCCTGTTTCACAGTCCCACAATTGAGCGTACTTGGCGATCTTATCGCTGCCGGTCGCGAGAAACTTGCCATCGGGCGAGAATGCAACAGCATATACGTAATCACAATCGTGCTTGAGTGGTGGAAGTTTCTCCTTTTTGGTCGTCAGATCCCAGATCCGCGCGGTTCCATTCCAACCACCCGTGGCAAACAGGTCACCGCGGTTCGAAATCGCGAGCGCGTCGACCGGGTCAACGACATCAATTTCTTGCTTGTTCTGGCTGCAGAGATAGCTCAAACGCCCCCATTCCCAATTTCGCAATTCGGGTTTGCAACTCTTAAGCACATCCCTTGCGGCACCAAACGCATTTTTGTCAATTTGCGATGCAGCCAGTCCAATCTTCGAAATGTAGGCTTCGTACTCGGCTTTTTGTTGTTGTGCTTTTGCTAGTTTTTCATTGGTCTTAGCCAATTGCTCATTTGTTTTTGCCCGCTCCTCATTCTTTATTGCGTCTTCTTTGGCTAATTCTTCCTTGACTTTTGCCTCCTCCGCTTCTTCCTTAGCTTTAACGGCCTCGTCTCTGGCAACGACGGCCTTACCGCGTTCCGTCTTCGCAATGTTCTCTTGAACGATTGCTTTGTCTTTTTCTTCCAGCGCCTTCATCTGTTCGCTACGAATCCAAATCGTAGCTCCAACGACTATCAAGAAGACTGCAGCGGCAAGTCCGCTGGCGACCCTTCTGAGCAGAACAAGTCGCCGATGTTTCGCTTCTCGCTCTTTTTGAGCAGCCAGCAATTCAGCATGCAGGCTCGCATGATCAGCATTGTTCTTGTCGATCAGCGAAAGGCTGAGATCGAGGTCGCCCTTTCGAAAAGCCGATTGCGCATATGACAATTTTGCATCCGCGAGACCGGCAATCGCCCCTTTGTTTCCATCCCAGAGTTCAATCGCTTGCTGGAATCCAAAAACGGCTCGGGAAAAGCTTTCGTAGTCTTGTGTTTCGGCTGCCGTCTTCAGATCAGCGCTGGCGTGAGTGGAAAGCAGGACGCTTTCTGAGTGCGACTGGTAGTCTCGAATCGCAGCCTGAAACGACTTGACATCTTGATATCGGTCTTCGGGGTTGGTTTGCATCGCTCGCATCGCGATGTCGACAAGTTCCCCCTTTTTATCCGTTGGCGTAATTTCATTTCGCGCGGCAGCCATCAGGCATTTCATGGCGTTCTTCGCCACGTGAGGTGGGCTGCCGGTGAGTATTTCAAATAACATGGCGCCCAGCAGGTAGACATCGCTGGCTGGACCGATTCGTTCGATTGGCCCGGTTGTCATCTCAGGTGCCATATACGCCGGAGTTCCACCCATCGTATTGGTTTCGACAATGCTGCGCGATTTTCGAAATGCCTTCGACGGTTGGGCCAATCCCCAGTCCATCACGAGAACTTCGCCGAATTCACCTAGCATGACATTTTCGGGTTTCAAATCCCGATGGACGACTCCACGAGCGTGTGCAAAACCAACGGCGTCGGCGATCTTCATCAAAATTTCGAGATTTTCAGGAATCGACTTCTGCTTGATGATCTTTAACCAGGGGGTCCCCTGAACTTTCTTCATCGAATAGAATAGTGCGCCTTCGGAATTTGAACCGACATCGTAAATCGGCACAATGTTGGGGTGATCGAGTTCCCCGGTGACGACTGCCTCTGCGAGAAATTTCGCTCGCTGTTTCTGGTTGTCTGCCGATTTTGCCTTGAGCATTTTGACGGCGACGTTTCGGTCAATTGACGTTTGGCGGGCATCATAGACGACACCCATACCCCCTTCGCCGAGCACTTTCAGCAACTCATATTCGGGGTCTTCCTCCCTGATTCGGGGGACTCCACTATCACTTGGGATAGCATCAGAAAACGACTTGGTTTTGATGACGAGAGTCTGTTGTTGCTTACTGAGCGATGCCTTTTTCTGGGTTCCACTCTTCATTTCCGTAGGAACGGTGGGGCTTGCCTGCGTTCGGGAATGCGGTTCGCCCGGCACTGCATCTTCAAGCGATCCCCAGAGTGAGGCGACCGTCTTCAACATCCCTTCGGGAATGTCGTCCGAAATGTAGGTCTGGTCCTGGTCCCCGTCCTCGCGGGAAAATTGGTTGGTTTCGACAACAAGCGTCTTCATGTGGTCTTCAAGTGGATCTTGCTGCGGCAGATCACTATGCAAGTCGTCGATGAAGATGGTTTTCTGCTCGTCTTGATGCTCCATTTGAATGCCAGAGCCATCAATGGTGTCAAGATTCTCTTCAGGTGCTTCGGCAGAAATATACGTAGCACCGATGTCGCCAGAATCGTTGTCGGCGTCGCTATTTAATTGTGTATCAGGCCGTTGAGGTTCGTTCCGATTGACCGCTTCTGCCATTGTGAGGTCGGTATCAGAAATCGATTCATCATCATCAACACTTGGGACATCAGATTCTGAGTTCGCTGAAATTATTCCAGATTCGATTGTGCGATCGGGAAAATCATCAGAGAGAAAAGTCGCAGAACTCGAATCATCCCCGGCATCAGATTCCCCGGATCCATTGTTCGAATTGGCAAAATATTTCTCGGGGTCAACAGATCCCGGATCAGAACCACTCGGGCTTGACGGAGCGCGAAGTTGCTTGATGAAAACGGATTTTGAATCACCAGACTGTGATGATTTGTCATCTGACGTCAGTCGTTGATTGCAATAAGAACAGATTCCACCGATCAGGTCTTTTCCCTGCACCTGTTTACCGCAATTTGGGCACTTAATCATTGTGAGACTCCACGAAATGTAACACTCTTCCGTAGTAGTCGTGCAGCACGATCCAACCTTGGTGAAGCAACCAGATTTCTTTCGGCATTGGATTTATCTTTCAACCTGCTTATGCCACCTATCAATAACGAAGCGGCACTGCAAAACATGATGGCCGCTCCCGCCTGATACGGTACGCCACACACAAGGGCAACGTTGTCGTCTATTGAGTCGGATGTACTGTTAACTTCTGGCTCCTGATCCGTTGCGAAGCCGACATGCCGCCTGATGTTCGCGTCGGTTTCATGGTTCCACGCGATTCGACCATTCTTTGACTCGAATCGTGGTGCTCTTTCAATCAATGACTTGTCATCAAGTGTTTCGTCAATGGCTGGAGACGAATCAGCAGAAGCGATCGTCTGCAGAATTGAAAAGATCGTCGAATCAATCGACGCTCCGTCGCGTCCCCCGTTTGGTATTTCGTTGTTTTCTGGAACTGGCGTATTTGGTACCGCAGAATCACCTTCGATGGAATTGGGGTCTGGTGCCGGTTGTCCCGATTCGCTCGACGATGGCAACGGATCGCCAGTTGATTCACTTCCATCGTCAATTGAACCTTTAACAATTTTGAATTCGAGAACGGTTCGCAGACTCGTATCACCCGGCTCTTGGACAAGGATTTCATACATCCCATCGGGTAACGTCGATTGATCCGACGCTTTGTTTTTGCGAATCGCACTAAGCAGATCGTCGAGGTCTAACTCTTTGAGCAGAATCGTTTTGCTGGTGTTGTCGGGAGCAGTGACTTTGAAAAAGACGAGCCGCTCCGTCGAGATGACGTTTTCCGTGACTTGTATGTCTCGATCCGTATTGATTAAGAGTGTGACTGCCGTGATCACATCGTGAAGCACGTCATTGACAACTTGTGCTTCCGGAAAATGAAGAATTTCCACCGGCGGTGTCACGTCGAATGCAATTGGATGGGCTTCTGCTCCAGGAACCCTGAAGGGATTCAAGGGTATTGACCCACCAACAGCGCCGTGAAACTCTGCAAGCCCAGTTGTGTAGACGATTAAGCCTCCAGGGCCATCAAGAGTTCCGTAGAATTCGATATCGCCTCCGCCTTTGCTTGTAATCGTAATGACGTTATAGATCTGAACAGCGCCATTGTAAGTCTGATGCCCACTCGTGGTCACATCACCTTTTAAATAAGTCTTGCCCGCACTGTTGTCCAGCGAGGTCAACGGAGTGGTTCCTCCAATAGCAACATAGTGACCGTCCACGAGGGCTCCAGTGTAGGTCACAGTCCCTGATCCGGCGGCAACCGTCAGAGCATACGCACCATCGACCGTCGAGCCGAATGTAATGTCACTGTTCATTGTCGTTAGCGTGACATTGGCACCCAGGGTTACGGCCCCCAAATAGGTCTGCGTTTCGCAAGTTGTGATGCTTCCGTCCAGTGTTGACGGCCCGCTCACGCTTAGCGACTCCAGATTGATAACGCCTCCCACAGCCCCTCCGAATGTCGTGCGACCCGTACCGGCATTCACCGTCAGGCTTTGCTGGCATTTCGTTGTCCCGTCGACCGTCGAATCAAACGTCACGTTGCCGTTGTTCGTGCTCGTTAATGTGTCGCTATTGGTCAGGTGTACGGCACCGTCGTAGGTCTGGTTCCCCGTCGTGGTGACATTCCCCTTCAGGAACGTCGTCCCCTTGTAAATCAGGTCACCCACCACGTCCATTGTCGACTGCTGAGTGATCGTTCCCGACGTCACCGACACTGAACCCAGACCAACGGTACTTCCTACAGCCCCGTCGAATGTCGTGTGCCCCGTACCAGTATTCACCGTCAGGCTTTGCTGGCCACTCGACGTCCCGTCTACCGTCGAATCGAACGTCACGTTGCCGTTCTTCGTACTCGTCAATCTATCGCTATTGGTCAGGTGGACGGTACCATCGTAGGTCTGATTCCCCGTCGTCGTCACATTTCCCCTCAGGAACGTCGTCCCTGTGTAATTCAGGTCACCCACCACGTTCATCGTCGACTGCTGAGTGATCGTCGCCGATGTTACCGAGACCGAACCCAGGCCAACGGTACTCCCCACAGCCCCGTCGAACGTCGTATGCCCCGTACCATTAGTTACCGTCAGGCTTTGCTGGCCACTCGTCGTTCCGTTCACTGTCGAGTCGAAGGTCACGTTGCCGTTGCTCGTACTCGTCAGCGTATCGCTGTTGGTCATGTGAACGGCACCGTCGTAGGTCTGATTCCCTGTCGTCGTCACATTCCCCTTCAGGAATGTCGTCCCTGTGTAAATCAGGTCACCTACCACGTCCATCGTCGACTGCTGAGTGATCGTCCCCGATGTCACCGAGACCGAACCCAGGCTAACGGTACTCCCGACAGCACCGTCGAACGTCGTACGCCCTGTGCCGGTACTCACCGTCAGGCTTTGCTGGCCACTCGTCGTTCCGTCCACTGTCGAATCGAACGTCACGTTGCCGTTGTTCGTACTCGTCAGCGTATCGCTGTTGGTCAGCTGAACCGCTTCATGATAGGTCTGGTTTCCCGTGGTCGTCACATTTGCGTTCAGCTGAGTCTTTCCAGGAGCAGGAATCGATACGCTATATGATTGTGTCGTCAACGACGCCAGCGGTGTGCTGCCACCTACGACGCCCTCGAAGTACACTACCCCATTCGTCTTGACCACCAGGTTATAAGGACCATCGACTGTCTGGGCGAACTCGACCAGGCCATTGACTCCGGTCCCCGTGCTGGTGACCGTCACGTCGTGGGTCAGGTTCACGCTGTCCAGGAACTGCACCGTCTTGCTCGCGTTGACGTTGGCGTGGAGTGTCGTGGAGCCGGGAGCATCCGTCGTCAGCGACATCAGGGGAGCGGTCCCTCCCACCACACCCTGGAACTGCGTTTCACCGGCGGTGTCGACCACCAGGTTGTAAG
>CAIOKO010000246.1 GCA_903858935.1 uncultured Schlesneria sp. | reverse complement strand
GGCGCCCTTCAAAGAATGGCTTATGGATATCGTGATCCGGAGTACTTCATCTACAAGCTCTACGCACTCCACTTCGCCAAGTTTGCTCTCATCGGTTAGTTAACGTCTCTTCACACAGCGCACGTTGTTTGTCGTTGAACCATTTTTCTTAGCCAATTTTTGTAGAACGTCCATTCGCGGTCCAGGGATGCATAACGGTCGTCGGTGAGCGATACCACAAAGGTGCCGCGAAACGTCAACAAACTCAGACTTGAACGCGAAGCATTTGCTTTGATTTTGCGCAACGTGGTGATCGAAACCCTCGAATTCACAGGCGATCAAACATGCAGCGATTCATACTGCCCCTGATGACGATCGCCTTTTTGGCCGCTCCACTCCAATCGTTCTCTTTCGCCGGAATTCCAATCATCTACGGAAGCGGCGAGAAAGTCGAGAAAATGGGTGACTTGCCCGATGATGCTCGCAATGCAATGAGGAAAGAACTCAGCCAGGAAGTCTCCGTCGGTTTTCTGTACCGTCATGCCCACATTTACTACATCGATTTCTGGACATGGGATGGCAGGCACGTGCTTTTCAATGGCGACCGCTACTGGAAAATGGAAGACGGCCAATGGCTCATGCTTCTTGGCGAGTTACCTTCGCAGAAATTCGGTAAGCCGTACGCCTATCGATTTCCGCTCGGACTGATAATTGTGTTCGTATTTGTCGTTATGTGTGTACTGCAGCCGATTGTTTCACCGAGCGATGAGCAGACGTTTGCAAAAGTCGTAAAAGATCCAAGATACCTGGCGGCTGCAGAGTCTGTTTTGCCGGACGATCGTGAGCCCCTAAGTACCGACTACGACAATGAGCGATTCGATTCCGCAATTGCGTCGATGAAGGATTTCGGCATTCCGGAGCACACGGCTCGTAATAACCTGAGACTTCTTCTTAACGCAAAGTGCGCATATCGGTCCTTACAGATCGACGAGGCTATTAACACGCTTCATTTGACAGAGAGCAGTCCCGCGAATGAGCGCATTGTGTATTTAGAGTGGTTGAGCGACGCAATTTCAAAATCAGACCAGCGGCGAGAAATTGTCGTGCAGGCACTACTAGTCGCTCGCGA
The DNA here is from genome assembly GCA_903858935.1 of uncultured Schlesneria sp. Taxonomy (GTDB): domain Bacteria; phylum Planctomycetota; class Planctomycetia; order Planctomycetales; family Planctomycetaceae; genus Schlesneria. The sequence goes on along the minus strand of CAIOKO010000246.1, from coordinate 20,955 downwards.
AAATGCAAAAGCGGATACAGCACCATCCGACGAAGTGATCAAGCAGGATCTTCCAACCTGACTTTCCGTGGAGCATCTCCAATGTCCGAGATCGACCTTCAGACCAGATTTCCCGAGATGCAGCCCGTGACCGCGATGCCGTCACTCGGGACAATGTTTGGTACTGGACTTAAAATGTGGGGCTATCGTGACGACGACGATGAGACGGGCACCTATGTGAAAACGCAGTGCATCTGTTTGTTTGGGATTCCGATTTTCTCGCTCCGCGCATTCCGGATCGCGAACTGGCAACAAGGAATTGTTCTGATCGGGCGCGAGCCTTTATCTCTCTACGAAAAGACCTGGAATTTCGGTTTTGCGTGGATGTGCGTGATTTTAGCTTGCCTTTCAATTTGGATCACGTACACCACCAGTCCCGAATACATCGCCCGCACGAAATTAGCAGACGCTGACAGTCTGGTTTCCAAAGGGAAACTGGTAAGTGCTGCCGAGAAATACCAAACCCTGTTTGTAGAACATCCAGACCACGCTGATCGTGCTGCGGAATCGATGAAGCAACTGCTTAAAGAACCGATTCGTCAAGCAACCTTAGCAGACGCCGACCAATTGTTACGAATCGCCATTGAGTTTCAGTGGGGACCCAAATCGCCGGTCACTGCAGCGGATATTGAGGAATGTGGACGAGTACTCGTCGAGAAATCCGGTGATTCGGATCCAAACGCTGCATTAGCCCTTCTGGACACCATCACACCAATTGCATCGAAGCCAGATTTGCTGGACACGATCCGACTCAGGTTGTTGATGAATTTAATGGGACGTGATCCGGACAATCAGGAATGGCCAACACAATTGGCGGCGATCCATGAACGTCGAGGCGAGTTAGAAAAATGCAGAGAACTGTTGGAACCCCTTCGAAGTCAGCTCGGCAATACAGAAGGGGCTCGCATTCTCGGACAAATCGACTCGCGAAACGGTGATTATGATCAAGCGGTCAAATTGTTGTCCCCGTACGTCGCAGAACGATTACCACGACTGCGTGATGCCGAACAGGCCTATCAAAGCGCAATTCAGAAGACTCAAAAAACAGTCGTAGAATTATTTAAGAAGGGAAAAGCACCCGCAGACGTCTACCGGCGGGCGCGAAGCGCGCCGCCGGCCGAACGCGAGAGGATTCTTGGCGAATACCTCACGTCCCAACTGCAAGAGGACGTTGCGATCAAAAAATGCCAGCAGCGACTGATGATCGAAACGAACGTTGTCCCTGTCGCACTGAAACTCGGCATGGCCCGTTTGAACCGTGCCCAGACGACGTCGGACCAGGAAGTCCGACGGCATGAATTGGAAGAAGCGGAAAAAAACTTCATCGCGATTCGTGGCGTGGCTGGCGAGACCGACGAGTTCCGAGTCTACCTTGGTCAAGTCTACTATTGGCTCGGAAAGCCGGCTGAAGGACGAAAACTGTTCGATGAACTTTTGAATTCACACCAGCGCAGTTTTAAGATGCTCGTCAGTGTCGGCCAGACCCTCTTTGATCTCGGTGCAATTTCAGAATCGCGGGCTCTTGCAGAAGAGGCGTACAACTCGGAGCAGGACAAATCCAGGAAATACAGGGCGGCGACGATGCGCGCAATCGTGCCACTTGACGAAGATGACCAATTGAAGTGGTTACATCGTGCCGACCCCACAGATCCCGAAATACAGGCACTCTTGAATGACGTGCTTGCTCGTCGGGCAATCGCCGAAAATCGCGATGACGATGCAGAAAAACATTTGCGAAAATCGATCGAGGCACGTTCCGGACAACCAGAAGATACCGCGTCGCTTAATAACGGAGCGCAAACATTCTTAAAGCTCTTTCAATTGACGGGCAACCGCGAAGATTTCACGAAGGGTGTTAAGATGCTTGATCGAGCTGTGAAGCTCAGTCCTGACGACGGCGTCTTACTGTTGAATACGGCGAAGATCGCCATCGAAAGTGCCTTGTTGGAGATCATTGGCGACAGGATCGACCTGAGGATCTTGAAGCAGCGACCGCAATTAGAACTGCTTTCCTACCTTTATGACGATGAAGCCGACTCGCAGCAATTTGTCGAAACATTGAATCAAAACGCAGAGATCAATAAAGCGATTGACTACCTTGACCGTGCCGCCATCGTGGCACCAAAGAATCAAGCGGTCTACGAACGCATTCGATCAATCCAATACCATCGACATGATTCAGGTTCGTTACGAAAACTGCAACAACGTCTCGATAGCATTGAACTGGATTTTACCGATGCCATACGCCGGCTTGCGGAATACACCAGTGGCACACTCGATGAAAAGAACCTGGCAGATTTGACATCTACAAGCGAGCGTAATGAAGAATTGATGAGACTGACGCGGAATCGACCGCCAGCGACAACGTTCGCCGTTGCAACTGGCAGCTGGTTAACGAATCAGATGGCGCGTAACCACATGGGGATTCAAATTGATTTTGACGAACTCGTACGCGTCGCAGAAGAGGCACACGTCGTCGCTCCCTCAACGAAGACCAGACAAAACTTGTATTTGTCACTCATGTATCGCGCGAGCAATAATTTGGCTCAGACACAACCGACGTATGCTCACATGTTGTCCAGAACGAGTCGTTCTCTTTCGCCGTCAACCTTAATTGCAGTGGTCCTCTCGCAGCCTGGCGACTTGCGCCAGGCTGTGGTTGAAAACCTGGACGTTGGCCGTGCCACAAAGCTGATCATCGAAGAACAGAACAAAATACCCCACCGTGGTTCACCCTGGGACTGGGCCATGGTCCAAGCCTTTGATGAAGCTGAAGCAACACGAATCCGTGACCAATTCCAACACGACGAATTTCGCCAGTTGAGTGCGTCAGTCTCCAGGAAATTGTCACCCCCAGATTCAACGAGAGCGTTTAATGACTATTGGACGAGCCTCATGGCAGGAGATCCGACAGAAGCGATCGACATTTTAAAACGTTGCGCGGATCAAGGAATCCCACTTCCGTTCGACCCCTGACGACTGGGAAGCGGCGTAAACGATTTGCGATATAGACCAACGCCGTTATGCATTTTTCTTCGAGACAACCGCGTTTCCACCGAAACACTCGCCACTGCTCGACGGACTTCCGACAAGCAGCGTTGAATGACAAAACAAGCATTGATGTCTAGACACTGTTTCTCCGGGGACCCCGAAGAACTGGTACGTCACCTTAATCCCCGAAGTCAAACCGTGCATGCGATTGCCTGCTGTCAACGTGGCCGAGTTCTCCGCCTCGCAACTGAATCAATCAATCAACAGCAGTCGGAATAATGTATAAGGGCGCAACATCAAACGACGACAAGCTTAAAACGTCCGTCGCCATACAGAACATAGTTTGCCCAGTCTGGCTCGCTGGCTTTCAGCAAATCTGCCCGAGATCGAGTGACCGCCGATTCGAGAGTCTGACCTGCAGCGAGTTGCGCATACACTCCAGCGGCGAATTGGGCGGCGGCGGCGTCGCCGACTTCCCAGTAAGTTCCGAGGTAGGCTTCGACGCCGCTGCGCAAGAACAGTTCCGCGAAGGCTGCGGCCTGAGTCGTGGTCGTTCCCCGTACGCGCACCGACTCGCACGCGTTGACGAACGAGACTCGAGGAAGCGACGAGATGTTTACGAGATTCGCCAGCGTCATTTTGTCGTCGGCAAGAATCAATCCGCTTTCATCAGGTTCCCCACCGTCGAAAAAAGCGTGCCCGCAGTAGTGAAGAATGTCGGCTCGACCGAGTGCCAATCCAACGGCGCTGACGGTCGCCTTCTTGCCTGGTAACTCAGTCAGCCTGATTGTTTGTTTGTGCTGAATGAGGATGCTCTTTATCGCGTCTGCTTCCTTTTTGGCAGCGGACAAATTGGGATCTTCGGTCGGGTTGACGATTAACAGGACGTTCAAGGGGCCAGACTTCGGTTGTTTCGCGAAAAGACGCTCCATCGGGACTCCGTCGACCACCAGGCGGCGACTGATCCCCGCCTGCACCGCAGGGCGAGCCGAGCCATTCGATGCCGCCATGATCTCGAAGGGAAGTTTCGAAGAAGGAACATCATGAATGATCATGGTTCGAAATTGGCTGCATCGCATCAGAAGTTCAGCAGCATCTTTTCCTAACAGTGTTTCCGCCAGCTTCACCCCGCGTTGGTTCAATGTATTGAGATCGGGTGTTGCTCGCTTTCCTGATCCTCTTCCATTCGAGAACTCGGTGACCTGAGCTTGAGTCAGACTAATTCGGCGTGACGACGCAATCGCACTTCCGCTGGGTGGTAATGTCGTCACCGTGAGCTGATCGTTGTCGAGGCTGACCTGCAGAATCAACTCTTCTTCACGACTCACCTTTGCAACAGCGCTCGCAATGACGCGCCGCGTTGTCAGAAGAACGTCCTCTTCACCTGACAGCTTTTTTTGCAGCCTGTCAAATCGGGCGGCGTCGGTTTCAAACCACACAATCGTGACATCATTACCGAGTTCGGCAAGCCCACTCAGCATCGAATCAGCCATCGTCTCAACATCTGTGAGAACGGCTCCACCAAAAGCCACGACACCGAGACGCTGGAATCCATGACGCCGTGCCTGGTTGGCGGTGTCGAGGGCCGCCTCCCTTACCCGTTGTTCCAGTCCATCGACACTGTCCAGCGTTCCGAGCGACGCCAGAAGCAACCAGTCGGCATCAACGTCAGGTGACTCCAAACTGATCAAGCTTCGTCCTTTCGCCCGCTCAGCGGAGACCCGTCCTCCAACGACCTGGTCCAACGCAGCACCTGCCCCGCCAAGCGGAATCTTATCGAACACGGCAACGGCGATTGCATCCAAATTACTCCCGGACGTGACGCTCCCTTCCACCAGTTCGATCTGCAGCTTGCCCGTTGCCAAATCGCTGTCCACGTCCACGCTGAGTAATCCCTTGAGAACCATCGACGCAATGAGGACAGGATCACGAGAACGCATCAATTTGAGATTCTCGTCCACCGTCAGCCCGTTCCACTTCAACGAAGATTCATCGTCTGCCAGCCTCGGCTGCGCGAGTTCCATCACGGACTTCGCCAGGTCTTCGCTCCGTCTGGGTAAACCCAGCTTTGTGCGGTAAGGATCTTTGTCGATCTCTTTCTTGATTTGCTGGAACTTTTGATTGTCTTTCCAAGTCTTGTCATATAATCGATCAGGGATCGTATCACCTTCCAGTAGATCGGCCACCAGAGCTGCGGCACCACCGAATCCGCCAACAACATAAAGTGGCTTGCCAGCTTTGAGCGTCCACCAGGCTTCCTCGACAACACCGGGAAATCGGCCACGATACCCGTGACGATCGCCATCAGTTGGAATGGCCGCCCCCCCCAGCACGATCCGCGCGAAAGTATGCTTGGCCATGACCTGTCGCATGTCCGAATAATAGAGCGACTCGGGATGATGTTCCTTGCTCGATGGAGATGGCATCACGACGTCAGGTCTGACGTCGGGCTTGGCATCCGTCTCTTCCGCGAGATGATGAACTGTCACGAGCAGGCCATCCGGAACATCTTTCAACTTGAGTGGAGCGGCAAGGTAATTGTGCAGAAACTCCGCCGATGTGGCAGCGGTTTGGTTGTAGCCCTGTATCAAATCAGCCAACAGCCACGTGAATCCGTTCATGCGGAAATCACCCCCGTAGGCGATGGAAGCACCGGCAGAGATGAGTGACCGGGCCAGTTGAATCGTGGCGTCTCGAACGTGTTCAGCGGTGAAACCCTCAGGACCGTCGACGTCCGGACTATCCGACAACGACAACGCAACCTGCAAATTCTCGAGCGGTGATGCGACTGGAGACGAAGACTGGTTTCGGTTCAGAAGACGGCGAAAGACCGTCGTCGGAGTCGCTAATTGCAGTCGTGGTCGTGCCCCCTTCAGAATCTGACGCTCAAACGTGGACAATTCGGGATCGGGATGCATGGCGAGTGTGGCATGCATTGACACTAACGAACCTCGAGCCAGGTCGAGCAACTCGGGAGGGCGGGCCAATACGACAGTATCATTGGGAAGTTCGGCCAGTTGTATCAGTCGCTGACCCTCTTTGCGGAAGTGGGCCGACCGTAGCCATTCGATCATGGCCCGCGACGCAATGCCCTCCGGATTTCCGTCCCAGACGATGGTCGGCCCGTTGCCGGCGTAGGGTGAACTGCGCTGCTCTCCCTTTTTCATTACCTCGACCGTCAATGAGGGAAGTGCGTGTTGTTTCGCGGTGAGCAATTCGCGCTGACACCAGATGCGTGAGCTGTAGGCGTCGCCGTGTATCGCGAGAAAGACACCATCGGCGACAGCATTATCGAGTTGATCAGCCAGTGATCTCCCCGCCAGCAAACTGACGGTATCAAAAAAGGCATGCCCCGTGGTTTCGGTGACGATATGGTCGTGAACCAACTTTGCCGCGTCACCCGACCCCGCCAGATCTGCCTTCGCATGAGAGACAAACAACCTGACGTTCTTCCGCTCCGGCTCGAGTAATCGAGTCACGGATAAAACAATTTCGTCCATCGTCTTGCGACGTTTGTCTCCTTGACCATAAAGCTCCGTCAGGAACTGCTTGACCGGCAGTGTTCCTTCCATGCTTCGCCAGTTTGATGTCAATGGCACGATCAGCACATGTCCATCACCGAGTTGCTCATACCACTCCGAAATTTTAGACGTGACCGTTGTCCGCTTCGAATGGAACGCTGTTCCGCCCAAAACGGGTATCAAGACGACGATCTCAGCCGCCTTCAAATTTACCCGATCTGCAGCCACGGCACTCCAGACGGGGATTCCTGCCCCATACGCCAATGGATCGTTCACTGGCCGAGTCAGTTCGTGATACAGATCCCGACCTAGCCGAAGTGCGTCGAGCCTGTCATTTTCATCAAAATAAATTGTCTGCAAAACCAGCGTCGGACGATAAGTATCAGATTCTTCAGTCGTAACATTCTGCGTCATTACAGATCGACCTCGAAAGGAGATTCCTGACCGAACCTCTAAGAAAAACGATGTGGCGTGATCGCACTGACTTATTGGACCAGGGGCCCCTTTGAACATTGATCGAAATTGATCAACCGTATCTGGACAACGAATGCTCGCGAAACAACCTCAATATTCAGGCATTCTCCACTCGTATCAGTGCAAAAGCAACAAGGCGTCTGTCGGCGTGGCGTGCGAAAATGCAAGACTTTTCACACCCTTAATCCAGTCGTTCGCTTCCACCAGAAGAATCCCGACACCAGACGCCATAAAGGATCTTCCTTCGAGAAAACACGGCGTCCACTGAAAACCGTGCCACTGTTTGACGGCCCTCCGTCAAACAGTGCCGAGCGATACAACGAACGTCGATTTCCAGCCACTGCTTCTCCGAGAACCTCCGAAGCAGTGGCACATCAAGACGAAGGCGAACGAAAATGACCGGTGCGAACGACGTGATGACGCAGAAAGGAAGTCTGGGGTTAGTGCTTCGGCTTAAACGTTAGCGGTCCCTTGGGATCCTTGGCGCTAGGTTCCAGACAGTAAATGTCGTACTCGCCGTGGCTCCCATTCTGTTCGAGCTTTTGATAGATGATCACCTTCTCGCCATCGGTGACGACCCAGATTGCGCCGTAGACCGCCACGCTACGGTCGATGTCCTTTTTCAGTTGCTCTTTCAGTTTCTCCATCAGCTGTTCGCGTTTTGTCTGCGAATCCGTATTAACGATCGTCTCGACCTTATCCATAATCTCAGCGCGTAATTCCCAGGGCTTTTGAAGATCGTCCTTGGTGGATCGTGCCAATTCGGTCGAGAAGATCAACGGGCGAGACCCCTCATCACAGCGCGAGAAATGTCCGATTGCCCCCAGAGTGTCAGACCTGGGGTGGGAATGTGGTTCGTCGTCGCCGCTGGAGATCACTGTCGCAAGCGGGTTTAGTGCCCGTAAAAACCAGTGCGAGAAATCGCTACTGCCATGATGACACGACTTCGCGATGTCGACTTGAAACACCTGACGGGCCGCTTTCTCAAATGCTGCCGTGTCTGTCGGACTTGTCGATTCGTCCGGCACTTCAAGGCCGGTGTGATGCCTGAGAAGCAGTTCCTCCGACGGAATATTCAAGTCTCCCCCGAGCATCATGCTCACGTTGCCGTACTGAAGTCGCAAAACAACCGAATGGCCATTTTTTGTTTTGCTGATGTTCCCATCCAGCCATTGCAGCATCTTCTTTCCATCGACCGTCATTGTGATCGGCCCCAGCACCTTAATTTCCAGGTGTGGTACAGGCTTTCCATTCGTCTCCTTCGCGGATTTGGGAGCCCAGCCCGGCGTGGACGTGTCAATGGGCTTGTACCCCGGCATGTACTCGTCGTCGACCGACAGCATCCGGAAGTCGCCCATCGTCTTCCCGGGGACTTCACTGACGTGTGATTTTTCGCCGTGGATGGAAGATCTGGTTTCCCGCAGCTTCCGACCTTCAAACGCGTTATTCAGCATGGTCGGGAACTGCCTGTTTTTCCATTTTTCCGGCTTCCCGAGAAACGCTTGCAGTTCCTTCTTGCTGGTGACCAGGTCGGTCACATATTCGACATTTTTTTTGCCGTCTTTGATCGTAGAAACGGGGCCAAGTCCCGTTGACTTCGGTTCCCCCTTCTTCGGTTTTTCCTTGCTCTCGACCTGCTCCATCAGGCCGTTCGTATAGATCGTTTCGAAATAGAAGTTTTCCCGTTCAAACAACTTCTCAAAACCTTTGTAGTGATCGGCATCCGGGTGAGTAATCACGGCCGCCTCGAATGTCGTTGAGTTGCTCGACCCGTATCGCCAGTTCAAATAGTGGCGCATGTTCGAGGCCTCGCCCGCGTCGATCACCATTTTCTTCCCTTCGGGGGTGATCAGAAAACAACCGTCCCCCTGTCCAATATCGACAAATACAACTTCCAGACATCGATTGTCCTGCACTTTGTCCTCACGAATCCAGACCGCATGGTCGCGGGACTCAAAGCCACCTTTACTGTCATTGGCTCGGCGACAAAGTGCATAGACGACGTTCTTAGCCCCTTCGATACTCTCGTAGCGTTCGCCGGTATCTTTTACGGCGAATCCCCAAGGGAGTTCACTGTTCTTGGGCGCCTTTTTCTTCTGCTTCGGTTTTGTCTCATCAAGCACCGGGATCGGCTTCCCGATCTTATCTTTGTTTTGTATTCCCTTTTCATCCACCTCGAAAACAGGTTTGTCGTTCACTCGCTTTTGCGGGTACTCGAACTTGTAAGCAACCACCGAAGGGTAGCCGGCATATCGCAGCCGTTCCGGTTCGTTGCCGCCAACCGACTTCGTGCTTTTCTCTTTTGCCATGGCCCGTACTTCCACTTTCAGGTTCGATTGGGTGTCTGATACGACGAATGAGTCTCTTAAAGACCCCGAGGCGTTAAGCAAAAATCCGGCGAGGCTCTTATGAGAGATTCCTGCTTTTGACAGCAAATGAAAGCTCTTGTCGAGCAAATGCGCGAGAAGAGCTCGACAGACGCTCCGTTTTTTAAACGGACTTCGCGGGTGCTTTGGGATTCGACGGATTTTTGGTTGCTGGAGATTTCGCGGCCGCTTTTGCCGCTTTTCGCTTGGCCTCTGCCGCCTCGAAGGCACGGTCTTTGACATCTTTCAGCGACAGACGAAACTCGAAGACGAGCGATTTGGGGTCGGGATAAAAGAGCGATCCTTCGTGCAAAACGAGAGCGTAAACGGTCTCCAGTCGTGACAGGTCATTCCAGTATTCCAGACACGCGCTCCATTCTGTGGCGGGATCGACCTTCGGGTTCTTCGACATCTGGATCTGCCAGCGGATCGCCGCCAGATCATTGATCATCGCTCTTACGCCCGATTCCCACATTTCCGGCTTCATTTCACCCACGCCGACGGACGTCTGAACTTGCGCGAAAAATGCGTACGGGTGACGCGAGCTAAGCACAGGTGTCTGTTTTCCCTCGACGATTGAGACGTAGTTAGCCCGTTTGACATCAGACAGCCCCGCCTTTTTCCAGATCGAGTTGAACGTGTCGCGCGCTGGAGTCCCATAAACAACGATCGGAACCGTGTATCCTTTGTCCACCGAACTGGTATTCAGCAGCAGTTCCGTGAGCTTCTTCTGGTAATCGCCAAATTTCTCGATGGGAAGCAGATGAACCGGCGGATTCTCTTTTTGCGATTTGTCATCTTTAACTGGATAGTAAATCGTCCCTTCGTCGTCCGGAGCCGCGATTGGTGCGCCATCCATCACCGTCGAATACAGCCAAGCCTCTTCCAGGGTGTCGATGCCGTTGGCGTACATTAATTCGATCAACCGGACCGGGACCGGATCGTCGAGATAGTCGCGCATCTGATCAAGCAGGCGCATTGGTGGATAGTGAAAGAAATTCACTGCCTTCTGCCGCACCATCGCCAGACCGAGCGGAAGAAAGAATCGCCAGGTTCCTCGGTCCAAAGGATCCCACAGCCTGTTTTTGAGAGGCGGCTTGACCCATTCGGGCCATGGTTTTTCAGGCTTCCCTTTCTTGATGACCGTCTCGATGACATTCAGCGCTTCTTCGCCGTACTTCAGAAATGTCGGCAGGCGGTCAGCGTAGTCGTTCACCTCATCGGGACCGTTCAGTACGAGAGAATATTTGTTTCCGTTGACCTGGACACTCGCCGTCGCTCCCTTTCCAGCAAATCCATCCCGGGCCAACATTTGATTGATCCAGTGAAGGATTGTATCGGCCAGTGATTCGGAGCCCCCGGGTTTGTTGGGGTACGAGAACAGTTTCACCAACGTTTCGGCAGAGCCCAGTTCAAGGGTCAGCGTGGACACAAGCGTAGAGCTTTCCGAAGTGTTTGGGGCCATCTGCGAGCGATACGTCGCAGGATAGCGTTGGAGACAGTCCTGAATCGGCCTCGACATTTAAACCTTTTTATTAAAACAAACGCAACCGTCTCCCGCGCGAGAGACCGAATAATTATCAAACTTTTGAAACATAAAAGTGACCGGGAAAGCATCAGCGCGATCCAACGTTGTATTCGAAACACTTTGAACCCTAAGTCGCACCAGCCATTCCGGTGCAGACTTTCGCCGATCACCTCCGATGCAAGCAGCGTCGGCCATGCGGCCGAACCTGCCAGCGTCGGAAGTAATCAATAACATCATCGCGACTTCCCTTGAGTCAACAAAGTTTGTCTGTCGAAGCCTTTGACTGAGTAATTAGTCTCAATTGACTGAAAAAGGCTTGGTTGAGCCGATAACAAACCAGGATCAACGCCTGACTACGACACGCCGAATTTTGCAAGATTGTCACTCGATCCCGATGCACGGTGTGGGCGCGTGAAGACCGTCTCATTCCTTCTGACGAGTGTCACGGGTAGACTTTGATCTAGTTCTGAATTGTCAGCGATCACTTTTCAAAGGAGATGCTCATGCCCCGACATTCGTCACGTCGCTGCTTCCTGGCAGATATCGGGCGGGGAACGTTGTTCGCAACGATCGGGGCAGCACTCGCGACTGATCTGAATCTGGTGCCGAAGACATTCGCAGAAGATCTCGATGACTCCCTCAGCTTCGGCGAACTGGAACCACTTGTCTGCGTTTTACAGGAAACGCCAGCCCCGCGTCTGCAACCAATACTCATTGAAAAACTCCGAAGCGGACTGCCGCTGAAGTCGCTCGTGGCTGCGGGAGCTCTCGCAAACGCCAGGACGTTCGGTGGCGAAGACTATATCGGGTTCCACACATTCATGGCGCTGGCTCCCGCACTCAAAATGGCCCGCTTAATGCCATCAGGTGCCGAAGCCCTGCCCGTCCTCAAAGTTCTATATCGAAACAGCAATCGTATCCAGGAATTCGGCGGCCGAAGTTCCGAGGTGCTCCATCGACTTCCTGCAGAATCCTCAGCGCAGAATTCGACATCCGACTCGCTTTCGTCCGCAATTCGCTCGCGAGATACGACACATGCAGAACAGATGCTCGCAAAATTCGTTGCGAACGACAGACGTTCTGCGTTGGATGCCCTGATCCCGGCGATTCACGACAATCATCCCGAGGTGCACCGTACGGTGCTGCCATTCCGTGCCTGGGAAATGCAGGAGATTGTGGGAACCGAACACGCGCTTACGATGTTGCGGCAGTCGCTGCGCTACTGCATTCGGGCCGAGCCAAAGCAACGTCCGGAAACAACGGCGCATGGACTGATGCTGGTCAAGCTTCTGGATGAATTCAAGCTCGATGGACGATCGCCGGGTACAAAGCCGGCGGACGATGCGTTTGTTGAGCACTTGAGTCACACATTTGCAACCACTTCGCCGGAAGATGCAGGTCGAGCGGCAGCAAGCGCTTTGGCTGAAGGATTCGATCCCGCCGTGATTGGCGAAGCGATTTCACTGACAGCCAGTCTGCTCGTCCTGAGGGATGGAGGACGTCTGCCGCAGTGGGAAGACCGCCTCAAACCTGCGGGGTCAGTTCACGGAGATTCTGTCGGAGTCCACGCCAGCGACGCCGCGAATGCGTGGCGAAATCTCGCACGTGTCAGCTCCGGCACCAACGCGTTCGCGTGTTTGATCATCGGCGCATGGCAAGTTGCCAGAGATCGACAATACCCCGGTCACTTCCTGCCGGAGCCACTGCCACTTCAGTTCCATCTGGGTCGCATCACAGCCAATAATGCGGACAGTCTGCTGGCCAAATTGGACGAGTCCATTCAAAACAACCTGCAAGCTCACGCGTCGGCTGTTGTACAACGATATGGCGAGATGTCCCTGCCCGTTGATCGACTGTTTGCCACGCTGGCCCGTTACGCCACCAGTGAAGACGGGGCATTGCACGCCGAAAAATACTTCCACACAGTATGGGACGATTTTCATGCCACGCGCCCCTCGGCAAGGTGGCGGCACCTCGTGGCCCTGGCCCGAGTCACGGCAAGCGAGTACGGCAAGCATGCAGCGGGACAAGCTGAAGCAAAAGAATTATTGGGAATCAAGAGTTAAGTTGGTTGAATCTAACGACCATAACACACCTGAAATGGACGACGCGCCGTCGCCACCGACAATGCGAAAATGGATTTTCAGAAATTCGTCATACAAAAGCGCCAGGTCAGGCGTCACCTTGTTCACTGTATTGGTCACTGCCGAGACAAAATCAAATGGGTCGCCCGTGCCGTGGCTTCCTGCCTGACGCAGGCATAGCCCAAGGCAGGAAGATTGATACCTTCGAACAGTCGCTCACCGGAGCCGAGCAGGACCGGCGAGATGGCGATGTGCATCTCATCGATCAGGCGGAGGCGAAGATACTGTTGGATGACATTGACTCCACCACCAACGCGGACATCTTTGTCTCCGGCCGCTTCTCTGGCGCGTTCAAGAGCAACGGCGGCACCTTCCGTAACGAAGTGGAAGGTTGTTCCTCCTTCCATGACCAGCGGCGGACGCGCGTAGTTGGTCAGCACGAACACCGGGACGTGATAGACAGGATTCTCGCCCCACCAACCGCGCCAACTCTCATCTGGCCAGGGTCCGCGAACCGGGCCGAACATGTTCCTGCCGAGAATCCAGGCCCCAATATTCTGAAAGCCTCGAGTGGCAAATTCATCATCAATCCCCGTTTCTCCCCCATCGATACCAAATAAATTCTTCTGAAACGTTCGAGTGGGGATAGCCCAGCCATGAAGGGAAGTGCCGCCAACGCCAAGTGGGTTATTAATGTCCTGGTCCGGACCAGCGCCGAAACCATCGATCGATATGGTGAAACTCTCTACGCGAAGCTTAGACATGGGATCTCCCGAAGTTGCGGGTAACAGGGGACTCTGGTTTACCGGGCCTGACATCAAAATTCGCTGGCAGCACACTCGCCGTCCGTGATCAATGCCCTGTTAGCCGTGGCGCTCAGGCCAATAAGAAAAAAACGTCTCATGCAGAGATCAATCGAATTCATTACCAAATTCGTCAACGATTCTAATCAATCCTTCGTTGGCCAACACGGAACCGCCAACAAATATGACGAAAAACCGTGGTACAGTCCTCGGAGTTCCTCTTCAACAATCGACGATGCCTGGAACGGCGCCTCGGCGATACGTCGCAGTATCCGATTTTTGGTCGCAGCAAAGCTGATTGCCACGTCGCGGACAAACGGTTCCTGAAGATGACTGTCACGCATCATAATGCGACTCCTGACGTTCAAGGCTGACGGATGGTACTCCATTCCGCTTGAAATCGGGCTCAACGCCCCGTCAATTGCGATGGTCATTCATCCGGTCCAGATCAAATACCATTAAAGAATGTCCAATGACGGCATCTGGGGAACGATTGCGCAATGCTGTATACGTATCTTTTCCCTTTTCGTTGTAGATTCCCAACACTTGAACTGGACTGATCACCAGCAGTCCGCTCGTCGGGCAAGGCTCTTCACCGGTCAGTGTGGAAACCTTATCTCCAAGGTAATATTCTTCTTGACCCTCAGTTCCAAAGCCAAAAAACCATATTTTCCGACCGCCGCCAGGATGAGAATCAAGGTAATGCCTTAGCTGTTTCAGTCCCTGCCCCCAGTCAACGTTACTGTCGCTGATGTCCAGATAGGGCTTATCTCGGGGAAAATTGATGTATGTCAGGTAGTCAGGATGGTAGGTTAACGAATGCAAGCCCGCCGCAGCAGCCGCGATCCAAACGAGTATTAACAACCCCGGGCGACCGCGCACAACGCTACGGCATGCTAATAGAATAATAAACAGATACGCGGGCAGAAAATGTCGGAAACCGATATTGATTTTGGCGCTCAACATGAACAATAACCACGCGATGCAGGGAAGAATCAATCCCCACTCTTCCCAACGCAACGGGGTCCACCAGAGCATTATCGCTGATAAGGCAATGATCAGAGCGATTCCAATTGGAACCTTATAAGTTGCAACAACAGGGAAATAATACCACCAGCCGGTCTTTCCGAACTCACCAAGAAGATACGTGTTGTGTCCGGCTCTTCCATGATCCAGACCGCTTTTAAACGCCCGAACATAAGTTCCACCTGGCCACCGCCAGTGAAGGAACGACATTCCATATTTCTCTGGCCACGTTTTCTTCGGCGAGACAAGAGGCATCACTTCGTTGGCCATGGATAACGAGATCGCAATCCCCGTGACGAGCGCCACCAGTGCAAGGGCCCGTATTCGACCAGGCAAGGCAGCTTTCCATTCCGCCCAAGGCTCTTTTTTCATCCACGGCTGAACCACCCAGCACAGCGCGGCAGAGACAGCGATTACGCCGGGAAGAATAACGGCAGTGTGCTTGATCGTCATTGCGATCCCCGTCGCCGCACCCATCAGGATCAAACGCGAAAGGGAAGGCGATTGAAATTAACGCCAAATACAAAAGCAGGCGATAACGATCCCCGTGACGCCAACAACGTCAATCGTTGCGAGCGGAATATGGGTGGCAAAATTTGGCTCAATGATTAACAACGTGACAGCCAGCCAGGCAGAGCCAACGCCATAAAGTTGGCGCAACCAGACAAAAACGGTGGCGACAAGAGGCAAAAACAGAACCGTATTCCACAAGGCAATTCGAACGGCGATTGCCTCGGCTCTCCTTGGCACATCATAAAGGCGGTCGTCATCGGCACTGCGCCCTTCAAGCAGGTTCGAGACGAGAAGCGGAGTGGCGATCAACGCTTCACCCAGTGGCGGGTCGTTGCAACTTAAGTCCTTTTTTGAAATGGTCCTGGTGAAGTACGCCAGCCCTCGTATGAGATGATAGGGCACGTCGTACGTCTCGCTGTGCGCCCGCGCGATCATAAACGATCTAGGTGCAACGATAAGAGCAGCAAACAACACTGCCAGAATAATTTGCCGATCGATCAGACCAGCAAAAAACCGTTGCGACTTCACACTCTCCATCAGTATTCCTCTACAAAAACATTGCCCTACCCCGCAACAAACGCCACCACCTATGGGTGATTTCCCTTTTCTTCGCATGGAGCGGCATATCGTGTTCGACAGGCGACAATCGCTAAGCCGATCCCACCAAGCCCCAGCAGGACGGAGAATGAAGGTTCGGAAACCGAAACATTCGTCGTGATAATTTAGAAATCATCAAGATAGGCTCCCGCGCCAGATCCATACACACCAATTCCGCTAAGGCTTTTCCCAGCATCAAGGTGACTTGTCACATCAAAGAACGTCCAATTGTCTGTGAAGCCTTGAACAGAACTGTTACCACTCGAACCGTCTAAATAAAAGAACTCGACCAGGTCGAAAGCCCCCCCTCTGAGCTGTACCCAAAATGATAACTCGGTGATGTCCGAACTTGAAATTGGCCAAAAGTCCTGCCTGATTTCATCTGAAGTCATTGCAAACATGGAAAATGTTCCCGCGTGCGATTGGGCGTTCGTGACAACTGGGCCACCAGATTTTGCGTACCATGGCACGAGTGAACCCGACTCGAAGCCGGGATTGATGAGTATCTGGCCCGCTTTCGCTTGTCCTGCATTGGAAAGCAATAGAACCACACTCATCAACCATTTTATCGCACTCAACATAACGCCACCCTATTTTGATCGATTGCCAAACGAGTGTCTGGAACCAGTCATCGCATCCCAAATTCGGCCTGGACTGATAAAAAGAGCCAAAAAGCGCGAGTTTCAACAATTCGATTGCGGAAAGCAACAGCGAAGCCTGGATAATCCCCCCCACCCCGCTGATGGACGATTTGGAGTCAAAAACAAGTATCGATCATGGATCTCGGGGATACCACACGAACCTCGTTCCGCTGAACTCGTTTGCTGAGCCGACTTCGTGAGCGACAGGCACGACACCGCTGGAAACGGATCTCGAAGAAACTATTGCTTCCCGGAGGGATGCCAGATCGCCGTGACGCAGCGATCGCTCAAGTGCATCGTGACCCGATTTGTTCATAGTCCTTTCGGGACATATCCAGCCGTGGGATCGCTAACCATTGGTGTCGCCGACGTTCAACCACTGTCTAATCGCTTACGTCCCTTCGAGATAAAAACGCGTCATTCCGGCAACTCGCGATGAACGGCATTTTGACGATCCTTTTGAATTGGAGCGAGGATCTTGTCGTCGTGCTTGGGGCGCAGCGAAGGGGATTAGTCCAATAACGCGAAGAATTCCAGTCGTCGATTGACATCTTTCGGGCGAACTCCAGGGCGAAATGTGGATTCGAACCAGAATTGTTTGGTGGTTGCTTCTTGCCAATCGTGGGGACGCAGCACGATCATTGGTCCACTGATTTCATTTGCTGAGCCAACTTCCTGAGCGACAAACAAAACGCCATCCAGAACGTCTCATCGGCAGCAAGCTAAAACAGAAATCTCATTGCATTCGAAAGTCTTCGTATTACCGAACGTACGGTATCACCAGTGATCGTGAGACGGTTGAATCTAAAACGAGGTTCGCGATGATCTCATACGATACGCACGTGGATCAGTAATCCCGTTCGTTCCCGTGACTCAAAACATCCATGAAACTGTTCTCGACCACGAAAGACATCTCATGCACGACGGATTGATACGAACCTTGGTGATCCTGACCTTTGTGGGACTGTCGACGATCGGCCTGGGGGACGAGCCGAAACCGCCCGCCGGGTTTCGCCCCCTTTTTAATGGCCGGGACCTCACTGGCTGGCACGGTTTGAATCCCCACAATGTCGGGGCATTAACCGGCGAGCAAAAGGAAGCAAACCTCGCAAAACAGCGAGCGGAGTTTTCCAAGAACTGGACCGTTGAAAATGGCGAACTCGTCAACGATGGACATGGTCCCTATGCCACGACAGACGACGATTACGGAGATATCGAATTCCTGCTCGAATACAAGACCGTCCCGATGGCCGATAGCGGCATCTATCTGCGCGGCACACCACAAGTCCAGATCTGGGACTGGAATCAGGTGTATGACTTGAAAGCACCCACGCGAAAACCGCATCTCGGTTCCGGCGGACTCTTTAATAACACACCGGGAACCAGTGGCCGTGATCCGCTTGTCCTGGCCGATCGCCCCTTTGGCGAATGGAACCAGTTTCGCATTCGGCAGGTCCATAATCGTACCTGGGTCTGGCTGAACGACAAGCTCGTTGTCGACAACGCGGTCATGGAAAATTACTACGATCGCAACCAGCCGCTGGTGGCGAAAGGCCCCATTCACCTGCAGACTCATGGTGGTGAGATTCGCTGGCGTCACATTTATGTCCGCGACATCGGCCCCGAGGAAGCCGACCAGATTCTCAAAGGTGCGGACGCCGAGACAAAAGGCCGGCTCGCCCAGGCGCTGACTCTGCACGCGTCGTTCGATACCGGACTGGATGCGGATTTTGCTCGCGGTGACAAAGCCTGTTATCTCCAGCAGGGAAAGGACCTCGTACCCGCCGTCGCGACGGATGAAGTCAAACTCGTCGGGGACGGGGGGCGTTTCGGTGGTGGCCTGCACTTCACCAGGAAAAACAATTTTCGCCCCGTTTATAAGGACGCTGGAACACTCGGCTACAACGATCAGAGCTGGAATACGTCCGTCTCGGTCTGGTTGCGTCTGAATCCCGATCAGGATCTTGAGCCCGGCTATTGTGATCCCGTCCAGATTGTCGGCGACGACCTCAAAAAGGGGTTTATCTTCCTGGAATGGTCCAAGGACGAAACGCCACGATTTTTCCGATATGCAGTCCGTCCCCTGTTTCAAATCTGGAACCCGGACAACGTCCAGTGGGCTGATATTCCTTTCAACAAACGACCCATGGTCCAGGTGGAACGGGCTCCCTTTTCGCGAGAGACCTGGACCCACGCTGTGTTCTCGGTCGAGAACCTCAACAACAAACGGAAGCCACCTGTCGGCCGACTGCATCTGAACGGCAAATTGCAGGGAACCATCGAGAACTGGGATCTGACGTTTGGCTGGGATCCTCAGCGAGTGCTGCTCGTCCTCGGTGCCGCCTATGTCGGCCATCTCGACGACCTGGCCGTTTTCGACCGGGCGCTCACAGATAATGAAGTGAAGCAACTCTACGAACTGAAGCAGGGTGTCCGTGAATTGCGATAATTGAAAGGATTTTCGTCAGGATGACAGAGCACGTTCGGTACTGCGAGAATTTTCGGCTGACGAACGAAGAAATCGTTAAAGCAGAAAGAAAATATCATCTATGAACACCGTTTTTGCACATCTTCAAACTTCTCGAAGCCGTTTTTCAGGTCTAAACCGCCTTGCAAGATTCGCGTTTGTCGTGGTCGCGGCAGTCGTGGCAGGCGCGGCATTCATCTTCGTTGCGCAGCCCTGGGGACCTGGTCCAAACGGCCCCTGGTCTGCGGCCGATCATGATCGCGATGGAATTGTCTACCGAAGTGAGATGGAGTCGTTCGGTCGCTCGAAACCTCACCGTGACGTGAATCGACTTCTATTTCATTTCGATGCAGCGGATACGAACAAAGACGGTCAAGTCAATCAAGCAGAAATCGATGTCTATGGAAAAGATATCGGCAGCAGAGATCCAATCAATCACCTCAATGGAAGGTAACCTCCTTATAAGACAGCGGATTGAATCGACATTAGTTGTACTTGCATTGATCTCAGGGGCGGCGGGCTGTTACGCGAGAAAAGTCGTTCACTGCACCATAGTGAGACAATGCGTTGAGTGCTGCACGAGTTCTCGATTCCAAAGGGGATCTGTACTAAACGCTATCTAACGCGACAGCTACTGCGAGATCGCGGCCGAAGCTGAGAACGTCGCCTCAGCAATTGAAGCCAGCGGAATGTCGAACGTGCTGCTTCCCAAGCTTGAATGTTCGACGTTGACCTCTTTCCAGGTTGGCAAAGGCCGATCCGTACGTCGGGTTTTCAAAAGAAATTCAAATGCGAGACTCACATCTGTACCAGCAGACTTTACCAATTAGCCGGTGGTTGACCGCAGCAACACCACCGGAAATGGTCCTAAACAGAGTCAATTCATCCCGGAGGGATTCCAGATCGCCGCGACGCGGTGATCGCTCAGTGGCATCGTGACCACACTCATCGGCAAATGGTCTCCGTTGCTGTCTTTACTGTTAGCTGACACCGCATCAGGTTTTATTACAAAAATGGTATCTTTTTTTGCAGTTTTTTCCAGATCCGGAGGGAAATGTGCGGTGTTTAGTTATTTAGTTGCTGGAACACCACTACTTTATTCAGGAAATCCGATGAAGGAAATAGCCCTCATTCTGTCATTATGTTTTCTGTCATTCAACATTGCAGAACTTTGCGTAAGCTCCCGCGATTTATGTGATATGGTCCACGAAAACGCCGATGCCATGCGACGCGCAGAGTTGAGCCACATACTCTGGCAGAGGTCAGCAAGCCAACAGAATGCCGCTGCAAAATCGTAACGTCGGTGTAAAACGAATCGACTCCCGCGCGTTGGTATGCTTACGGAATCGACGACGGCGACTCTTTCCTCTGAAAAGGAAAAAACGGTTCTTCAGGTAACAGAGTCAGTTACATGGCATCTCAACCCAGAACTGTTGCGATAAACGATAACGGTCGAACAATTGCAAAGCGCGATAAAACGCGATTGAAGTCGTCGATCGCCCCGCACGTCGGGTGGAAACCCATTGGAGGATCTGGTCGCATTTTCTCATACGTTACCTTATGCCCTCAAACGATTGACGAGTATCTTTATCCGATCGGTCCCGATGCTCGCAGCATCGGCCACGTTGTCGACTCCGCAAGCGTCGGAAGTGGACAGCCCGAAGCCAGAGGGGTCAACACCGCGATCACATCCGCAAACAAACTCGGGATCTCTTGCCGACTGGGTCGCTTGTCAGCATCCATTCAGTGGTTGTCAGATCCCCCAAAAAGGGTTCAACGACAAACAACGTGCGCTGTGTGAAGAGACGTTAACTAACCGATGAGAGCAAACTTGGCGAAGTGGAGTGCGTAGAGCTTGTAGATGAAGTACTCCGGATCACGATATCCATAAGCCATTCTTTGAAG
>CAIOKO010000245.1 GCA_903858935.1 uncultured Schlesneria sp. | reverse complement strand
GGGATTGAAAACAACATCATGAAAAAGACGCTTCGTAACGCCTATGACGCGTTGGACTGCCTGTCCGTTAACGATACCTTCCAGGGTAAGTGGTATTGGTATCTACGGAGTGAATTTGATCGAAAAGCCGATGACTTCGAAGGGGAGGATCTGGAAACGAAAAGCCCGGCGGAGGAGGCAGTCACGAGCGAGCAGAATTCATAGTTGCCCAAACTTGCCCATAGTTGCCCATAGTTGCCCATCATTGCCCATCATTGAATTGTGATTTCGGGCGACAACAAGGGCGGCGAGATTTTCGAAGAAGCTGGCGATCTAACGAAACCCCACCACCCCTGCGGTGGTGGTCATCGGGCCTTTGCACCAGTTCGACCCATCATTCACCGACCGAAAATGCCAGGTGAATACGTAGGGCAAAGGCCCGCCACCCCACCACCGCGGGGGCGGTGGGGTGGCGGATTTGGAAAATCGTTCCCATAGTTGCCCAAAAGGGCCATAGTTGCCCAAAGTTTTCCAAATGAAAAACGGAAACTGGATCGGCACCGATCGACTGACATTGAGGCGACAACTGAATCACTTGAAATGGAACTGACCGACGAAACTAAACGGATGACGCAGGACGATAACATCACACAGAAACCCAACCCCTCGCACGGCAATGATCACACATTGACCGCATCGATCAAGGCGGCCGCGCATCGGGTCGGATTCGATCTGGCAGGTGTCGCACCGGCCATTTCGCCACCGGGATTGGGGCATCTCACGGATTGGCTCGCTTCGGGGTTTGCTGGCGAGATGCAATATCTGCCGCGTCGTGCTGCCGCGTATGAACATCCGGAACATGTCATGCCGAATGTCCGTAGCGTGGTCATGCTGGCCATTAACTACAACACGGAAACGGACAGGGAGGATACGAACGATTTACCATTGTCAACCAGTTCAGCCCGTGTGGCCAGGTACGCTCAAGGATCAGCGGATTATCATGACCTGCTGCGAGGGAAGCTGAAGCAACTGGCGGATGCCGTGCATGAACTGCAACCCGGCTGTCGGACTCGTGGAGTTGTCGATACGGCTCCGTTGTTGGAACGTGATTTTGCGAGACTTGCGGGACTCGGCTGGTTTGGTAAGAACACGATGCTGATCAACAAACGAGCGGGAAGCTGGCTGCTGCTGGCGGCTTTGCTGACCGACCTGGAACTGGAGGCAGATGTTGCTCATTCGACCAGTCACTGCGGGACGTGTACTCGCTGCCTGGATGTCTGCCCGACGGATGCCTTTGTCGCCCCTTACATCCTGGATGCCCGGCGATGTATTTCGTATCTGACGATCGAGCTGAAGAATCAGATCCCGATCGATTTGCGAGACGGGGTTGGTGACTGGTTGTTTGGTTGTGACCTGTGTCAGGACGTTTGCCCTTGGAACCGGAAAGCGCCGATCACGCCCGAGCCTGCGTTTCAGCCGCAAGAGGATCTGCATCCAGCGGACGCATTACAGATTTTGAAAATGACTGAAGCAGAATTCAAAGCCCGATTCCAGCATTCACCGTTGGGACGCCCCGGTTGGGACGGACTTCGCCGCAACGCAGCGATCGTGCTGGGGAATTCAGGTGACCCCGCCGTGATTCCCGAACTGGTGGGTTGCCTTGAGCAGACTTCGCCGCTGGTTGGCGAGGCTATCACATGGGCACTGAAGAAGCTTGAGGGGGGATCATGATCGAGAGGTTCATGTTCTGGGGTCGGGTGTCCAAATTTCAAAATTGGCCATTGAGTGTCCTGGCTAACAAAACATCGCCTGACTGGCCAATTTTGAAATGTGGACACCCGACCCCCTCTTCATTCCAGTTTCAATCCGCTCCAGTCGACGTCTCGAAGTTTGGCATCGGCTGCGGCGGCCTTCAGCTTGCGCACCGTAAAATCCTTATGGTTGGCAACCGCCTGTTCGCTGAGTCCCAGCTTTGCGGCGACGTCCTTATTAGACCAGCCTCGCACGAACAGCAGTTCAATACATTCCAGCCGTTCAAACTCACCCCTGCTGAACCAGGACTGAATCAGGCCACGCAGACAATCGACAAGGACTTTTTGTTGAGAGACTTTGTATTCGTTGCTGCGTGCCAGACTCGACGCTTTCCGGTCGCGGCTGGCCGGTTCGTGACCTGGTTGAGAATCAGTCGCGGGGATCAGCGACAACATCGGGCGACGCCCTGTTCTTCGCAGAACGTCGGTCAATTTATGAGCGGTGATCGAGAACAGAAACGCTTCGAGCGGAGTCGCTTCATCGTAGTTGGGTAATGAGACCAGAAAACCAAGGAACGCTTCTTGAACAACATCCTCAGCAGTCGATTCGTCCTGCAACCGGCTGCGAACGAACGCCAGCAATCGTCCTTCGTATTTGGCGATCAGCCGTTCCCACGCAGCGGGTTCGCCCCGTCGAACTTCTGCCAGCAATTTTGCTTCATCGTCGGACATCTGCGTTTTCCTGGGGTTGGCCGTGAGTCGAATGTCGAACGGCCATCGCAGGAATGTCGCATATTATCAGGGCTTGGGAAAGGCTATATCGAACGGGGGAAGTGATCGATGGTATTGGAAATACGAAGAAATCGGCTGGACGCCGATGGCATCTTATCGTTTAACCGCGCCTCGCAGAGAAGCGGGAGCGAAGCGGCGGAATTGCCGTTAGCCGAGGTGTCATTTCTCGATGGCGCATTGCGAAAAGCCGGGGCTGGGGCAACGCTTGAAGAAATCGGCTGGACGCCGATGGCATCTTATCGTTTAACCGCGCCTCGCAGAGAAGCGGGAGCGAAGCGGCGGAATTGCCGTTAGCCGAGGT
>CAIOKO010000244.1 GCA_903858935.1 uncultured Schlesneria sp. | reverse complement strand
CGCCCTTCAAAGAATGGCTTATGGATATCGTGATCCGGAGTACTTCATCTACAAGCTCTACGCACTCCACTTCGCCAAGTTTGCTCTCATCGGTTAGTTAACGTCTCTTCACACAGCGCACGTTGTTTGTCGTTGAACCCAAAAAACAGGGAAAATGACCGTCAAAAGCCTATAAATTACGAGAAATGGTCGAAGTTGATCGAACTTGAACAAACTTTGACACCAAATTTCACGGTGGGGTGTTCACAGCAGAACTGAAGAGAAGGAAGACTCCGAGGGTTTATGCCACCCGGCTCACCGTGGAGGAATGATGGGGTTCGAAGTCAGTCGAACTACGTCGAACTGGAACAAACTCGAACACGCCAAAAAACAGGAGAAGCGACCGCCAAAAGCCTATAAATTACGAGGAATGGTCGAAGTCGATCGAACTTGATCAAACTTTGACACCAAATTTCGCGGTGGCGAGATGACAGCGGAACGGAAGAGAAGATTTTTGAACAGAAGGACACGAAATTAACGAAGTGAAGAGAATCAATCAGAAAGAGTTTAACCACGGATCGCACCGATGGTCACGGAACAGAGAAGAACGGGCTTTCGTTTTTCGCTTTTTGTTTTTATCAGTCCCCATCCGCGTTATCCGTGGTAAAAGATCTTCTGTACTCCGGTGTTACTTGCCGTCGCTTTTGGACCGCCAGTGAATTTTCCCTCACACTTCCAAAACCCATCTTGACGGACTTGTCGAGTCGCTTTACGATCGCGGCGCCGATAGTTCATCTGCGTTATTGTTCGGTAACGTGTGGGATTATTGTCTTCCCTTCGTCCGTTGATTGCCAAGAGACTCGACAAGCCTCTGCTCAACATGATCAACTTACGCAGGTCGGGCGGGTCAACAGGATGTGACCAGTATGCTCTGCCAGCCCTCAACTTGTGCTTTGACGATGCTGGCGCCTGCTAAGCTCAATCTATTTCTGCGCGTGGTTCGTCGACGCGCGGATGGCTTTCATGATCTTGAAACGGTCATGACGTCCATCAATTTATTCGACACGCTCCTGTTTGAGCCGAGCGATGCGTCCGATATTAGCCTGCGCGTTGTGATGGCGTCTTCGCAAAATCGAAACAGTCTGCCCCCCGATCCGATTCCGACCGATTCGAAAAATCTGGTTATTCGTGCAGCACAACTGCTTAAGGAATATGCGGGGATCTCAGCTGGCGTCAAAATCACTTTGGTGAAACGGATTCCTTCCGCCGCCGGAATGGGTGGCGGTTCGAGCGATGCGGCAACGACGCTGGCAGGACTCAATCGATTCTGGAATCTCTCGCGAACTCGCGAAGAATTATCAGAACTTGCTGCTCAACTGGGAAGTGACATTGGATTCTTCCTTGGTGGCTGTTCCACCGCGATCTGTCGTGGCCGGGGTGAGTTGATCGAACCACTTCAGATTCCCACGTCTCTCCATTTTGTTGTCGCAAGGCCGAATTCGGGTTTATCGACGCCAGAGGTCTTCAAGCAGTGCCGACCAAACGAGTCGGGAGCGAGTGTCGAGGACTTTGCAAAGTCGTTGCAGCAACCTGGCAATAGCCGCATGGTGCGATTGTTGCTCAATGATCTGCAAGCGCCTGCAGAATCCTTGAATGAAGATGTCAGACGATTGCGACAACAGTTTAACAAGCTACCCGTTCTCGGCCATTTGATGACCGGAAGCGGCACCTCATACTTCGGAGTTTGCGCATCTTCACGACATGCCGGAATGATGGCGGCGAGATTAAAAGCCGCTGGAGTTCCCTGGGTGCATGTCGCAAGGAGCTGTTCGTAGAGTGTTAAGGAGAACGTCCGTGGAAATCACCGAGATTCGCATCAAGCTGATGAGTGACCCTAATGAACGGCTTCAGGCCTTTTGCTCCCTGACTTTTGACGGCAGTTTCGTAATTCGCGACCTGAAGATCATTCAAGGATCAAAAGGCTCGTTCGTAGCGATGCCCAGCCGCAAACTGACAGACCATTGCCCTCGCTGCTCAGCGAAAAACCACTTGCGGGCTCAGTTCTGCAACGAATGTGGTGTACGTCTCCATCAGGATCGGGCAATGAAGTCCGACGATGGGCGAGCCAAACTTTATGCAGACATCGCGCATCCGATCAACTCCGAATGCCGCGAGACGATTCAGGAACAGGTTCTGATCGCTTATGTCAGCGAATTGGAACGCTCGAAGCAACCTGGGTATATTTGCATCTATGATGACTACGGCGAGGACAATTTTGCCCAGCTGTGTGACGACGAACTTCCGGGAACGGATCTAAGCCGTTTTCAACGGAATTCAGGCGGGCATCATCGTCATGACGGTGCCGAAATCTGTCATCCAACACCGCACGTCAATGTGTCCGACGCCTCGCCGAATTCCTTTGCGGTCGCTCAACGCAACGGACATGACGACGAAGAAAAATTTGGCGTCGGAATTATATGAAACCGATGATCGTTCAGAACGATCGTTGAACTGCGAACTCTGCAATCTCGGCCAGGATCCGTCGAGCGGGGGTCATTGGCAGCAGTTCAAGCTGTCGGCGTGCATCATTTGCCAGGCTTTTCGCTTTCTGATGCGTATACTGGAATGCGTCGCTGCGTTCGAAGTAGGGGGCCAGTCGATCACGAGTTGTCTCGTCTGGATGGGCGAGGAACTGACGAATTTCGGCTGCATCAGCATCTGAAGCGGTGCTCAGTAAACGAATCAGTGGCAGTGTCAGCTTTTGCTTTTGAAGGTCGCTACCAAGTGACTTGCCGGTCTTTCCTTCATTGCCCATCAGGTCGAGTACGTCATCAGCAATCTGGAAGGCAAGCCCCAGCGAGCGACCGTATTGTTCCATAGCGGTGACAATCGCCGGTTCTGCCTGTGCATAAAGTGCACCCAGGTGGCCACAAAGTGCCGTCAATTCAGCCGTCTTTCCGTCAATGATTTTGAAATAGGCCTCTTCACAAAGATCAAGATTTCCACGTTCTTTAATCTGCGACAGTTCGCCTTCGCAAACGATATTTGTCGCTCGTCCAATCCGCCGACAGGCATATGTGGTTTCGAGGCTGCTTGCCAGATGAAATGAATGCGTGAAAAGATAGTCACCAAACAACACGCTCGTTTCGTTGTTCCAACGGGCGTTGACTGTGGCAACGTGACGACGAGTCTCGGCATCATCCAGGACATCATCGTGGACAAGAGTCGCCAGGTGAATCATTTCCACCACAGCGGCAAGGATTTTGTGGTCCTGACGAATTCCGCCGGAAGCCTTCGCTGTTAACAACAACAACATGGGACGTAATCGTTTTCCACGAAAACGTGTCGAATGTTGTAGAATATCGCTCACGTACGGATTGTCGCTTTGTAGCTCTTCAGCCAGAACCTGCTCGGTCTCCAGCAGTTCAGTTCCGATTGCCAGTTCTACCGCCGTCAACACCGGAACACCCTGCATCACCGAATCGCCTGCACTCTGTTGGATCATTTCACACCGTGACTTCGGATCGGATCTCGCTTTTTCACCCAACGGGTTTCCTGATTAACCGCAGCCGATCCGCTAAGGTTAACCGAGCGTCACTGAAAAACACCAACCCAATTCCATGAATCGAGGGACAATCTTGCCTCAATTCCATCCACTTTTGACAGAACTCGATTGTCCCAAAGCGTTTCTCGGGAAAGATTAGGTTATCGGCTGACTCGTGGAAACGCCAATGCGTCAATTGATCGCAAGCAGGCCAGAGAAAAGCGTTTTAGACAAAGGCTGTCGTATCAACCAATGCTGACACGTTGAAAAGTTGCGCTCGACTGAGCTTTCACGGTCGAATTCTTGCTGTTTTGACAGGTTGGATGGCCGGTTCGAAGCCCTGGTTTAACTTCGGATTGCGTTGCTGAAATCGAATGGTAATGATGTTTCAGCACAAGACAGAAAGTCTCTTTCGTCTACTTGAGACGCCTGGTCCGTGTTCGCCACGGTTACTCAAAGCATTTCCGAGACATCATGCCACAATCGCCCCTCAATCAAGACCGAGTCGAATTTGAAGTTCCTCCCTACGGGGGAAGTTTTATCTTTCAGATGGTGTTGATGACCTTTGCGGCGATTGTCTTTCAATTTGCCGTCAACTTCCTGCTGCCATTCGGGCCGTGGTCGGACAGTTCGATTTCACATCAAATGGCACGAGCCGGCTTCGGAAATGTCGCTAGCGTCACGGTCATGCCGGGTGGTTCGATCAGCTGGAATGATGAAGTGTGGGCTTTGGTAATGTCAGGTCCGCCACCAGTACCTGGAATCGTTCCCGCTCGCGGGGGCCTGGCAACCCGAAGCGCCTCGTCCCGTTTAATTGCATTTGATCGCAAAACGGGGAAAAAGCGAGAAACCGATATCACGCTTTCTCCGACGCCATTGGGGATGATCGTAATAAACGACCAGTTATGGGGAGTTGCCGAAACGGTCGTTTATCGGATCGAAGGACAAAATGCCATTCCACGACATCCGACTCGACTTCTGATGAATCCATCAAAACCGTTCAATTACGAAGGCCGATTGGCCGTCATTGACAGGAATCGTTCTGGCATCTTCTCACTTCTCACGTTTCAGGATGGCGAGTGGATGGATGAAGGTACCGTCGAGGTGCCAGCAACAGGGGCTCCTTCCCCCTGGTTCGCTCCCGAATTGCGGGTCGTCTCTAATCAACAGACGACGCTTTTGTTCTACTCGGAGGGCCAGACGGTTCTGTTCCGAGAGGGGCTCAATTTGATCGCTGTGTCAGATCCCGCGTCGGCGCTCAGGCCTGACAACCTGCAACCCAGCAGTGCGATGAATCAACCGAGGGTGTATCCCGGCTGGCAATCGACAGCCATTGCAACGAATTGGGGCAATTCATGGGAGGTCACTTTTATCTGCGGCGAGTTTTGGGCATACAGTAATCCAAATCCTTATACCTCAACCCCTATTCAACAATACCGCTATCAGAATGGAAACTGGCAACGCACGACCCCCATGCATCCCCCCGAAATGCAGAGCTTCGGTGCCGTCGGAGGGGAGTCTGGATATCTGGTCACCGATGATCTGCGGTTGCTCTCAATCGATGGATCGACATTCCAGCAAGTGACAACGGGCATTCCCCTTTCCGAGCGATTCCGGACCGTTCTGAAATTGTTTGGGCTGCTGTTTTGTTACGTGCTGAGCGTCGGAATGCTGGTTCTCGGGACAACGTGGTTAATGAAGATTCATCGACGACCAGACTACCTTTATGGCAAGCGAACCATGACTCAAGCTTCAATCCTACGACGCGCGATCGCACGCGGGATTGATTTGCTCATCACCGTTTTTCCCTCTGTTTTCTGGACTTCTGTCGTCGCGGATGCCCATGAGCAGATCGAACAACAATCGGCATCAATGGGAATCAAAAACCTGGTTTTTATCGTGTCGCTATCCATTATCGGGATGTGGATCTCCGGAATTCTGGTCCTCAGCGTCATGGAAGGAATCTGGGGAATTACACCGGGCAAGTGGCTGTGCGGAATCCGCACGCTGCGAACAACGTTACGTCCATGCGGCTTTTTACGAGCATTTGCCCGGGAATTACTGGTTTACGTGGATAGCGTCTTCCTCATGATCTGGCTGCCCGGTGTCTTACTGATCGCCTTCACACCCCACTGGCAACGCCTGGGCGATCTGACTGCAGACACTGTTGTTGTCCTCGATCCCCAACGTTAATGATTAAGCTGGCTCAATGACGCTCGTTGCTGCAGAACAACATCCCCTTTTTCATCGCGGACCTGCAACCGAATAACAGGGTCAGGCTGTTCCCAGTCGATCAGGATCGAACCGAAATTCGTATCGAAGTATTGAAGTCCGATTCGATGGGAATTGACCTGATTCGCAAATCGGATACCTGCCTTAGTGAAATTACCGCTCGGGGCATTGAGACTGCTGCTTGTGATGTCGAAGAGTGGATAACCGATACCGGTTTCCGCTTTCGACTGAATGCACGAGATTTCTGCGAGATGACGGTCGCCACTCAGTACAACAACTCCATTGGCTTTCGTATCACGAAGCAGTTTTAAAAATCGAGTCCGCTCGTGGGGAAAGTTATCCCAGATTTCAGACCCATGCTCATTTGCGATCAACTGAATGCTCGAGCCGATGATTCGTAGCTCCACAGGAACCTTCAACTGCACTTCGAGCCAGCGCCATTGTGTTTCTCCGAGAATCGTTGATTTGGGGTCGGTGTTCGGAACATAGATGCCTCGAACCCCTTCGCCCGGTTCACCCGGCTTGTATCCGCGTATTAATGGACTGCGGAAGTACCGCGTGTCGAGCAGAATCAGTTGAACTCGCTTCCCAACGGGACCGAATAGACTCGAAGAATAAACTCCTTCCCGTTGACGACGCGGATCATTCTTCGAAACCTCGAAAAAATCGAGAAATACCTGTTGTGATTCCCGTTTCATCGGATAATCCGCGCCGGCGTCGTCCGCGCCAAAATCATGATCGTCCCAAGTCCCGACAACAGGGCAACTTTGCTTCAGTTTTTGAAAGCCAGGCTGATTCGCGAGTAACGTGTATTTTGATCGCAATACCTCCATATCGATGGAATCACCGTAGATGTTGTCACCCAAGAACACGAATAGCTGAGGTTTCAATTCGACGACCGCATCCCAGATCGGCTGAGGCTTATCTTGTTTGGCGCATGATCCGAATGCAATTCGTGTCAGCGGAACATCGGCTCCTCTCAATGGCAAATTTGCAATCAATGAGACAACTGAGACCGAAAAAATAATCGTGAACAGCTTCAACATGGTGGATTCACCTCGTATAGATCAAATGAGGACAGATAGCGGCCTCGAGAATATCCGATCGAATTTGATGACAGAACTGCCGGGAGTAAAAGTTTCAATAGAGGTTGATCGTTAAGCATGGTCAACCGAAACGAATCGGGTTCCCGAAGAACCTGCAAACACAACGATTCAAATCAACATTAGTTTCGAACAATACCCTGGAAACAGGATGACACGCGAGCTAATGTATCAACCGCCGTGGATGCGAACGCGCGATTCGCAACGGAAGATTGGTTTGGGTATTGCAGGCTAATTTCAAGGACTCTTTCATGTTTCGTTCTCTCGTCTTAGCGTCAGTATTACTGTTCCTGGTCGGTTCGACGAACGCGGAAGAGCTAGTAAAGACAACCGAGCCTGTCACGAAAAAGGTTGACATCGGCACTCAGGCACCTGATTTCAAATTCAAAGACGCTTCCGGAAAAGAGGTCAGCCTTGCCGAGTTGACGGCAAAGGGACCGGTTCTGGTTCGGCTGACTTGCGGCTGTTCCGGTTGCGATAAAGAGCTGGCTTACTTCCAGGCCATGCACGAAGGCTATAAGGATCTCGGTCTGACCTCAGTGGCCATCTTCCGCGAACCCGATTCCAAAGTGGCTGCGTACGTCAAGGAAAAGAAGCTCAACATGCTTTATTCTGTCGATACAAAAGGGGATGCCTGGAATGTTTTCGAAACCAAGACAATGCCGACCAATTTTCTGATCGCCAAGGGTGGTAAGATTGTTTCGGTTGCTGCCGGCTGCGACCCAAGCGGACTCTTAGCAAAAAAACTGTCTGAAAAGGTTGCCAAGACCGTCAACGCCGAAACGGTTGACGTTCAGAAGAAAGTTGCAGACGATACGGCGAAGAAGTAATCGTTCCTCAGTCGAAGGATTAGGGATGTCACGGTTTCTGGTGGTCGATGATTCCTCTCTCGCAAGGCAAATCGTCGGCGACCTTCTCAAGAAGGCGTTTAATGGTTCGGTTGTGGAAGCGAACAACGGCGTCGAGGCTATCCGATTTCTGGAAACTCAAGGTCCATTTGACCTGATCTTGAGTGATCTTCAGATGCCGCATATGGATGGCCTGGCCCTTTTGTCAGTCGTTCGTGAACGCTTTCCTGCGAACCCATTTGTCATATTGACCGCGTTTGGAAGTGAAGAGATCGCTGTACAAGCCATCACGGGAGGAGCGGCCAGCTATATTCCAAAACAGTCGGTCAAAACTCGGCTGCAAGATGTCGTCAGAACTGTGTTGACGGCATCAACGCGCCGTCAAGTCCGGGACCGCCTGACGCAGTTTATTGTCAGCAAGGAACTGGAATTTCGTCTTACGAACGATCGAGAGTTGATTTCAGCCGTTGTTGCGGAGCTTCAGGAAGTTGGGCAATCGAGTGGTGCGTTTGACGACCATCAACTGACTCGTATCGGTGTCGCCCTCGAAGAGTCGCTTTTAAACGCGATGATCCACGGAAATCTTGAAGTCAGTTCGGAACTCAGAGCACGAGATGACGACGCGTACGAGCAGATGGTTCTTATTCGCCAGAACTCCGAACCCTACAGCAGTCGTCAAATCCAGGTCTCATGCAAATTCACTCCGGCCGAAGTTCGATTCATGATCGTCGATGAAGGACCTGGATTCGATCTCGATTCGATTCCTGATCCAAGAGATCCGCAGAACTTTCTTAAACCGAGCGGACGCGGATTGCTCCTGATCCGATCGTTCATGGATGACGTCTACCACAATTCAGCAGGCAATTCGATCACGCTGGTCAAACGCAGAAAGCCACGTTGAGTGCCATCACGGTATCGGATGCGTTGGAGTCTCAGCAGGTATAATCACGGTCATGTCAGACGCAGCTGCGAGAGATTTCGAAACCGTGGTCGCGGCAGCAATCGTCCCATTCGGTTGCGATGGTAAGCTTTGCACGAGAGCTTTCCACCACTCGTGGGCATCGGTCGACATCCACGTGCCAGAGATTTGACATGCCTCTAACTCGCGGAGCAGTGCCTGAGCGTCAGCGGGGCGACTATCACGCGGTTTCGAAAGGCAACGCAAGATCAAACTTTCGAGATCTGGTGAAATGGGTTTGCCAAGTCGCGACGAGAGAGATTCTGGGGTCTGACTGACTTGTTTCATGCAGACTTCCATGACCGGTCCGAGCGGAAAGACGCTGGTTCCGGTCAGCAGAAAGTACCCGACGGCCCCGATGGCATAAATGTCCGCTCGGGCATCAATCTTTTGCGTCTGAATTACTGCTTCAGGAGGCATATACAACGGTGTTCCCGTCATCGCGTTGGGATTCGTAAGATTGGCGCCGTTCTCGTCATCGAGTTCCTTAACGAGCCCGAAATCGAGCACTTTGACAAAATCGTAAAGACCGCCGCGACATGTCAGAAAGATGTTCGCCGGCTTGATATCGCGATGCACCAGGCTCTGTGCATGCGCCTCGGACAACGAGCCACAGATCTGTTTGAGAATGTAAACGGATCTGGCTTCATTAACCGGTCCGAATCGCTGAACTAAATCCTCGAGATTCATTCCATCGAGATATTCCATGGCATAATAAAAGATCCCTTCGGGTGTCCTCCCGTAATCGAAGATTGCAACCGTGTTCGGGTGCGTCAAAGTACTGGTGAGCTGAACTTCCCGTTCAAATCGTGTGGCCGCCTTCGGTGACATCTTGTCGAGGTTCAGCAGTTTGACTGCGGTGGGTCGCCGCAACATCGCATGCCTCGCCATGTAAACCGTCCCCATGCCACCGGCACCAAGTTTTTTTTCCAGCGTATACTGACCAAGCTGTTTTGCAGCGAGTGTTGCCCGCTGCAAAACCTTCTGCTGCTGGTCGATGAAAAGCATGGCCAGATAGATGCCGATGGCACTCAGCGCCAAAAGCGACATCAAAACCCTGAAGGCACGGCGCAACATGTAGGCAGGGCGAAACGCTTCCGCCACATCCATCTCTGTTCCAACCCCCATGTCATATTTATCCAGCCAACGCCATGCGCCGACGGAAGGTACTCCGCGATAGTCTCGATATCCGTTTGCGTCGTGACCCGACTTTCTTTCGATCGCGCTTGCCGCCAGTTGCGTCAATGGCTGATCCGCTCGACGCAGTAGAGGTCGTTCTCCGGCGACCATATTGACTTGGGGATCACGCAGCTCGAGCGTCAGAATTGAATGGGAAGTCGGCTGATCAGTGAGAAGTCCGACTTGTTTCAATTTATCGTCAAATCGGCTCTGACTGAGCATTAGCCCGTTTTGGTCGAAGGCGTACGTCTCACCTGAATTCCCGAAACGAACGACTTGCAGGATATCTGTGAATTTACTTTCGGGTCGAATCCGCAAACCCAGCGAAGCTAAAGCCTTGTTGTTTTCATCACGAATAACGGCCACGGCGTACATACATGGCAAATTCGCCCTAAGCTCACCATCTGCATCCCTCAATAAGAGCGGACTTGGAAAAGGCTTAGACACTGTGCTTTCAGAGGTCAACGCATCGTCAAAAATCTGCTTGCGGTATCCAAGCAGAGGCTTTCCAATTGGAGATTCTTGATCAGCGGACAGCACAATTCCGTCGGGTGAAACCAGGAAATATCCAACATAGCCGTCCAGTTTCAGTTGGGACATTAACCTGCGTCGCAAGTTGTCCTGGGCTTCGGCCTGGACGAGATTCCTTTCGGCTTCATCCTTTCCGTCGGATAATTGTAACAACTCTTTCACTGGTTCCCGCAGACGATCATCAGCGGCAAAGAGCAGTGCATTGATCCGTTGCTCGTCCATCCAGATTTCCAGAGCTGAGACGCTCGCGTCCACCATCGCAGTCAGATCAGCAACACGCTGTTCGCGCATCGCATTTTCGATCGACTGATTGACCCACCAGCCAATTCCACCCAACAGGATGATCGAAATTACTGGCCACGCCCAAAGTTGCTGACGCAGAAACCGACTGGCAACCAAAAACGTGGGTGATCCACGAAGTGCACGACTGAATCGCCCGGTGGCTCGGCCGACTGCAGATTGTGAAATCGGAGCGGACGCGGATTGTATTTGATCTGGAGGTATTTCAACATTCATGAAAATTGCGTTGATGACCTCCGCAAGCGTTTACGAAATATCTGCAAGTGATTTGTATACCAATAGATATCAATGCGCCGATCCGGTTCCAAGCGACTGCCAGAATCTGAACACGATCAAATTTCGATTTATCGAACAATTCAGTGGCAATTGGATAGAGGTGCTAAAGAAAGTACCGCCCAATAATTCCACGAAGCCTCACCGCCCCCGCAGCGGTGGTAAACGGGCCTTTGCACCAGCACCAGTTATCATTTACCAACGCAATTTAATGTACAACATCGGCAACGGACGTACTAAAGACATTCCGCTAACGACAAATCGTGATTTCGAAAAATCCTCAAAGCGTTGCCTCGCATTTCATTACGTGTTTCAAATTCTGAATCGTAATCCGATTCCGGTTGACTTCCTTTGTGCACACAACTACAACGCATTGCATAGTACCTGGCAAGCAAGGAGGCTTTTGTGAATTCGTGGGAAACTCAACTGCGAAAGGGTGTTGCCGAATTGGCGATTCTCGCAGTGATTGCCAGGGAAGAAACATACGGCTACCGGATCGTTGAGTCTTTGCAAGGGCTGGATGGGCTTTCGCTTTCAGAAAGCACGGTCTATCCAGTGCTGACTCGGCTGGCTCGGGATGGAGTACTCTTAGTCCGAACGGAAGCTTCACCTGCCGGACCGACCCGGCGCTACTATCGGCTTTCGACATCAGGCCGTCAGCGATTGCGGGATCTTTCCGAAAGTGTGCGCACGGTATTAGGATCTTTAACAACGTTACTGGAAGGAGTTCAGTCATGACGGTATTGACCTCGCCAACTCTGTCGGAAGTCTGCCAATCGCTGATCGATGCCCGACTCGACACGATTGACCGCATGCTGCTCGGCCAAGTCCCCCGATCGGATCGGACCGCCATCGTCGGTGAGATCGAATCGCAGATCCACGAATTGCTTGCAGGCGACGATTCAGAGACCATCACTCGTGAAGACGTCCTGGATGTTCTTCGGCGGCTGGACCCTCCCGAAGCCTATTTAACGAGCGAAGACAACAGCGAGAACCTGAATCGGCCCCGACAATCACTCGCTGGTACAACAGGACGAACAAATCAAAGAGAGATCGCTCGACTTCAGGGAAATAACGCAGGTCGGATCGGTGGAATCGTCGGAATCAGCACTCTTGTCACGGTACTACTCGGGCTACCAATGGGCTGGGTCGCAGCAGCCTCCCTGGACTCGATATTAATGTTGTACTCGACAATATTTCTGATTGCATTTCTCGGATTTTCCGGAAGCATCGCGGGCCTGATCCTTTCCATTCGCGGTCGCAGCCAGGGAATCCTGCCAATTTTTGGGATCGTCACCAGCGTGATCGCCTTGCTGGTATGTCTGATTGGCATCGGGTTTGTCGGATTGCAATTTTTGATAAGTTGAGGAAGACAATTGCCGTAAGCGAATTTGGATTTCCTCTTTCTGTCTTTGAATCATTCGGATATAATACGTCGGTTCGGCTATGCGTAATTTTGACGAGGCCTGATTCCGATGTGGCTTGTCCGACTCAGTTCGATTCTGGCTCTTGCGGTGGCTTTAATGCTCCCGCCGGGGTTGTTTCGTGACTGTTGTTGCTCCAGCGGAAACACGATTCAACGTGCCAGCCAGTCGAAGTTAGCCCCTTGTTGCCAAGCAAAAGCTGACGCGAAACGCAAAGCAGCACAGGTTCGATCTGGTTCGCAAGTCGCTGATGCAAGCTTCCGTCTGGAACGACCACCTTGCCGATGTCAGCACACACTGACGACATCAGCCATCATCGTGAATGATCAGCGAATCACGAAAAGTGTCGAGCTGTCATTGTCTTTTCCATTGATGCGGACTGAAGCTGATTACCGGTTTCATTCCCTCTCGCTGACCGACGGATCCTCACTGCAACGTCGGCAAAATCTTGACCCGCCCCTGCGTAAGACACTCTGTCGCTGGATTATTTGACACATCCATATCGCGGAGCGAGTCGTTTTTCGTAGTGGAGGCTTCCAGCCTCAGCGCGTTTCGTAGTGTTGGCTTTCAGCGGACACGCGACGTTGTACTGAATGGGCTAAAGCCCTTCTACATGATGTTCAAGTCGGTTTGCTGACGAATGTCGTCCAAAACTCGTCAGCAACTATTTCAAATGTGTTTGAGTGTTTTGTTTCTGAAAAGAATTCTGAGAAAGGTTTTTCCCATGTCGATTCGTAAAGTCAGTATGATGTTTTGTGCCGTTCTGGCGGTTGGTTTCATGGCTTTTGCAGCCGAAGAAAAAGCCAAGCCATTCAAGGCCACCTGTCCGATTTCCGGCAAGGCGGCTCTGGAAGACAAGACGGCTGATTACCGGGGTGCCAAGGTCTATTTCTGCTGTGAAAACTGCCCAGGCGCCTTCACCAAGGACACCGCCAAGTACGCAGTCAAAGCCAATCATCAATTGGTTGCGACCGGCCAGGCCACTCAAGCGAAATGTCCACTTTCCGGTGGTCCACTCAATGCCGACAAAAAGGTCGACGTTGGTGGCGTGAGCGTGACGTTCTGCTGTGAAAAGTGTCAAGGTAAGGCTGCCGAAGCCAAGGGTGACGCACAAGCCGAACTCGTCTTTTCCGACGCCGCCTTCGCCAAGGGCTTTGAAATCAAGAAGAAGTAATCAACCACTTAATGGTTGATTTCTCACATAGAGCCAGCAGGTTTCCCCAAAACCTGCTGGCCTCCTTTTTTTAATTTTTCTGATTCGTGAAGATTAGAGTTCCGACTTTTTCTTTTCTTCTTCATCGAATCTCTTTCGATTCCCATGAAAATCAAGCCGGGACTGGCAGTCTCGCTTCAACAAGGACATAATTCATAGACATCACGTCTACAGATTGCAGAATTGGTTTAAAAGGTGCGGGTCATGAGCATCTCATTTCGATTTGTTACGATTATCAGCTTTATTTCCATTGCCTTCAGCCGCATCGTCGCAGCCGATGATGCGCCGGCGGCGCTGCCGCCGCAGATCGAACCGGTTGAATTTATCGATGTTGCGCGTCCTCAGCAGGCTGATCCCGCCAATCGTCGAGCGACGGCCCCGTCGGTCCCAACGGGTTGGGGATTCGCTGTTTTTTCGCCGGACAATAAGTCAGTAGCCACCGTGCTGGTTCCGGATGGAGCCGAATCGAAGGGGGAGGTCATACTGTGGGAGGTGGCCGACCCCAAGCCTGGCGTCACGTTCGTGCAGCCAGGACGAATTGCTGTCGTCGCGTTTTCCCCAGACGGAAAATGGCTGGCGATCGGGCCGAACGGTCCTCATTCAGGAGTCAATCTGGTTGACACCAAGACGGGAAAAGCAGGACTGACGCTTCCCGGTCCGGCGGCGAAGACGAACGTGATGACATGGTCGCCTGACGGTACACAGCTTGTGTTGGGGAGTACGACTGATAAGTCCATTCGAGTCTGGAACGTGCCTGAAAATAAGCTCGTGAAAGTTTACGAACCGGAAGCATCAAGACTTTTTTCACTCGGTTTCACAAAAACAGGGAAGTTACTCGCAGCGGGTGTTCCCGTCGGTGACCGAGACGGATTGGCAATCTTCGATGTCGTTGTGGGAAAGAT
This sequence comes from uncultured Schlesneria sp., assembly GCA_903858935.1. Lineage (GTDB taxonomy): Bacteria > Planctomycetota > Planctomycetia > Planctomycetales > Planctomycetaceae > Schlesneria. The sequence continues at coordinate 9,108 of CAIOKO010000244.1, read as the reverse complement.
CGAGAAGACGTTGAAAGGTCATAAAGAACTGATCGAAGCTGCAGCGTTTACGCCAGCTGCCGAAAAGCTGACCTCCGTTGGCTGGGATGCCATGGTTCGTGTCTGGGATGTCGAAAAGGGCGAAGAGTCCGCCATCATGAAAGGCCATAAGAAGGGCGTTCGCTCGGTCGCGACATCGGCCGATGGCAAACGAATCGCTTCATCGGGTGAACGCGAAATGAAGCTTTGGGACGGTGAAAAACATGAATTATTGGCTGATCTTGGTGGTGAGAATTCCGGTGCGAAATTCGTAACCATGTCGTCGGATGGAGCCTGGATGGTCTCGATCTCTCGTGATGGGACGGCACGTCTTTGGGATGTCGAAAAGAAAACGGAAAAAGCGAAGCTCGATCGTAACCCACAGGCGACGGCGACGGCAGAAGATTATGACCCAGACGACCCAACACCGACTCGTTCTTCAACAACACCTCCATCCAGTGATGTACCCGAGCCCGAAGCGGTTCAATCACTCGCCTATTCGCGAGATGGAAAATGGATTGCACTGGCTCGTGAAGATGGAAAAATTTCGATTCGAAATGCCGCCGACGGAAAGATCGCTCGCGAACTGGACGCATTCAGCGATGTCGCAGCCTGCGTTGCGTTCAGCCACGACAGCCAGAAGATTGCCGCGGGAAGTTTTGATAAATCGATCAAGGTTTGGAATGTTGCAAGCGGCGAACTGCAGGCCGATCTGGCCGGGCACACAAATTGGGTTTTTTCCGTCGCCTTTTCGCCCGACGGGCAAACGTTGGCATCGGGTGGCTATGACAAATCGGTCAAGCTCTGGAATATTGCCGAGAAAAAAGAGATTGCGACCTTGTCTGGTCATACCGCAGGAGTGCGATCGGTGGTGTTCACTTTGGACGGTCAACTTTTGATTTCAGGCAGTGCAGATCGGACGGCGATTGTCTGGAATCTGGCCGACCACAAACCCTTGTCGACACTCAAGGGTCACGCTGCAGCCATTCGAGCAGTCGCGATTTCGCCCGACGGAACCACCGTGGCGACCGCCAGTGAAGACTCGACGGTCAAGCTTTGGAAAACAGCGGACTGGTCCGAGCGAGCGTCATTACCAGGGACCGAAGGAGTGATGTTCTGGTGTGTCGCGTTTTCTCCCGCGGGTCGGACTCTGGCCGCCGGTGGATTTGATGGTAACGTGAAGCTGTATGACCCAAGCGACGGAAAAGTCCGACAGACACTTCAAGGACCGACCGAAGCGATCACAGCCGTCGCGTTCGCTCCGGGTGCATATGAGGTTGTTGCAGGAAGTGTTGACAAATCGATGCGTCGCTGGAAAGCCAAAACTGCCGCGGCGGCAACGTCGGAAACAAATACGACCGCCGCGACGGTCGTCATCAATCCCGAAAAACCAACGGAGCTGAAATCTGCCGAAGCAGTCACCGCATTAAATGCCATCACACTCAATGTCGGGCAACCTGTTTCCAGCCTCGTCTTCAGCAAAGATAGCACGCAGCTGGCCGTGGGCGGCGGCGCCTACCGCGTCGCCGGGTCACTGCAACTGTGGGACGTGGTGAAGCGTGAGAAAAAATGGCAAGGGGACGAATTCAAATTCGGGCTACCCGCCGTGGCCTTCTCAAACGACGAAAAGAAGATCGCAATCGGCAATTTTGCCGACAATTTCCTGCGAATGGTCGATGTCTCCAATGGCAAACAACAGAAAGAGATTCGAGGCCATCGAGCCAAGGTCCATGGAATTGCGTATTCGCCCGACGGGAAAATATTCGCCACTGCCTCATTGGATCGGGACATCAAGCTATGGGATGCTTCGACGAATAAAGAACTGAAAACCTTGATCGGCCACAACGACTTTGCCTTCTCGATCGCGTTCTCACCAGACGGCAAGCGATTGCTAAGCGGCAGCGCCGATCGAACGGCTCGTCTGTGGGACGTTGAGTCTGCCAAAGAACTGGCCCAGCTGAAAGGTCATCAAGGAGCTATCCAACAAGCAGTCTTTTCCAAAGACGGTTTTTTGATAGCGTGTGCGAGTGCCGACGGGACCGCTCGAATCTATTTAGGAACAACAGGTGATTACTTGTTGACACTACGAGGTCATCGAAACAGAGTCGAAACAATTGGTTTTTCACCGAACGGAAAACTAGTCGCGACAGGCTCGGCCGATAAAACGATTCGTCTGTGGGACCCCGCGAGCGGTGCCGAATTATTGAAGTTGTCACAGGACGGAGTAGTTCGGGTAGTCCTCTTCTCCCCCGACGGAAAACGTCTTGCCTCGGGCTGTGATGACAAGACTGTGAAAGTATGGGACGTGTCCGCGTTCGATAAACTTGAACCGATTGCACAAACATCCGCTCCGTAGCCGCGCTACACTACATCCATGTGGAGTGGGGTAGTGTTTGAACTCATATGGCGTCAATACATTACTCAGAAAACTTCTTCGCGACGTTACTCATACCGAAGTGCTTCGATCGGGTCGAGACGACTGGCACGGCGAGCCGGATAATACCCGAAGAAGACTCCGACGGCGGCTGCGAAAAAGAAGGCGACAACCCCTGCTGTGATCGAAACTTCGTGGGTCCACTTGGTTCCTGTTGTCAAGGAATTGATCAGGGTCACCAGGCCGATCGAAGCCCCGACGCCGAGCAGAAAACCGATCATACCACCGACGCACGACAGTAAAATCGCTTCCACGAGAAACTGCCGCAGGATATCAGATGCTCGCGCACCGACCGCCATTCGGATACCGATCTCACGAGTTCGCTCGGTGACCGAAACCAGCATAATGTTCATGATGCCGACGCCACCGACCAACAATGAGATGGCAGCGATACTGGCCAGCATCATTGTCAGCGTCCCTGTGACCGCTCCAAAGATGTTGGCAATCTCGGTGGTATTCTGAACGATGTAATCTCTGGACTGACCCGGTTGTATCCGATGGCGCTCGGCCAGAAGTTGATCGATTTCCAATTGAGCATCCGTCATGACCTGCATTGAACGAGCTGAGACCATGATGGCGTTGACGTTATCGAATTCCGACCCCTGTAACCGCTTGCGGACCGTTGTGTATGGAAGGAGGACGAGATTGTCCTGGTCTTGCCCCACCATGTTGGCACCTTTTTTCTCGAGAACCCCCACGACCCGGAACGGAATATTTTTGATTCGGATCGTCTCACCGATCGGGTTAACCGTTTGGAACAGCTTAGCAACGAGAGTATGACCAATCACGCAGACTTTATTCGCGCTAGTAATATCACGATCTGAAAAAAATGCTCCCTGCCGGACAGGCCAGTTTCGCACGACGGGGTAATCCTCACTCACCCCCATGACTTCCCGCGGGCTGAAGTTTGAGCTGCCATAGATAACCTGCCCTGCTGCTCCAACAACCGGCGTTGCAGCCAGAACCGAAGGACAGTCGGTTTCAATCGCTTTCGCATCGCGAGCAGTTAACGTCACGATCGCCTGCTGTAAACCTTCACGGTTACGCTGGCCTGGGAAAACCAGGATCATATTGGTCCCCAAGGCTTGAAATTGTCCCTGGACCAATGCATTGGCACTCTGGCCGAGCGAAACCATCGTCGTGACCGCGGCAATCCCGATCACGACGCCAAGTACCGTCAGGCCAGCCCGCATCCGGTTCTTATTCAGGGCACGCCAGGCGATTCGCAAAGTCAGTAGCAGGCTCATAGGGTCAGTGCATTACAAGAATGTCGAGGCACGATCTTCGTTGCTATTGACGAGCTCGGTGGAGTTTTGAACGACAAGCGTAATGGAAGAGGAGGGAAATTCATCAACGTTTTGCCCCAAACTTAGTCACTTGAATTCCGGTCACCAGGACCATTCCCGGCCGCAAGTCTCCTTCGACCATCTCGGTATACTGGCTATCACTCAGGCCTGTAATGACCGAGATCGCGCGAAGTTTGGCTCCGTCTTCCACCCAGACGTGCCGGCGGTCTCGTTCCTTACGCAGTAATGTTCGCTCGGCGGCTGACATCGACTTGTCGTTCTGGTGCGCTTCATCGTCGTTCCGTTCCAAAGTTTTTCCACCATGGCCTTCGAGGATCGGAACATCCTCAGGCCTGACGTGTTTGGCATCGGGATAGAATCGCAATGCGGCATTGGGAATCTTGGTGACATCGCCACGATAGGCGACCTGGAACGACAGACTGGCTGTCATCCCGGGCAGCAATTTCAGTTCAGGATTCGGCGCGGAAACGATGACAGGATACGTGACGACGTTTTGCACAGTCGTCGAACTGAGACGAACTTCAAAAACTCGTCCCTCGAACAATTCATCGGGATAGGCATCAACAGTAAAGCTGACCGGGTACTGTTCGCGTTGTGCTGCCTTGATCAAACCGATGTCCGCTTCGTCAACGGATGCATGGACGTACATTTCCTTTTTCATATCAGGAGCGATTTTGAATAGTTCCGGCGTTTGAAACGAGGCGGCGACCGTTTGACCGGGATCGATCTTCCGATCGATGATCATTCCATCAAGCGTGGCACGGATCTCGGTATAGCCCAGATTAGCCAACGAATTGTCGAGCGTTGCCTGAGCCTGTGCCACAGCTGTTCTCGCCGATTTCAGTTGAGCGTCAAGCGATAGTCGAGCGAATTTGTACTTGTCCATTTCCGCCTGCGCAATGAACGTCGGGTCTTCCTCCCGTAGTGCCACCGCCCGCTTTTCGTCATTGATGGCCTGTTGAAGCTGGGCACGAACTCGATCAACGTCCGCCTCTCGATTTTTCAGCAATGCGTCATCCCGCGAAACATTAGCGACATATAGTTTTGGGTCGATACGAGCGAGCAGATCCCCTTTTTTGACCTCTTGATTGAATTCGGCTTTCAGTTCAATCACCGGTCCTGAGACGAAACACCCAATTGCCACTTGAAGTTTTGGCTTGACCGTCCCGGTGGAATTAACCATCGCCTTGATGGTTCCCTGAGCCGCCTTTTCCGTGCGCCAGACAACCTGATTCCGTTTCGCCAAATAATCGACGGCGGCAACGTAAGATCCGTAACCGACTCCAGTCAGGCTCAGCAGAATCATCGACCAACGGATGAATCGCATCATTGGGGAAACACCAAATGGAACAGGTCCGAAACCGACAAATACCAAACAAGTGACAACGAAACGCCGTGCTCTTCCGCGGAACGACCTATTCTATGTCCACCAGACCACTCTTTACCACTGGAATTGGAGCACTGCGTCAGCTCTTCACCTTGAAAGTGATATTTGACATTCGACCAGATACCGACGAGACATCTGCCGTTCATCAAGGGTTTTTCGCAACAGTTCACGATTGAGGTCATTGAAAACATGACTGAAGACAGGGCCATTGACACTGGTTATTTGAACTGCTGTGCCCTCGGGCCGGAAGTATGTCGAAGGTCACTTCATCGAACAATGAATTCTCGATTTCTGCCGAATTAAGTTCGATCTTCGTCTGCCAGCAAATCTAAAATCCACCCTATTGTAATCTGCGCGTGCCCGTTTTACGCTCGCACTATGAAAATCACTCATGCCAGCTCGGCTCCCCGTTCGTTCGTGTTGCGTTATCTTGCCGTCGGCGGATTGATTTCTGCGATCTTCGTCTCTTTTTTATGGTTACGGCAGAACAAGACCGCAGATCAATGGTTGGAGCAAGCTCGTCAAGAGATCGACCAACGCGATTTGACGAAGGCCGTTGCGACCCTCGAAAATGCGGTCAAGGATGCACCCGATTTCGGACCTGCGTGGAAGCTCTTGGCAGATGTGGCCTGCCGAAAGGGAGAGTTTCAGCGATCAAACGAAGCGCTCGAAACATATGGACGGCTTGAACCGGACGATGCGGGAAAGCTTGGCGTTCAACTTGCCAGCCATTGGATGACTCGAAATCAAATTCAACCGGCGATCAAAGCCCTGCGGTTGGCTACAGAATTTCGCCCACAGTCTTCTGAGCCTTACCGTCTGCTGGCGCAGATTTTCGGAGTAACAGGACATCGCGCGGACGTTGTAAAATGCCTAATGGAACTCTTGAAAAGAAATGCGTTTACGCGAGATGATCTGATCGTTCTGTCGTCCGTCAACCCCAGCCTCGACAGCCCGGAACGACTGAAGCTGATGCTGCAGGCCGACCCGTCTGATAAGTCACCCCTGATTCCTTTCGCAATGAACGAACTCGATCGGAATCAGGTTCAGTCAGCTAAAAAATATCTGCTCCAAATCACAGACACGCAACCGCAAGACCTGGAGGCTCAAAGTATCCTCGGGGAACTCTATGCCGACTTTGAACCGGACGAATTTCTCGACTGGAATTCACGACTTCCGCCTCAGGCCGAAAAGGATGCTCGCATCTGGCTTGCGCGTGGCAAATGGTTGCAAAGTCAAGAATCGGCCGAGTCCGCTGTCCGTTGTCTGTACGAGGCGATCATTCGCGAACCTGAAAGCCTGGCTTCCAATATGCTGATGGGTCAACTACTCAAATCGCGCGGCGCATCGGAACTTGGTAATTCATTTACCGAACGAGCTCGTCGGCTGCAGAAGATCATCGATCTAAGTTCGCGAATGACTGAGCCTCGAGCCGACGAGTGGGTCAAGCCAATGATTGATGAACTTGAAGCCGCAGGTCGAATGTGGGAAGCCTGGGCATGGTGTGTGGTTCACGATCATGCTGTTCCACTTCAAAACGAAGCGATGACCGCTCGTCGAGAAAGACTCAAATCACTGCTAGATTCAACAGTGCCACGAACGAAACCTGACAGCCTGCCTGACGAAATAAGTGACTTGCAGAAGTATCCGCTGCCCGACTGGTCGCATTTCAAATCTCGCCAATCCAAAAACCAGCCCATTTCGCAGAATGACACGTCGACAATTCGATTCGAAGATCAGGGGCAATCAACGGGTTTGAATTTTCAATATGTCAATACCACCTCACAAAAAAGCGGGCACAAGATCTACGAAACCATGGGAGCTGGTGTCGCAGTGTTGGATTATGACCAGGATGGCTGGCCTGATCTGTATTTTCCACAGGGGAAAGAGCTTCCGCTGGATTCAGAATTCGGACCAAGTGATGCCCTCTATCGCAATCAATCAGGTCAACGCTTTCTAGTGGTCACGGAATCCGCTGGCATTCACGAAACGACTTATTCACACGGAGTCGCCACCGGGGATTTCAACAACGATGGATTTCCCGATATTTATGTCGCCAATTTCGGCCGCAATCGACTTTATCGGAACAATGGCGATGGTACATTCTCGGACGTCACCGATGAGGCGGGATTGAAACAATCAGCCTGGACAGTCAGTTGTGCCATCGCCGATCTCAACGGCGACGGACTACCTGAACTCTTTGATGTCAACTATTGCCAGGGCAAGGATGTGCTGACAGCCACGTGCTATGACGAACATCAACGTCCAATCGTTTGCCGACCGACAATGTTCGATCCCGCTACCGATACGGTTTGTGTCAACATGGGTGACGGTCGATTCCACGAAATACAAAATGAGGCAGGTCTCGATCTTCCTCAAGGAATGGGACTGGGACTTGTGATTGCTGATTTTAACGATGATCATCGGCTCGACATCTTCGTCGCCAATGATATGACGGCGAATTTTCTCTTGATCAACGAATCATCCGGACCTGGACAACCCCTATTTTTTCGAGACGAAGCTTTTTTGCGTGGCGTGGCGCTCGATCTGAACGGGTTGGCGCAAGCCTGCATGGGTGTCGCCAGTGCCGATCTCAACCGCGATGGGCAGCCGGACTTGTTTGTGACCAATTTTGCTCGGGAATCCAACACGCTTTACGTGTCTCAACCGGGCGGGATTTACCAGGATCAAACTCAGATCGCCGGTCTACGCGAGCCGAGTTTTGACCCGCTGGGATTCGGTACACAATTTATCGACGCAGACAGTGATGGCTGGTTTGATCTGGTAGTTGCCAACGGTCATATCGATGAATTTGTCAATGAGCCTTATCGTATGAAGGCTCAGTTTTTTCGCGGTCAGCCGGCGGCACGATTCAAAGAACTGGCATCAAAGGAAGTTGGCCCACTGTTTGACGAATTCCGCCTGGCACGTGGATTGGCACTCCTCGACTGGAACCGTGATGGCCGGTGCGATTTTGTTGCTACCGATCTCGAAAGACCTGTCTTGCTCGCTGTAAATTCAACGGTCTCAACGAACCACTCATTTCGACTGAAACTGGTAGGAACGCACAGCAGTCGAGACGCGATTGGTGCAAAGATTCGCCTGACAGTGGCCGAAGGTGACGTACGCGTTTGTCAATTGACGGCTGGTGACGGATACGAATCGAGCAATGAACGTGTCATTAACATCGGTGTTGGCCAAAATGACCACATGAAGCAGATTGAAATTCGATGGCCCTCCGGAATCACACTTCAGCTTGAAAATATTGCGTCCGACCGTGTCTGGCTTGCCATCGAAGGACGACCAGATTTGATTTTGGCGGTTCCAGCAGAATAAGCGGGTGCAATTCGCGTAATCACGCCTCACAATTGCGCACTCAGCCATTTTTTCAGGACGACTTGATGAGTATCCGCAAACGGGATGAGCTTTAACCTTTCGTATTTCGAAATTACTTCGGTTATGAGAAGCGTGATCTTAACAACTGTCGTAAGTCAACCGAAACCAATTACATATTCGCCTTGACGCATCAGTTTCTCGACCCTCATTTGCGAAAACTCCCTCGCCGTTATTTTAAACCTCGATACAGGTTCTTCGATCGGCGAATTGCGGAACGCCAGTTGCGTTAGTCTTAGACAGAATCGCGCGGAGCGCCTTCTTCCAGTTTCCCGTTGTAACGTTATTCCCTGTGTAACCCGCGATCTTTCTTTGAACCGCGCGGTACCAGTGAGAAAGAATTTGAATAGTAACCTGACAATTGAAGGCGAGTTATGAGAAATATTGAGCGTAGCATATTTTCGATTCTTTCATTGCTGGTGTTATGTCTGCTTCCGGGCTGTGGTGGATCAGTGAAAGGTGCTGTTGAGAAAATTGTTCCAGCATCTGGCACGGTGAAATTGGACGGAAGGCCAACTGGTGGAATTCGGATCCGCCTGACGCCGATTAATGAAACGAAAAGCGTGGGT
>CAIOKO010000243.1 GCA_903858935.1 uncultured Schlesneria sp. | reverse complement strand
CCGGTCATCATTGACGTTTGGTCGGCCTCACGTCGGAAAAGGTCAAAGCTCTTGAGCAGTGATCTGCGGTCGGCTAGCCGGTCCAAAGTCACGCCGTTGAGGATCATGTCTGCTCGCGTATCACCCAGCGGGCGGAACGGTGCATGAGCGGTTCCGAGAAAACCCGGACCAGGTTCGTTATATGGGCCATGAGTGCAGTTGTAGCAAAGGCTGACGTAGGGCGGAGACTCTCGACGTGCCGGCCCCTGCACTTTTGAAACCATCGTGCCAAACTGCGGCCAGCCGCCTGAAGGCTTAGCCTTTTTCGGGTCGTGGCCGTTGAAAACCTGGATCGCATCGTGGTCGTGCTGATTGCCAACCAGCGAGCGAATCACGGTGAGCTTGTCCGCCATTGTTGCGAGACGAGGAAATGCCTCGCAGATTTCGAAGCCCGGGACATTGGTCGCGATCGGTCGCCACGGACCGGCGATTTCCCGTGGGGCGTCTGGTTTCAGGTCGAACATGTCCTGGTGCGGCGGCCCGCCAACCAGATAAATCATAATGACCGATTTCGGAGACTTCCGACCCGAAATCGATTCGGCTCGCAACACGTCTGGCAGCGTCCACCCACCAAGTGTTCCCATGGCGGCCAGCGTACCGATCCTCAGGATGTCGCGGCGTGAGACCCCATCGCAGAAATCTTGAGAAGACGTCGGACGTCCGGGAATCGTCAGCATGCTCTATCTCCTGCCGAGACTGTTCCACGATTTGACATCGTCGTGGTATGACTTTTTGTATCAACAAATCTGGATGGATTCTATTCTAATCAAAGAAAAGGGTAGATCGGAAATCCGAACGATTTTCTCTCGTTCCCGAGCTCCAGCTTGGAAATGCCCTTCCTGGAAGCTCTGCTTCCCGGCCGGGTGGAAGGCCATGTAATGTGATTCAACCAAACGTCAAAGCGATCATGAAATGCAAGTCGCTCGACAAATCGCGAAGCGGAGCTTCGAAGATGCTCGTTCCCAAGCTGGAGCTTGGGAACGAGAAAACAAAAAAAATTCGCGAGCAATGGTCTTTAACTTTTTGTCCTTCGCTTGCGCGTCGGACCAAAGTGACACAGTTTTGGGGGCAGGAGAATTGATTTCTTCTGCGCAACCCAATTAATCGACATGACCAGTGGCGATTTAGTCCCGTTAAATATCGCAACTTCCATCAAGTTTCCGTTTTTCCTGTTGTGTGAGGCTGGGGGGGCTGAGTAGTTTGTAGGTCGGTTTTTCGATCTACGTTTCGAATCAGCAGAGGCCTGTTTATGCGTAACTTGACCGTTGGAAAGATGTCTTTAGTCGCTTGTTTGATGATGGTTAGTGGTTTTGGGGTGGTCCAGGGTCAAGATCCTGCGGCACCAGAGCCCGGTGCGGTCGCTGCTCAGGAAGGGGCGGGGGTTGCGTGGGGTGATGTTGATGTCAACGAAGTGTCGAAAGACTTGAGTGAGTCGATTGCTGCAGGCGGCAGTGATGAGGCCACCGAGCTTCGCGATTTCGTCGATACGTCCGTGCCACCAAAGGTCGTCAAGAACTTTCCCAAAACACCGTTTCTTTCAGTCGTTTTCCCGCTTCGTGAAGGTGTCGTTGACAGTAAAGAACTGCAGCAAAAACTCAGGGATTATGTCCAGAATCATCTGGAGCAGAACGTCCTGATTGACGATGCAGTTACCAAGGGAAAAGGGGTCGACGATAAATTCAAGCCACAAGTATTGCTGGTTCAGACAAAAGGACCAGTTCAAACCGCTCCTGGGACCCCGAAGTTTACACCAGAAGAACCGCTTGTACCGAAAGTTCGTTCATTTGAGCCGCAGGCTTACAATCCACGCGTTCCTGAGGTAGAGCAGCCAGGCATGGTTGAAGATCCTTTTGAGGAACCAGAGGGTTTGTTCACTCCGGCTGCGGAACTGTTGCAAGCGCTCGGATATTCAGGGTGTTGTTGCGGGGATAAATGCTTCCCTTTCACTGCAGAAATGTCATACGAAGTTGCGATCAAAGCGTATCAACATGGTTATTACCAGGATGCCAAGGCACTGGCAAAACACGCATTGAAGAGTACAAGCCGTCCGGAATACCTCTATCTTGAAGCACTTTCGGAACTCGCTTTAGGTGAATGCCACGATGCCCTTCAAGCGGTTCGACAAGTGAAGACAATGCGCGAAACGAGTGCATTGAAATACCTGAAAGAACGCTTGTCAGGCCCTCGCGTCTCGAAATTACAAACTCTGTTGAAAGCGATGCCTGATCGTCTGTCGTACCCTCCGGCTCCGGCACCAGCGCCTTATGCGCCAGATTCAACGATCTATACGCCGGCACCTAGACCCATTGCACCGACACCAACGCCACCTCCACCAAGTATTTAATAATTGGTTTGGTCACTTAAATGTGCAACGAAACAGGAGAGCGGGCGCATCCAGCGTCCGCTCTCCTGTTCTTCCAACAATTAATGGATGCAGTTGTCACGCGGGTCGATGCGTTGGGGTTGATTCAATGCTTAAAAAATCGAACTTCGTAATCTTTCGTTACGTCGAAGACAAAGGCAATTTTGATTGCTCAGCGATCAACTGCTGAATAATACTCATCCAGAGGGCGTTGTGCCGAGCGTCGGCAATATCGAGATGATCCAGGCTTGCCGAAACGGAGTAGATCGAGAAAGCGCTCTTGCTGATTTGATTCAACGCGTCTAAGTAATCGGGTTGATAGAAATCTGTTTTGATCAGATGAATGTCGTGATCAATTGAATCTGGAAGTTGGTATGCGTGGATGTGTTCTAACAAAAACGGCTCCATGTACCGCCAGCGCTCGTCAGCCGAGATCTTCTGATCGGCAGATTTTCGAGCCCTGATCATCATCCTATTGAGTTTTCCAACTGTCCTTTTGTGAATCCCGGTCGCCAGTTCCTGGACGAGTCTTAATCGAATTCGTTTTTTGTAGTTTCGGACCATCTGAGCCGCTCGATTGATGATTGATTCATCACGTTTTGCCGGAATTGGAGGTTCGAGCAGCACCAGTTTGATCTCGTGCTTTGCCAACTGGTTCAATTGCTGTGCAATTTCAATTGCGAGCAGTCCGCCATAGGAATGACCGCAAAGCAAAACTGTTCCGGAGGGGATTTGGTCCAACAATTCCTGTACGTGGATTTCGGCTTGCTTCCGGAATTCCAGGTATTTTGGAGGCCAGACATGCAGGCCATCCATCTTCAGCCACCAGACGGGGATTTCGGGTGGAAGCATCTCGAGGGGAACTCGTAGTTTGGCGCCAACAATCACGAGATGTGTATTGCCATTGGCAGGGCGAATTGATTCCAAGTATTGAGCTTGATTCGGAACCTCCGATGCGCGGGCTGCATCTGACAAAGATGCAGCCAATTCTGCCACGGTCGCGTGTCGAAAGAGGTCGGCGACTTTGATGGTGAATCCGGACGCTGATTTGATGGCATCAACGACCCGGACCGCCAGTAGTGAATGACCGCCGAGTTCGAAGAAATTGTCGTGAACGCTGATCGGTTGGACGTTTAAAACACTGCGCCAGGCCGACGCGATGATTTCTTCAACCTGGCTGCGTGGTCGAACGATTGATTGTTCTCGGTGAAGTGCTGGCGATTGCGGCGCAGGTAATGCCTTCGTGTCGAGTTTGCCATTGATTGTCAGCGGTAGCGTTTCCAGCTCAACAAAAAACGTCGGAATCATGTAACTTGGCAACTTCATCGCCAGAGAATGCCGCAGGCTTGCGACATCGAGCTTTGCTCCGGGCTGCGGTACGATGTAAGCTGCGAGAACGTTGCCAAACGGGCCGTCGTCTCGCGCGATGACGGCTGTCTAGGCTACAAAATCAAGTTGAAGTATCGCCGCTTCGATTTCGCCGAGCTCAATCCGGTGGCCTCGGATTTTAACCTGACTGTCGATGCGACCGAGGAAATTGAGACTTCCATCGCCATTCCTTCGGGCCAGGTCACCCGATCGATAAAGGCGATTGGTAAGACATCCGTCAAACGGCGGCGTTACGAAACGTTCTGCTGTCAGTTCGGGGCGATTCAGGTAGCCTCGGGCCAGCCCCGCACCACCCACATAGATCTCGCCAGGGACACCCTCGGGTACTGGTTCCCCCTGGGGGTTCAGCAGGTAGACCTGCAAGTCGTCCAATGGCAGACCGATCGGACTGCCGCCGCGCTCGACATCTGCATTGGAGATTCGATGATAAGTGACGTGGACAGTGGTCTCGGTGATCCCATACATGTTGATTAACTGGGGACGTTCGACACCGTGTCGTTGAACCCATCCACGCAGTGATCGTGGGTCCAGGCCCTCCCCGCCAAAGATCACGAAACGCAATCGCAACGAATCGGTTTGATCAGACCGTGAATTCTCAGCTTCGATCAGGTGACGGAACGCCGAAGGCGTCTGATTCAGAACAGTGACTTCCTCACGAATCAATAGATCCAGAAACTCATCGGGTGATCGACTGACATCGTAGGGAACGACAACCAGCCGCCCGCCATAAAACAAGGGACCCCAAATCTCCCAAACCGAGAAATCGAAGGCGAATGAATGAAACAACGTCCAGACGTCGGTCTCGTTGAAACCAAACAAAGGTTCCGTCGATTGAAACAACCGCACAACATTCCCGTGGGTGACGACACATCCCTTCGGCTGGCCTGTTGAACCTGACGTATAGATCACATACGCCGCATCGTCGCT
>CAIOKO010000242.1 GCA_903858935.1 uncultured Schlesneria sp. | reverse complement strand
GCCTCGGCTGACCGCAATTACGCCGTCTCGCTCACGCTTCTCTTCGAGGCGCGGTTAAACGATGGCGACAGATACTTAGTTTAACCCGTAGCCAGCGGCGCAGGTGGATCGGCGTCCAGCCGATCTCTTCAAGCGTTGCCCCGGCGCCAACTCTTCTCAAAGCCCGAACGAGAAATGACGCCTCGGCTGACCGCAATTACGCCGTCTCGCTCACGCTTCTCTTCGAGGCGCGGTTAAACGATAAGAAGCCTGCGGCGGAGTTTGAGCTTTTGCATAGGATCTGCCCACCCAGCAGAGACTAATTCCGTTTCCGCGACTGAGCCGAAGTCGACGATCGCGGCACCCAGGCACCGCCGTGGTCTGAGGCGTCGCGCACTGTTTCGATTGTCGGGGGCGAATTGCTCCCAAACTTCTCGCGAGTTTGTGCCTGACGACGCGCTGCGCGGTAGGCATCGGTCGGATCTTCGCGATTCTGTGAAGACAACCAGAGATGCAATCGGCTCACGGGTTGATCCCAACGAAAATTCATGCAAAACAACACGAAAATCAGGCCTGAGAACGAAACACCCCAGACGATCAGCGGTTGCTCAACGTGATCGGTCCCCGCGAAAATCACGACCGCAGTTGCAGCGGCACCGATGACCACGACGATTGCCGTCGCAAGCCAGATCACTGCTTGACGTCCTGATTCCGAATTCCGTCTGGCCATGATGTGAGACCTCCTGATGATACGGTCTAGCCGACAATAACCTACATCACTCCAGCACTCATGGCAATCCTGGCTCGACGATGCAGTATCTGTTGCGGTCCACCGTAACATGGGCTTCAGCCCATGCGCCATATTTTTTTGTGAAGGCGAGAAGCTTCAACGATAAATACGGACAGCATCTTGGAGGTTGTCGGTTTTGGAAAATGATGAGCCGCAAGCCGTAGGAGCGGCTTCCAGCCGCTAAAGTCAAATATGCGTGTGAAGATTGGATGTGCACACTACGTAACATTGAATTTCCTCGCTCCCAAGCTCCAGCTTGGGAACGCACTTCTTGGAAGCTCTGCTTCCCGATCGGACAGACGGCCAGTGAATGCGAATCAGTCGAAATGCAAAGCAACCACGAGTTGCATAGCCGCCAGACGAATCGCGAAGCGGAGCTTCGAAGATGCTCGTTCCCAAGCTGGAGCCTGGGAACGAGGAAAAACGAGGAAAACGAAACAGCCCGCAGGCAAAACTGCCTGCGGGCTGTTGGTTCTTATCATTACCGGGCGATCTTAGAACTCGTCGTGATCGCCGTGGCCGCCAGCCTTCTTTTCAGAATCTTTTGGCTTTTCAGCAATCAAGGCATCGCTTGTCAGCAGCAGCGTGGAAACGCTGGCTGCGTTCTGCAGAGCACTACGAGTTACCTTGCATGGATCGATGATCCCGGCCTTGACCAGGTCTTCATACTTGCCGGTGGCAGCGTTGTAACCGTGGCCGTCCTTGTGTTCGGCAACCTTTTCACAGATTACGGCACCATCAACACCTGCGTTGTTGGCGATCTGGGTCAAAGGAGCACGGCAAGCACGTACGATGATGTTGAAACCAGTGGTTTCGTCTTCGTTCAAGCCGGTTGGCTTGAGTTCGAGCGACGATCGCAGCAGAGCGACACCACCGCCAGGAAGAATACCTTCTTCAACGGCAGCACGAGTTGCATGCAGAGCGTCTTCGACGCGAGCCTTCTTTTCTTTCATTTCGCTTTCGGTGGCAGCACCAACGTTGAGCTGTGCAACACCGCCGGACAACTTCGCCACGCGTTCTTCCAGCTTTTCACGATCGTAATCACTGGTTGAAGCAGCCAGTTCGCGACGGATCTGCTCGATGCGAGCCTTGATGTCGGCTGACTTGCCCAAACCTTCGATGATCGTCGTGTTGTCTTTGTCGATCACGATTCGCTTGGCGCGACCGAGGTCCGACAATTGAACGTTTTCGAGTTGGATACCGAGGTCTTCGAAAATTGCCTGGCCACCAACCATGATCGCCAAGTCTTGCAGCATGGCCTTCCGTCGATCGCCATAGCCAGGTGCCTTCACTGCGGAGATCTTGAAGGTCCCCCGCAGCTTGTTGATGACCAGCGTCGCCAGGGCTTCCCCTTCGACTTCTTCAGCAACGATCAGCAGTGGCTTGCCGCTGTTAACGACCTTTTCGAGGACGGGAACCAGATCCTTAATGCTGCTGATCTTCTTTTCGTGGATCAGAACATAAGCGTCTTCCAGCACGCATTCCATCGAGGTGGGATCAGTCACGAAGTAAGGTGACAGATAACCGCGATCGAACTGCATCCCTTCGACAACTTCATAAGTCGTCGTCAGTGATTTGCCTTCTTCAACGGTGATCACGCCGTCTTTGCCGACTTGTTCCATGGCGTCGGCCAGGATGTTGCCGATTTCGTGATCGCCGTTCGCAGCAACAGTACCGACCTGAGCGATCGACTTCTTGTTTTTGCACTCAACGGCCATGGCCTTGAGCTTGGCAACGATCTGCTCGACAGCCTTGTCCATGCCGCGCTTCATGTCGATTGGGTTAACCCCTGCGACAACAGCCTTGAGGCCTTCGACGTAGATCGCTTCGGCGAGAATTGTGGCGGTGGTGGTTCCGTCACCGGCGGTATCGGAAGTCTTGCTGGCGACTTCACGAACCATACGGGCACCCATGTCTTCGAACTTGTCTTCGAGTTCGATTTCACGAGCAACCGTTACACCGTCCTTGG
Source organism: uncultured Schlesneria sp. (assembly GCA_903858935.1). Classification (GTDB taxonomy): domain Bacteria; phylum Planctomycetota; class Planctomycetia; order Planctomycetales; family Planctomycetaceae; genus Schlesneria. The sequence continues at coordinate 87,137 of CAIOKO010000242.1, read as the reverse complement.
TCACGGTCGGCGAGCCAAAGCTCTTCTCGATGATGACGTTTCGTCCGCGGGGTCCGAGCGTCACTCGCACGGTTCGGGCGAGCTTCTGCACACCACGACGCATTGCTTCTTGCGCTTCCTGATCAAAGGCGATAATCTTGGCCATTCGGAAAGGCTCCTGGTTTTAATAATGTCAAAAACACGTATCCGATTACCTGATGAAGCTGTGATCAGCCACTCGTAGAAACTCGGACCGAGGGTATTTACGATATGTTGAATTCACCCGGCGAAAACTGTTTGTCTTCGCCGGGAAAATCAACGGATTGGCTTATCAGCCGTAGACGGCGAGAATGTCGCTCTCGCGAAGCAGCAGGAAAGTCTCGTCGCCGACTTTGAATTCGTCGCCAGCGTATGAGCTGAAAATCACGTGATCACCAGGCTTGACGGTCAAAGCGACCTTCTGTCCGGTGCTCTTGACGTGCCCTTCACCAACAGCAATCACGTCGCCACGTTGGGGTTTGTCTGCTGCGGAATCCGGCAGCACAATCCCACCGGCGGTCTTCGTTTCCGCTTCGGCTCGCTTAAGAACCACTCGATCACCGAGGGGGACCAACTTAGGGTCGTTCGAGCCACTCTTCTTTGCCATCTCACCTTACTCCAGAATCGAAACGCGTTTAGTCTTCTAGTCTTCCAACTCGGCACTGAGCCTGTAGACGGCCCACAGACGACACCACGAGATGGTCAATTAGTTAGCGAACGGCGCGCCAATTGATTCACATGTAGAATCACCAATAGCCGTAAGGACTTCCGGCAACTCATCCTGAAAGAAGATTCTGCCATCGTGGCCAGATCGAGGTTCAACCTGACCCTTGACTGCCAATCTGACATAAATCGTGGAAAGCATTGGATCTGACAAAACACGAGATCAACGGCGACAAGATGCCATGCTCGGATGGCCTGCTACATCTTAATGTGCCACTGCTTCGGAGTCCTCGGAGAAGCAGGCCATTGAAATCGGCTCTCATTGTGTCGGGCGGCTTTGCTTGACGGAAGACCGTCATACAGTAGCACCGTTGGTGGCACTGTTTTCGGTGAAACCGGCGTTTTCTCGAAGAAAACCCCTTGCCTGCGTCGCCCGACCGGTCAATCTGCCTCCAAAAAAAGAATTCCGCGAAACCTTTGGGCAATTTCGCGGTTTACGATTGGTCGAATGGTGTGACAACGAACACTCAGATCACTCGCTCGATTCAAAGAGTTCATTATCGCGTCAAAGGAATGAGAGGTCGGACAATGGTGAAAAAGCGTAATTCACTGAACCGGACCGGATTTACCCTGATTGAACTGCTTGTCGTCATCGCCATCATCGCGATGCTGGCAGCCTTGTTATTGCCTGCGGTCCAGATGGCCCGCGAGGCCGCCAGGCGGTCGCAGTGCATCAACAATCTCAGGCAGATCTCCACAGCCATGCACAATTACGAATCGGCCTTTCGATCATTTCCCTCAGGAATGGTCGTCTCGCAAATTCACACGGGAAACCCTTTGTCAGTCATCACGCCCGTTGAGCTTTACACCATGAAAAATGGTGTTCGCACGATCACACAAACGCTTCACCAGTGGCAATTTACCAATGACTGGAGCTGGCAAGCGTTAATCCTCCCGCAAATGGATCAGGGGACAATCCTGATCAAATTTCACGAAAGAAAAGAGGGACCAACCGAGGACATTCGAAAAATTCAGAACAATGATTACACGTTCACAAATATACCGAGCTATGTCTGCCCCAGCGTGACATCATCCGCCACATTGAATCGCGGAATCTCGACGTATCGTGGGGCCATGGGGGCCTACGACGCCAACGGAACTGGCCCACCCAAAGCACCCACAATTCCCAATGGAATGCTTTACCCGAACAGCGCCGTGAAAACACAGGACGTGTCAGACGGACTCTCGAATACGATTATGATCGGCGAATCCCTCTATGGCTTCTGGCACGATGGCTACAGTTGCTGCGTCCGGGTCTGGAACGACCCCGAACACCCGGATGTCTGGGATGCCTACTGGCGCGCCAAAGTTTATCAGTCGCCTCCCTTTGAATGGAATATCCAGTTCCAATTTCTGAGCTTTGGAAGTGGACATGGAGAGGTCTCCAATTTCGCACTCGCCGATGGCTCAACGCGGACGGTCTCTAAAAAGATTGACCTGAACGTCTTCATGGCCATCTCAACCAGAAACGGCACACTCAGATCACTGAGTCCGACAATCGAAAATGTGACGGACGCGTGGTAGCGGCAAGCAGCTTCGTCTTCCGTCAGTGAATCAAAGTTGAAGGCGGATTTCGAGCTTGTCGGCTTTTTTCATAAATAAATCGCCAAAACAAGGCGGCGTGGGCACTCGTATGAACGAAATTCAAGAGTGTTCAGCCACAGATGCACACAGAGCCACACAGATAAAGAAGATCCAAAGTCCTTGAAAAAACGTTAAAAAGCGACGTTGACTGTAATTTCACGAAAACCCCACCCGACTGCCCCTGAGGCAGTGGTTAACGGGCCTTTGCCCTGGGAATATGCCATCAGCTGTGCGTCGGTGAAGGATCGCTCGTGCTTCCTGGCGGCTGTCGATCACATCACCACAAAGAGCACGAAGGAAGAAGGAATTAGAGAACGAAAAACGTGAAGCCATCTTTCAGGCCTGGTTTTATGTAATCGGCGAATCTCTCTGGGCTGGCCATTCACTCGATCGGAAAGGTCGCCGAATTCCATCTTCGTGACCTTCGTGTCCTTCGTGGTGATTCTCTGGTATTTGAAGAGATTGTTTGTCGGAGAATGATCGCGCGTGCTGGTGCAAAGGCCCGTTAACCATCGCCGCAGGGGCGGTGGGGTTTCGTTTCAATGCGACCGCTGCGAACGCTTGTGAAGAAAAAAGGTTCGTTATTCAACGCGCGAACGATCCGCCTATTCTAAACCCATCCTGCGACGCGCACGAACCGGCTGTGCCGGTGCCGGCCGGATGGTCACTCTTTTTTCTCGGCAGTTGCTTGTGCGATTCGTTGCTTAAGCTGGTCGAATTCCGCCGAGACTTTCTGCGCCTCCGCTTCTGGCCCCAACTCCTTGAGTGCAGAGATGTAATTGTCAGCGAGCCAAAGCATGATGTTATTAATCTGCGTGCTTTTGGCAAAAGTCTCCGGCGGGACATCAAGGCAGACCTCCCAGCCTTCTTTCAACCACACCACGCTCTCATGTCGCTTACCGATCCGGGGATAGTGCCAATCCAGGTGGTTTCGGATATCGAGTGACACAATCAACTGGCGCGGATTATCTGAGGGATGCCGCCTGGAAAATTCCATCAACCGGATTCCGCGTTTGTAGAAGGATTCCTTCCGGCCAGTCGCAATATCACACATGGACATTGAATAGAGAGTTTCCATGGTCGACATGGGAGCGGCTTCAACCACCTCTTGATCAGTGAAGAAAAGTTCGTCAAAGACATCCGCAGCTCCGATGGCCAGGTCCTTCAGAGGTTGTAATTTTTCTGGCACCATATCTTTGTTTTCGAGGATGAGGACCGATAGGGCCAAGCGAAACGTCGCCTCGATGTTCTTATTCAGTATCGGGATCATTTTGTTCCGCAGCGAAATGGCTTTGGCTTCCGAGTCCAGCGCGCTTTTCGGATTCCAACGCTCGGTGTTCTGAGTCCAGAGCGCGTTGTTCCTCCACCTTTGCCTTGATCGTTTTGTCGTCAGCGATCTGTTTCAGTCGCTGTTGCTCCCATGCGAAGATCAGACTGCCGACGACCAGCAATGCGGACAGAGCCATCGAGGCGACGATGGCCGTTGCCAGTGCCCGGTTTCGACGACTCCACCGAAGCAGTCGAGTGATGACAGGTGTCGGCCGCGCCGTAATCGACCTCCCTTCCAGGAATCGCCGCAGATCTTCCGCCATCGCCAGGGCGGTCGGAACCGATGTCCCGGATCCTTACTGAGGCATTTCAGGCAGATTGTTTCCAGATCCCGATTCACACCCGGTTGCAACAGCCGTGGAGAAACCGGCGTGGCGGTCTCGATCATCGCCAGTGTTTGCGCGATCGTATCGGCTTGAAACGGTCGAGTCCCCGTCAGGCATTCGTAAAGAATGACACCGAGGCTGTAGATGTCGGACGCCGGGCTTTGTGCCGATTGCTTCCCGCTGACTTGTTCCGGCGCGATATACGCCGGTGTTCCGACCACGACATCCGGCTGGCTGAACTCACTGGTTTCGCCGATGACTTTGGCCAAACCGAAATCAGCGATCTTTGGGATCGCGACAGGGACCGGTGTCGAGACGGAGGTCGCACTTCCAACAGGAGGATCAGCCAAAATCCCGCGTGTCAACAGGATGTTCGACGGCTTCAAATCGCGGTGGATCAGGTTCTGCTGATGGACATAGTCGAATTTCTGCGCGATGTCTGCCAGCAACCGGGCCGCGACGCGAGGGGAAAGAGGATGTTCTGCGATCCGATCGCGGATTGAACCTCCATCGACAAGTTCCAGTGTAATGTACGGCACCCCGACCGAATCACCCACTTCAAAAATCTGCACGAAATTGGGGTGATTGATTTTCGCCTGCAGGCGGGCTTCATGCTGGATTCGCCGAACTTGCTGAGGCGTAAATCGATCAGCCCGCAACACCTTGACCGCCACGGAACGATTCCGGCGTTTGTCAAAACATTCAAACACGTCCCCTGATCCGCCGCGTCCCAACTTTCGAATGACCTGAAATTCGGCACGGAGGGCTGTCGCATCGGCTGTGGGAATCCCCAGTGGCACAGGATGGGTGTTGGATCGGCCCGGTTTTTCGAACTTGCCCTCATGACCATCGATAAGGGTCACAATTTGCTGTCCATGCCGAACATAATTCTCGATGACCTGCCAGCACCCCTGGCAAATGGAAAGATGTTCTGCGATCGAGTCCATTTCGACCGGATCAATCTCGCCCAATGCTGCTCGTCGCAGGAGATCAGGATTCGGACAGAAAACAGTCGTCTGATCGCTGTACGACGATTCGACGCTCATGAGACGTGTCTCGCTTTAAATACGATCGTTGGAGTCAATCACTGCCACTTCCTCGCGGATCAATTTTCGCACGCGAGAAACCGCCATGAAAACGGCGGAAGATTCCATTTGCAGACGTCCTGCGATATCGGCACCTGACACATGACCCTGATAAAACGATGCGAAACAATTCCACGACGATTCGTTCACCCGTTCTTTGACTCGTGACATCGCCAGATTCAGAATTTCCTGATCGGCCATACTTTCAAAAACGGAAATCAGATCGTTACAGGCGAGCGACGAGGCGAGCTGGGTCTTCAAGTTTTCCGGCAGACCGCCCGGCGCATCCAGCTCGTGATGCCGCAGGAATTTCTGGCGGATGTTCAACCAGCAATGATAGGCGACGGTCTTAAGCCAGCCACGGAAACGGGAACCATCCTTCGGCTCGTAATGATCAAGCTTTTGAAAAACGCGGATCAGAATTTCTTGAACCAGATCATCGGCATCCTGCGGACTGGCTCCCCATTTGAGACACCACCCCCGCAGAACACTTCCGTATTTCTGAAAAAACACTTCCCAGGAGGCGGGATCACCCTGGACAGCGTGCCCTATCAGGCTGAGATCTGTGGTCAGGTTGTAATTGAAATCCATGAACGGCCCTTGGGGAAATCTCAGACATCAACAGATTCAATCAGCCAGATGAACGGTAATGCGGTAACGGAAGCGAAATTACGCGGTAGGAATATGTCTAAGGCCTGAAGAATCGGCCACATTGCCGACGCGACCAACGTCGGCAATGATCCGACCCATGACTTGAGCACCTTCCAAATGTTAAGAAAATATTCTCGAATCCCTATTTACAAACGACATTTATTTTTGTATTTTTTTGACGTATCCCGGTAAAGAGGAAGAAATACGCGATGTTTCTCATAAATTCAGTGCTGTTATCCTCGCTTTGAGGATAACAGTTTGCTGGTGTGGGCTGCGCCGAAGCGGCGAGAGAGTTGTTTTGAGAAAGTAGACAATTGATGACATTTTTTGAGTTTACGTCGTCTGGCTTGCCTGGGAGAACTGATTCGAACTCGATCGAACCGTGACAAACTCGATCGAACTCGAGCGCGACGACAAAACGCTTCGAAACCCTATGAAATACGAGAAATGGTCGAAGTCGAACGAACTTGATCGAACTTTGACACCAGATTTGTGACGGTTTGATTTCCATGGAGCAGAAGAGAGGAGGAACTTTAACACGGAGTCGCAGAGATCACGGAGAAGAGATCAAAGGGATGAGTTTCAGCGAATTTTACTTCGTTCGTGAATTTGCAAACTCGGTGTTCCGCGGTCCCTTCGTGTTAAAACGGTTTTCCGAGTTTCCAATTTCGTTGGCCCCTTGTAGCGCAATTGCTTCCATAGTCGCCCAAGCTCTGAACCACCTGAAACGAACAATCGACCGCACGCGACGGTTTCTCAAAACCCCAATTCGGTTCATCCCTAGTTGCCCAAACTTTGCCATAGTTGCCCATCCAACGCTGCGCAAGTTTTCACAAAGTGCCCATCAGAAAGATTTCAACCACGGATTGCACTGATGGCCACGGATCGGAGAAGAAGACGAAGGAGAGATTGTCGAGTTTGCTTTTTTGCCTTCATCAGTGCCCATCCGCGTTATCCGTGGTTAAAAATCTCCCGTTTTTCATTCCCTGCTTTGGTTTTGGTGTCCGTCGAAGATTCGACCGCACCCTGTGGTTTCTCGGAATTCCATTTCGGTTTGACCATTGTTGCCCAAACTTTGCCATAGTTGCCCATCCAACGTTGCGCAAGTTTTCACAAAGTGCCCATCAGAAAGATTTCAACCACGGATTGCACTGATGGCCACGGATCGGAGAAGAAGAAGGAGAGATTGTCGAGTTTGCTTTTTTACCTTCATCAGTGCCCATCCGCGTTATCCGTGGTTAAAAATCTTCCGTTTTTCAGTCCCTGTTTTGGTTTTGGTGTCCGTCGAAGATTTGACTGCACCCTGCGGTTTCTCGGGATTCCAATTCGGTTTGGCCATTGTTGCCCAAACTTTGCCATCGTCGAGCAGACTTGTCGTCCGAGATCGGCGGCTGGAAGCCGCCGCTATGGTTTCGTCAGAGTTGCGCAAACTTTCAGACGAATGAAGCGTCGAAAAACGCATGGATTCCGCCAATGCTGAGCAAGGTTTTTGAAAGACTGTTTCTCGTCCTCAATCGGCAGATTTTGCCAGCGGGGTCATCAAGTTTTCGGGTAATAACGATTATTCAGCGGCGTCCAACCTCTTTTACCACAACTTTGAAACCTGCAAGTTTCGATAGATCACGGACGAGTGACTCACAAATGCAGCAGTCAATTGTGGGGCTGACGAAGCTGGCGGATCACACAGGAACAGGCTTGCCATACTCCCGTGATTCAATGACATGCGACCGGATCAACTGCGAAATCGATACTTCAACTCCATGAAGTCCGCGAATACTTGTTGTTTGGTATGTGCCGCATCATGCAAAAAAATTTCCTTCGTTTCGGGATTACCCGCTACATCTACCGCATCAGCGCTGCGGCGATCTGCTCGGCAGCGATGTCCGTCTCAGCATTATCAGCGGCCGATATTGATGTCACGCGGATCGACGATTTCGGAGCAGGATCGCTGCGGCAGGGACTCTCGAACGCTCAAACCAGCGACAGGCTCAACTTCAATTCGATTTTGAACAACGCCACGCTGCTGAATGGAACTCCGCTGGTCCTCAATCATGCCGTTACGTTTCTCGACTCAACCGGCATCAACTTGATCGACAATCACGCTTTCTTGCTGGCCTCTCCCGCGACCGTCCCTCCGGTCCCACCCGCGACGACATCGACGACAGCACCGGCTCCATTGACGATCAACTGGAAGGGGCTTTTGACACTGAATGGGACATTATCCGACACGACGACGGGGGGCGCCCTGATCATGAGTGGCCCCGGCACGGTGGTACTGTCCAATGCGAATTCGTACTCAGGCGGGACAACCCTCAACGGCGGGACGATTCAGATCGCGAATGGTTCAGGATTGGGATCAGGAGCGTTGACCGTCGGTAGTGCGGCCGGCACGAAAACACTCAGTTTGAGCAATTCTTTGACGCTGACGAATGCGATGACATTATCTTCGGCACTCAACGTCAACTCCGCAGCAGGAACAACAAATCTGCTCAGCGGGATCATCAGCGGAACCGCAGCGACGGATACGTTGAATATGGAGGGGACGGGAACTTTGCGCTTAAGCGGAGTCAACACGTTTGCCGGGGGGGTTCATGTCGCAAACGCCAGTACGCTTCGTGTCGAGAATAACGCCGCGTTAGGTACGGGAACGCTCACGGTCGCCGGCCCGTTGAAACTGGATCTTGCTGGCGACCTCGGCGTGACAACGGTCGCCAATAAGATTTCGCTGGGAAACAGTTTAACAGCCAATATCGATTCGGGAACGACGACAATAAGCGGTGCCATCACCGAGACCGTTTCCAGCCAAATGACAAAGACCGGCGCGGGAACACTGATCCTCACCGGAGCCAACGCCTACACTGGTGGCACGATCATCAGCCAGGGGACGCTCCAGGGCAATTCAGCAAGTCTCGTCGGAAACATCACGAATAACTCGTCATTGATTTTCAATCAGCCAGGAGCGGGGACGTATGCCGGCAACCTGACGGGGACGGGCAACCTGACCAAAAATGGTAACGGAACGCTGAATTTCAGCGGTACAAGCAGCCTGCTGACAACAACAATGGTGAATGCCGGCAGCCTGCATGTGACAGGCTCGATGACCGGCCCGCTCAATATTAACAGCAGCTCAGCAGCACTAAGCGGTACGGGGAGCGTCGGCAGCGTCACGAATAATGGCTTTGTCCTGCCGGGAACCCCTAACGGAATCGGGACGCTCAAAGTCAATGGCGACTTCACTCAGCAGTCGGGGGGAAAGACCGAGATCAAGATTAATTCGACAGGCAATACTCCCGGAGTCAACAACGATCAACTGAACATTACAGGGAAGGCCATTCTGGGTGGCGCGCTGGAGGTGGAGGCTTTGACCGGTGGAACTTATAAGCCGGGGACTCACTATACGATTTTGACCGCGACGGGGGGTGTGACGACTCCCTTTCAACAGGTCTCTACCAATCTTTCCATGTTCGGCGTCGACGTCACTTATGCTCCGAACGACGTCAGCTTTCAGCTGATCCAGACAACCAGCCTGAAAGCGGCAGCGCAGACAGCAAACCAGATCTCCCTCGGAGCGGCACTCGATAACATCGCGCTCACTTCGACGGACGGACTGTTCGCGATGATTAACCACTTGGGAACACAGTCACCCGCTCAACAACGTCAATCGATGAATCTGTTGAGTGGAGACATCTTCGGCAGCCTGCAAACGATCGGCCTTCAGATCGGTGATCAGTTTCAACAACGTGTGACCAATGCTCTGGTAAGTAACGGATGGTTCCTGACCGGTCCACAAGAAATGCTGTCATCGAACGAGAATCTGCGAGGCCAGTCTCCTGCGCCTGACGGATCAGTCAAGACATGGTTCCAGGGGTTTGGTGGCGGAGGCAATCTCCGCGGTGACGGCAACGCTGCCGGAGTCAACTTCAGCCAGGGGGGTGGCGTTTACGGCCTCGACCTGGAAGACGAAGACAACGGACGTATTGGGATCGCCGGCGGCACTTCGTATCTGGGATTTAACGACAGCTATAACGCGAACGGAGGTGTCAACTCGTATCAGGTTGGCTTGTACTCCATGAAACATGACGACACGGCTTATCTGCTCTCATCGGTCAATTATGGCTTTAATTCGTATATCACGAACCGAAATGTGACCGGTGCCGGACTTCCCCAGCGTCTGCATGCGGACTTCACCGGAAATCAAATCGGGGCGAACGGCGAAGCGGGACTGAAACTTGAACTGGGAATCTTTCGCATCCAGCCACTGGTTGGATTGCAGTATCTGTACCTGTGTCAGCAAGGCTTCCGGGAATCCGGCGGTGCCGCCGGGTTAGACGTCGCACGAAGTCGAGCCAATTCATTGCGGGCCAGTGCTGGAGTACGCGTGCTGACCGATCAATGGGACGGGCCGAATGGTTCGATCTGGACGCCATTTTCACATGCCCGATTTGTTTCGGATCTTCTCGACAACGATCGAACGATCAACGCTACGTTTAACGGATCACCGGTTGGAGGAGCGTTCACAACCCAGGGAACCCGAATCGGTCAGAATTATGGAGTCTTCGGAGAAGGACTCGAAATTCGAGTGAACCAATCCTGGTCACTGTTCGGCGGAGCCGACGTGATGCTTGGTGATCGGATCACGATCGTCACGGGATCACTTGCCGCAATGTGCTATTGGTAACTGGTCAACTGAAAACGTCGAGTTTCTCTGTTTTCGTCGCGAGGCCGCCAACCCGTACTAGGTGTTGCGTCTCACGGGCTGAAGCCGACGGCTTGTGGCATGCCGCCATTGATCAAGTGAAAACCGAGGCTGAAACCGACGTTTCGCTCCACGGTTGCGATCGTTTTCGTTACGATCTGGTTTTGTTTGAAAATCAAAATTTCCCCCCGAAGGATTCGCTGTATGCCGATTTTTGAGAGTCGAACGGATCTCTTTGGTTCCGTGGACCAGGTTTTTGACTTTCTGATCCGACCCGTCAATTTGCAGGCGATTGCTCCGCCAGCAATGCAGTTTGTGTACGTCACCCCGCCTGATGTGATTGAATTGGGAAGCCGGCTGACCTGTAAGGCGCAGGCTTACGGGATGGTTCAAGAGTTGACGTATGAAATTGTCGAACTCAATTCCCCTTCGAAGTTTCGCGAGAAGATGGTTGAAGGACCCCTGAAACTCTGGCTGCATGACTATATTATTGAGCCACATGAATCGCCCGACCGAGTAACATTAATCAATCGGATCGAGTTCGAACCGCCGGGGGGGCTGTTGGGGTTTATCGTTACTGAAGAGAGTATTCTTGATGCACTGGATGACGGTTTTGATTACCGACGGAAAGCTCTCGAAAAGAAATTCCTGAATCCGAATTCGTGATCAACCAACCCAGGTTGGCATCTGGTACCACGCGTCTTTTAGGCGACGTCGAGCCAGGCGATATTCGGGGCAGAATTGGCCAACGAGTTTCCAGAAGTGTCGCGAATGATTCATCTCGCGCATGTGGCATAGTTCGTGGATCAGGACGTATCTGACCAGGTCAGGTTCCACGAACAGCAGCTTCTGGTTCAAGCTGATCGTACCGGTTGTCGAGCAGCTTCCCCAGCGGCTTTTCTGGCAGCGGATAGCGGTCTTAACGAAGGCGATCCCTGTCTCGGTACTCAGTTTTCGAAGCCAGGGGTTCAAAATATTGAACGCCTGCCGACGGGTCCAACGTTGGAGTACTGATTGACAGGCCACAATATTCTCGACAGGACCGGCAATCGTCAGATTTCCATTCCCGTCATCAGTCAGGGCGATCGTCTGCGATCGTCGCGACTTGTACTCGACGGCCCAGATTCGCCCTGCCGACGGAAACGAGATTGAGGTTGGCAAAACCATCGCTGGTTCGGCCGTCCGGCGCTGCCTCGCTTCGTGAACTTTGGACAATGCGGATTGAACCCAGGCGTGTTTATCGCGAAGGAATTTAGGGATCAAAGCCCGATTGAATCCGGGAGGGACCACAACTTCAAGACCTCGATCGACGGTGACTCGCAGACTCATGTATTTCGCACGAGTACTCTCACGAATCTGATAGTCAAAATGAGGCTCAGACATCCCGCTTCATTCCCGAATGGATTGGCAAGTGCCTGACCAGGTCCGAAAAGCCTGCAACACGACACCCCCACATCAATCGAGTTCACCAGGCAATTAACGCGATCTACGATATTTTCACTCGATATGTGGCGGCTGAGTTCTAGAGCAAAATCACGAAGGACGGAAGAGTGCTTCTTGATCCTGTCAAACGTAAACCTTCGAAGTCAGGGATCTAAGCCTCGAAACGTGTTTGCCATGAAGCGAAGTGAGGATGACTTGATTGACCGACTTCCCGGGAAAGTACATCCTTGTGTCACTATTGCCTGTCAACCAATGAGGGGTTCAAGGGAAACTTGAATTGCAGTTCGCGACAACTGGATGAGGGGTTTAAGACATGCAGATTGAAATCATCGACGCCCCGCTTCGAATCAGCTTATTCGGCTACCACGGTTCCCTTGATAGAGAAAGTGTCCCTGTGGTGGGCAAAAGGCTGATGGACAAAATGTGGCGCGAGGTGCAGGCATGCGGCCTGAAGACGAAAGGGATCAATCATTGGGTCTACCTGCCAGACTCAATGATGTTCACGGGAATCGAACTGGCTGAGGATGTGACAGCAGTTAGCACCCTTGCGCCTCTTGAAGTGTCACTTGAACGATACCTGCGCCATGTCCACACGGGACCCTATTCACACCTCCCACAAATCTGGCCGCAACTTGTTGACGAGCTGAAGCAACAAGGTGAAGTCCCCGCAAAACCGAGTCTTGAAATCTACGGGCACTGGAATGAAGATCCGTCAAAATGTGAGACCACGATTCTGATTGCTTTGAACCAGGCAATTAAAAAAGGAATCCACGATGCTTCTTAGATGCCGCGCTTGTAATAAAGTTCATAGTTCCCGATCTTCGGTAGCGAGCGAATTTGTTTGCGAATGTGGCGTCGTAAATGACTGCCCCAAACCACCTGAATTGTCTCGAATTGGCTTGGCACTGAAGGGATCTTCGCTTACGGCTGGTTGGATGATGGAACGATCGATTTTGGAAACTCGTTACGTCACGAAATGCTTTTGGCCGGTCTTTCTGTTTGTGCCTTTCGGGATGGTATTCGGTTTGTTTGGAGGCGTGTTTTTTGGGAAGACATACATTGCATGGCTTGAGAAACACCTGTAGTGATTGATTTCATTAATGACGTCATGGTGATGCTGAGCTTACTCACGTAAACTCGCGGCCCAGCCTGCAGCGAAAGATTGTTGGCTAATTACCAGGCAACCAGAAAACGCATGAATTACTTTGCTCACGCACTAAATCATATCACCCGGCCTTATTTCATGGCCGGGACGGCGATTCCTGACTGGTTATCTGCCGTCGACCGAAAGGTCCGATTGCGGCCGCGATGCCTGGAACCGTGGCTCTGTTGCGAGGATGCGATTCAATCGGAGATTGCTGCAGGAGCGCTGAAACACCTGACGGATGACGACTGGTTTCATTCAACGCGTGGTTTTGTAGAAGTCACTTCAGAACTGACGCGCCTGTTTCGCGAGCGACTGGGGCCGGACGAACGGTTTCATTGTGGATTCCTGGGTCATGTTGGAATGGAATTGATTCTGGATGGCGTGCTGATGGTTCGATATCCCGAGCGATTTGAAGAATACTGGCGTGGGATGGAATTCGTGGAACCAACGATTATCGAATCGGCCGTCAACCGAATGGCCAAGATCCCGACAGATCGACTCGCCTGGTTTATTGATCACTATCGACGAGAGCAGTTTCTTCGGTCGTACGAGAATGATCGAACCCTCTTGACTCGCTTGAATCAAGCGCTGCTAAGAGTCAAACTGTCGCCCATTCCACTCGAAGCCGAAGAGGTCGTGGCAGTTGGCCGATCGCTGGTCACACAGCGATTGCGTGACCTGCTCCCCGTGGAACATTTTTTGTTGTAATAACCCATCGTTCAAGAGAGGATTGCTGGCCATGAAATATGGAATGAACATGCTGCTTTGGACGTCAGACGTGACCGAAGAGCATTATGGAATCCTCGAGAGCCTGAAGCACTGGGGCTTTGACGGCGTGGAACTGCCAGTCTTCGATCTCGATCTGGCGAAATTTTCCCGGCTCGGCAAAAAGCTGAGTGAAATCGGCCTCGAACGAACAGCGGTTACGGTCTGCTCCGATGCCGACAACCCGATTTCGCCCGATAAGGCAGTCAGAGACGCCGCACTGACTCGATTGAAGATGGCGATCGATGCGGTTGCCGCCGCCGGAGCGACTCACCTTTGCGGTCCGATCCATTCGGCGCTGGGGACTTTCAGTGGGTCGGGTCCAACCGCCGATGAGTGGCAACGAGGGCTTGACGTCCTGACGAAAGCGGCGGATCACGCTCAGAAAAACAACGTCACACTGGTCTGCGAATACCTCAATCGATTTGAATGCTATTTTCTAACCAACGCTGCTGACGATGCCCGGTTCTGTCGCGAAGCCAATCATCCCAATCTCAAGATGATGTATGACACGTTCCACGCGAACATCGAAGAAAAGGACTTGGCGGCTGCGATGAGAAGTTGCTGGGATCAGGTCGTTCATGTTCACATTTCGGAAAACGATCGCTCGACCCCTGGTGAGGGGCATGTCGATTGGGCGACAACGTTTAAGACACTCAAAGAGCTGAAATACGACGGCTGGCTGATGGTTGAAGCCTTCGGACTGGCACTACCAGCACTCGCCGCAGCCACCAAGGTCTGGCGGCGGATGTTTCCCACAGAAGAATACCTGGCAAAGCAGTCACTGGCGTTCATGAAGAAGATGATGGCGGATTGAATCGGGCCATTAAGGGATTATGAACGCGGTACCGACCATGAAACCGGCCTGATAAATTGCGCCTCGAAGGCTGCAATGTGGCAGGTATTTTCGGTATGGAACGGGGCTTCCCGGCCGATCTGCACCTAACGTGTAGATCGGTTCGGTCAGCGGATGAACACCGGCCATATACGGAATGACGGGGATTCGCCCGATAAAGTGGGCCATCGAGATTATTGGTTGAATCCGCTCTCCACCTCGAGGGGGTTCGTCGCATAAACCGACGTCACAAAAGCCGTAGGTATGCCCAAGTCGTTCCAGGTTGGGTTCTTCGAACAGTAATGGCAAATGCCTGGTGGCAGGAGCTTCCCACTGATAGCAGCTATAAGCCCAGGGTCGGCACTGTCCGTTCGAGAAAGGATCGACAATCCCCAGTTCAGGGTCATCGTCGACATGCTTCATCCCCGGCAGATCACCTTCGGGTGTTTGAATCGACGCATTAATCGCGCGTAGCGGTTTTCGAGGTTGCTGCCTTCCGGCAGCATTCTTCTTGTCCGACTGCTCTGCCCTGCCCGTTTCTGCTTCGCTTACCGAGGCCGAACTTGCAGGAACCACGTTTTCAACAGATGTCTTCTCAACGTTTACAAGACCTTTTGGCTCTTTCGGTGGCGATACTTTCGCCTCTTTCGAAGGCCAGGGAATCTCTTCAATCTGAGACAACAGGGCGCTATCGGGCTTCGCCCGATCAGCGGCATGGACGCTGAAGCCGAACAGAACCAGCAAACTCACGAATGAGTACCAGACCGCTTCGTGAATTCTGACAGGAGCGAGAACTTCAGGCATGATCCGTCATCCTTCAGTGAATCTGATACAAGACTTTGCATTCTCAAGTTTCTTTTAATCGCGTGGCAAGATTGTCGAGGGGACCGCGATTCGTCCGGTTTTCACTGAGAATTTTAATAAGCAGTTGGCACCATCCTCTGCGCTATCAGATCCTCTGATTTGTTTCGGCTTGACTCCACAAATTCGTACATTCGAACCCTACGATCCGTTCAAGTCGACATTGCCGGTATAGATTGCCAATTCCTACCATTTTAACCGATCGCAAATCCGCGTGAGAGCCGGGAAGCGGGCTCAACAGTCCCATTATGTCATGCAAGGAACAACGAAACTGTCGCAAGGATTGAGTCACCCGTTTGAATGAAATCAATTACATGAGACCTTCGAGACCCGGCCAGCAAAGCCGCTCAAACATGGCAGATAAATAAACCCAAACACTTTTGTTAAAACGACATTTCAACGAAGACCCCGGGGCCATTATCTTACTTCAAGCGAGTCGCCGCCCCACTT
Source organism: uncultured Schlesneria sp. (assembly GCA_903858935.1). Lineage (GTDB taxonomy): Bacteria > Planctomycetota > Planctomycetia > Planctomycetales > Planctomycetaceae > Schlesneria. Next base: position 71,224 of record CAIOKO010000242.1, on the reverse strand, counting down.
AATCTTCATCATATTTTGCCCGTGTTTCAGAAGGGAGGCTTGCTTGATTTCGGATTGCCACAAAGCCTCTTGTTTTAGCGTTGTTAGCGGTTGCTAAATCTGCCAATTCCATCAAATCTACTGACGATTGGGGATTCTTCATATTTTCATCGTCTATTCATCGGACATTCATGTTAGGCAATACACTACGTTCAATTCGGCAGGGTTATGTTCCTTGCGGCGGTTTGTTTTTGAGTTGAGTCTTTCTGGAGGTTAGTCCATGTCGAAGCAAAATCGACGCAAGTCCGGTTTCACACTGATTGAGTTGCTGGTGGTGATCGCGATCATCGCGGTCTTGATCGCTTTGTTATTGCCAGCCGTTCAACAGGCTCGTGAGGCGGCCCGACGAACTCAATGTAAAAACAACCTCAAGCAACTCGGGCTTGCGGTGATGAATTACGAAGGAACTTTCGGGTGTATTCCAGGTGGTTCGTACTCTGGAAACCCCGGCTGGAACCCAACCGTCTGGTCAACGTACCCCGAAAACTTCAGTGTTTTCGTCCGTTTGATGCCATACATGGATCAGGCACCCGCTTACAATCAAGTCAACTTTAACACATATGCCGGGGATGTCAGCAATATTTTCCTCGGCGCAATTCCAATGAAGGCTTTGGTTTGCCCGACAGACACGGATAACTCCGCCATTTTGATTCCGCAAACCCGATCTTCGGCAACCGGCGTTTCACCAGGCTGGAGTTTCCAGGCGACGTTTTTCCCTCCACCAGCCGGGGCAACCCAGAATTTCACCAGCTATGCAGGAAACGCAGGTACTTTTACGTTCGGTTTTTCAAACTTGATGATGCCAAGCGTACTGCAACAGTTCAATGGGACAATCTACAACGACAGTTCGGTGAAGCTTCGAGACATCACCGACGGGACGAGCAACACGTTCCTGATGGGTGAACACAGTAAACGCATTTTGAACCTGGTTGACCCAGCCTATTCGCTCTCAGACGGTTGCTGGCAGTCTGCTCGCTGGTACGATACGCTCTTCTCGTCGATGTATCCGGTTAACTTGGGAGCAGGAAACAGCTTAAATCTGCCGGCAAGCGCAACCTCCTACTACGACCCAACCGCTGCGGCAAGCCTGCATATCGGTGGTGCTCAGTTTTTGCTGTGCGATGGATCGGTTCGATTTATCAGCAATAGTATTGATACTTGGGCTATTACTGGCAGCAGCAAAGATAGCTTTGGCGATGTGTTTCCTGACGGAACCGTATTCACGACCGTAACAGCAACGGCTCCTTGGAACAAGTCGGGGACATATCTCGCTAACGGTACCGCGACACTTGGCTTATACCAGAAGCTCTCGACCCGCGCGGGTGGCGAAGTCCTTGGCGATTTCTAATCCCTGAATCTGTACATAAGAGATTCATTATGTAAAAGCCCGTCAGGGTTTCCTGACGGGCTTTCCGTTGTAAAGAAGATCGCTTTCGTTTGTACTGCACAAGCAACGAAAGTTAGATGAAATTTGATAGCCGGTTTATTCAATTATCGAGATCGACCTTCAAAAATGCGAATTTCTACTCGGATCAGTCTCGCCTGTTTCCTCGGACTCCTGATCGGCTGCGGAGGTGGACTTCGTGAACTTGACCCCGGCGACCCAGCGCCCCACGGTGGCGAAATGATTCTGTTACGCGACGACCGAGGCGTTATCGAAGTCGTTCATAAGAAGGTTACCGAACAGCCGATTAAGGCCGAGATCTCGTTTTACTTTTATAAAGATCCGAAGGACAACGGCGGGAAACCTTATGGGCCATGGGATTCGATGCCCGAGTCAGGTTATCTTACGATCGGAAAAAATCAGAAGATCGATCTCGTCGTAGACGATGACGCTTTAGTCACGCCATCTGGGCCAGCACTTTTTGCCAAAAAAGAAATTGATGGGCAACTGAGCATCAACATTGACGGCGAAACACTTGTGATTCCGCTTGAAGTTCGCTGATTTGATAAAGCTGCAACTTATCGTGGTCGCTCGCAGACCGATACATCACCGACCCCATTTTTCCAACGTACAATGACCAGATTGTTGTGGGACGAAAGTGACAACTGATTTTTGCGGCGGGCTGTAATCTGCGGTGACGTCACAAAAACTTGCCAAAGTGTTCTATTGTTTCGCTTCAATCACTGTTAACTGTTGATCGCTCGCCACCTGTTTCAATACTGTTGTTTGTCCCGATGGCCATTCCACCATGATCAAATCTACCGAGGTGGCGTCACCGAGTCCGAATAGCATTGCTCGATCGCTCGTCGAGATATAGCTTGCCCCGCCTTTCACGATGCCGATTTGCTCGTGCCCCCCTGCCCTGATTGTCACTCGAGAACCAATCGCAGACCGAGGGCTCGTTCGACCGATCAGTCGTACTGATAACCAATTTGCGATGGTGGTGGTGTTCCGCAAGATTGCAGCGGGTTCGTTGGTATGAGTGACAACGAGATCCAGCGTTCCGTTACCATCCAGATCACCGACCGCAGTTCCCCGACCGAGATGTCTCTGGGCTAGATAACCACCAACTTGCGGCGCGATATTTTGGAATTTTTTGCCGCGATCATTCAGGAAAAGGTAGGGAAATTGTCGACGATCGGGGCTGGTATGGGGTGCCCAAACATGGCCGTTGGCGCAGAAAATATCCGAATATCCATCTCCATCGGCATCAAAAATGACCGTCCCAAAACCGACTGCGTATGATCCGACAGCCGTGATGCCCAGGGACCGGCTGGCATGAGTGAAAGCATCGTTTCCAAGATTACGATAAAGTGCGAACGTCTGGTCCTCGTAATTCGCCACCCAGAGATCCAGCTTTCCGTCGCCGTCGAGATCTGCGACATCAACACCCATACTGGCATCTGAAGAGCCAGACTCCCCCAAGGCAACACCACACTCGATACCGACCTCTTTGTATTTGCCCGACGACTGAGACAGGTAAAGCTGATTTGGAACGGCGTCATTGGCAACATAAATGTCTGACTGCCCATCCAGGTTGAGATCGACGATCACAACACCGAGGGCCTTACCAACTTCGTGAACACCGAGATCCGTGCTGGCGTCACGAAAAGTTCCGTCTCCATTCCCTAAAAAAAGCGTGCAGGGCAGGCCGTGAAATCGATTCGGATCACAAGGGTTTCTGAGTCCGGTTTTGGAGTCGATGCATGTGGGATTATTCTGGAATGACCAGTCAACATAGTGGCCAACATAAAGATCGAGAATCTGGTCCCGATTGAAGTCGCCCCACCCTGCGGCAACACTCCATAAAGGGTCTATAAGGCCTGATTGATCCGTGACATCGGCGAATGTTCCGTCACCCTGGTTGTGAAACAACTGCAAACCATTCCAACCGGTCAGTAACAAATCCGTATATCCATCGTCGTCGAAATCGATGGTCCACGTCCCGTGATGGTAATGTTGAATCGGGTACAGACGCGCATCGCCTGTCACAGAAATAAACGTCCAATCGGAAATTTGCCGGTATAATGCCATCGGAACGGGAAGGATGTGTTCATTCTGGCCAAATTCTCCACCTCCTGCAAAGAACAAATCGAGTTTGTCATCCCGGTCATAATCATCAATCGCGCAGCCGGCACCGAAGGTTTCAAGAATCGAAAAATGGCCGGATTCTTCGCCGTTCCGGCCAACCCAAAACACGCCGCTGGATGCAGCGACATCAACAAGTTTGATTTTTTCTGCTGGCAAAATACCGATTGGTGTCGATGCAGTGACCTGTGCCAAATCAGAATTATTCTTGGCAGATTTTACAGGAGATTGAGTTTTCAGGCATCCGCTGAACAAAACAATAACCGTGACGATCAGCAGTAAATTCCTGCGTTTTATTTGAACTATCGATGCCCCACGATCGAATAAGATTCGACCCATCATGGAGTACCCCGCTGGGCGATCGCGCCATGGTATTCGGCAAGTTTCGTGTCACCGATCAATCGGTAGAGTTCGGCGAGTGCTTTGTGTGCAGGGAGATATCTGGGCGAAATCTTGACAACTTGCTGATACCATCGAATACCGTCCTGGCGAGAGACATATTTTGCAGTGATTGCCGCAACCTTCATTCGCAACTCCAAGTTGTCAGGCTGAGCCCGCAGCTCTTTTTCGATAACAAGCAATTGATCAAGCTCCGGCCGCGATTCTGTGACAAATGCCAATAGCGGTTCGGCATCTGATTTACGCCCACAAGCTTTCCAGGCACGTGCCAGAACGTTGGCCAGATTCGCATTTTCCGGAGTCGCTCGGTAAGCCTTTTCCAAAATGTCTGCCGCGTCGGTCGAGGAGCCTGACGAGAGCAATAACTCTCCATATGCCTTTTGGATCGCAACATCATCGGGATTGTTCTCAGACGCCCTTCGCAACAACTGAGTGGCCGAGTCAATGTCACCGTTTGAGCTTAGGCATTTGGCAAGCCCCTGAACAGCACTCAGATCGTCCGGATGCTTTTGGAGATAGGCTTCGAACAATGGAATCGCCTCATTCGACTTCAGCCGTGCTTGCAACGTGTTTGCCAAAGCCAGGCGAGACTCATCGTGTTCTGGAGCCAAAGCGAGTGACCGACGATACGCTTTTTCAGCCTCTTCCCAGTTGGGACCTGCCTGATGGAATCGGCCCAACAGGAAAAGAGGTTCTGCGTCCTGCGGAAAATCTTGAATCCAACTCTCAAGCGTTTTTCTGGCCAGATCCAAATGGTGATGGAGCATCGCCCAGGCATAGTAGGACCTCGCAATTTCAGGCTCGTCATCGCGTGCGTCCTGAAGCAGTTCTGTCCAGTGTGACTGCATACCCTCGAACTGTTGGGACTGCGCCATTGCGATCCAGTTTTCTCGCTGAACCTGGGATCGAGGCGCACCAAGCTTGATTGCTTGTTGAAGCTTGTTTTCAACTTCAGCAAAATCGCCGCGTCGCCGAGCGATTCTCACTTGGATCAGACAGGTTTGTGCATCAGGATTACGTCGGAGCCATTGGCTTCGCTCCACCCACGCTGCTGCGGCAACATGATTTCGCCCAACGAGATTCGCATCCGCAGCCCAAAGGCATAGATCAACCCAAAAACAAATCAAACAGAAACATATCGCGAGCATTGTGAAACAAACAAAAGTGCGTCCGCGCGACCTGAAAATCCAGTGATACCAGGAAACACGCACCGTTCATCCCCTTTAAGTCGACGTCTTGAATGTAGTCAATCACACATCAGCAATCCATTCCTGATAATCAGCGAACAGCACCACCGTTGACATTGACAACCTGGCCTGTGATGAACGATGCGTCGTCGCTGCATAAAAATCGGGCAGCGCTTGCAATATCTTCAGGTAGCCCCCAGCGATTTAGCGGAGTTTCGTTTAAAACACGCTGTTGCCAGGAATCGCTGGCGATTTCGCCCCATGCCGTTTTGATCCAGCCGGGTGCAATGCAATTGACACGTACGCGCGGTGCCAGGCTGAGCGCCAGAGATCGACTGAATCCCATTACGGCGTTCTTTGAAGCAGCAAATAGCTCGCCGCTGTTTCCTTCCATGCCGCGATCAGCCTGATCCCAGCCAATCGTCAGCATCACACCGCTCCCCTTGTCGAACATTCGTTGGCCAGCCGCTTTGGCGACGAGCATGCTGGCTTGCACGTCGACTTGTAAAAGTCGCTTTAGCTTCTGCTCGTAGCTCCAGTCAGCAGCGGGACCGGTCAACACATCGGCACCTGCATTGTTAATCCAGATCTCGAAACTCCCGTACTCAGACCAAGCCGCTTCGACGAACGAAGTCAGGGCATTCAAATCAGAATAATCAGCTTGAACGACACTGGCGAGTTGACCTGAAGTCCGAATTTCGGTCGCCAGATTTTCTGCGGCAGTCCGAGAGGTTGAACAGTGAATAACGACGCTCGCGCCGGCTCGAGCGAATTCAAGTGCGATAGCCCTTCCAATTCCACTCGACGCCCCGGTGACGACAGCCGTTCGACCCGATAGGGAAGCAAAGTCAGACACGAAATTCTTTCTTCAAAATATATGGCGGCAAATACTTGGCGGTCAAAAACAGTTTATCTTCGCTCGCTGTTAATAAATTGTACAAAAACATCCTGCAATTTGTGGTTCACGATTTGCAGTGGCAGGTGTTGAGTTTCCGACCCGCGTTCATTTTGTCTTAAATTTGTGTGAACTATTCGAAAAACACGACGAATCCCCATTAAAAACAGAGGTTTCCCGCATTCGGTAACATTTATGTTACCTGTTGACTCTTGAAAGCCAGCCCGGCATACTAGAACGTCTGAGGTTGGTCTTTTTCCATACAATTTTTCAGGAAGCTGAAGCCTCACGTTCCGGTCTTGTTTTCACATCATGTCAATATCTTTCTGCATCAGCCAGGATTCTGCCTATCGATGAACTTCGGAATGTGCCGCTCGTTTATGGACTCGGTGTCCTGCCGGTCTGAATCTGCGGTTTTTTTAGGCAATCTGACCCCTTAAGACTCCGTTCGGAGCCTGGATTCAGAGGCCATCGAGTTTGGCTATGTTCTTAATTTACTGAATGACCCTCAATTTTAATTGACCCGAAGTATGTCAACGAGTTCGCGGTGCGCTTTCAAAAGCTCATGCACCACGGAAGCTCAAGGCGTACTCTAAGGATAACCACGTGTCGAATACAGGCACAAATCACGATCCATCCACGAATTTTCAGGCAGGATCACAACTAGAGAGTGAGAAGGAAATGATCGCAACAATTGAATCTCTTGGGGCAGTCCCGTCAGCGGGTTCGTTCCCCGAATTGTCGGAACAACTGGAACGGGACCTGGTCCAGGTCTTTAAGCTACTTGCCGATGAAACGCGACTGAAAATCCTGCTTTACCTGCTCCGCGAACAGGAACTGCACGTTTCAGCCCTGTGTGACCGGTTAAACCAAAGCCAGCCTGCTGTTAGTCATCATTTGGCGTTGCTTCGCGTCGCCGGTTTGATTGAACCTCGTCGCGATGGAAAACACAATTTCTATTCGGTGCGTGAAAAACATTTTCACAAGCTGATAGGCGAACTTTTCAAGACGATCAGCGACCCCGAACGTGACGAAGTTCGATTCCAGAATTTTGTATTGACGCAAGAATCCTGATTCGACATTCGTGCTGAAGCACACGAAAACTCAGGAATAACCGTCTAATCAGTGCAGGCAGAGCAATCTATCGTTTGCTCTGCCTGTTTTTTTGAAAAGTCAAAAGTGACGTCCGAGCCTGCCTGATCGCACTAATTTGTTTTCGACTTGGCAACTCTGTGGGATTGTGAGACCATGCGAGAGTGGTCCAGACACCACGAAATGGTTTGTAACACCATGTTTGCCCTGCTCCAGGACGTCTGCTAAACGGTGGAATCGCGATGATACGCCGCATTGGAAATCAAACGTCATTGGCACTCTGTGCCTTTCTTGCAACCATATCAAGTGCCTGTGCCGACGAGGCCGGGCCAAAACCAGTGGCCGAAAAACCGTATCTGACGATATTCGCCGCCAGCATTGATCGATTGCGAAGCGCCTACGAAACCGTATTCGATGAAGCAGGACGCCCGGATTTATCCAGCTCACTGAACGAGACCCTGAAGAGCTACCGCGACTTAGCGGGAATCGAACGAACCAAACCTCTTGGTGTGATGACCACGTGGGACGACGTGTCCCCTGCAGAAATCGTTTTTGTTCCAGTAGACGGAATTAACGAGCTTTTGAAAACAGCGACGTTCGGCATTCTTGGTTTTCATTCTGCAGGAGATGATCACTACGAAATCGAACGCCCCGGCTCGCCTTACCACGTTATCATCAAAAAGGAATACGCATACTTTGCAGACCAGGTCTCGTCGATTCGAGGATTACGGGTCACACCAAATTCGCTTACTCAAGGCCTTCGAGATCGGTACGATCTTGTGGTCAATTACGACCTGCGGCAGGTTCCTCAACCGACGAAGACGAACTTTATCGCAGGGATTCGTCGCGAGGTCGAACCATGGTTGCAGCCTCAAGATAATGAGGCGGAAGAGTCAGCGAATTTTCGCAAGGTACTTGGCCAGCTCATGCTCGACCTCATTGAACGCGCAGTCCTCGACACCAGTATGCTGACATTCGGCGGGCGGATCGATCCAAAAACACATCACCTGAACCTTGAAGTCGTTATTGAAAGTCTCTCGAAAAGTCAGATGGCAAATAGTTTAAATCGCTTGACGACGCATCGAAGCGATTTCTCGTCAATGATTCAGTCAGACATTCCTGCGGGACTAGCCCTGAATCTTCCAATCGGAGGCCTTGTCGAGAAGATCGTGGGATCAAATGAAGGAGCTGCAAACAAAAGCTCGGGGCTGGAGGCGGGCCTGCAACTCGCCGGGACAAGCATCGGCGAACTTTCGCTAATCGCGGCGCTCCATGGACCAGACACAACACGTCTGAATGATGCGATACCACATTTGATCCTGAAACTCGAGAAATCTGGTCATTTCGTCAAAGTCAATGAAAACTTTGATACCCATCACGGAGTCTCCTTTCACAGTTTAACTCCACGCGAATTTCCAACGGCGTTAACACAGTGGACGGGCTCAAATGTCGAGATCATTGTCGGCCAGGGACAAAAGACGATCTGGATTGGGATCGGTCAGCCAGCCCCGCTTCTTGACCGGCTTGTTGAAGCCATCGATCGGTTCGAAGAGTCTCCCTCAAACAAGGCCCCTGAATCATTAGTGCGTGCGCGGATACAGGCCAGAACATTCCCTGAGCTGGTATCAAAGGATCTGCTTTTATCCGATACAGACACAGCAAAAGAGGTCTTCTCAAGTGGAGATGACGGTTTCAGCTTGACAGTCGAGCCTGTGCCCAATGGGTTAAAAATACGGCTTGTTTTCGAAGAGGGTTTTATCCGATTGATCGGACGAAGCTGGGTCAATCAAATCGAATCCTCTAAGGCACGATGACAGCCTCCGCCCCAAAAGCGTGCCACCTCGACTCATCCAGAAGCGCCGCCCCGCGCTCGCGACAGCCTCACGTTTTCCCGAAAAACCAAACAATGCACTACTTCACTTTTAGCAGTTTGGCGAGATCAGCAACTTTCTTTCCGAGGGCTTTTTCGGCATCCGATGGTTTTGCCGTTAGCCCCTCTTTGGCTACGTCCTGTAATGCTTTTGAAAGACCTTTAAGCTTCGTCACTGCCGAGCCGGATTTCATTGCTTTAAGGTCTTTGTCAAGTGGCTTAAGCGAATCGGCCATTTTCTTGGCAAGCTTTTCAAAATCTTCCTTTTTCGGCGGGACTTCACTTGATCGTGTCGTTTGTAATTCTACCGCCACCGCATTCAATTTCTTGAACATTTTAACTTCGCTCGAATCTCCCAAAGGCAAATACGGTATCGCAAAATAAAGGAGTGCGATGAGCGAAATTGCCCCGATGCCCCCCAAGAGGGGTACCTTGATTTTTTCAAAATCAATCGAACTCGAACTCGATTTTGAAGCAGGTTTCCCCATCGGCATACCCGGACGATTAAAGCCCGCCCCTGCCCCGGCAGTATTCATTTGCCAATTGGTTGCCGGTTTCTGTGCCGCAGCAGCAGACCAGTCAGTTCGTGGTGTCGGTATTGGTTCCTGAGATGCTACAGGCGTTGCCGCTGGTACGACGGGACCTGTGGCAGCCATCGCCTGGGTTCTTGACGTCGTATTGAATTCGGGTTTCGTTTCGGTACTAGCAGCTTTGGGAAGCTCTGGGAACAAATTCGGTAACTTGTCCGCCAGAATATAGGGCTCTAACCCACAGCGAACATAGTCGGTACGAAGCAAGCGTCCGGCTGTTGCCCAGTCAACCAGCTTTGAAAGCTCAACCGGTCCATATTCTTTATCCTGGATCTTGCACCACCAGATAACCTGTTTCGCGGGATCAACTTCAACTTCAGCCGGAACAGGTACTTCGACTTTCACGGGTGCGATGGCCCGTTCACGCCGGGCAGTAGGTGCCGGAGCTGACGGATTTATCGCTACATTTTCGCCGAGGTCAAATTCATCCTCGGGTGTTTCAACGACAGCAGGTTTCGCGACCTCAACGGTGAATGCATTTTTCGCGGCCTGAAATGGCAAGTGTGCCATCAATTGGCCGATGGAACCAGCACGTCGCCACGCTCCGTTTTCGCCAAAACGGACATCGTCATCTGTCGAAAGCGTGTGGTTCTTAGCCAATTCAACCAGGTCGTCAAACGAAATCGGTCCGAACAGCTCACCAAATACTTGGTAGTACCAACCAGCGGTTTCGTCCGTTTTCGACTGACTTGAGCCCGAAGTAGATGTGGAAACGGATTTCACTTCCGTCGGAATCGTGACGCTGTGACCCGAACCGGCTCCTGACGGCAGGTGCGCACCAGACGGCATGTGCGCCATCAATTGCCCCATCGATCCGGCTCGGCGCCACGCTCCATTTTCGCCGAGACGAACTTCGTCGTCGCTCGACAAAACGTGATCTTTCGCCAATTCGACAAGTTCGTCGAATGTTACCGGCCCGAATTCATCGCCGAATAATTTGTAGTACCAATTGTCCATTCTCAGCACTTTCCCTAGACCCGAATCAGATTCTGCTCTCGCTCTGACTTTCATGGAATCTCCACATCCAGCCAGACAAGTCTATGATTGCTAGAGGATTGTGGCGTGTCCACTAAGAAATACAACGGACTTTTTGACGAGGGCCAGAATACACCGCAACCAACGGTACGCAAGGATTTTGAAGGAAGGACATAATCAAGACGACCAAAATCAGACGTTTTGAAGGGGAGATACCCATTCAAACCAAGTTTGTTCGGCTGATCTTCAGCCCCCAGGCTTTTCGGCACCGGATCAAAAACGTGAGGATGATGGATCAACAAATCGATGGCCCGTTTACCGTAAACAGCGTCTCCACGGACCGGTTCTGCATTCAGATCGCCTAGAATGACGAAATGGCTATTTGGTTTCAACCCGCCCGATTTCCCTGCATCATCGCAAATCCACTGAGCAGAGCCGAGCCCCGCAATATAATCCGACCAGAATCGGACCTCGTCAAAATTCCGCCTCCCGTTGCTGTCTTCAGGCCCGTCAAAAACTGGCGGCGTCGGATGGGAACAAAGTGCATGCACGACCTCCCCATTGATTATCAAAGGGACATCCCAATGGCTTTTACTGGAAAGCCGGAACAGATTGCATTCTTCCACATCATAAAACGCTGGTTTTCCCTGCAATCCATCCGGCATCAAATTACCCGGCATGTTTTTCCATAGAAATTTTCGGAACGTCCGGACCCCATCCATTTGAATTGGAAATCGACTGAGAAGAGCCATTCCGTATTCACCCGGATATCTGCCAAACCCGAAGCTATCTGCCGGCCCGTCGTTTTTTCCATCGTTGTCGAGATCGCATCCGGTGGGAACACCCGTATTGGAAGGCGCTATGTAAAAGTAGGGAAATTCCAGAGGCCAAAGTGTTCGTTGTGAAACCGTGAGATATTTGTCTCGAAACAGTTGTACGGCACTTCCAGGGGGATTAACTGTGTCGCCGTCTTCACTCGTCGACGGTGCATCAATTTCATTGATCAGAACAATATCCGGTCGAACTCGTTGCAGGATCTCGGCACAGTTCCTGACCTGTGGATTTGCTCCATTACCGTCCGAGTCGACTTGTTGAAGCTTTGAAAGTGATAGTTCCTGAATATTGAACGTCGCGAACCGAATTGCCGATTCTCGGCGGGGCTCCACATCGTTCGCAGTGCATCGCGAAGCGATTGCCAGTATTAGAATTAGAACCATTGGAAAAGATGTACGGAGCATATTTGAAACGCGAACTTCGATGATTGTGGGGTCTGTCGATTTATTCACGAGAGCCGCCCGATGATTCAAGCCGCAAGATCAAGTGCAGAAACACTCTGCGTCAGCATCACGCAGCAATCATCATACCTGCAATTGTGAATATCGTATTAACGGTAGGCAAATAACCAAAACAACTCATAACAGATTTCGCAATAAGCTGTTATGAGTTGTCGACAATTCTCAGAACACTAATCAAGGCGTTGATCTGGTCTGCATCTGAATTCAAACCAAACCGTCATGATGGCAAAGCGTAGCGAATACATCAGGAGCGTTCAGATATTTCCGTGAAAAGCTCGTCGCAATCAACCTTTACGCCAAAGCGTCTGGTCTGTCCGGTCTTCCAAAGTGATCTTCAGCTCATTCAGCTTGTTTCGGATAAGATCTGCAACCGCAAAATTCTTGTTTTTTCGGGCGTCAGCTCGGATTTGAATCACAAGTTGCATTAATCCGTCGAGAGTACCGTCATCGGTCGAAGCGGCCTTTTGCTTGGCTTCGCGAAAGACTCCAAGCATCAATGCAAGTTCCTTAAGAAGCGTCATACCTGCCGTCAGTGACGGAACCTGGCCCTTTTCTGCACTGGCGCTATCCAGCTTGTGATCCGAAATGAACGCATTGAGCGTCTTTCTCAAATCAAACAGAACACCGACCGCGCCGCCGGTATTAAAGTCGTCGTCCATCGATTCGAGATACCGACGACGCAACTCGTTCAATTCATGGAAATATGCGGCTGGCTCGCCGTGAAGTACTGCACTTTCCGAACGCTTCGTAGCCACCTTCAGCGAATAGAACGAATTCCCTGCGACTCGCTCATACGTTTCAAAGAGACGATAAAAGCCTTCCAGCGCCTTGCCCGTTTCTGAAATCCGCTCGTCGCTAAAGTCGATCGGGCTTCGGTAGTGTGTCGCTAGCAGGAAGAAACGAATCGTTTCGGGATCGTGCCTTGAAAACAGCTCTTTAACCGACGCGGCCCCTTTCGACCCCGCCAGTTTATTGGCTTCCTGTGCTTCTTTCGCCGCAGCAAGATCTGCTGGTCTATCACCTTGCTTGTCGTGACCACCACCCACCTTACCGGGCGTACCGCTCGCCTGCATCAGGCCGTTATGCATCCAATACCGGGCGAATGGCTTTCCGGTGCAGCTTTCTGATTGCGCAAGTTCGTTTTCATGATGCGGGAACATCAGGTCCAGCCCGCCCCCATGAATATCGATCGAATCGCCGAGAATTTTCTTGGCCATCGCCGAACACTCAATATGCCAGCCCGGTCGTCCCGGTCCCCAGGGGCTTTCCCATGCGGGTTCGCCCGGCTTCGATCCTTTCCAAAGTGCAAAATCGGCAGGATGCCTTTTGCCACCATGAGTCTCGGCCCGGGTCCCTGCCAGCATCTGTTCCAGGCTGCGACCACTGAGTTTGCCGTAGTCTTCGTCGCGAGTGCAGTTGAAGTAAACGTCGCCGTCGAGCGGGTACGCAAAGCCCTTCTCGATTAACGTGGCAATTATTTCCTGCATTTCTTTGATGTGCTGTGTCGCATACGGAAAATGATCGATTCCATCGACGGCCATTGTCTTGAGGTTGTCAAAATAGTCTTGAGTCATCTCCTTGGCCAAAGCCTCAACCGTGATCCCTTTCTCATTGGCGCGATTGATAAGCTTGTCGTCGACATCGGTGATATTGACGACCCACGTAACGTTGTAGCCACTGTACGTCAAATAGCGTTTGATCGTATCAAAAATCACTGGCCCGACCATGTGGCCGATATGGGCCGGCTTATAAACCGTCGGACCGCACAGATACATGCTCACCTTGCCCGATTCGACGGTCTGAAAGTCTTCTTTTTGTCGTGAAAGTGTGTTGTAAACTCGAAGTGGCATGAAATCACATCCGTATGAAAGCAGCATCGTTTGCGATGAATTAACAAAAGAAAACCAGTCGGCCCACTAAACTCTAGGCTCTGGCGGAAAACACGTAAAGGGGGACCCACATTGACCACGCGAAGGAAGATTCAGGTTCTGCCCGTGCCGAGATCCGTGAGGAGCGCCTCGGCGGTGTGTCGACCGCTTAATAGGGCCCCGTGAATTGATGCGGTTTCACAATAATCACCGCAGTGATACACCCCCCCAACTAATTTCGGATTGGGTGTGCCACCATCCCGAAAATGGGCTGATTGAGAGGGAAGAGCATGGCGGATGTGGTATCGTTTTAAAGTTGACCAGTGATCGACTTCGGACCCGAACCAGACTCTTAACTGGCGACGAACTTCAATTTCTAAATCCGTCGATTCATTTACTTTTGCTCCAACAACAGAAACGCTGATGAGAGCCTGTCCCTTCGGAGCGTAAGAAGGTGCGACGTTGCTGGGAACACACAAATTATTGATTGGCCCAGTTTGATCCCCATTCAGAACAAGCAGTGGTTCTTTAATCGGAGCCTGGGACGCGGCGTAATAGAAGCAGGTTGTCGATCGTGAGTCTGGTGATTGAATCTTTCCACCAGTGAGTCGGGATGCTTCAGGACCTTCAACAGCGACCACGATTGCTGCAGCGTCGACCAACTGGCCTCCTTCAATACGGACACGTTGACCGTCAAGCGACTCAACCCGCGACAAAAATCGGTACATTCCGCCCGGGATCTCATTCGCGAGTTGTTTCGACATCGCGCCCATCCCCTCTTCTGGTAATGCAGCGGCGCCGACGGCAAACATCCGAAAGATGAAGCGGAAGAATCGGCTGGAAGTGGACAATTCTCGTTCAAAGAAAACCCCGGCGAACCAGGGGAGTAGAAAGCGTTCGATCATGTCCGTCGAAAACCCGCAGGTCGTACGCAGATAATCAATTGTTGTTGAATCGGGTTCGGCCCATAAGTTTTCTAATGTCGATTGAGTGACATGCCAGCGTAGCCTGGCGAGTCTCCAGCGATCCGCAAACTCCCCGACTTCGTTAAAGGCTGTCGAAAGAATCGCTTGCGGCCGTCGCCAGGGATCAGCCATTTTAACAACTTTTCCTCGCGTACGAATCATCGCACCCGGTTCGAAATTTCGAAGTTTTAATGCGGCATAGTCGAGCTGTCGACGTGCTTCGGGGTAAGCGGTTTGCAGTACTTGAAAACCACGATCCAAACGAAATCCATCAACCAGATCGGTCCGTACACGGCCGCCGACATCATCTTGTGCCTCTAGTAGCAAAACTTCGATACCCTGTCGCACAAGATGCCGTGCGCAGGAAAGTCCTGCCAGTCCTGCGCCAATGATTACAACCGGCTTCACACTCACAAAATGGCTCCCGACGAAAGTTCGGACCGCTACGGCAAAATGACTGGATTGATCCGAGGGGCTGACAGATTTTCTTCATTCGTATTTTTCGCTGCTCGCGCAATGTTTCGCAACATCCCCGCAAAGACGAAAAAGTGTAACGGAGATATCCCGTACCAGTAGATCAGGCCGAATAGACCAAGAGGATCAAAGACAGCCGTTTGACGAATTTGGCTGCCTCCTTCGCACGGGGTCACTTCAAATTCGAGCCAGGCACGCCCCGGAAGTTTCATCTCAGCACAGAGCCGCATTCGCTGCGGCGGTTCGTAGAGTTCCACGCGCCAGAAATCAAGCGTATCTCCTGTACGCAAGTGTTCGGGATCACGACGGCCGCGACGAACACCGACTCCTCCGACAAGCAGGTCAAGGAAGCCACGTAACGTCCACAGCCAATTTCCATAATACCAGCCTGTTTTGCCACCGATTCGACGAATAGGCGCAAATGCTCGTTCAACGGAGACGTCGACGTTGACAGTGCGCGAATCGACCAATCGAGAGCCAAACCGGGTTCCGCCCCATCCCCTTGGCTGCCCCGCCGAAGAAATCGCATCGGACCAGCGTGTTTCCGCAACTTCCTGGTCTTCGTTCACCAGAGCACGAGCGATTGCATCCCGATAGGAACGTGGGTGCACTGGCAACGTTGTTTCCGCCAGATTATTGGAAATCAGCGTCGGGTTCCGCAGACTTTCAACGAGTTTGCGACCTACGCGGGCATACAGTGGAGTGACGAGTCCCAGCCAAAGACTAGACAAGTACGGAGTCAATAATGGCACTGGTATCATAACTCGCCGTAAACCTCGTTGCCTGGCGTACTCCTGCATGATTTCGCCATAAGATACTTGGTCGGGACCGCCAATCTCATAGACCTGCGATGCCTCAACGGGAATATCAATCGCCGCCAGCAAGTAGGCCAGCAGATCTTCAATGGCGATCGGCTGCGCCTTAACACTGACCCAGAGCGGACAGATCATCACCGGTAGTCGCTCGACCAACGCTCGAATCATTTCAAATGACAAACTGCCCGAACCAATCACGATCGAGGCACGGAACTCAATCACCTGCCGATGATGGGCGCGGAGAACATCTCCAGTCTCCTGACGGCTTCGAAGGTGTTTGGAAAGTGCGTGATCAGGATTTCCAAGACCACCGAGATAGATGATTCGATGGACTCCAGCTGCTGTTGCCGCTTCAGCAAAGTTTTTCGCTGCTAGTCGATCCTGTTCTTCAAAATCACGATCGTTACCCATGGAATGGACGAAATAAAATGCCGTTTCGACGTCCACGAAGGAATTGCAAAGGGAGTTTCGGTCAAGAAGATCTCCTGCGACAACCTCCGTGTGATCTGAGATGTGGCCAGACAAGGCATCAGGACGACGTGTCAAACACCGAACTCGATTGCCTCTCTGCTCCAAAAGCGAAAGCAGGCGACCTCCGACGTATCCCGTCGCACCGGTCAGTAATATCAAACCTGCCATGATTATCTTCCGTTCGGGCGTTTCGATGCTTTTGTCACACGGAAGAATTGTAGGACTACGTCAAACTCATCGTCACGGTTTTCAATTCAGTATAGTTCGAAAGCCCAATCTCACCACATTCGCGACCCATACCACTCATTTTGAAACCGCCGAATGGAGCAGCAGCATCAAAGACGTCGTAACAATTGACCCAGACTGTTCCGGCTCGAACACTGGCGGCAAACTTGTGAGCCTTGGCGACGTCGCGAGTCCATACGGCTGCAGCGAGACCGTAGTAAGTGCTGTTTGCGCGCTCGATGATCTCGTCAGCGTTCTTGAACGGCAATACACTGAGAACCGGACCAAATATCTCGTCCCGGGCGATCGACATGTTGTCGGTGACGTTGGCAAAGACTGTCGGTTCAATGAAGAATCCCTCGTCTCCGAACCGAGTACCTCCCGTCAGACAATGAGCTCCTTCAGTCTTTCCCTTGTCGATGTAACTCATAATCTTCTGGAACTGGTCTGAATCCACCTGTGGCCCCTGAGTCGTCTTCGGATCAAATGGGTCACCTAACTTTCGAGTCTTCGCCCGAGCCACCAACTTGTCCACGAATTTATCATAGATCGGTTGTTCGACAAACAATCGCGAACCCGCACAGCAGCACTGGCCTTGATTGAAAAACAGACCGAACTCGGCTCCCGCCACTGCGGCATCAAGGTCCGCATCGGCGAACACGACATTCGGACTTTTGCCTCCCAACTCGAACGTCAGTCGCTTAAGAGTCCCGGCTGCATCAACCATAATTTTCTGTGCGGTCTCGTAGTGACCTGTGAACGCAATTTTATCGACCCCGGGATGTTTAACGATGGCCGCACCTGTCTGACCATAGCCTGTCACGACGTTGATCACTCCATCTGGAATTCCCGCTTCCTGAGCCAGTTCCGCCATACGCAGGCAAGTTAACGGAGTTTGTTCGGCAGGCTTCATCACGATGGTACAACCAGCCGCCAAAGCAGGGCCCCATTTCCAGGCCGCCATCAGGATCGGAAAATTCCACGGGATGATCTGTCCGGCGACCCCGACGGGTTCGCGTCGCGTATAACAGAAGTAATTTCCACGTATCGGAATCGTATCTCCCGACAGCTTATCGGCCCAGCCGGCATAGTAACGCAAGCAATCAATGGCGAGCGGCAGATCCGCAGTCTTCGAATCGCGGATTGGTTTTCCGTTGTCAAGCGTTTCTAATGCCGCCAGCTCGTCAAGGTTTGTCTCCATCAAGTCCGCCAGCTTGTTCATTAAACGACCTCGGTCGCGAGCGTCCATTTTATTCCAAGGACCGGACTCAAAGGCTGTTCGTGCTGCTTTGACCGCAGCGTCAACATCAGCTTCGTTTCCATCGGGAACATCAGCAATGACCTTTTCATTCACGGGATTAACCGTCGGAAAGCGCTTCCCTCCTAGCGACTCTTGCCACTTGCCACCGATCAGCATGTTTGTTTGTCGAATCGTTGGTGCGGCAACTTTTGTGGATGCCATGAGAGTTCTCCAGAAACGAGGTCAATTGAACGTAAACATGTTGCGAGCAGATTACCGCGCCGAGATCCGTCACTCCAGCGCGATGAGGACATAAACTGTAGTGTGGGACAAGCTCACTTCGAGCTTGTTCCACACTACGCCAGAATTTCTTTCACTACATTTCCATAGACATCGGTCAGGCGGAAGTCGCGACCGGCAAACCGATAGGTGAGCAATTCATGATCAAGCCCAAGCAAATGCAGGATGGTCGCGTGCAGATCGTGAATATGGACAGGATTTTCGATCGCGTCCCAGCCATATTCGTCGGTCGCGCCATACTTAATTCCACACTTTACTCCACCTCCGGCTAACCAAATTGTAAATCCAAACGGATGGTGGTCGCGGCCATTGGCTGTTCCTTCTCGTGCAGGAGTTCTTCCGAACTCGCCGCCCCAGATGACGAGCGTGTCCTCCAGCAACCCGCGCTGCTTCAAGTCGTGAAGCAGCGCGGCGATCGGAAGATCGGTCGCGAAAGCATTCCTTTCGTGACCGGCTTTAAGATCACTATGCTGGTCCCACGGTTGAAAGCCACCCGTCGTATGATACAGCTGTACGAATCGCACGCCACGTTCCACCAGTCGTCGTGCCAAAAGACATTGCTTTCCAAACGTTTGGGTCGCGGGCTGATCGATCCCATAAAGCTTCCCGGTCTCTTCCGTTTCTCCCGCAAGGCTGAACGCCTCCGGTGCAGCGGTTTGCATCCGATAGGCCAACTCGAATGAATCAATCCGGGCACTCAACCGACTGTCATCAGCACGGCCATTCCGATGCAATTCATTAAGCCTATTTAAAGCATTCAACTCACGGCGCTGCCGATCATCAGAAACGGATGCCGACAGGTTCTTCAGCGGTTGATCAGGGTTTGACACAAATGTTCCCTGATACACCGCTGGCAGGAAACTCGATCCGTACTGACGAGCTCCTTCGATGATCGGTCCCGGCCCGACAGCTACGAACCCCGGAAGGTTGCGATTTTCGGCCCCGAGACCGTAGGTAACCCAGGCACCCAAACTCGGTCGGGACGAGACGCGCTCTCCCGTGTGCATTAATAAACACCCACCGGGATGATTTGGATCGTCCGTCACCATCGAGCGAATCACGCAGAGATCGTCAACTCGTTTAGCGGTTTGAGGAAAAAGCTCGCTGACTTCGAGTCCTGACTGGCCATATTGTCGGAATTTCCAAGGAGAAGCCATCAGATTGCGTTGTTGCCCGATATACAACTTTGGCGATGGTTTACCGTCGTCTTTGGTCAATTGCGGCTTGGGATCAAATGTATCGACCTGCGATGGACCGCCGGGCATAAAAAGAAAAATCACCCGCTTTGCCCTGGCTGTAAAGTGCGGTCGCTTGACGATCAACGAAGCGCCAGGTTCCTCGGCTTTCAATTCCGCCCCAGAGACAGTCTCATCCGCCATCAATGCAGAAAGTGCCAGCGCGCCGAATCCACCTCCGGAACGCCTCAACAATTCGCGACGATTCAATGGCAAATCGAATTGCTCGCTCGACATCGAATGGTAAGAATGTGAATCCATGTGAGACCTGCTCAAATTAATCAACAAACATGAACTCGTTCGTTGACAGAATCAATCGGCAATAACCGCACCAGTTGTCGGGCTGAGTCGTATCGGAAAGAAGCGACGTACCAACATCGATTTCTTCTTCTGACGGCGAACGGCCGAGCGTCATCTCGTAGAGTCGACAAATCCGTTCTAGATCCGTTCCCGCGTCCGCTTGACGAACGACCCGATCAGCGAGTGAGCAGGCTAAAGACGTGACGAGCGGATCGTTCAACAAAAAAAACGCCTGAGGTGCGACAATCGATTCGTTTCGGCGTTCGACGATACCACTACAATCCGGCGCATCAAACAACGGCCCGAACTCGGCATTTTTGGTCCCTGTCCGAACCGACATCATGTACAGGCCTCGACGAGGGGTCGAAATGTCCTGAAATCCAAGGCCACCAAGCGTCCTGTCCAGCCTCCCTGCCACCGCAAAAAGGTTATCGCGAAAAACCTCGGCTTCTAACCGGCGGCGGTGCGACCTCCATAACAATCGATTTTCAGGATCCTTAGCCAAGCCGTCGGGATTCGATGCCGAGGTCTGCTGATAAACACTGGATAACATAATCATCCGATGAATCGCTTTGACCGACCAACCTGATTCAATGAACCGAGTAGCAAGAAAATCGAGTAACTCTGGATGACTGGGGCGATCACCCATCGAACCGAAATTCGCCGAAGTCTGAACAAGTCCGACACCAAAATGATGCTGCCAGATTCTGTTGACCATGACCCGGGCAGTAAGCGGGTTTTGGGGACTGATCACCCATTCCGCCAGCTCCCGGCGACCACTCCCTCCTTTGATCGCGGATGGGTTAGAGCCAGCAATGGATTTCGGGAAGCCGCGTGGCACAGTTTTTCCCGGATTCGCATGGTTACCTCTCAAATAAACCTGGGCATCGTGAAACCCTTCGTGAGGTGTCCCTGGCGGGCCTCCTTCCAATACTGCGACGGCTCGAGGAATCTCACGTGGCGGCTTCTTCTGAATCGTCTCCAGCTCATATCGAAGATCCGCCAACTGCTGGCCAATTTCGCCTGGCAACTTCTTTTCACGTTCTGAATCGAGCAAATGAAACGGGCTGACTGACGAAATTAATTCCTGGTACAGATCCTCGATGAGGTCGATTGTATTTTCTGTTCCGGAATTTAAAACCCAATGATTCTTCAGCTCCGTTTCGATTCGCTGCCGAGCCTCGTCATCAAGAGGAGAATCGAAAACTTGCAGTTCAGCCAGGTCCCCTTGAAACTTAGGACTTGGACCTGAACCGGCTGAACCGATCATTAATGAAGTAATCACAGGGTCAGATGAGACGGAATCAATTCCCTTGTTACTTCCGACTCGCTGGCCGTCACGATACACAGCCACGCCATTTGGCCCCCAAGTAATACTCACAACTTGAAATCCGGACATCGGCGCAACCTTGATTGGCACCGGAACAACAACATCTCCACTCGCACCGTTTCGCCGCAAAATCGCGTGAATCGCTCCCGCCCCATCGGTCATAATTCCCAATCCATGCTGACCAAATGCAGCGTCTTCCCAACCAACCAACCGCTGTCCAGCTGATCCTGCTGGATCCGAACGAAACACGACGAACAAGCTGCCCGTTAACGGCACTGAACCCGGGGTTTTCAACAATTCCTTTCCAGCAAAACGCAGCACGGACCGGCTTTGTCCGTCGATGTCCGTTGTTGTCAAAAGTGGGCCCGTCGTCTCAGGCAAAGTCGACGCAATTTCGAGGCGACTGCCTCGATTTGGCCATGTCGTTACATACTGATGATTGTCAGTAACAATGCGTCGGTCGTCGGCTTGAAATTTCAGGATCGCAATCTGATCACCCGCCTTATTCACAATGTTATGTCTCAGGCGTTCCCGACGACGGTCCGCGACCTGTAACAACTTTGCAGCCAACTTGCTGACCAGCGCTTCTGCCACTGATTTTTCTGCGGAATGAAGAATCTCGACCAGTGCGGGATGTGGCCGTTTCTCGTCAAAGCAGGTAATCCAGCGACTTAGTACTGCTGCGTCCAGCCCATTCTGGTTTGCGACTTCGTGTATGTCCGGCCGAACTTGCCCTGATTGCGAATGAGTGACATGCCAGGTCGCGAGCAGGTATCTCTGTGTTTCAGTTTCCACTTGTCTTTCAAGGTATGAACGATATTCACGCTCAATGATATGGCTCACTTGGCTGGACAACGCAACCACTCGTGATTTATCACGAGCCTGACTGGCTTCGATGGCAGCGATTACTGTCGCTGGCAGCAGTGGCACGCGAACAAGAGGCGTATTTCCCTTGATTGGCCCTGGAACTAGCCGAGAACTGAAGAAGATTCCGGCGAGTGAGTAATAGTCCTCGGTGGAAATGGGATCAAATTTGTGGTCGTGGCAGCGAGCACAAGCCAATGTCAGTCCGAGAATCGAACGTCCTACGACGTCGATTTGATCGTTCACATAGTCAGCGATCATCTGTTGCTTGTCGACATCGCCGGGAACAAAGTCTGCGATCGCCAGCATTCCCGTTGCGATAATCGCATCTGCATCGATCTGACTCGCGTCCGTGGGTTGCAGCAAGTCCCCTGCAATCTGTTGTTTGATGAATTGATTGTATGGAAAATCACAATTGAACGCCGTGACAACCCAGTCGCGATAACGCCATGCTTCGCGGAAATCACTTTCTGCAGGTAACTGAATCAGATCCCTCGCATCGGCATAACGAACAACATCCAGCCAATGCCGCCCCCAACGCTCTCCATAACCCGGTGATTCCAAAAGTCGATCAACCACATCAGCGAAGGCTGCCGGCGACACATCGGCGAGAAAGTCGTTAATCTCTGCCAGTGTCGGAGGAAGTCCCGTCAGATCAAACGTCGCCCGCCGAAGTAGCGTCCTTGGGTCGGCGCGAGGTGCCGGATTTAGTCCGTGCCCTTCAAGTCCAGCAAGAATAAACTGATCGACGGGAGACTGCCCCCAGTCTTTCTCACGCGTCTCAGGAGGGTTCACAGCCTGTACGGCTTGAAACGACCACAATGGAACATCATATTCAGCTGCCGATAGCTCAAGCGATCGCACCGAGTCGGTCGACAAGGTACAGGCCAAAACCAGCACACAGAGATCTCGCGTGTGTAAACTCATGCCGTAAGTCTACTCCTTTTTTCTGTCGGAATGAATTCAGTGGTTCGATCTAATGGAACGCAGGATCACCCGAAATCTCCGGGCATCGTCTATACTTCAACGACTCGGACGGTTCAATTAGAGCATTTTTTACTGAGGACGATGATGCAACATGAGATGAATCCGCTCGGGCAGCCTGTTGGACAGTTGGTTCCAAACTGGTTGCCGCCTGCCCTGCCGGCGCGTGCACCGATGCAAGGTCGCTTTTGTCGTATTGAACCACTAGAGCCCGCGCGGCATGCAGTTGACCTCTATCGTGCGAACTTGGCAGATCAAGAGGGACGGAACTGGACCTATCTGCCGTACGGCCCATTTGCGAACTTCGACGACTACCATACCTGGCTAGATCAATCAGCAACGGCAAGCGATCCTCTCTTTTTTGCCATTATCGATTTAAAAACAAACAAAGCGGTCGGTGTTTGCAGCTATCTGCGAATCGATCCCAGACACGGTTCGATTGAAGTCGGACACCTCAATTTCTCGCCTTTACTACAGGCAAAGCCTGCAGCAACCGAAGCTATGTATCTCATGATGGAACGAGCTTTCGATCTGGGTTACCGCAGGTACGAATGGAAATGTCATACGTTGAACCTCCCTTCCAGGCGAGCCGCAACACGACTTGGATTTCAGCTTGAAGGGATCTTCCGCCAGGCGGCAGTCTATAAAGGAAGAAGTCGTGACACGGCCTGGTATTCGATCATCGATAGCGAATGGCCTGCTTTAAACGTCGTGTTCCAAAATTGGTTGGCGAGAGAAAACTTTGACAATGACGGACAACAAAAGTCATCTCTTTCCAAAATGACGTCACAATTTCGTAATGACTATCAGAACGCCTGACGAAACCATCGCTGTCGTCAAGTGATTCTCTAACGACAGGTAAAATCACTCATCTAAGCGACGTGGCTGATCCAATATTTCAGATACTCTTAATGGGTTTAAGGCAGAAAACTGAAATCGAGATGAACGGAGCAGAAAAGGCCTTTGCGAATTCGGCTGCGACTTGTAACGTTCAGTCGTCTGATTAATTGAATGATTTCGAAATTGAATGAAATCATTCGTTCATCGACGGTCAGCCCTGAGAACCGTGAGGCTTTGATATGTGCGATACTACCGAATTGGAATGTCAGTGTTTAGACCCCAAATGCGGTGTCGAAGTGTTTCACGAAACTGACATCGGTGCTGATTCGATGGCTGGGAGTTTCAGTAACGTCAGTCTCTTCGACTGTCGATTTTGTGGTAGCCGCTGGCTGTATTGCTCTATCAACGAAGAAGTGTTTTCTCGCCCCAACCGATGGTATCGCGGTCCGATTTCGATGAAGCAATCAAGAACTGTGATACCAGAATACGCCGCAGAACTTCTCGCAATTTTGCCGTGGTACTTTTACGGCGGCGCGGTCTTCGATACGAATGGGCACAAAGGTTCGGGCCCTGTTTCGATCCATCCAGAAGTCAATCAGACTGAGGTTGCGTAGCAACCCACTGCGGTAAAGGATACGGCTTCGGAAAGGCAATAATCCCGCCGAGCCCTGAAGCAGGCCACACGAATGGGACTTAAGCCCACGCGCAAATCAAATCAACAAATGGACCGCAATTCGTTTCCTGCGAAATAGTCAGCCAAACAGGCCCAGCAACGGCTGACCAGAACTGACAGGCCGGGTAAAGCCATCCTTGCCGAGTCGAGTTTCCAGTGGAATATCTAGTGCGTGATAAATCGTGGCACCAAGATCCTGTGGGCGAACCGGTTTGTCTTTGACGTATGCCCCGATCCTATCGGACTCGCCGTAAACAGCACCGCCGCGTATGCCACCTCCGGCAAGGATCGCTGAGTAACACGATGGCCAGTGCTGGCGTCCCGGATTCGTCGCCATCGCATTAATATGCGGCGTCCGTCCGAATTCTCCGGCCACTACCACCAGTGTGCTCTCAAGCATACCTCGATCCTTCAGGTCGATTAGTAAGGCGGAAAGGGCCTCATCAAGCCGAGGGAGACACCAGCCCATCCCGTATGAACCCGTGCCGAAAGCATTTCCCATCCCCATTTCCCCGCCATGCATGTCCCAGCTTGAACTCGGAGGACCACCGCCCGCTTCACCCGGTGCCGCACCAGTCCATCCATTTACCGTGACAAATCCGACACCTGATTCGACCAGCCGTCTGGCAAGCAGCAGATTTTGACCGAGCGGGTGCATTCCATAACGTTCGCGATTCTTGGTCGACTCACGCTCCAGCTCGAAGGCCTCGCGCCCACCTGCCCCATTCGTCAACTCAAAGGCGCGGCCATACAAATCCTGCCAATCCTTTGTGACATGATTCTCCACTCCAGCCGGTGGATTCAGGCCATTCAGTAACCGGCGACGGTCAAGCATTCGATCAGACGATACCGGAGGAAGCAATTCCTCAGGCGCTTTAAAGCCGGGCATGGCGGGATGATTCGCTGCTGACCCGACAAACATGGGACTATGCCCAGCCCCCAGATGACCTCCCGTCCCAATATTCGGCGCACAGAAAACCGGGTCGCCAACACATTTGATCAACCAGACATACGGAGCGACGCCACGCTCGTTCGGTCGAACCTTCGCCATGACTGAGCCGATATACGGTGAGTCCAGCGGTGCGTCGGCTTGACCGCTCAGGCAATGATGCATCGCGTCAAAATGATTGCTGATGTTACCAATATGCGTCATTGACCGGATCAAACTGAAATGATCCGTTAGCGTCGCCATGCGCTGATGCAGCGACGAGATCTTCATTCCGGGGACCGTAGTCGAAATCGGCTGGTAAGGCCCGCGAATTTCTGCCGGTGCTTCTGGTTTTAAGTCCCACGTATCGAGATGACTGGGGCCGCCGCACAACAAAACTAAGATACAAGACTTCGGCGCCGCTCCACGCCCCAGATTTTGGTTGGGATCGACTCCTGCAACGACCATTCCCGGTGACCCCAAGGCCATGGCACCGACGCCAGCGGCATGAAGAAGTTGCCGGCGAGAGATCGACTGCCACTGCCGACTTAGGTCCCCTCGTGAATGACTCATCTCAACTTCCTCGAAGACTTTATTTGATCGGTCACTCGACCCTTGAACTGAGGTACGTTACGAAGTTACTTTGGCTGGGCCATTCCCATTTGTCAATCTTGATGTGTCTTGAGGGAGTACCGTATGTTGACTGGATGTCGCATCGCATCGATTCTTGTTGTGGTCATCGGAGCGGTAACGGCAAACGTGGACGGTGCCGACACTGCGGCGCCGAAGTCCTGGCCGAACTGGATGGGTCCCAATCGAGACGGCGTCAGTCACGAAACGGGTTGGGTGTCGACTTGGCCGAAGGATGGGTTACATGTCGCTTGGTCACGACAGATCGGCGTCGGATTCAGTTCAATGTCAATTGTCGACGGGCGATTGTTCACAATGGGCCATGTCGATGGCAAGGAAATTGTCTGGTGCCTCAATGCCGACAGCGGCGAAGAAATCTGGACCCATCGATATCCCTGTCGATTGAACGATAACCTGCACGAGGGCGGCCCTGGTGCAACTCCGACGGTCGATGGTGATCATGTCTATACGCTGGGAAAAGAAGGTCAGCTTTTTTGTCTCGAAGTGGCGACGGGAAAAGTCATCTGGGAAGTAATGCTGCAGAAGGATCTCGATGTCAGAAATCCTGACTGGGGTTTTTCCAGTTCAGCGGTCATCTCCGGAAATCATCTGATCCTGGAAGGGGGACGAGTCGTCTCGTACGAAAAGCAAACCGGCAAAAAAAATTGGCAGTCCACCAAGCATGAAGCAGGTTACGGTTCAGCTGCAGTCTTTTCACTTCCGACATCAGACGCAAAATTCGTCGCCACATTGGATTGCGAAGCGTTACGAATCTCGAAACTCGACAACGGTGAACCTGTTGCATTTTTACCCTGGTCATCGCCGTTCAAGACCAACGCCACCACGCCCATCGTCGATGGAAACCGCATCTCGATTTCTACGGCGTACAACGTCGGCTGCGGGTTATTTGAATTCGACGGTCAACGTCTGAAAGAGGTTTATCGAAATAAGGAACTGCGAAATCACTTTAACAACAGCATTCTCATGGATGGATACCTTTACGGTTTCGACGGCAATTCGAATCAGGGCCGTGTCGTTCAACTGACGTGCATGAAGTTTGATACCGGCGAGGTCAAATGGAAGCAACGTGGCCTGGGCTGTGGATCGCTGATGATCGCCGACGGCAAACTGCTGATCCTCAGCGAAGACGGTATCCTGATTCTGGCCAAAGCGACCGCAATCGGCTACGAAGAATTGGCAAGGTCCCCGTTCTTGACCGGCCGCTGCTGGACTGTTCCAGTGCTTTTCAACAAGCGAGTCTACGGCAGGAACGCTGCCGGAAATCTTGTCTGTGTCGAGTTGCCGCACTAGGAGACTACAGCAACTCAGGGATCGGACGTCCCCCTTCGACGACAATCGGAGTTGGACGCCCTTGCGGACTGATCCAGTGTGAATTGAGATCAATGTCAAAATGACGGAACACCGTCGCCGCCAGATCCTGTGGTCTGACTAAGCCGTCCTTCACGTCGTAGCCTTTGTCGTCCGTACTGCCGACCGCCTGACCGTGCCGCAAGCCACCACCTGCGACAACCATCGACATCACGTTGGTCCAATGATCACGGCCCGCGTCTTTATTGATGACCGGTGAACGACCGAATTCACCCATCATCAAGACCAGCGTGGAATCCAGTAAACCTCGTTGCTCAAGATCCGTGACCAGTGCGAACAAGGCTCTATCGACCTGGGGCAAAAGCGGAGTCAGCCCCTTCACGATTCCGCCCCATTGAACGGAGTCTCCATGATGATCAAAGTAACCCCACGCCCCGCTGATCAGAGTGAACGTGACGCCCGATTCAACCAGTCGCCTCGCCAGAATTGCCTTTTCGCCGATGCTGTTTCGACCATACAAATCTCGGGTCGCGTCCGTTTCTGACGTCATATCAAACGCCTTCTGCACGTTGCCCCCGGCGACCATTTCGAACGCCTGAGCATTGTACCGGTCGAGACTTTCCAACATGTGATGACTGTCAAGATCACGCCGCAGCCGATCAAACGATCGTCGCAATCGATCTCGATCTTGCAGACGATCGATCTGGACCCCTTGTGGCAGACCAAACTTACCCACGAGTTCCAGCCCCTTCACCGGCTTGTAAGCTGAACCCAGATGACCTGACTCCCAGACGTCGGCGTTCCATGAAGGAGCCAGCCCGACAAACGGAGGCAGATCAGGATGATTCGCGCCACGAAATCGAGCGACCACAGAACCCATCGACGGATAGCCGCCCCCATCCTTATTGTCGTCCGTCCGTCGAGCGAGTGGATTTCCAGCTTGCATCGTAATCGGCGTATGATTGCTGGCTTTGCAATCGACTGCTCTTAGAAACGAAAGTTTGTCGGCGATACCTGCTTGAAGAGGAAGATGTTCACTCAGCAAAACACCTGGGACTTTCGATGAAATTGTCGAGTACGGCCCTCGAATTTCGGAAGGCGCATTCGGCTTGGGATCCCACATATCAATGTGGCTGGGGCCACCCGACAGCCAGAAAAGAATCACCGATTTTTTAGCGCGCGGCAAAGGAGTCTCACCAGCAGACGCTGATTGACTTTGAAGTTGCAGAATCGAAGGGAGAGACGAGCCGCCGATACCAGCCAATCCCGTCTGCAGAAACCATCGACGCGACCCGCCCACTCGAATCAAATCCCGTGATGCAGGCTGGAACGGGAAGCTATTAGAAGTTGAACTTTCGCTAGCAGTTGGCATCTCCGTTTGCGTCGTTTGAATCGTCACGCGAAATCCCCGATTCATCAATGAGTGATATTCTACCAATTAACATCGGCCGATGCGTTCTGATCATAAACGCCTTTTGATGAATTCGGAAGCGGTTATTTGGGAATTGACGGGTATCCGAAATTCTGTGTTACCACGTCGCAGTAAAAATTCCTGTGCTACTGCTTGACCATCTTCGGTCAAGTAGCGATTGTCAAACGACAACACCATGTCGGCTCCCATGTCGACCTGCGTCAATTGGCTGTACTCGTTGCCTTTGTTTGCAATGCCTCGGCCTCTGTAACCGGCATTCGAAACTCAAAGGAATCGACCGCAAACTTTCCGTCTTTCATTGGGATTGTCACTGGTTCGGCTTCGTAATCACCCAAACGAAGCGTGAAAACATAATCCCCGTCGCGACGATCATCTAACTGCGCCGGATCCCACCATAGCCCAGCGTGATGGCTGGCGTTCAAGTTCGAGCCCGTCAACCATGCGTGTGTTTTGCCAATCGCTGGTACACCAGACTTGTAATTTCCTTGAAAGCGTCGCGAAAGTTTGCCGTCAGTCCACCGAATTGAAGCCACTAACGCGTCGGGAATTCGGTCTCTTTCGGTTTGGATCACAAGTTTAGGCTGGCTCGTTCGCCATTCCTGAATCGCCGCGAGACTGATGTCAGTTAGAGAAACGTTTATACGAACCAGTCGCGGCAACTTCTTCAGCATCGGAATCGAGGCATCGCGAACCAGAGCTCCTTCCAATGAAAGATCAGAAATCGTTTCGAATTTCGTGAGACTTTCGACAACCGCATCATCAGCGTCTGTCAATTCGAGAATCAAGAGATCAAGCTTCCGACAGGCAGCGAGAGCGTTCAGACCTTCTGCAGTAATCGTTGCGGACCTCAGTGAAATAGTTTTGAGGTTCGGAAACTTGGCTCCAATCAGCTTCAGATCCTCATCGGTTCCGTGTTCGTCTAACCGGATGAAGTATACGTCGTTGCGGGATCTTCCCCAAAGTCCGGCACGGATTAGAAGAGCGCCGGGAATCGGATCCCACATCGCATCGGATGTATAAAGGACGTTAGCTCCCTTCTGCCGCAATAACGTGACCTCACGCGGATCAATCAAACCGACCATGATTCGAATAGCGAATGCGACTTGGACGACAAACGTGGCGAAAACAGCCCAAAACCCGATACGAAACCAGGCAGGCAAGTCTCGCCACCAACCTCGCCAAGTACGTCGAGAGACGTCGTTGCCTGTTTGGTCAACCACTCTCGCGGTGTTATTCATGGAGTACCAGCCGATTCTGATGAAGAGATGTCAGACAAAAAGTCTATTGATTCAATCTGCCAAAAACCACGAAGAATTCCCCGCGAGAACATTGTCCACAACCTAACGTGAGGGCGAGGCTCCCACCGAGCCGCTGAGTCGATCATGTACCTACTTCCCGGCTCGGCAGAAGCCTTGCGCCCTCCAGATAACTTTAAAAAACTTCGCCAATCGAAATCCAATTCCAGACAAATGTAAGTTCAATTTGTCGTTGTCACTTTAAAACAGGCCGGTCGAGTCGCTAATCTCGCCTTCCGATCAGGTTAACCCGAATTCTCGCGGGCTAACCCACCCGTCAATCGACCATCCGAAGGAATCGCGATGAATTGGAATCAGCTATTCGCCCGCAAGAATCTGGACCATCTGTTACTCGAAATGAAAGGTGACGAACGTCTCAAGCGAGTCCTGGGGCCGATCAACTTGACTTCTCTCGGCGTCGGTGCCGTCATCGGTGCCGGAATCTTTGTCGCCACGGGCAAGGCCGCAAGCCAGTGTGCCGGGCCGGCTCTGATGGTCTCCTATATCGTTGCCGGAGTGACCTGTATTTTCGCCGCTCTGTGCTATGCCGAATTCGCTTCAATGGCTCCTGTCGCCGGTAGTGCCTACACCTACGCCTATATCACGATGGGTGAACTGTTCGCCTGGATCATCGGATGGGACCTGATTCTGGAATACGCCGTCGGAGCCGCCACGGTGGCGAATGGTTGGTCTGGTTACTTTCAGAAATTATTGTCAAAGCTGGGGATGCACGTCCCGGATTTATTCAAACAGGCCACGATGATCTATAAAGACGCAGGAATGGTTGACGGCAAATTCGTTGATGCGCACTACGTCTTGACCGGTTCGATTTGCAATCTTCCCGCCGTACTGATCGTGGCCATCATGACGGCGATCCTCGTCAAAGGGATCGCAGAAAGCGCTGGTTTCAATGCCCTGATGGTCTTCACTAAGGTTGGGGCTGTCGTCTTCGTGATCCTCGTTGGTGCGTTCTACATCCATCCTGAAAACTGGACCCCATTCGCTCCGTATGGCTGGAGTGGTATCAGCTTCTTCGGCATTCCCGTTCTTGGCGAAGTCAACAGCAAAACAGGCGAGCCTGTCGGGATGCTGGCAGGTGCTGCGATCATTTTCTTCGCCTATATCGGATTTGATTCCATTTCGACACACGCTGAAGAAGCCAGGAATCCGCAACGTGATGTCCCGTTTGCAATTATTGCCTCATTATTGATTTGCACAGTTTTGTACATCGCGGTCGTTGCCGTCCTCACGGGGATGGTCAAGTACGACGAGATCAACGTCGATGCCGGGATCTCGTCAGCATTCCATCAGGCGGGACTCCCTTGGGCTGAGATGATTATCGCCAGTGCAGCCGTCGCGGGAATGACGTCCGTTCTGCTCGTGATGATGCTCAGTGCCCCTCGCGTCTTTCTGGCGATGGCCCGGGACGGCCTTGTCCCCAAGGCGTTCTTCGCAGACGTGCATCCTGTCTTTCAAACGCCGTGGAAAAGCACGATCGGGATCGGGCTTTTTGTTGGCTTCCTGGCAGGCTTCTTGCCGCTCGACGCACTGCTGCATCT
The DNA here is from genome assembly GCA_903858935.1 of uncultured Schlesneria sp. GTDB lineage: Bacteria > Planctomycetota > Planctomycetia > Planctomycetales > Planctomycetaceae > Schlesneria. Next base: position 39,593 of record CAIOKO010000242.1, on the reverse strand, counting down.
GACCAACATCGGCACGTTGTTCGCCTTTGTGATTGTCTGTGCCGCAGTACTCATTATGCGATACACTAACCCTGAAGCGGTCCGCCCCTTCCGCTGCCCTCTGGTCCCCATTGTTCCCATCCTCGGCATCCTTTCGTGCCTGATGCTGATGCTCTCGTTACCCGCAGCAAACTGGTGGCGACTGTTAGCCTGGATGGGCATTGGTCTGGTCATTTACTTTGCCTACGGTCAGAAGCACAGTGTCCTTAGACATCAAGCGCCCTCAACGACGCCAGATGCTTGAAACAACACTTCGCAAATCATTTATGCTTCAACCCGTCAGTGACATTCAACGTCGGGATGGTTCGCCAATTGAATTTTCTGATTGGCGAAGATAAGCGCAGATTAGTATTCCCAACCACCTTGTTTTTTGCCTTTTTCTCACGACGCGCCAATACCGTTCTCATCCCCCGAAAAAAGTTACGGGGCATTCCTCCCAAAAAGAAATGCCCCGATTACTGATTCGGATAACCAGAACGAGAAGCGACGTCATCAAACCCCAGGAGGAGCTTTCTCGACAACTTGATCGCTGACTGCCTTGTTTAATGCTTTAAGGTAGGCCAGAGCACTCGCTTCAATCACGTCGGTGCTGACCGCTTTCCCATGATACCGGCGACCCTGGTAATTAATGGCTACCGACGCCTCCCCCTGAGCATCTTCACCACCCGATACGGCACGAACCTGATAGTCCTTCAGCTCCGCAGTAACGCCGACAATCCGTTCCATCGCCTTGCAGACAGCGTCGACCGGTCCGTCTCCAATCGCGGCGTCTTTGAATGTTCTCACTGCCTCATCCGCTCCGCCATTCAAATCGGCCGTGGGCTGTCCCTTTGACAATTCATCCTGCAATTCAACCGTCGCAGTTGGAATCGTTCCCGTCCCCGCCGCAATATGAAAGCGAACCAACTTCCAGCGATCCATCGAGACATTCATCCGATTCTCGATCAACGCCACAATGTCCGCGTCGTAGATGTTCTTCTTCTTATCGGCGAGCGCAATAAAGTCTTTATAAACCGTCTCAAGCTGAGCTTCATCGAGCTGATATCCCAATTGAAGCACGTGAGACCGAATTGCAGCCCGACCGCTATGCTTACCCAGAACGAGATTCACGCCCACATACCCGACGTCTTCCGCTCGCATGATCTCATACGTGGTTCGTTCCTTAAGAATTCCATCCTGATGAATCCCCGCTTCGTGTGCGAACGCATTCTGTCCGACAATCGCTTTGTTCCGTTGAACAAGCATCCCAGTAATGCTCGAGACCAGCCGGCTGGCACTGCAAAGCTTCGGCGTATTGATCCGTGTCTCAACCCCGTAATAGTCCTTGCGAGTCTTGAGCGCCATCACGATTTCTTCGAGTGCCGCGTTCCCCGCTCGTTCGCCCAAGCCATTAATCGTGCATTCGACCTGTCGTGCCCCTGCTTCCACCGCAGCGAGACTGTTCGCGACCGCCAGACCAAGGTCGTTATGACAGTGCGTGCTGATGACCGCTTTATGGATGTTCGAAACATGCTGCTTGAGGTGCGAGATCACTTTGAAGTAATGATTTGGCGTGGCATACCCGACCGTGTCGGGAATATTGACCGTCGTCGCCCCGGCCTCAATCGCCTTCTCAACAACTTCAGTGAGAAAGTCGAGTTCCGTCCGAGCGGCATCTTCGGGTGAGAATTCAATGTCATCGCAGAACGTCTTCGCAAACTGAACGTGCTCGACAGCCGCTTTGACGATTTCCCGTTCGGCCATCTTGAGTTTAAATTCACGATGAATTGGACTCGTAGCAAGAAAAACATGAATTCGGGGCCGAGCGATACCGCGTAAGGCCTCACCAGCTCGCTCAATGTCATTCTTCCGACAGCGAGCCAACCCGCAAATCGTCGCTCGGTCGCCAAACTTCTGGGCGACCGCCCGAACGGCTTCGAAATCACCAGGCGAAGTGATTGGAAAACCCGCCTCGATGACATCGACCCCCAGTTCCACAAGAGCTTCAGCGACCTTCAGTTTTTCAGGAGTCGTCATGCTGCAACCGGGAGATTGTTCGCCATCGCGAAGCGTGGTGTCGAAGATAATGACGTTGTCAGCCATAATGGGTTCACACTCAAAGGTGAAAGGGAGTGAAATACAAACAAAAAAACCCCGAGACCGCGAGGTCTCAGGGTGAACTTGTGCATCAGTGCGACTAGACGTTCCCTGAACCTCGCATCTCAGCGAGTAAGCAGGCCCAGTAGGAGGAACGAGTCAAATGTCATAGTAACAGCTTGGACAATCTTCGCCGAAAAAGGTTCGACCCGTAAAAAATAGTTTTCTCACGGTTTCAAGATGATACTACCCAATCCCCAATCGGTCAATAACCCGGAATTTCCCCGGCTCGCGTGGTCAATGCGCGCAAGAATCGGCTGGTCCGGGCGCGGACCTTGGAATCGGAACACATTGCCGATTACTATCCGAGTTCCGACCGGGTACAAAAACAGCCACGCACAAATTTTTCCGACACCCAAATAGAACCACAAAATCTAATGCCCACTATCATTACTCGATTGACTGCTCATGACATTCGATTTCCAACTTCGAAGATGCTGGACGGCTCTGATGCCATGAATCCAGACCCCGATTATTCTGCAGCCTATGTCATACTTGAGACCGATCGACCTGATCAGGCGGCAGGGCATGGGATGACGTTTACGATTGGACGTGGGAACGAACTGTGTGTTGCGGCGATTGAGGCGCTCGCTCCCCTCGTTGTCGGACGGACGCTGGAATCATTTACTTCAGACATGGCGGGATTCTGGCGGCATATCACTGGCGACAGCCAGCTTCGCTGGGTTGGGCCGGAAAAAGGTGTGATTCATCTGGCGACAGCAGCCGTCGTAAATGCCGTGTGGGATCTCTGGGCGAAGATCGAAGGGAAACCGTTGTGGCGGCTTGTGGCCGATCTGACGCCGGAACAATTTGTTGGTTGTGTAGATTTCCGGTATCTGACGGATGTGCTGACTCCCGCTGAAGCGGTTCAAATCCTGAAGAGAATTGAATCGACGAAAGCTGATCGGATCGCTCACCTTAAAAATGATGGATATCCCGCCTACACGACCTCCGCCGGTTGGCTCGGTTATGACGATGACAAGCTGAGACGACTCTGTCGTGATTGCCTGGCTCAGGGCTGGAACGTCTTCAAAATCAAAGTCGGGCGTGACCTCAACGATGATATCCGACGCTGCCGCATCATTCGCGAAGAGATCGGCTGGGAACGACGACTGATGGTCGACGCCAATCAAGTCTGGGAAGTCAATCAGGCGATCGAATGGATGAAGTCATTGGCTCAGTTCAAGCCCTGGTTCATTGAAGAACCTACCAGCCCTGACGACGTGCTGGGCCATCTTGCGATCGCCAAAGCGGTCGCTCCGATCCAGGTTGCCACCGGCGAACATTGCGCAAACCGGATTATGTTCAAACAGTTTCTTCAATCGGGAGCGATCGGAGTCTGTCAGATCGATAGCTGCCGAGTCGGCGGCGTAAATGAAGTTCTTTCGATCCTGCTGCTGGCGGCCAAGTTCAACATTCCAGTCTGTCCTCACGCAGGAGGCGTCGGACTTTGCGAATATGTGCAGCACCTGGCGATGATCGATTACATCTGCGTCAGTGGTTCACTGGAGAACCGGCTCTGCGAATACGCCGGACATCTGCATGAGCATTTCATCAATCCAGTCGTCATGCGAAACGGACACTACGTCCCGCCAACGGCACCCGGCTACAGCATCACCATGAAACCCGAATCACTAACCGATTACACTTCCCCCCAGGCATAGTCGGTCCATGCGCGTCGCATGAAGGGTTCAGAAGAGGATAATCAATCGCGCGTTGTCAGGTCGGCACAATTTGCAACAGGCAACGAACCCCGAACAACACAAAACGCAAGTCATTACATGCAAAACACTTGCGAGTTTTCAAATCAAGATTCAGGGAACACTAATCTTCACGAATTAAGACAATTCAGGTTTCTCTTTTATTAGTGAAGATTAGTGTTCCAAAAAATCTTCGCGTTTCCTTTCGCTTTGGTGGTTGCGTAACAGCCGTTTTCCCTGCCGGATAACGTGCGTTGAATGACGAGTGCAGATCCGAAAAATCCGCGGATTTCACGTCATCAATTGTCGCTCGAAACTGATGCCGTACTTTTTCATCTTTTTGTAGAGCGTTGTTCGGTTGATCCCGAGCGCATCGGCGGTTTCCTGACGGTTCCAGCCGTGGGTTTCCAGGGCTTCGATAATCAATTGCTTTTCAGGAGTGGCCAAGGCTGATTTCAGCTGGTTTCCGGCCTGAGCGAAACGACCGCCCAGTTCCGCAAATGAATCGTCGCGTCGAAGCGCATCGGGAAAGTCACTTGGTTGAATGATCGCGTTCTTTGTCAGAACGACCGCCCGTTCGATCACGTTGACCAGTTCGCGAACGTTCCCAGGCCAACGGTATCTTTGAAGCAGTTCAACCGCTTCGTGGCTGAAACCGGTCACTCCCTTGCCCGTCTGCTTGATGAACTCTTGCAGGTAATGTTCGGCAAGCAACGGAATATCACTGGTCCGTTCACGCAGGGGTGGCTGTGTCAGCGAGACGACGTTGATGCGGTAGTAAAGGTCTTGACGAAACTCCCCTTTGCGAACCGACTCTTCCAAATCGAGGTTCGTGGCGAGAATCATGCGGACATCGACTTTTTGCGTCTTCGTCGAGCCGACCGGTTCGAATTCACGGTCCTGAAGAACTCGAAGAAGCTTGACCTGCAGGCTGGGCGAAGCGGTTCCGATTTCGTCGAGGAAAATCGTTCCCCCATTGGCTTGCAGAAATTTCCCCACCTTGTCGTGATTGGCTCCGGTGAAAGCTCCTGCGACATGACCGAAAAGCTCACTTTCCAGCAACGAATCAGGCAATGCACCGCAAGCAACTTCAACGAACGGTTTGTCCCGGCGGTTACTCATCTGATGGATGGCGCGGGCGGTCATCGTTTTGCCGGTACCGGATTCACCAAGGACCAGAACCGTGGTCCGCATGTCCGACACGCTTTCAATTACGTCGAACATTTTCTGCATGCGATAGTCGTGCCCGACGATATTTCCCATACCGAACCGCTGATCAAAAGCTTGCTTCAGCTGACGGCTTTCGTTGACAATTTGTTTTTGACCGAGTGCCCTGTTGATCGAGAAAGTCAGTTCATCGTCAACAACCGGTTTGGTGAGGTAATCAAAGGCTCCCAGACGAATTGCGTCCACGGCGCTTTCGATCGTGCCAAATCCGGTGAGCAGAATGACCTGTGTTTCAGGAGCAGACTGCGTCGTCCATTCGAGCAGTCGGAATCCATCCTGATCGGGCAGGTTCACGTCACAGACGACGGCGTCGAAGGGACATTCTTTGATCCGCTCAATCGCATCCAGGCAATTTTGCGCGGTTTCAGTCCGGTGACCAAGGCTGCGAAGGAAGTCGGCCATCGATTCCAACACCAGCGGATCATCATCAACAAGCAAAAGGGAACCATGATTCATCACTTGAGTACTTTTCAAAAGGAGGTCTTTGATGTTGTGGTCTTTTGGCAAGACGCGAAAGTTGTCCACGGGAGGGCGAGACCCGCGTTTCGAAACTGCTGATGATCCGATCATTCAGTCATTGCCGATTGTGACGCTCTTGCCTTCTGCGGCACGCTGGCAAACAATTCCTGTTGGACATGACGCAAACATAGGTCACTGTGGCGAGTCGTCAACATTTTTCGTCAACAATTGTTGCCAGAAAGCCTCAACATGCTTCCGTAACCGCAAATCGACCTGAAATTTCGAGTTGCGCTCTTCCCCAGGACGCGCAGATCAGCGAATCTGATAGCGGATGCCGTTGTCTTCGTTAGAATGGGAACGGTAGGTCAATCGAGCAGAAAGAGTTTCATGAAAAGTCCAGTTGCGTTGCTGAGTCTCCTTGTCGGAGTCATCGCAATGTCGGAAGGCGGATTGTCCGCCGCTGAAGCGGATGTACTTCAGGTCCAGCAGAATCGGATCGACGTCGTCAAACGAGCGGCTCCGACAGTGGTCGCGATCTTTTCGCCGGACGGAAACGGTGGTGGTTCTGGAGTTCTGATCAGTGCTGATGGTTACGCTCTTTCGAATTTTCACGTAACCAGCGCCTGTGGCAATTTCATGAAGTGCGGGCTGAACGACGGCGTCTTGTATGATGCGGTCATCGTCGGCTATGACCCGACCGGCGATGTGGCACTGATTAAATTGCTGGGACGAAACGATTTTCCCTTTGCTCCGCTGGGAGACAGCGATGCCGTGTCAGCGGGAGACTGGACCTATGCGATGGGAAATCCGTTTCTGCTCGCGACCGATTTCCAGCCGACCGTGACATTCGGAATGGTGAGCGGCGTTCATCGCTATCAGTACCCTGCCGGGACATTTCTGGAATATACAGACTGTATTCAAGTTGATACGTCGATCAACCCGGGAAACTCCGGTGGTCCACTGTTTAATGCGTCGGGCGAGCTGATCGGCATTAATGGTCGGATCGCGGTTGAAAAAAGAGGTCGGGTCAACGTCGGCGCGGGATATGCCATTTCGATCAATCAGATCAAGCACTTCATGGATCAACTTCGTGGTGGTCATATCGTCGATCACGCGACTTTGGGGGCGACGGTTCGGACCGGTTCCGATCGAACGGTGCTGGTTGACTCGATTCTGGAATCATCAGACGCCTACCGACGCGGTCTGCGTGAAGACGACGAGATCATCTCGTTTGCCGGCCGACCAATTGGCAGTGTGAATCAGTTCAAGAATATTCTGGGAATCTATCCCAAAGGCTGGTCACTGGAGCTCGTCTATCGGCGAGAAGGTAAGAAGCAAGAGATTTTTGTTGAATTACCCCCCCTGCACCGGAAGTCGGAATTATCCCAGTCTGAAGGGCCGAAGGCTCCCAAGCCACCTGGACCAAAAAAAAACGATCCGAAAAAAACGGACGATCCCAAGCTGGTTGAAGCCGAATTACCAAAAGAAGAATTTCCTGAGGAGTATAAAAAGCTGTTCGTTAAAAAAACGGGGTATGCCAACTACTACTTCAATCAGCAGGAACAGCAACGGGTTTTGCAGGGCCTGGAACCGTTCGTCAGTTGGCACGGTAGCCCACAGTCGAAATGGGTCTTGAATGGCAAGACCGCCGACGAGGACAGTTTTCAGATCAAACTATTGCCTCAAGCGCTGACGGTTCAGTTTACGAAGCGACCGCCCGGCCTTCAAAATCTGGAAGGAGCTGACTTCATCGATGAACCACCTGGTTCCGGGGGACTGCTGGCGGCGCTCTATCAGTTCAAATTGCTGCTCAGCGAAGGAAAGTCGGCATTTAATCAGTTTTCTTACTATGGCAGCCAACCACTCGACGGACGTGGAACGATGGTGGATGTGCTTGAAACCAAAAAGTCATCAGTCGAATGTCGCTGGTATTTTTCGGTCAGTGATGGCGCACTAGTCGGTTTTGATTCGGCACTTGGTGACGATGTCGATGGGTGTGAAGTTCGATTTCAGCAGTACGGCGATTTCAACAGTCGACGTTTCCCGAGCCGGTTCTCGGTCCGTTACGGTGACACTGCTTATGGAATTTTTGAAGTTCAAACGATTGACGTGACAGAAGCCAATGAAACACGAAATTAGAGTTTTGTCGCGAATAAAAAGTCTTGTGCCATTGCTTGACCGTCTTCGGTAAAGCAATGCTCTTTGACGCAAAGAAGAAAACACTGCTCCTCCGAAAGACTCCGTAGCAGTGGCACAGAACCCGAAATTAAAACGTTGATAAATCATAGATTGAGCATTGATGAATAACACAAGAAACCTCTCCACTGTTTTGTTGTGGGTGATCTGCAGTCTGTTGCTCGTGAATAACGTTAGTTCAGCTCAATCAACGACTCAGACAATTGCTGCGATCTCGCCGAAAGTCGTCAAAATCTTCGGTGCTGGCGGGGGCAAAAATCTCTATGCATATGGAACCGGTTTCCTGGTCTCACCCCAGGGCCACATTGTCACAGTCTGGAGCCACATTCTTGATAGTGACACGGTCGCTATCGTGTTGAATGACGGTCGGAGGTATGAGGGGAAAGTTGTCGGATTCGAACCGCCACTCGATCTGGCGGTGTTGAAAATCGAGGCGGACGGCTTGCCGTTCTTTGATTTGGGTTTGGCAACCAGTGCCGGCCCAGGTGCACGTGTGCTCGGTTTCAGCAATGCCTTCAAAGTCGCGACGGGCGACGAACCGGTTTCTGTCATTCACGGTGTGATTGCCGCGAAAACGACATTGGCCGCTCGACGAGGTGCTTTCGAGTCACCCTACAACGGGTCGGTCTATGTCGTAGATGCGGTCACCAATAATGCCGGAGCAGCAGGTGGCGCGTTGACCACATGGGATGGTCGGCTGCTCGGAATGATCGGCAAGGAACTACGAAACACGCAGACAAACACCTGGCTGAACTACGTAATGCCGATCAGCGAATTGAGCGAAACTGTTGAACAGATCATCACCGGCCGATTTCAGACGAAGAAAATGGATGACGAGGAGGGTGGCGGGTTATCCAGGAAAAAGCCTCGTCGGTACGACGCAACGGATTTTGGGATTATTACGATCCCCGACGTTGTCGCTCGGACACCTGCTTACATCGACAGGATTCTCCCTGGATCGCCCGCCGAGACAGCCGGACTGTTACCGAATGATTTGATCCTGTTTGTCGGTAACGATCTGGTCCAGTCGTGTCAGACCCTGAAGGAAGAACTGGGCCGACTGGAAAGCGGCGACCAGTTGAAAATCGTCGTCCGCCGTGAAGACAAGCTGGTTACAGTGTCGATGCCGGTTGTGAAGAAGACAATAGAATAAGTGCATTACGACGCTCGAAGCGTAAGGAAGAAAGCGCGGGCGGGTGTCCAAGTTCCTACGACCAACCCCGAAATTGCGAAACCCCACCGCCCCTGCAATGTCGATTAACGGGCCTTTACCCTGGTAATTTATGTTGAATTCGTAGCTCACCCATGTGCACAGGCCGTCCGCCACACCCCCATGGATTGGTGTTTAAAGCGGTTTGCGACCGACGAATCGGTAATAAGGTGCTCGAACGAGCGGCAGGTAGGGAACCGTGCCTCGGTCTTGATCTAGTGAAACTGTTTCAAACCGACTTTGCAGATAGGGAATGTGGTCGGGGCTGAGAAAAACATTATCGTTGGCAAACCAGGCCTGCCACAACGTTCTTGTCGACCACGCATGCTTCCTTAGACCCTCGGCTGGCCATTTCCTCGCGACGAAAAAGTCGACGACGCCGAAAGTTCCGCCTGGCTTCAGCATTTTGAATGCTTGATCGATCGTCAGAAACCAGTCGGGAATCATCGTCAGCGAATAAGAGCAGGTGACGACGTCTGCAGAACCTTCCGGAGGAACGAACTTTGTCGCATCCGCATGGACTGTCTGGACGTTGTTCCATTGACGAGCCTGAATTCTCTGATCAGCAATCTTGAGCAGCGAGGTCGATAAATCGACAAGATAGACTTTCGAAAAATCGTTTAAACGAGGCCCCCAATTCTCGGCGTTTTCACCTGTACCAGCACCCAGATCGACCCAGATTCCTCCCGGAGCAGATGGCAACGACGCGAACATTTCTTCGCGCCCGTGCAACAGCCGTTTGCGAAAGGCATCGTAGCCAGCCGCTTGACCGGAATAGAAATTCTCGAGTCGTTCTTCGTGCGTCCGGCCTCGGCCTCCTGTCACCGCCATGTGCCACAGGATTTTGAGGTCGCTAAAAAATCCGCCAGAAGTCGCCACAAGAATTTCCTCGTCGAGATCGTGCTGCTGCAACCGGTGCTTACTGAATCTGCTTCGCCCCGTCGGCAACCATCGAACCAATGTACTTGAGCACACATTCGTTCATATCGATGAAGCCTTCGATTTTGTTATCGGTACGTCGTAGTTCGCCCTTCATCAGCGATTCGCATCCTGCCATCGCATCCTGAGCCAGCTTGCGATATTTTTCCAGGTCTTTTCTCTGCTGCTGCTGATCTTTCGTCAGACCAGCCACTGCGGGAAGTTCCTTTTGGATTACTTCCACCAGTTTCACGAGTTTCGCGACCTGCACCTGATAGCTGACCACAACGGGATCAACCTTCTCGGGAGCTGGAAGCGCAGCCTGATCGATTGCGGTTTTCAATTGCGCCAGACCATCAGCGCCCACTGCACCCCAAACGGCGTCCTGGCTGGTCCCGACGTAAATGACGGAATTGTCTGCGAAGACCTTCTGAAACGATTCAAGACGCGATTTTGGAACGGTCAATTCATGAATCTTGACTCCGCCATGTTCGTGAACATCGAGTTTTACTTCCCATTCCGATTTCAATTTTGGCAGGATTTTGACAATCTCGTCTGCCTGTTTGCCGTTAGCCGTTCGAATTCCGCAGACCAGCACATTTTTCCCCGGGGCGAAAGCGTAAGCGTCAGCAAAAGCATCCACGACACCAAGACCCAAACCTGCGTCCAAAAGATCGAGGAACGAGGTCGTGGCTTGCTGTGTGGCGGCTTTCTGGTCGTCGCTGTAAGTGGCTGCTGGTCTTGCCTTGATTTCAGACTCGACCACCGGACGAACGGCCTTGTAAAAGTCTTTCAGGTGTGCCACTCGAACCGAATCGAGCGGGAAATTCAGTCTTCCGACGGCAATCGGGCTATCGTGCAATTTGACATTCGCAAAATAGCTCGGCTTGACCGCGAATTGCTCAATGCTCTTCAGAAGATCGGTCTCAGGCAGAGCGGTTAGCGAAAATTCGCCTCTTCCGAATCCGGCAGGAGAAACCGCATTCGTGGTCCAGCTCGCCTGCAGAGATTCGGTTTCGACAAGAAATCGTTCCGCTTCGTTTAATTGTTGAGTGGTGGAGAGCTTTCGCAGGTTAAAGACATTCGGATCTTCATTCCGCTTGATGCGGACCAGTGCTTCGAATTGTGTGCGTAGTGCTTGAAAGTTCTGGCGGCGTTTGGCCAGGCCTGCAGAGTCATTTTTCAGTTCAGCGACAACGTCTTTGTTCAGAGCAAGCAACGGCTGCAAGTCAGCCATCGGGATTGGACGGTTTGCGGGAACCGCTTCTTTCAACGATGCAATCCAGGCGTAGTCCTTTTCATATCGCAGGAAGAAAGGCTTCTTTCCCTTCTCAAAAACCTCGTAGAAGTCCTGCCCAACCGGTTTATTGAGGTATCCCATACCGCGAAGGCTTGGGAGGAATCCTTTGTTTTTGTCGAGCAGGTTCGAAATCGGGATTCGAGATTCGTAGGACAGCTCATCCTTTCGGAAGACCAGGTCAATTGAAAGAGGCTTTTTCTCGTCAACACCCTGGGTGAACGCGTCAATCAGGCCTTCTTTGACATTTTTCCATTGTTTCTTCAGGTCGGCTGTCGGACTCAGTTCGATCAACCATTTCAAATCGTCTTCAACGGCAGTCGCACTAGGAATGACAACCCGTATGCGAGCTTCCGATTGAGCGACTGCGGTTTGGACCGCCAATCCTGTCAATGCGATGAAAAAGAGAGCGAGCTTTCGAACGAACACTGTTGACTCCTTTATCAGTCGTTCGGCAATGTCCCCGATCGATTGGAGCATTGCGCGAATCTACGAAGAGCAGCCGATGAGTCTAACTCTTCCAAAACGATCCACCAAAATGACCCGGCTGCACGATTCGCCCTTGAATTGTGCATGACAAAGGTCGCGCGGGATTCTAACTACGACGGGCAACTTGGGGAAGCCGCGTTATGGTTCGAAACCGCACCAAAACCAGAATTACGAGTCATTTAAGACAATTGTCCGCCGGAGGACAACCTCCCGATAGCAGGATTTTATTGCCATCCGAGCCTGTCTCGTGGAAGAATCTCGAATTGAGGCCCCGATCCTTGCAACTTATACGAATATTTTTAGTGTTTCTGCTGAGATCGCCCTGATTGTCTGGTCAGATCAGCCAGACGCTTCTGAATGTCGGTGGTCAGCATGCCGGGAACGTATTTCCAACGCCAGTTATCGACGTCGGGGCCACTTGTTCCCGGGGTATTCATGCGGGCGTCAGCCCCAAGTGATAATGCATCTTGCAGAGGGACGATGGCCAGTTTCGATCCCGATCTCAGGGCGAGTTCGATGAATTCCCAGGCGATGTTGTGTTCTTCGCAGCGGGTATATCGTTTCAGTCGTTCAAGCTGTTCGTGGTTATGCAGAATTTTCTCGCGGAACCAACCGAGCGTCGTATCGTTGTCGTGAGTGCCGGTATATGTCACAGAATTAGGTTCGAAATCTTCGGGACGAGTATTGTCCCATGCTTCCCCGGGCAACAGAAACTGCAAAACCTTCATTCCTGGCAAATGGAACTCTTTGCGCAGCGCATGGACTTCTTCCGTAATCATCCCGAGATCTTCGGCAATGATCGGAACCGTCACCGACGTTGTAGATTCAGAGCTTTTTGCATTGCATAACGCCTGCAACAGCTTACCCCGAGGGCCAGGAACCCATTCGCCGTTCATCGCGGTCTTTTCGCCAGCGGGAACTGACCAATACGACTCAAATCCACGAAAGTGGTCGAGTCGAACCAGGTCGACAAACTGTAGAACCGCTTCCAATCGGTGGATCCACCAGCGAAAGCCATCGCGTTCCATCGCATCCCAGTCGTAAAGCGGGTTGTTCCACAACTGTCCGGTCGCGGCGAAGTAGTCGGGTGGAACCCCGGCCACTCGAGTCGGGTCCCCCTGCTCATTTAGCTGAAACAGCGAGCGATTCCCCCAGACATCGACGCTGTCGAGCGAAACATAAATCGGAATATCGCCGATAATCCGAATCCCGCGGTCACTCGCAAATTTTCGGAGTTGCTGCCATTGGCGGACGAAAAAGAACTGTAAAATCAGGGCTGCGACATATCGTTCGCCAAGTTCAGAATTGACTGGGCTTTCAGGAGCGGAAACGGATTCGGTCCATTTCTGCCATTGTCGATTTTGATTCGCGCCGCGTTGCGCCATGAATTTCGCATGGTTTTCGACCCAGTCCCTGTGCTGATCACAAAAGGCTGTAAATTCCTGTTGCAGCGGATCGCCACTGGGTCGTTTTCTCAAATTGCTGATTGCGATTTCCAGCAGCTGATACTTTCGCTCGGCTGCCTGATGGAAATCGACTCGCGACGAGTATTCCATCTCGGGTAACGCGGCAGCCGACAAGTCTTCGTCAGACAAAAGGCCATCAGCAGCAAGCAGATCAGGGCTGATTAACAGCGGATTGCCTGCAAAGGAGGAAGGGGATTGATAGGGCGAGTCACCCTGATCGGTAGGGCACAATGGCAGCACCTGCCAGTAACTTTGTTCTGCGCCGGAAAGCCAGTCGATAAACTCCAGGGCGCGAGGGCCAAGATCACCGATTCCATATCGTGTAGGAATCGAAGTGGGGTGCAGGAGGACGCCACTGGCTCGTTCCTGAAGCATGTTTGGTTATCCAAAAAAACGTCACGTCGTAGTAATGATCTTCCTGGCTATTCGCCCTGCCCCAACCCAGGATTTTTTACCTTTCACGACCGACGATGCAACGGGTGCCGCCTGTTGTGAAGCGTCGCCACGATCAATCGTTTTTGCAAATGGAAAACAAAAACCGGGTTCGCTGAATCGTGACGTTGTGACGCCAGAAAAGGAAGCGCAGTCATCGCCGGAGCGGTTTCGGTTCTCCGAAATCTCAAAACAGCCTGATTTGTACGGGTTTTGCGCTAGCTTGCCAGTGGCACAAAAGCTTGCCACCATAGACAATGTGTTGCCAAGCAAGAAAATGAATCATGCCAAACCCTCCAGCCACGGCTACTTCGTCGATGACGTCGTCCCTCATTACCAAACAATCCGCTTTCGATGATCTGTGCGATCACATCCAAAAGTCTGGATTGGTTGCATTCGACACCGAGTTCGTCTCGGAGCACACGTATCGTCCTGAATTGTGCCTCCTTCAATTTGCCACGAAAGAACGATGCGTTGCGGTCGATCCGTACGAAGTCGATCATCATCGGTGGTGGGAGTTAATGGCTGACGAAAAAACCACCGTCATTATTCATGGTGGTCGAGAAGAAGTTCGATTCTGTTTCACCCACGTTGAATTGCCCCCCAAACGCTTGTGGGACGTACAGATTGCCGAAGGACTTCGTTCGCGAAGCTTTCCCCTGGGTTATGAAGCACTCGTCAAACGAATTCTGGGACGTACGGCTCAGGGACGCGAAACGCGGACTGACTGGCGTCGCCGTCCGTTGTCCGCCACACAGCTCGAATATGCACTCGATGATGTGCAGCACGTTCTCGAAATCTACGAACGGCAGCGGGCTTCGTTACAAAAAATGAAGCGACTTTCCTGGGCCGAATCAGAGATTCAGCGGATGATCGACGAGATCGCCGCTGAGCGATCTCCAGACAGCTGGCAACGATTACCTGGCCTGCATCGGCTGACTCCTCGTGAACTAGCGGTTGCACGCGAAGTTTATCGCTGGCGCGAAAACGAAGCGGCGGCCAAAGATCGACCGATGCGGAAAATGTTGCGCGACGATCTGGTGATTGAATTGGCGAAGCGCCGTCCAACCAGCGAATCGGATTTACTCGCAGTCCGAGATATGAACCGACCGGAATACAAGCGCGCCGCTGCGACATTGTTGGATTGCGTGGCTGCGGGAATGGCCTTACCGAAAGAGGACCTTCCTCAGTTACCCAAATCGCTGGACGAAGATAAAGCACACGACGAACAGGTCGTTGGGCAATTGCTTGGACTGGCTCTCGCAAATCGTTGTGCCGAGCTGAATGTCGCCATGGGACTGGTCGGAAAGACGGCCGATTTGCGGCACCTGGTACGCTGGCATGTCTACAGCGAAAAAGATGGTGAGCCCCCCCGATTGACCCAGGGCTGGCGAGCGGAAGTGTGCGGTGACTTGCTGACGGATGTCCTTGCCGGGAAGATCGCCTTGCGAGTGGCCGACCCACAGTCTGACCATCCACTTGTCTTCGAACGCCGCGACGATGTTACTCCACCGGCCAGCGTCAAAAAGTGATTAGCGAATAACAATTCGACGACTGCCGCAGAGTTACCGCTGATCGCGAGATTGCGTGCAACTGAAGTATGAATGGCGTCATGTTCTGGGGTCGGGTGTTTAAGCTTCAAAATTGGCCGAGCGGGTCAAATGATCAATCAAATTCGCCTGACCGGCCAATTTTGAAATTTGAACACTCGCCCCCCTTTTTTGAACCCGATCAACGCACGTTCGATATCGCTGTTCCGCACCCACCGTCCATCGCGCACAAAAACCGGCTATGCCGTGCAACGCGCGAACGATACCCCTGTTCTGAACCCATGTCCGACGCGCATCAACAGGCTGCGCCGGGGTTAGCGGTAAATCCACTGGGTGTCGCCGTCGAGCAGGATTTCTCGCTCGCGTTGATCGAATCGATCGCCGCGTCGAATGTACTTCTGCATGATCGTCTTGGTCTGGATAATCGGTGAACCATCAGGTCCTTCGACCTTACGGATACTGTTGGAAAAGCCCGTCATGAAGACGGTGTAACGATCGGCTTCAGGGTTGATTCCTCGCCACATGGCGACACCTTCGATCGGCACTTCATCTGGACTGCCTGGCACGGTCGCGTCGGGGATCGGCCCGACAACGCTGACGGCACTTTTATAATTCGCTTTTTCTCGTTTATTGATCGCGGCGAGTGCTTCGGGGATGACCTGATCAGGAAAGATTTCGTTTCGGCCGTTGTCTGTCGCGACAAGTGTGAATTCAGGGATGAACTGTTGAGGTGCAACAGGAGAGTCTAAATCGTTAACGGGCGCGTTGATATTCCCCTTCTGATCCAGCTTGTGATTGAAGCCTCTGTAAACAATGTACCAGACGTATTCGAGCTTTTTCTGACCGGTCTTGGGATCGGTCAGCTCGACGGGAATCAATCGCATGGGTTTGAAGTAAACGTCCATGACCCAAAGGTCATTCTGAGATGTCATTTCATCGCCGGACGCTATGGCCGGAAATCGAATTTCGCCGCCGCGCAAAGACTGGGCCACGGCTTCGGACGAGGCAAAAACGGTAACGGCTCCTGCAAGTCCTAGTGAACATGCGAATCGGGTTATCAACGTCTTCATGCTGTTACTGTCCTGCGCAAAGGAACGTAGCCTTGAATAAAGGCTGATCACCGAAATCAATTTTCGCCCACATTTAACAATAGGATCGCGAAAAGCCTGCGGTCAAGACGTTTCTCAATTAATTTAGATCAAGTCCTGTCAACAGTTTTTCGATCGCATCCGCGCGATGAGCGACCTCAAGCACGCTTCGTCGGATCTCTTCGGGGTCCACCGTCGCGAGCGGATAGTTGTCGACCATTACAAAAACGGATTCATTATCGATTTCGGCAATCGCGAGCGCTCCATGCAGAATTTCGGCGTTCAGCCTCAAGGCCGGTTCAAAATAAACCGAAAGTGCCGGACAACACACGCTTGAGATCTTCAAAAGCCTGTCTGCGGCCGCATGATCACTTTGTTCGACAAAAGCGGCCTGGTGTCGACCGTTAGAAAAATTCAGGTCGATCAGATAACGCTGACCCTGCCGACTCCAACGAATTTCCGGATGATTCTCAAAAGCCTTCTGCAAAAGACTCTCGATATCTTCCGCCTGCCCCAGAACCGCTTGCAGCAGTTGTACGGCTTCAATCCCCGACCGGGGGCGATTCTGTGGTGCCTTCGATAAGAGCATCGCTGCGCATTCGGCCATTTCCATCGGAATTGGCCGTTGGAACGACCGAAAGCTGGGAAGCGGCTTATGAATGATACTCTCAATCAATTCGCTTAGCGTATCTTCGTGAAACGGTAGTTCGCCGGTCAGCAGGAAAAAATAACAGACGCCTAAGGCATACACATCGCTGGCCTGGGTCGCCGGGTGGTGCTCGAACAGTTCAGGAGCCATAAAGCTGGGAGTGCCGACAAATTCTGCTGGCTGATCCGACTTCGCGTTGATGACAACACTTTTCGCCAGGCCGAAGTCCGTGATCTTGGGAACTCCCTGATGAGTCAGGATGACGTTATCTGGCTTCAGGTCACGGTGGAGAATTCCGGCGATGTGCGCAGCCGCCAACCCTTCAGCGATTCGCAGCGCCAAGGCGGTCGCTCGCACAGGGGTCTGTGCACCATCTTCTTCGACCAATTCCCTGAGCGAACGCCCCGCGACAAATTCCATTTCAATGAAGTGGTAGCCTCGTTCTTCGCCAATGGCGTGGACAGTCACGATATTGGGGTGGTTTAAAGCAGCTGCCGCCTGACCCTCGTTCATGAACCGGGTGACGTATGCGGGATCACTTTCTGCCAACGCAGGCGGAAGAATTTTAAGAGCACATTTTCGCCGCAGATCACGATGACGTGCCAGGTAAACTCGACCCATCGCCCCTGCCCCAAGCAGTGCCTCGATATCATAAACGCCAAGTTGTTGACCGATCAGCTGGTCGACTTCTGTCGCTTGTGATGCTTTGGGGCCGGAACCCTTTGCTCCTTCGTGCGATTCTTTTCCTTCATGAAGAATCGTATTCCCAAAACTATCGACTTCTGATTTCAGTAACTGACCGCAACTTGGACATTCTTGCAATCGGTTTTCGGGGACATAGGAAAACTGGCAACTTGGACAGAAAGCTGCCGTAAACAGACGGGTATTTGGACCGGGATGTTGAGTCGGATCAATCATGGCCTGCATTTCATGGAAGCGACTGTTTCAGCCGTTTTCGGTCAACCTGATTTCCCAATTCTCACTTGCGCACCGTACTTTCGTCAATCAGCTCAGGCGCCGTCGGGCTGATGAGTCGCGACTTAACGTCAGTTGAGATCTCTGTTCCGATCATACCAACCAAACGGTCTTCGAACTGTTTGATCAGTCCCTCGACCTCGTGGAACACTTCGGATTCCGGAATGACCGCTCCCGCGTGAAGCTCGTCGACCATGTCGCCCAGCAGGTGTTCTCGAAGTTTTGCCGTCAACCATTCTTCGCGTCTGGCTTTGAATTTCAGGTGCAATTGCAACAGCCAGGCCTTCACCTGGCTGAGCACGCTGGTCGCCGTGTCGACAGCCGCATTTCCGGCAACAGTCGTTCCGGCAGCGACCGTCGCATCAACCGCGACATGGGTGAGCGATTGCGAAGCGGCGTGGACTAACATGTGTTCCGCACCGAACGCGCCACCAAATGCCAATAACAGAGTCAGCACGGGTCGAGCCACAGCAGCGGCTCGGTCTGCGTTTCGAATGATATTAAACAACCTCTCACGGTCAGTTCGCATCGCGGTCATCTCGGTATCAACCAGCGAATTGATCAATTTTTCGAAATCAAATTCGTCATGCTCTTTTCTCAGCTTTTCGATGACAGATTCGCAGGTGGTTCCGCTGAGAAGTCGATCGAGTCGACTGGTCAAAAGCTCGTTTCCCAACGTTGTGACGACTCGCAATTGGTCATAAACCTGCTGAAGCACGCGAACGATGGCATCCCATTCGGCCCGACGATATTCATCAAGAGGCTGGACCGGCTGCCCCCAGATGCGTTCGCGAACGACTCGAACACCGCCACTCATCCATCGACCAACATGAGCGTAGAACCCGTGAACGCTGGAAGTCCAGATCTCGCGGTGGCTGTCCCACCAGTGCCACATCTCTTCGACGATCAGCGAATTCGGGGGTGCGGGCCAGTCAGAATGACGAATCAGACTGCGGGAAGCAAACACTTCCGCTGCGCCTCGAAATTGCTGCGAGCGCTGTTGAATGTCTCGCAAATAGTGAGGTGCTCCGTTCTCGTTCGCGACGAGCCGTCTTAATGAACCACGCAGCGTCCGCAGTTTAATCTCGTCGAAACGAAGCTGGGAAAGTACGCTTCTCAGCTGCACTGGTTCAGGTGCCGTTGCGTGGTTTGGAATCGGGGCTGAAGTGGACTCAGCGGCTGGCGCAACGGGCTGACCTTTGCTGTCTGAACCGGAAACAGGCTGTTGGACCGGCCAGGTTCGCTCTTCGAATCTCAACCGAATGGCTTCTGCCGCCTTGCGATCGTTGGGGGCGAGATACACAAATTCCGGTTGAAGACCGGTTTCCCCACAAAACGTGTTTAACCAAAGCGGCCAATACGGCTCGTCTTCGGGGAGTTCTACCTGATTAAAGACGATGAGCGCCGCCTTATCCTCTTCCGCAGCTTTGCGAAAGAACTGTTTGACCGCCGCGTCGTTGTATTTTTGCTGCGTTAAAACCGCCACAAGCACATCTGCCGCCTGGCGAACCGCGTCTGCTCGTTGCCAATTGATGGGAGCGTCGCTGTCCACATCGGGTGTGTCCAGGATAACAAGGTTTGGCGGAACATCACGACTCGTACGCCAGAACAGACAGTGCTCAGTGTAACTGGCGAGGGCTTCGTCACTGTCAGTCCAGGGCCTCAATTCAAAGGCCGGGAACAGCGATTGCAAATCGTGCCGCGCCGCAAATCCATCGGGGATCAGGCAGACAGGATGCTTCGTTCCCGAGGCGAGCGGACTGCTCGAGCTTGCTCGAAAACCGGCGATATGGTTGAAAATGACACTCTTGCCAATATTCGTCCCCCCCACAACCGCCACGATCAGATGCGGATTATCCTCAAGTTGTGGCAGGAGTTTACGAACGAGTAAGTCAAACCAGTCGCGACCGGCCAGCGGTTCCAGTTGAAGCGGTTTGGATTGCTTCTCAAGTCGATCCAGCGCGTCTGCAAATTGCCGTCCAAGGGAACCAAATGACGAAAGGCTTGTCGATTCACCCGTATTCGAGGCGGGAGGAACAACCGTGGAATCCAATCCAGTAGTGGGTAACGAATCAATCATGAATAAAGACTACCTTGGCAAGCATGGTTTTTCAAAACGCTCGCAGGGAGTGAGTTGCCAATCTTCGTAAGAGCTGTGCCACTGTTTGACCGTCCTCGGTCAAACAGTGCTCTTCGACCGAAATATGGGAAACGAGACCGCTCGTCGGAGGACTCCGATGCAGCGGAACAAGACCCAAGCCTTAATCGTTGACAATCTACTCGAATGACGTTGGGATGTTTCTGTACTGGTGAGACCCCGACGTGCTGTCTATACTGGGCGTTTCATTCTTGCGAAGCATAAAAATTAAACACCTCAGGGCTGGATTTGGATATGTTAATCTTCCTACGCGTTACGTATGTCTTGATCTGTGCGGGAGCTGCGGTTGCCCTGGTGCAAAATCCAATGGCTCCGGAATTCATCAAGAAGTACGCGGCGTTGTCATTTATCTTGATCATGCTGCTGACTCAAATTGTCACGTTCATCGACATTTTGTTCCCCAGAAAACGATTGGATGTCATCTCTGCCATTTATTTCGGGCTTTTGGTCGGCTGGCTTCTGGCATTTCAACTGCAATATGCGGCTCAAGCGTTTATGACCTCGATTGGCGTCGGCATTCAAAAGGATGCTGATGGGAACAATCTGCAGGGCGAGAATCCGTACGCGCGCGTCATCGGGGGTATTGCCGGGATCATGTTGCCGTATATGTGCATCTCGTTTCTATTGCAAACCAAGGATGATTTTCGCTTCGTGATTCCGTATGTCGAGTTTGCC
The DNA here is from genome assembly GCA_903858935.1 of uncultured Schlesneria sp. GTDB lineage: Bacteria > Planctomycetota > Planctomycetia > Planctomycetales > Planctomycetaceae > Schlesneria. The sequence goes on along the minus strand of CAIOKO010000242.1, from coordinate 18,929 downwards.
AAAGAGATTAAAGGGGGGCGACCACTGATCATCGATACCAGCGCCCTGATCGACGGAAGAATTGCGGATGTGATGGACACAAGTATTTTCGATACAGAATTGATCGTTCCCAGTTTCGTTCTCGAAGAATTGCAAAACATTGCCGATAGTCAGGACAAAAATCGCAGAACTCGCGGCCGACGAGGTCTGGATGTCCTTACAAAACTTCAACAGAAACCCAAAGTCGAAGTGCGGATGCTCGAAGTCCGGGAAAAGGACGATCTCGACCATACTGTCGATCAGCGTATTGTCGCTCTGGCAAAACGGATGAGTGGCCGAGTCGTGACAAACGATTTCAACTTGAACAAGGTCGCCAGTGTTCAAGGCGTCGATGTCATCAACCTCAACGACGTGGCAAACGCGTTGAAGCCTCGGTATTTGCCTGGCGAACAACTCCATATTAAAGTGATGCGTGAAGGGGAATCGTTTGGCCAGGGAGTTGGATACCTGGACGACGGGACGATGGTCGTTTGCGAACAGGCTTCGACGTTGCTTGGGAAAGAGATCGATGTGGTGGTGACGAGCATGCTTCAAAACAGCGCCGGTCGTATGATCTTTGGCCGGCTGTTGAATCCGCCTGGACCTGCCGGTCGCGTGTGATTTCTGGCGATTGGCAAATGATCTGTTCAGAATCAAAAAGGATTGTTGATTGTCCAAATCCGCTGTGAAACCCATCAAGCCCAAGCCTCTCAAAGGGGACTCAGCAAAGTCCACTCCTAAACGAGGACGAGGCCGGCCGATTATCGAGTCGCTGACGCCGTCGCAAGAGCGACTGCTCGTTGCCATCCAGGACCATATCAACCGCGATGGAATGTCTCCGACGCTGCGCGAACTGGCCGATCATCTGGATCAAGGTGTCGCCAGTATCTATAAACTGATTCAGCGAATGGAGCGGAACGGTTTTGTCAGCCGAAGTTCTGGAAAATCGCGTAGCCTTGTCGTTTTGCGCTCGGTAGACGAACCACAACTGGCGGGTTTAGTGGCGATTCCGTTGTTGGGAACCGTGGCCGCCGGCGTGCCGATGTTCGCACCCGAAAACCAATTGGGTGAACTGCTGGTCGATGCCGCAACGGTTCGAACCGGCCGCCACTTTGCGTTAACGGTCTCTGGCCAAAGCATGATTGACGCAGGAATCCATTCAGGCGATGTACTTGTTGTCCGGCAGCAGCCACTCGCTGATCATCGTGATATTGTCGTGGCTCTGTTAAACGACGAAGCAACGGTGAAACGGTTGCATCATCGCAACGGAGAAATCTCGCTTCTGCCTGAAAATGTTCGCTTTAAGCCCATCCCCGTTGGCCCCGAAGATGATTTCAGAATCGTCGGCAAAGTCGTTGCAGTAAGACGCACGTCAAAGTAATAACGCGTTGTGCACGGATCTCTTGACTCCGCTCACGAAAACGACCGAAGGTCTCCCGTTAATTTCTTCGAGTTTTCATAAAATAGTGCAGATGTCCCGTGTCACCGGTTCACCGACCCATGTCCGTTCCGAATGACCAGATAATCCGGCAGAACGTCGACGAGGTTTACCGCTCGGAATCGCGTCGCGTGTTTGCCACACTCGTGCGGTTACTGCGAGATTTTGACCTGGCTGAAGAAGCGATGCATGAGGCCTTCACCCTGGCGGTGACTCAGTGGGCCGAGACGGGTGTTCCGGAGAATCCTCGCGCCTGGTTGATTTCAACCGGTCGGTTCAAGGCAATTGATGTCTTGCGTCGACGTGGTCGGCTTGATGGGCTGGCACCGGACGTTGTCCGTCGGATTGAAGCCGTCGCGGCGTCCAATGACGAACGTGCCAGTCACGACATCGAAGACGATCAACTGCGGCTGATTTTCACCTGCTGCCATCCGGCAATCGATCCCATGGTCCAGGTGCCGCTCACATTACGCGAGGTCTGTGGATTGTCGACCGATGAAGTCGCTCGTGCGTTCCTGACGGCACCAGTGACGATGGCTCAGCGGATCGTACGTGGTAAAGCGAAAATACGTGATGCCGGGATTCCGTTTGTGATTCCCACTACTTCCGATTTCCCGCAACGACTTGAATCGGTTCTGGCAGTGATCTACCTGGTTTTCAATGAAGGTTACTCAGCGTCTTCCGGCGACGTTGTGACACGGGCCGATCTGTCCGGGGAAGCGATACGGCTGGGGCGACTGCTGTTGGAATTGCTGCACGACCCCGAAGTGATCGGATTGCTGGCGCTGATGCTGCTGCAGGAGTCACGCCGCAACGCACGGGCAACAGACGATGGCGACATCATTTTGCTTGAGGATCAGGACCGAAGCTTGTGGAACGCGTCGTTGATCAAAGAAGGTCTTTCGCTTGTCGAGCGGTCACTGTCAACGCGGCGGTTTGGAGTCTATTCCGTTCAAGCGGCAATTGCAGCCGTACACGCAACGGCTCCAACGGCGGAAAGAACCGATTGGCCGCAGATTGTGGCTCTTTATGACGCCCTGCTGTCGCTTAACCCCTCCCCTGTTGTCGAGCTCAATCGTGCTGTGGCGATGGCGATGCGTGACGGCCCCGAAGCCGGGCTGGTGATGATTGACTCGATTCTTGCACGTGGTGACCTGTTGGACTATCACCTGTCTCACGCAGCGCGAGGAGAATTATGTCGCCGCTTGGGACGAGTTGCTGATGCACGTGAAGCATTCAACCAGGCAATCTCGCTGGCCCGACAGGAACCCGAACGACGTTTTCTGACTCGACGTCTGTCCGAATTATGAATTTCTGACGACAATTCACTCGAAAAAGGACTGGGAAACCGAATTCTCAGGAAATTTTCGGGAACATTGTCGATTGACGGCATCGGTATTCGACAATTGCGTGAAAGTTGACAAATTACTTCAGATGGAACGATTTTATGCCCTCGAAAGCACAACGTATTGCAGGTTGGATTCTGACATGTTTGCTCGGACTGTTTCTGATCGGCCCGAGTGCCGCAGGCAAGTTTGTTGACTGGCCCGGCAAGGCAGAAATGATGGATCATATGGGTATTAAGCCCGATCTCGTACCGGTCATCGGTATTATCGAAATCCTTATTACGATTGTGTTCCTGATTCCACGAACGTCATTCCCCGGTGCGATTCTCATCACGGCGTATCTCGGTGGTGCCGTTATGACTCACTTACGTGTCGGTGAAGCGTGGTTCTTTCCGATCATTATCGGCGTGGTGATGTGGATCGCGCTGGGGCTGCGATATCCGGAAATCTTTTCATTGGCGTTCGGTAAATCAACCAGAAAACAGGACTCGGAAGGGATCACGACATGAAGTACATGTTGCTTATCTACAGCCCTGAGAATGCCTGGATTCCTGAAGAATGGAAACAGTGCGTCGAAGTTTCGATGCAAATTTGTGAGGAAATGGCTGCTAAAGGCCAGTTGATTTCTGCGGCGCCATTGCACCCGGTTGCCACGGCATCGACTGTCAGGGTTCGTGAAGGAAAGCGGTTCATCACTGCTGGCCCATTTGCCGAGACCACGGAACAACTCGGAGGATACTATCTGATCGATGTCGAGAATCTCGACGAAGCGATCTCGATTTCGAGTCGGTTACCACCGGCCCTAAAAGGGACTGTGGAGATTCGGCCGCTGTTCAAACTCGATGGCTTGCCAGCCGAAAAGCACACGGCCGAGTCATCGAACACTGAGACATCGCTCAAGAAATTTATGTTCCTTTGTTACGACGATGAAGAGGCATGGCGCAATGCGGGGGAGCAGGCGCATCATGCTGCAATGCATGAAGCTGTCGCATTGACCAGGCGACTCGATGCCGTCAGTCAGTATATCAGCGCTTCACCACTGCACCCGGTCGCCACCGCAACCAGTATCCGCGTACGGAACGGCCAGCGAATAGTGACTGACGGCCCTTTCGCTGAAACCTCTGAAGTGATGGGAGGCTACTACTTGATCCTCGCCAAAGACCAGTCGGACGCCGTCGAGATCGCGGCTGAACATTCAGGAGCACGCGCCGGTGCCGTGGAGGTGCGTCAGATATTTGATCTGACGTCGCTTCAACAAAACGAATGAGTTTTCAATTACATGTTCAACTGCGCGAGGGTCTCGAGGCCCTGCAGAACAAAGTTGCCGCTCATTCTCTGGGTTCTGTTTCGCAAATTCTTTATCAAAGGATCAATCATGACCGCGACAGCCATCACTCCGTATCTCTTTTTCTCTGGCCGCTGCGAAGAGGCTCTCAAGTTCTATGGCGAGGCGCTTGGAGCAAACGTCGACATGATCATGCGGTACAATGAAAGCCCCGAACCGGCTCCACCCGGCATGCTACAGGAAGGTTTCGAGACAAAAATCATGCATGCGTCATTTCATGTGGGCGGCGCGCCGGTGATGGCATCCGACGGCTGCGACGACAGGTCCCATTTCGATGGCTTTAAACTTGCCTTGGCCGTGCCGACCGAAGAGAAAGCGCATCATGCATTTAACGCATTAGCCAACGAAGGTTCCGTTCAAATGCCTCTATCCAAAACCTTCTGGTCCCCCTGCTTCGGCATGGTCAAAGACAAGTTCAACGTCGAATGGATGATCATGGTACCGGGCGAACAAAACTGATCGTTGATCAAAGAGAATATTAATCGAAGGGGAAAATCCAAATGAAAGTTTTTGTAATCGTTAAAGCCACGAAAGGCTCGGAAGCGGGTGAAATGCCTAGCACGGAATTGCTGACTGCGATGGGCGAATACAACCAGCAACTGGTGAGTGCGGGAATCATGATCGACGGCGCCGGACTGACGCCGAGTTCCCGTGGCGCCCGCGTCAGATTCTCTGGCATGAACCGAACCGTCATTGATGGCCCCTTTTCCGAGACAAAAGAGCTGATCGCCGGATTCTGGGTCTGGAAAGTCAAATCGCTTCAAGAGGCGATTGACTGGGTTAAGAAATGTCCGAATCCGATGTTGGAAGACTCCGACATCGAGATTCGACCGTACATGGAAGTGGAGGACTTTGGCGAAGCATTTACACCGGAACTTCAAGAGCAGGAAGCGGCTCTTCGTGCGACCGGATTGGGTCTCAACTCGCCGACATTTCAAGTCTGTCCGGACCTCGAGATTGCGGGACTCAATCAAAGCTACACCACGGAGACGCGCATCGGCATCCCGCAGCAATGGGCACGTTTTGTCCCTCGAGCAGGCAGCATTCCGGGAATGAAAAGCCCTGTTTGCTTCGGTGTCTGCTGGAACACAAAAACTGATTGCAGCTTCGACTATCTGACGGGAGTTGAAATATCAAGTTCTGAAAACCTACCCGCCGATTTTCAGTCGCTGAAACTCAACAGCCGCCGATACGCCGTCTTTGCACATAACGGTCACGTCTCAGCGATCCCGAAGACGATCGACACGATCTGGACCAGATGGGCGCCTGACTGCGGTCTAAAGATCGCCAGCACCCCCTGCTTTGAGCGTTATACATCCGAATTCAATCCCGGTACGGGGATGGGGGGAATGGAAATCTGGATTCCTCTGGAGTCATGATTTCGAAGTTCCTTCTTTAGACTCAATTTTCAAATTCGGTGATAGAGGCAACGTTAAATGACGCAGAAAATTACTCCATTCCTGTGGTTCGATGGGCAGGCTGAACAGGCAGCTCAGTTTTATGTGACTTTGTTCCCGGACTCGCGGATCGACCGGATCAACCGCTCGCCAGCAGAAACGCCGAGCGGATCTGCGGGGATGGTCCTCACCGTGGAATTCACACTGGCAGGCACACGGTATGTTGCCCTGAATGGGGGGCCGATGTTCTACTTCACGGAAGCCTTGTCGCTCCAGATCGCGTGCGCGGATCAGGAGGAGGTGGACCGGCTCTGGTCAGCGTTGTCTGAAGGAGGGTCAGAGGGGCACTGTGGTTGGCTCAAGGACCGCTGGGGATTGTCCTGGCAGGTGGTGCCAACTCGTTTGACTCAGCTCTTTTTTGACCCAAACCCGGATCGCGCGCGACGTGCTACCGAGGCGATGCTGAAAATGACAAAAATCGATATCGCCGAAATAGAGCGGGCGGCTGATGCAAACTAAGGCGCAGGATTTACGCTGATTCAATTTCGAATGGGATAATCTAACAAATCCAAGCTCCACCCTGCCGGTGCCCGACAAAACGACCTGACGATGGGATATTCCGGTTACTGGGGACGAAGTGGTTCTGGAAAAGAAATCCGCGAAAAGGGTGCCACGGTTTTACCGTCTTCGGTTAAGCCGAGCTCTTCGTACACATTGTCGAACCATGAAGACACGGCCTTGTCGAAGATTCCAAAACCGTGGCACCTCGAGTTTAAGCCGCGATTCCGTTCATCACGCGAAACAGCATTACCTTATGCTAGCTTAGACTTTTCATCGGACCTCCTTGCCCGGGCACAAGCCGTTCCGTTCGCTTTGTGGCGAGCCGATTTTCGTATGGTCGCATTTACCATTTTCTGCTAACAGACCGCTTCATTTCGTTCGGTCGGTCGAAAGTCCCGTTATCGGAGGCATCGCTTGCGTGCCGCTCCGCTGATTGCAATCCTGTATTTGATCAACCTGGTCGGCTGTGCCACCCAGGTTTCGATGGCGCGTAGTACATCGACCGCTTCGAAGCCGGTCTTTCGGGCTGCAAGCGACGGATTGACTGAACTCGAATCGGCCGCTCACGCACCGCGACGCGACGACGATGATAAAAAACGGAAAGAACGTAAAAATTCTGGTTCACGTTGTGGTACCTGTAATAACTCGCCGTGTACCTGTTCAGACCAGGGTAGTTTCACCGGCCAATTGGCCCTTACTGTGATCACATCTCCTTTTACGGTTCCGGCGGCATTGATCGGCGACGACTACGACCATGTGACACACTTTCCAGATTACCCCTATGCTGATGGTTTGCCGGGATCGCTGCTGATTAACGGCGAATTCAAGGGGAAGAAGCAAACATTAACCGGTAACCTGCAAACATTCGCGATCCCTGGTTCGAGTGACCTCGACCGCTTCGGAGGCCGACTGTTATTAGAGAACTCGGACCGCATCGGCATTGATACCGAGACGGATTATTGGTTACAGACTCACCGTCACGGCGGCCCCGATCACGCCTGGAACGGCGACTTCAATGTTGTGTACCGATTCGCCGAAAGCGAGCACATGCAGTGGCGAGCGGGAATCGGCTTCAACTGGCTGGCAGATCAAATCCAACCAGAGTTTGGCGTCAATTTCACTTATGGGTTCGACTGGTTTCCGGTTCGCCCCTGGACCATTTCATCAGTGATTGATTGTGGAACACTTGGCGGCAGCACATTGTTTCACAACCGAAGTTCTGTCGGAGTGATGCTCGGCCCAGCGGAACTGTTTGCCGGGTACGATTACTTTCAACTCGGTACTGCCAATTTTCATGGTCCCGTTGCCGGCGTTGGTTATCGGTTCTGACGACTCCGAAACTGCACGAGCCACCGAGTTATTAAATAAGTGCGAATTTATCTTCACATCATGGTGAGCTCAGTCGAAGTCGGTATTCTTACGTACTGGAAGCGGACTGGCGTTCATAACGGATGATGCCTGGCTTTCGATATACATAGACTATGGAAGAGATCGTATGTGGAAAGTATTTCTCGGATTCGGCGCATGCCTCGCGATGACAGTGATAGCCGGCTTAGGACTGGCTGATGCCGACGAAGTCGAAGTCGAAGTCGAAAAGTTGCCAAAAGTTGTGGCGGATGCGGTCGCAAAAAAATATCCCAAGGCAGAACTCGTCAAAGCGACCCAGGATGAAGAGGATGACGAGATCGAATATGAAGTCACCGTGAAGGACAACGGCAAGTTGATCGACATCACCCTCGATTCCGACGGTGACATCGAAGGCCTGGAAAAGGAACTCGACCTCAAGGATTTGCCAACAGCGGTGGTGGATGCTCTCGAGAAACGATATGCCAAAGCAACTGTCGAATCGGTGGAAGCCCTTTACGAAGTCGAGGATGGAACGGAAGAACTGAAGTTCTACGAGGTCAAGCTCAAGGCAAGCAACGGTGACGAGATTGAGGCCCTGGTTAAGGCGGATGGCAAGATCATTGGCGCCATTTCAGAGGATTGGACGAGCGACTTTTCGGCAGACAAGGATAGCCTTGTCTCGAGCGGTAAGAACCCCTTTTTCATTCTCGAACCGGGTTACCAGATGGTCTTCGAGGACGACGACGAAAAAGTCGTGAAGACCGTCACTGACGAAACAAAGATGGTTGATGGCATCGAGTGCCGTGTGGTCGAAGAGCGAGAAACCAAGAACGGCAAACTGGTGGAATTCTCCCGCAATTATTTTGCCATCAGCAAACGGACAGGTAGCGTCTACTATTTCGGTGAAGATGTAGATGACTACAAGAACGATAAAGTCGTCGGCCATCACGGTTCGTGGTTGGCCGGAAAGGACGGAGCCCAATTCGGTTTGATGATGCCAGGCGTACCATTAATCCATGGACGCTTTTACCAGGAAGTGGCCCCAAACGTCGCAGAAGATCGAGCGGCAATCATCGCCCTCGGCGTGTCGATCAAAACACCTGCCGGGTCATTCAAGAATTGTGTGAAAATGGAAGAAACAACCCCGTTGGAGCCGAACGTCAAGGAATACAAAGTTTATGCACCCGGTGTCGGCTGTGTTCAAGACGGCGATCTGAAACTCGTCAAATACGGCAAGTTTGAACTGCCGAAAAAGAACTAATGCTGGTGATTCACACGCTCATCGGAGAAATGAGCATCGATTCGAGCAGGATTTTCCGATGGGCGCGTATCTCTTTTTTGTGATTGGAACGGACCGGGCGAGATGTCCAATTCCAGTTCTTCCTTCCCAACCGAGGCCCGCAGTTCAAAGAGCCTCGATGGGAAGGAAGAACTGGAAAATGGGCGTCAACCAATTAATGAAATCTGCCCGAAAGGGGTTTTATTTGTGATCAAGTCAAAGCGTGGCTTCACTCTTGTTGAACTTCTGGTCACCATCGCCATCATAGCGGTATTGATTGCCTTGCTGTTGCCTGCCGTGCAACAGGCACGCGAAGCAGCACGACGTACGCAATGCCGAAACAATCTCAAGCAAATTGGCTTAGCGCTTCACAACTATGCGGCAACCCATTCCGTTTACCCTCCCGGAATTTGTTTAACGCTGGACGGTAGCAGGTTCGGTGAATGGGGTCCGCAAGCGCGACTCCTTCCGTATGTTGATCAAGCCAACCTGATGTACCAGATCGATTTTTCCCAAACGATCAGAGGGCAGCAAAAGGCTGTCGGAATGCAACGAATTGCAGTCTATATGTGTCCCAGTGAAACAAAAGATCGTCTCAATGTCGAAAACCCTGATGATGGCAGCGGGCAGTATCCCTTGAATTATGTCGGCAACTACGGGACCTGGTTCGTTTACAATCCTTTGAATGGACAAGGAGGCCAGGGAATCTTCTATCCGAACAGCCGTTTGTCCGAACGAGATATCCTGGATGGAATGAGTAACACCATCGGATTTAGCGAGGCGAAGGCTTTTCAGCCCATGCTCGCAAACACAGGCGGCCAAACCGCGACGCCACCCACGTCGCCGTCGCAAATCGGCATGATCTCTGGAGGCGAATTTGAAGATCACAATGGTCATACAGAATGGGTTGAAGGCCGCGTCCATCAAGACGGGTTCACAAGCGCGTTTACTCCCAACACTGTGATTCCGCATACCGATGGAGGCAAGTCGTACGATATTGATTTCACGTCGTACGAAGAAGCCGATTCAAAGACCGATCCAACATATGCCGCCGTCACAGCAAGGAGTTACCACACACAAGTAGTTCACATACTTCTGATGGACGGCTCGGTGCGCGCGATCAGTAACTCAATCAACCTGGCGACCTGGCGATCGCTCAGCGATCGAAGCGATGGCCAAGTTGTTACGTTTGAGCAGTAACCGACGGACTGAAACTTGCCAGGGAAAAGGCCTTTCGAACACGAGGCACAAAGTTTAGCTGATCGACTGATGGCAACCGCTGCCATCACACGGGCGTAAATTGGGCAAAAGGGATGAAGCGCTTTCCGAGTACTCGAAAGTTTGAACGAGTCGGCGAACTCATCGTAACTTCATTGAACATCGCCGCAATTCTGAATTATTAAATAGCTTAGGATCGGTATTGGCCTGCGACAACTGGTCGGGTTTTGCTTTCAGTACAGTTTTACTGTCGTTGGAATCGAAACGAACAAACGTGATTTTCTTTTTGTTTCTCAAAAAAGATTAATTCTTGTAAATCGGGACTTTTTTTGAATCCAGTGCGTCAATCCCTGCGAAGGGTATGTTGAGCTAGCCCTTAAAGGTGTGTCGCGATGCCGAAATTGAACTCCGAAATTTTCTCAAAACCTCGAAGAAAGTCCCTCAATGAAGACATTTTCAGTTCGCACGCTCACCCTTGTGTTGGCGTTGAGTGTTTCCGTCGTCGTCCATGCCGAAGACAAGCCTCAAGACATTGTCGACACCGCCGTTGCGGCAGGTAGCTTTAAGACGCTGGTTGCTGCAGTGAAAGCTGCTGACCTTGTCGAAACGCTGAAGGGCAAGGGTCCGTTTACGGTTTTCGCTCCAACGGACGAAGCATTTGCTAAGCTTCCAAAAGAAACCCTGGAATCGCTGTTGAAACCAGAGAACAAGAAGAAGCTCGCTGCCATTCTGACCTACCACGTCGTCTCCGGAAAAGTCATGGCGAAAGACGTCGTCAAGTTGTCCGAAGCAAAGACGGTGCAAGGCTCATCAGTGAAAATCGCTGTGAAAGATGGTAAGGTTATGGTCGACGGAGCAACCGTCGCGAAAGCCGACATTGAATGCACCAACGGGGTCATCCACGTGATCGACACCGTGATTATTCCCAAATAGTCTGTGCTTCTGCAGACCGATATCGAAACAGTGAGGTCGGCAGCGATGCCGGCCTCTCTTCGTTACGTGAAAATTGGGGAGATGAAATTGCAGGTTCCGATACTTCCCCGCGTTGCCCAAGGCGAGACAATTGCAATTGATGAATGCCTCGACAGGTATGGTGGACTTGTCTGGTCGCTCGCGTGTCGGCTTTCTCCCACGAAGTCAGACGCGGAGGACGCCGTTCAAGAGATTTTCGTAGACCTGTGGCGAAGTGCGGGCCGATTTCGTGAAGAACTTGGATCGGAGACAACGTTCATCGCCACGCTGGCCCGTCGACGTTTGATCGACCGGCGGCGAAAATTGCGTCGCAACCCCGAACATCAATCAATCGATGAAATGAACGTTGAGTATGCGGCGCCTCAGTCTTATCCACAACTTGAGTTAGCTGAGGAGGGGATTCGAGCGACTGAGTGCCTGGAAAAACTGCGGCAGAATGAGCGAAACATGCTGGAACTCTCGATCTACCATGGCTTAACACATGCACGAATTGCCGAACAAACTGGTTCTCCTTTGGGGACGGTGAAATCACTGATCCGACGGGCTCTTACGCAGCTACGCAACTGTATGCAGGTTGGGAGCCGACTTCATGCGGAGGGGGCCGTTCAACTGTGAACAGTTCGGGACAATCAGACGCGGATCGCTGGGAAGATCTGCAAATTACGCGATTGCTGTTCGGGCTTTCTTCCGAAGAAGAAACCGAGTTCGACAAATTGGCGCAGACGATGCCAGTCGAACAGTCCGAGCTCCTTGCATCTGTGGTCGCATCACTTGATATTGCGTGGTCGGATCCAACCTCAATGCCACTCCCAGATCATCTGCGACAGGTCATTCGCTCGCGAGCGTTCGAAGAGCTGACAATTCAGGCCTTGCCGCCCGATCACAAACCCACTGTGATAAAGCCTGCTTTGGTTCGATCCAGCAAGATTCCCTGGGCGGTCGCGGCAGCCTGCATGGCAATTACTGTTCTGACTCTTTTCACGTCCGGCCAGAGAGAACCGTTGAAAGTCGCCTCGCTCGACGTCACGCAACAACGCGACAAATTCATCTCATCAGCGAATGACCTTGTGCAGGCCCCATGGACCGATGGACCAACACCGATACCGAATGTCGAAGGCGATGTTGTCTGGAGTCCTTCACAGCAACGAGGATTCATGCGATTCCGAGGACTCACCGTCAATAACCCGACGCTCAAGCAGTATCAACTTTGGATCTTCGATCATAACCAGAGCGCCGAAACGCCTATCGATGGAGGTGTGTTTGATGTCAGTTCGACTGGGATCGTGATTGTTCCAATACACGCGAAGTTGCACGTTGAAAACGCCTACATGTTTGCCGTAACGATCGAGAAACCGGGCGGCGTGGTCGTTTCTTCAAGAGCAGAACTACCGCTGCTGGCGAAACTCGAACGCTAAAGGTAACGCGGGCGTCTTCGCCTCGCGTTGACCGAATTGTTCGGCGATTTCATTGCCTTGGTTCGGGTTTTGGAAACGAAACCGTTCGTTCAACGTTTTTTTGGCCGTTAATTGGAATTATGCCCTTTTCCGCAACCTGCGTTCGAAATTCGCGTGCGACAAATAGTCGCGTTTTGATGGGATTGCATTGTCCCCGGGGTTCCGTGGTTCCTCACGCCTTTCATATTTCGTTACCTTGTTACCGTCGAGAACCAGTCGGCAGTTGCTTGATGCGACATTGCAATCCCAGTACGGTGTCGATCGGACATTGGATGCAATTGATGTGGATGAACAAGAAGGAAATGAAGATGACTCAAGGTACTCAGCGAATTGTTATCCAATGCTTGGTGTTAGCGGCGATTCTGACTTCTACGGCGCGTGCAAACACTTTGTACGTCAGTAACAGCGGGGATAATACAGTGGTCAAGCTCACACCCCCGAGTGGTACAATCACCCCGTTCGCATCGACCGATACGCCCTATGGCCTCGCCTTCGACCCCTCAGGCAACCTGTTCGTTGTCAACAGCGTGACGTCAGGCTCGGTCAGTAAAGTGACGCCCAGCGGGACAGTCAGCGTCTTTGCGACTGGGTTTAATAATGCCTCGGGCATCACTTTCGATTCGAGCGGCAACCTGTATGTTGCCAACTACTACGGTAACCACCAGGTGAGCAAGGTGACGCCCTCCGGCTCCGTCACCCTCAACTTCACCAGCGGGTTTCAAACTCCGTATGGCCTCGCCTTCAACAATGGTAGCCTCTACGTCACTGACTACGGCGCAAATACCTTAAGCAAGGTGGATCCGAACACCGGCGTTTCCAGCCTCTTCGCATCCATTTCCAGCCCCACCGGGATCGCTTTTGATCAAAGCGGCAACCTCTACGTCTCAAGCGGATCCAATGACGAAGTGTACAAGGTGACGGCCGACGGAACAGTGACTCCGTTCGCTTCGGTGACTTCTGCCCCCTATGGCCTCGCTTTCGATTCGAGCGGCAACCTCTTCGTCGCCCTCTTCCGTGCGGATGAGGTGAGTGAGTTCAATTCCTCCGGACAACTCGTCAGCAACTACACAGGCTTTCACGGGCCGATTTTCCTTGCCATCGAGCCGTCCGCAGTCCCCGAGCCGTCCAGTATGATGCTCATCGGCTTGGGAGCGGCGGGCCTGATCGGGTATCGCTGGCGTTGTCGGAAGCAGCCGGACAAGGCAAATCCGTTATTTTGATTGTGACTCCGGACGGCGCTCGAAGTCGAGCTTGCTCATACAGGCACGGCCCGCCGGCGGCGTAGTTGGGAAATGGCCCAACATACTGCGAAACCGAGAGATCGGCGTCAAACGGGGACTAAGGTTTGGAACGAAATACCGCGACGATCTTCGATGATGACGGTACCGTCATCGCATTTCTGACGGTCAGGTTTGCCTCTTCGGCGCAACGTGGATTAGGCCTTGGCAACGCATCACGCGGGGCCAACGCGATTGGCTAAATCTTACCTTGTACGAAACTTGCATTCGCTACAATCCTCCGGCTTGTGCTGCCGCACAGTGTCCCCACGGTGTTTCCGAAATGAGTGTTGTCGGAATGTGGCAAATCAATCTGAGACTAGGGTTTACTGTGACGACCTGGCCTGAGTGACTTGGGGATGCAATCGGCTGTCTCACACAATGGATGACTGTTCGTCGGCTCAGACAAAACTTCCGCAAGCGTTGTGTGTCTCAATGCATCTTCAACTGATGCCAAAGCGTTATCCATTCTTTTATGCAAAGGGCATAGATCGATTCCGTGTGATTTCAATCCGAGGGGACAAAATTGAATCCTTTTAATTGGTTCAACAGCGTTCACAACATCCAGAATCGTAAGATCCTTGGGAGCCTTAAGCAATTTGACTCCTCCTCCGTATCCACGATTAGACTGAATGATCGAAGCCCGCACCAAACCTTGAATCACTTTTGACAGATATGCCTTGGGGATGCGAGTGGCCTCAGCAATCTCAACAGTTGTCCTGGATTCAGGCGATTTATCCGCCAAATGGACGACGATCCGCAATGCATACTCGACTGTTTGCGTAAACATCAGGTTTTCCCTTAAAGCAATTGGACATTGACATCCAATTGCTTCGATATTACTCTGTCGACGAATTGGATAGATATATCCAATTCGTCGGCCTACTGCCATCTGCAAATCTCCCCAGAGGGAATGTAATGATCCTCGTTAACGAAAAACAACTCGACACCGACGTTAGATACCGCTTCCAGTACCTCGCCGAATTCATGGGATTCGGCGAGAAAGACATCGCCGCGATTCACGGAGCGGCTCCTGTTCTTGCTCCACTCGTTCCGAGTTTGGTGGACGCCGTTTACGACAAACTTCACACCTACGATGCGACGTGGAGACACTTTCTACCACGGCAGTCTGGCTACGAAGGGGCCATCCCGAAGAATTACGACGAATTGACGCTGGACCATGAGATGATTCGATATCGAAAAGAACACCTTGCACGGTACTTGGCCGCTCTCGTCACCAAGCCCTATGACGGCAAGATGGTCGAATTTCTGGATATGGTGGGAAAGATGCACACACCGAAAGCCGGTTCCAAGGAACTCAATGTCCCTCTTATTCAAATGAATGCCCTTCTGGGATTCGTTGCTGACGCTCTGACAAACTCGATCTTGGGACTCAATCTCGAACGAGCCGTCGAAGTGGCAACGTTGCGTGCTTTTGGCAAACTCCTTTGGCTGCAAAATGACCTGATCAATCGCCACTATCTGGACTCCGTTCCAGCTTAAGGCGCATGTTGCCTGTCGTTTCACAACCCCTTCTCATAACTCCCAACTGCCTCAAAAAGGATCGCTCGCATGAGAAGACTGTGGATCGCATTTGCACTCGTATTAACGGTGTCCTTCACGATTCTTGGCTGGATTGGTACTCGAATCTACGAGGAAGCACCGCCAATCGCTAACACCGTGGTGACAACCGAGAACAAGGTCCTCATTGAATCGAATGATATTCAAGCGGGTCAGAACGTCTGGCAGACACTTGGAGGTATGGAGGTCGGTTCGATCTGGGGGCATGGAAGTTACGTCGCTCCTGACTGGACTGCTGACTGGCTGCATCGAGAATGCACGTTCATTCTGGAACGCTGGTCTACGAATGAGTTTGGTAATGAGTTCCAGAAAATTGACAACGAGAAGCAGTCGCAACTGATTGGTCGTTTGACGACGATCATGCGAACCAACACGTACGATCCATCAAACCAGACGCTCACGATTGATCCGGTACGTGCTGAGGCGTTTGAAGCCAATTTGGCACATTACACAGACGTTTTTTCCAACGGAAAAACCGACTATGCGATTCCTCGTGGAGCCGTGACTGATCCAATCCGTTTGCGTCAGCTTTCAGCGTTCTTCTTTTGGACCGCATGGGCTGCATCCACGAATCGGCCCAACGAAACAATCAGTTTCACCAACAACTGGCCCTATGAGCCATTGGTCAGTAATCGTCCCACTGGAGACGCCGTCGTTTGGACGGGAGTGAGCATCATCATGTTGCTGGCAGGGATCTCGGCAATGGGATGGTGGTACGCGTCTCGTCGAGAGGCGGAAGAAAAACATGCCCCGCCACGGGAAGATCCACTCAACAGTTGGCAAGCCACGCCTTCACAGAAAGCAACGGTCAAATACTTTTGGGTCGTTTCGCTTTTGATACTTCTGCAAATGCTTTTGGGAGTGATCACCGCTCATTACGGTGTCGAAGGCGATGGTTTTTATGGAATTCCGCTTTCGAAGTGGTTGCCATATAGCGTGGCTCGAACGTGGCATGTTCAATTGGGGCTATTCTGGATCGCTACGGCCTGGTTGGCAGCCGGTCTGTTCATCGGACCACTCGTGAGCGAGCAGGAGCCGAAGGGGCAACGTTTCGGCGTCAATGTGCTGTTTCTCGCATTGCTGCTTGTTGTCGGTGGGTCATTGACCGGAGAGTGGTTGAGTATTCACAACAAGATGTCGGATACCGTGTCATTCTATTTTGGACATCAAGGCTACGAATATGTTGATTTGGGACGTGTCTGGCAGATTGCCTTATTTGCCGGGCTGCTGCTCTGGCTGTTCTTGATGATTCGTGCATTGAGACCGGCTTTGCGAAAGGAGGGCGAGCAGAAGCAGCTTGTGGCCTTATTGGCCGTCTCCACTGGAGCGATTGCCCTCTTTTACGGTGCGGGACTCACATGGGGCCAACACACGCACTTGTCGAAAGTCGAATATTGGCGGTGGTGAGTGATCCATCTTTGGGTGGAGGGATTTTTTGAAGTCTTTGCCACAACAGTCATCGCATTCATCTTCATGCGATTAAATCTGATTCGACCGGGAATCGCTGCGGCTTCGGCACTCTTGTCAGCCACAATCTACCTGTCAGGTGGCATCATCGGGACGTGTCACCACCTTTATTTTTCCGGTAGCCCACCCGTTGCGTTGGCATGGGGTTCAGTTTTCAGTGCGTTGGAAGTCGTGCCACTGGTTCTCATCGGCTTCGATGCGATTGAGGATTTGCGACACTCCAGATCGTCACCGTGGGTTCAACGTTACAAGTGGCCGATCTACTTTTTTGTGGCCGTAGCCTTCTGGAACATGATTGGAGCGGGACTGTTCGGCTTCATGATCAACCCGCCGATTGCACTGTATTACATGCAGGGTCTCAACACGACACCACTGCACGGTCACGCTGCATTATTCGGTGTCTATGGAATGCTGGGGATCGGTTTGATGCTGATATGCCTGCGAGTCCTCATTCCCGGCGTCGAATGGAAAGACGGCTTGTTGAGATTCTCATTCTGGTCGTTGAACGGAGGCCTGATGATGATGTGTCTCCTTAGCCTGCTGCCAGTCGGGTTAATGCAGACGTGGGCGTCAGTCGAGCATGGTTATTGGTACGCACGAAGCAGCGAGTTCTTGCAGACACCGATCATGCAGCAACTGCGATGGATGCGAGTACCCGGCGACACGATCTTTTTTCTGGGTGCCGTGGCCTTGGTCATCTTCGTGGCTGGACTCAAAACCGGACACTCGTTCAAAAGGAAAATTTGATGTCGATTCATCATGCGGCTCCCAATGAAATCATCAAATTGCCACTTGGAGTTGCTCTATCTGGTTCCAAGACGGCAACTGTCGTTAAAACAGCCAATCTGGAGTTAATAAGGTTCGTCATCCACGCTGGCAAGGAAATTCCACTCCACAAGGCGTCGAACGAGATTACGGTGCAATGCATGGAAGGTCGAGTTGCCTTCACCGCAGAAGGTACGACGCACGAACTTACTGCTTGGCAGTTACTTTACCTTGCCGCAGGTGTTCCACATTCCTTGACGGGCATTGAAGACTCGTCGCTACTGGTGACGCTCCTTTTGTCGAAGAGCAAAACGGCACAGCCATTCGACGAAGGACAGGAAGTGTCTGAATAGTCGATCACGAAACGAAAAAGCCCCACCAGACCAGAGGGCCGGACGGGGCTTTTGAATTGTTTCTCAAGAATGGCAGAGGGTCAGGCGCGACGAACCTTCCTTCGCCGGGCAACCATTACTATTCCGGCCACGCCAAGAGCGGCAAGGGCGAACGTGCCCGGCTCCGGTACTGGTGCTGCTGCTGCTGCCTGAACCGGAATTTCTACGTAGGTAGAAGGAAAACCTGACGTTTTGGTAGCTGGATACCAATGTACAACACCGTTGTAATTGATGCCACCAATCGCCCAGATCGAATCCCCGGCGTGTACATTCATGCTACTGATCGGTGCCTGTACCTCCCAGACGCGGTGACCCGTGGCGAACGAATCCGCCGCCAGAAGGTCCGCGGGAATTGAGCCCTGACCAACGGTGTTGATCGCGTAACGCGACAGCAAGCCATTCATCGTTCCAGAAGGAGCGCTACCTCCCCAAGCCTGCTGAGTTGTCGACTGTTGGAACTCGACGCCATTGGACGATCCGTAGCCATTATTCGCTCCCCACACACCAAATCCCAAGAGATTGCCTTGCGAAGCAGCCCCCATCGCCGATGTCCAGCCGGTAACGTCGAATGCCGCATAGACGTAGTTCGTGTCGGCTTTAAAATACGCCGTGCCACCACCTTGGATGGCGGCGGTGGTTGCTCCGGTCCATTCGCCACTTGAAATCGTCCCGTCGACAATTAACCCCGCCGATGCCGACTGCACCGCTGACAGGTGTACCAGGGCCAACCCCAAGCCTACAAATACAGATTTTAGAATGTTCAATTGCGTCTCCTTTGTGATTTCGTACACGTTTAAAAGCAGTCAGTGAAACAGAGCGTTGACGTTCCGCCGGAAGTGACGGAGCGCAATCGACCTGTTTAAGTTGCGTTGAGAATTAGCATTCGCTCGACAATCACAACAAAAACCGAGTTGCCTCAAATTTCAGGGACTGGACTTGCCCATGAAATGTGGGCGCGGGGAAAAGCGAGTAAACTTAACCCCGAGGAGTCCAGAGCATGTCGAAAGAACGTCGCAAGCACACATCGGAATTCAAGCGAGAAGCAGTGGGTATGGTGCTGAACCAGCAGCTG
>CAIOKO010000241.1 GCA_903858935.1 uncultured Schlesneria sp. | reverse complement strand
GTTGTGTCATGGCGCGAATCCTAGCGCCTGATCACAAGCGTGGAAAGATTCATTCCGTGAAATTCGTCGGTAAAATGCAAAAAATGACAGCCTCTCCGCGTGATGAGCATGCGTCGGAAACGATTCAAACGTTGCCTCAGCCTCGGGACGGATATTCCGTTTGAATTTCTGATTTGAGACCATGCGGATTGGAATTTGGTCGGTTCTCGAACAATGCTCATCACGCGGAGCGATGATGGCTACTTTGGTGTGAGATACGCTGTTTCCGCAGTCTTCGGAGAAGCAGTGGCTTCTTTTTTTGAAGCAATCGAAGAGCACTGCATGACCGAAGAGGGTCATACAATGGCACGAAGAACGGGGCTAAAACAGTCAAATACGATCCATCTTGCTCAAACTTCGAAAATCCCCATAATCCTCAAACTTCAGGAAGTCGTGGTTCGAGGGCAAGACTCGCTGGTTTGTGGGAAAACTGATCGATATACTGAAAATGATGAATACTTTTCACCGTGGAAGTCTGTGAATTTTTGCCGGTTTAAAGTAATATCGAGCGTCAGTTACGGTTTATCGGGCAGTGTTTTTAGGGATCTCGGCAGAGTCGAGGATGTCAGGCGATTCGCCGGTCGAGGATGCGATCCATGTACGATAGCGGTGTTTCAAGAGCAACGAATAGTCAAGGGAATGGCTCGGATGCCTCTCTTGGTGTCGTGCCGCATCGATCGATCGAATCGAAATCGAACTGGACGCGCCGCACTCGCTCGCTAATGGGTGTGCAGGTCGCCGCCACGGGTTCGTACGTTCCCGATCAGATCGTCACGAATGCAGACTTACAATCCCGTTTCGGTTACGACCCTGCCTGGATCGAACAGCGAACCGGAATTCTCGCTCGTCGTTATGCTGCTCCCGAACAGGCGACCAGCGATTTATGCATCGAAGCGGCAAAGCGAGCGATTCGGAATGGTCGAATCGACGTCCGAGATATCGACCTTGTCGTCGTCGGCACGTTCACCCCTGATTTTCAATGTCCGACGACCGCAAATCTCGTTCAAGAAGCATTGGGGATCGATGCCCCTGCGATGGACTTACACGCGGCCTGTTCGGGTTTCGTCTACGCTCTCGTGACGGCCGCTCAATATGTGGCGACAGGAAACAGTCGTACGGCGCTGGTGATTGGCGGTGACTGTAACAGTCGTATCGTGAACCCGTTGGATCAGAAGGTCGCTCCACTTTTCGGTGACGGTGCCGGAGCAGTGATCCTGACTCGCGGAGACGCACATCAAGGTCTGGTCTGTTACCAGCTTGGCTCTGATGGTGGCGGAGGCTGCATGCTGGATCGCCAGGCGGGGGGTACCAAGAATCCGGTGACTCATGAAGACCTGGATGCCGGGCGACAGTTTTTGCAAATGGACGGTAGGAACGTGTTCAAATGGGCCGTTCGCGCCGTTACAGACAGCATCGAAACGGTGATGCGAAAGACCGGTTTATCGTCACACGACGTTGCGCTGTATGTGCTGCATCAGGCGAACATCCGCATCATCAACAATGTCGCCGAACAGTTGGCGATCCCGGTCGACAAGATGTTCAACAACTTGCAGAGCTACGGCAATACGTCCGGCGGTTCAATTCCTATCGCTCTGGACGAAGCCATTCAAGCAGGCCGGCTCAATCGCGGTGACACGCTTCTGATGAGCGGTTTCGGTGCCGGCCTGACCTGGGGCACGTGTCTTTTCCGCTGGTAATCCCGAAGAGGCTCAGGCCAGTTTGCGGAATCCCTTACGTGTTTGCGTGGTGTTCGCGCACGCAGTGCCCGAAGATTTGTTACGGCCCGTATGCGGTCTGAAAGCCTTAAGCCGCAGGGCGGCGGACGAATAAAGCCTGGGGCGCTTCCGCCCCAGGATGAAGCGCAACGAAAATCGATAAATAGCCCCAGCGGGGCGGCCTAGTCGATTCCGTCTCATTTTCTCTGCAGCCGAATCGGTATGGGCCGGGATCAATGGCAATGATTGATGTAAACGTCCAATCTCGGTCGCCCCGAAGGGGCTTTTTGCTTGTTCTTTTCTGACGACACCTGGGGCCGAAACTGCCCCAGGCTGTAGAGATTGTCCTGCTTTTTGGGCATTGCGCCGCAAGGAGTTGCGTAAACGAGAAGTGATGAACTTCAATGTTTTCTGAGAGAATGGGAGTATCACCAATCCATTCCTCATGAACAAGGAAGTTCATCATGGATC
>CAIOKO010000240.1 GCA_903858935.1 uncultured Schlesneria sp. | reverse complement strand
GCCCACTTGGTCAACGTGACTCGCTCTTCGTCCGTCAATATGATCGTCTTCGCTACTCGCATGACACTGATCCTCCTTATACTGAAGATCAGACGCCAGCGAATCGAATAAGTTCCCGTAATTCTGAGTCACTACACTAGACTCATGGAATCAAGTATCAATCTCGAAGAAGTCCGATGCAGTCGTGCAGAATCCTGATATCGACGTTTGTTAAAACACGATAACTTTTTTTGACAGGTGTGAAACATGGCAGCATGGTGGGCATCGAAAACTCGATCCGCCCGGGCTGTTATGACCTCACCGACGTTCCTCAAGCCAATTCGCGTTGCTTTCTGCATCACGGAACTCGATCCCGGTGGTGCCGAGCGAGCTTTGACCCAACTTGTCTTAAGTTTGGATCGCGACGACTGGGAACCTTACGTGATCTGCCTGGGACCACGAGCCCATCTGGTGCAGGTCCTTGAGTCGGCGAATGTGCCGGTTTTGTGTTTGAATGCCGGTGGACTGGTCAGCTTGCCCCGAGTTCTGTTTCAACTAACCCGATATTTGCGTCGTATCAAGCCTGCAATCCTTCAGACATTCCTGTTTCACGGGAATCTTGTCGGACGAATCGCAGCACGCCTGGCGGGTGTGAAAACGGTCGTTTCGGGCTTACGAGTCGCCGAGCATCAATCGAAATGGCATGGATGGTTCGATCGTTGGACGAATTGGCTGGTCTCAACGAACGTTTGCGTAAGCAAAGGAGTTGCCGAGTTTTCAGCCAATGTTGTCGGACTGAATCCCGCGAAACTTGTTGTCATTCCGAATTCGGTCGATGCCGAGTTATTTGCCCGAGCAACCCCCGCCGATCTGACTCAATTCGGAATTTCACCAGGAAGTCGTGTTCTGATTTCGATTGGGAGAATCGAACGGCAAAAGGGATTTGATGTTCTGCTCGATGCCGTGGCGTCGCTGAACCCATTTCCTGAGGAAGTGTGCTTTCTCATCGTCGGTGACGGGCCTGAATTGGACATCATTCGCGAGCAGGCTGAGCGAAACGGTCTGACAAATCGAGTTCGTTTTCCAGGTCGACGCGACGATGTGCCAAATCTGCTGGCGGCGTCTACGGCGTTCGTCCTCTCGTCGCGGTGGGAGGGAATGCCCAACGTCGTGTTAGAAGCGATGGCAGCCGGGTTGCCTGTCATTACAACGCAAGTTGAAGGGGTTTCCGAGCTGATCCAAGACGGAGTCAACGGATTGACGGTTGCGCCAGAAGAGCCAGGTGAGTTAGCAAACGCAATTCTTCGAATTCTTTCTCAGCCCGATTTTGGACGAAATGCTGGAGTGATTTCGCAAACCATTGTCAAAAAAGAGTTTACGATTCAGGCCGCCGTGGCAGCCTACGCGAAGCTCTATCTCCAACTATTGCAGCGTCCAGCAAACTGAAGTCGCTGTAAATTTTTCTCAAAGTCGTAAGTCCAATCCCTAGAAGGGGTCTAGGACGGACCATGGGTCTTGTTTGGAAAAATGCTCCCTTTTCTCGCTTGAACTACCCAAAAGCCTTGCTACATTTGGGCCGCCGTGGGGAGAAATGGGGAAGAATGGTGACAAATGGCACTGACGGGGACATACCTCCGAACGCTCGACGAAAAACGTCGATTGGCAGTGCCGAAGCGAGTCAAGGATGATTTCGCGGAAGAGCACCTGGACAGCCTCATGATCGCCCCGGGGACAGAGAAGTCTCTGGTGATTTACTCGCCGAAAGGCTTCGATCAATTCGCAGCCAGATTGTCGAGCGCACCAGAACACCAACGTTACATGCGATTGTTTTACTCGTCGGCCGAACGGATGGAATTCGACAGCCAAAGCCGGGTTCGCATTCCTGACCGACTGGCAGAGTACGCCGGGTTAAAGAAGGACGTCTATCTTTTGGGGGTTCAGGATCATGCTGAACTATGGGACAAGGATGCCTGGGATGCATTTACAACCACCTACACCCCCGAGTTCGATCAGTTAGCCCTGCGTGCGATGTCGTAAGTTCAGTTTTCGTGAGAGGCTCCGCTGGCGACCGGGCTATGCGGAAGGTCGAAGACGATGTCGACCATGGAAGGATGTGACGAGGAATCGCGGCAGCATCGCGTCACAGGTCATTCGCCCAATCCTGGCGCAGCCGCCGGGCGGAAAGGATTCCGCCCGCGGCGAGTGACTCTTTTGTTCCCGTTTTGATTATGCTGAGCCAATGCAAACCGTGCTCGCAATCTTCACCGTCTTCGGCTATGTCCTCACGCTGACATTGTTGCCAGTCGTGCTTTTAACGAAGAAAAAGCAGCCGGTTTCCACAGTCGCCTGGCTGATGGCCATCGTGACGATGCCCTACGTCGGGGCGATCTTCTTTCTGGTGTTCGGCATCAATCGAGTCGATCGACGTCTTCAAGGGAAACAAGCCGCGAAAAAGACGGTCATCCGAACATTGCCGCAATTGTCGCATCAACACCACCTGCATCACGATCACCTCGATGAAACTCAACGAGTCCTGAAACGACTGGCAGAAAGAATCTCAGGAACGCGCGGCACGGTCGGAAATCGAGTGCAACTGTTGATCGACGCCAATCGGACGTTCGACGAAATCGCCACGGCAATTACAGCCGCCCATTCGTCGATTCACCTGGAATACTACATCTGGCAGCCCGATAAACTCGGAACCCGGCTACGCGATCTGTTGATTGAAAAGGCGAAGCAAGGGGTACGAATCCGTTTTCTTTACGACGGTATTGGTTCAGTCGGTTTAACGCGCCGGTTTCTCCAACCAATGCGGGATGTCGGAATCCAGATCGCATCGTTTGTACCTGGACAATCATTGAGAGAACGCTGGTCAATCAATCTGCGAAGTCATCGTAAGATCGTGATTGTCGATGGCCAGACGGCGTTCACAGGGGGTATGAATGTCGGCGACGAATATCTTGGACTTGATCCTCACTTCGGTCGATGGCGGGACACTCATCTCAGACTTCATGGCCCAACAGTGCTGCAATTGCAGGAAGTCTTCGCCATCGATTGGAAATATGCGACCGGTGAAGAACTGACAGACGAAAAATTCTTCCCTCCCCCCGAGCAAATTGGAAATGTCTATGCACAAATCGTCGCCAGCGGCCCCGACGACGATCGAGATGTGTTTCATGGACTCATGTTTGCTGCCATCAACGAAGCCCGTCATCGAGTGACCCTGGCCACGTCTTATTTCGTTCCGACTCCGTCTCTCGTTTCGGCACTTGAGTCCGCAGCACAGCGAGGAGTCGCGACGTCAGTCCTTATCTCGGGGCCCAAGACCTATTGGGCAACACTTCGGGCAGCGCGTTCGAATTATGATTCCTTGTTGCACGCCGGCGTCAAAATCTACGAATATCAGGATGGGCAACTCCATTCGAAAACACTCTCGATCGACGGTTGCTGGTCATTGGTCGGGACGCCAAATTTCGATGCACGCAGCCTGTTTCTTAACTTTGAAGTCGGTGCCATCCTTTACGATCACAGCATTGCCGAACAACTGGAACATCAGTTTCACACAGATCTGACTCATGCGAAACAAATCGACCCGATGACCTGGTTTCAGCGACCAGTCTGGGACCGACTGCAGGAAAACTTCTGCCGCATGTTTTCGCCCGTTCTCTGACCGGCAGCGATTTGGATGGCATCGGTCAACGCGCGAATGATACCCCCATTCTGAACCCGTCATGCGACGCGCATCAACCGGCTGTGCCGGGCTGAACCCGTCGTGCGATGCGCATCGTCCGGCCGTGCCGGTCCAATCGCCATCCGAGGTCTGCTGCAATTCGGCTATCGTCTCGGCGGAGCAAGACGGCTACGGTGGTCTGATGTGAAACCTCGCTGGATTCTTCGTCTTTCGAATCAAGAGGGTGATTGGACCTGTAGAGTGGTATTCATCTGGGTTAAGATGTCGTTGAGTGTTTAAACGAGACAGAAGTCATCGTTTAACCGCGCCTCGCTGAGAAGCGGGAGCGAGGCGGCGGATTTGACGTCAGCCGAGGCGTCATTTCTCATTGCGGCATTGCCATGCAAACGAGGCCGGGGCAATGTTCGAAGAAATCGGCTGGACGCCGATTCGCCTGCGCCGATGGCTTCGGGTTAAACTGGCAGAAGTTTCAGGTTGAATATGACAAATTCTATCGAACAAGTAACAGACGAACTGCTGCGCCACGACATCCTGAGCGACGAGTCGATGGCCGAGTCGTGTCACGAACTCGAAAAACGGGGCGATTCGCCCACGCAGGAAAACCTGTTGTCGTTGTTGACGGCGACCGGAAAACTCACTCCGTTCCAGGCGGAAGAAGTCCGGCAGGGGCGAGCGAATCATTTATTGCTGGGAAACTATCTGGTTCTCAGTCGTCTCGGCGAAGGGGGAATGGGAACCGTTTACAAGGCGCTCCATCGGCGGATGCAGCGTCTGGTGGCAATCAAGGTCATTCGAAAAGATGTCGCCACGCGAGACTTCATCACTCGTTTCCGCCGTGAGATCCAGTTGCTGGCCCGATTGAACCATCCGAATATGGTGATCGCTTACGATTCAGACCAGTGTCTGATGGGCGAATACCTGGTGATGGAATATGTTGAAGGGATCGATTTAGGCGAGGTTTTGAAACGGAGTGGTTCGCTGTCGGTTTCCGAGGCAATATCCGCCGTTCGTCAGGCGGCCCTTGCTTTGGACTATGCCCATCGGCAGGGAATTGTGCACCGCGACATCAAGCCGGCAAATCTCTTGCGAGACGTTTCGGGGTGTGTCAAAGTCGTCGATCTGGGGCTTGCACGTCTGGCGGAATGGGAGGGAGCCAAGGGGTTAGAGCTCACGCAGATGGGAACCGTCACTGGTACGGTTGATTACATGCCGCCCGAACAGGCCGAATCACCTCTGTCGGTCGACCTGCGCAGCGACGTCTACAGTCTCGGATGTACTCTGTTTTACCTGCTGACGGGTGGTCCGGTTTTCACGAAATCGAGCCTTGTTGCCCGTATTATGGCTCATCGGAATGACCCACCTCCAAACCTCAATTTCGTGCGAAAAGATGTGCCTCAGGGGCTGGATGCGATCTTCCAGAAAATGGTCGCCAAGGCGCCGAACGATCGATATTCTTCGATGCAAGAAGTCGTTGATGCCTTGGATAAGCTGGATCGTTCGTTGAAGGATCGTCAGCCAACACAGTTCATCGATCCACAAGATATCACTCAACACTGGATGCCTGAACGTGCGAGAGTGATGCTGGTCGAACAGTCTCGACTGCAGTCAGGTGTTATCGGAAAAATCCTGGCCGAAATCGGTGTGGCGAACGTGCACTTCGTTGCCACAGGCAAGGAGGCACTCGAACAATTCAGCACCTATTCGCCAACTGTCGTGCTGAGCAGTATGAAACTGTCAGACATGAGCGGCCTGGAGCTGGCCGCCCGAATTCGCGATTCGATACGGTGCCCAGATACGGGAATCATTCTGATGACCGGTGATGACTGGAACTCCGATCGTCAGACCGCCGCAAATCGATTGGGACGAACGCAAATGATCCGGAAGCCTTTTGACGGCGAAGGGCTGCGAAAGATTATCGAACAAACACTCAATGATCAGGAACGCGATCAACAACCGATGGATGGGTTAAGCGAACTTCGGGTACTGATCGTGGACGATAGCGCCGTCGCGCGCCGTCACGCTCAAGCGACATTGACTCGACTCGGGTTTTCAAAATTTACACTGGCCGACGATGGCAGCACGGCCATCGAAGAGTTAGAGAAAGCTTCGTTTGACCTGGTGGTCACCGACTACAACATGCCGCAAATGGATGGCCAGCAATTAATTACTTATATCCGCCAGGTGAGCAATCAGCGGCAAGTTCCCATCATTATGGTGACGACCGAATTCGATCCACAAAAGCTCGCGGCCGTTTATCAGCTTGGTGTTTCGGCCATCTGCAATAAGAGTTTTGATCTGGAACTCGTTCGCAATATCGTCATGAAACTGTTTGCGTGATCGGGTGAGGTCAAACCGACATCGTGTCGTCCCCGCAGGCAACGCTGTGAAGGATTGATCGCCGGGGAAACAATGAGTCGTCAAAACACCCATAATTCCCTATGCCGAAGGCATTTCAGTGATTAGCCGGTGGTTGAGCGTTAGCGACACCACCGGATAGCGGTAGGGAAAAGACATTTGCATCCCGGAGGGATGCCAGAATTCATGTCGATTTTGGATTTGTGTTCAATTGACGTGTTTTCCGGGTTCGTTCTTCAATCCCGCCGGGATTGGTTTGTCTTTCATTCATTCGATTCCGGTGGTGTCGCTTTCGCTCAACCACCGGCTAATCACTGATGTCCTTCCAGGACGGCAATACAGGGGCCATCTCCCTATTTTTCAGGCAGCAAACAGGGGTGTTTTGAAAAAGTGTCGTGGCGACTCTCAAGCTTCAAGCTCTCCACCGACCTCGCGTGTATAGACTGGACACATAGGTGGCGCGCGTTCGGGGACATGGGTAACACGTAGGTGATGTGAGAAGATCCCCTGTGAAAGGGGGATGTCATGTCTTGG
>CAIOKO010000239.1 GCA_903858935.1 uncultured Schlesneria sp. | reverse complement strand
TGCTCTCGCAACGCTGCGATCGCAACCTTCGCTTTGAAACTCCCGCTCCGAATCTTACGCTTACCGGGCATCTTCCCCTCCAAAACTGAACCACTGAAATTCTATCTTATTTCCTGGTCCAGTTTTTGGGGTCCATCGTATCCAGAACGTTTGATTTGGTTGAGGCGTTGAAGAAGCCTCCATGACAAGAGTATCGAGCCAGATCGATTCTCGATGTTGTACCAGTCGCGCGAACGGCATGCCAAACCCTCCGTATGGCTTTTGATGTCCGCGATGATGCCGCCGCCGACTGCACACGATTGGTCCGTTGGAGACCTCAGGGGAAGCGATCTGGTTGATCACCTCGCCAAGTTGTCTCGCATGAAATGCCGGCGATTCTTTTGGAATCACATTAATCTCAATCAGCTTTTTTCCTCCTGGAAGTAGAGCACAACCGATTTGGAAACTGACCGTGCCATCCGGGTCATCGTTTCGGCAATGCGCAGAGATTGCGTCCTCCATAGCACCGACGAAGGCAATGTAGTCTTTCACGTTGACCCGACAGTTGATGTCGCTAAGAGGTGTGAAGAGGTAAAAATAATCCCGGTCAGGGTCCTGTCCGTTGGGCGGATCAAGCTGCTCTCCATTCACGTCGCCCATCAGATCACCTCTGTTCCCTGTGACAAGCTCGAACAACTGTGGTTGCCGAAGAGTCAATTTCTTGACAGAACCGGGCCACAAATAATATTCCGCATGGCGACCATTAACACAAGGTGACCGTCGTGATGCAATGAACCCTCACTGAGTTGATCGATTATCTAATTCGAAGTCTTGATCGTCATTGGCGGAAGTGCGAAATGAACCCGACGTTCGTTTTCATGGATCACGAACAGCCTTGGGTAACTGATCGAATTCGTTGTTTCCGGCGTCGTTTCGCAGTTCAATTGCGCTCGATGCAAAGCCTCTTCAGAGTGAACGGGTTGTCAGAGTCGTGACAGGCAAAGTCAGCTTGAGCTAAACCGTCACGACTCACCGCCAATTGCAGTTCGTGGTTCAACTTAAGGCTTTTGGGAACACAGCCTTTTTTGATGTTGATGCCAACGCTTTCTTCCGGTGAGTCTGCCGAAGCCAGCGATAAAGTTGTGTTCCCGTGGTTTCCTCAGATTCTCGGTTAAAGATCTTTAGCATTGATCTGCTTTCATGCGTGGCAAAACCTCTGCGGTTTCGCATGCCCCTGGGGGGGTTCATGGCAGCACCGTTTGATCACGCAAAAACTAAGTCAAGACACCGCCGGGTTTCCCGATCTTCCCGGTGAGTCCCACCGCACGGGAAAATCTTACTGGCGCCTTCCAAACGTTAAGAAACGAGTTCCGATTTTCTATTGACACGCGACAAAAAAATATGTAATAAAATGGAAGTTGATGTGTTGTTGTTGTTGTTGTTGTTGAGAAGGCGAGTCGGGTTCAAGTATTCGTGGATTGACATCCACGGCTCGCCTGGATTTTTGAAAGTCGATTACTGACAACATCAATTGCTCTTAGACATCCTGGAATCAGTTTATTACGGGCCGAGCCTTCGCTCATTTGACGCGGCGGGTGATTTGTGGCGGTTCGTTGCATGACGGTCTTACACCTCTGTCTTTTTTCGTGCTTTCTAACTTTCGTACTTTCGTGATCCTCCTGGTGATTTTGCCGATCGGGAATTGAAGATGAATACCGATCACGAAAGCGCAAAAGTTCGAAAACACGAAGGAATGCTCGAAGTCGGTCGAACTGCGTCGAACTCGATCGAACTCGTACACTCTGAAAGGCGGGAGAACAATCGCGAAAAGCCTATGAATTATGGGGAATGGTCGAAGTCGGTCGAACTCAATCGAACTTTGACACCAAAATGTGCGGCGGAATAATTCCAGCGAAATACGGGAAAAGATTTTGAACAAAAGGTAACGAAGGCAACGAAGGGAAGAAGTTGATCAGGTTGGCCAACATCAATGTCTGAAAAACACTACAAAAAAGGGAAGTTGGTCAACTATGCCAACTTGGCCAACTTTTTTTGTGAGGTTCGGCGGGGACGTCAGGATTGGAATTGGTGGGCCTCGAAGACTCGA
>CAIOKO010000238.1 GCA_903858935.1 uncultured Schlesneria sp. | reverse complement strand
GTCGATGGGACTACCTGCCCAGGACTATAACAGCGACAAAGTCGAAAGCTTCGACAAACTATACACAGGCAAACGCCAGGTCACAGATCTTCCTTCTGAATTGATCTCAGAGTTCTTTATCAACAGCGGATATGTTGGTACGGACCGTCTACCAATGGTGGAGGAGCCGATCGCCAACGAGAATTTTATTCTTCGAAACGGTTCAAAATCGGTACTGGCGACTTATCACGCGACCGAGAAAAAATTCTCGCGTCTCGAAAAGGTAACAGCAGCGGGGGTCACTCCGCGCAATGCCGAACAGTCCTTTGCGCTGAGCGCTCTGATGGACGACTCGATCAAGCTGGTCACAATCGGTGGAAAAGCCGGTTCCGGAAAAACACTGCTGGCAATGGCCGCCGCACTCGAGTGCCGGTCTCGCTATCGACAGACGCTGCTGGCGCGACCGGTTGTGCCGCTAAGCAATCGCGATCTCGGTTTCCTCCCTGGAGACATCAACGCCAAACTCGATCCCTACATGCAGCCGCTTTACGACAATTTGTCGGTGATGTGTGCTCATCTTGGTGAGTCTGACATCCGTTCCAAACTTGATGATCTGCTCGTGAAATACAAGTTAGAGGTCACACCGCTGGCATATATCCGGGGTCGCAGTTTGCAGCGTGTCTTCTTCATCGTTGATGAAGCTCAAAACCTTACCCCGCACGAAGTGAAGACAATCATCACTCGGGCAGGGGAGGGGACCAAGATCGTATTGACCGGCGATATCCAGCAGATCGATCATCCTTATCTCGATTCACTTTCCAATGGCCTCAGCTATTTGATTAACCGCATGGTCGGTCAACCCATTTACGCTCATGTGACCTTGGAAAAAGGCGAGCGATCTGCCTTGGCAGAATTGGCGAGCAACTTGCTCTAAAGAGTGAATTCCTTCATTCGCTAAACTCATAAAAACTGTACGACTCGCCTTCGATTCCCGCCAACTGACGACAGCCGAAAACGGGGTCAATCGTTGCCGTAAATTATTTTACGATGACCTCCGCGATCCGATCACGACCCGCGCGGCCAAAATCGTGTCGTGCAATTAATTTTTAAGATTCCGTTAAAAAATGGTTAATCCTTCGGAAACCCAACTTTTTTGCGGGGGCTGAAGATTGAAATCTCGTGGACAATTAATTATGACAGCATGAGTGTATAGTGATTCTGACGCGAGTCCAAAAGGTATCCGGCCTGCAAATCATCACTGCAGTTCGTGATCGGGTACCTGTGACGAAGCGGGCCAGATAGACTGGAAAACAAACATTTTAGATTGGGGTTCATGCTGATGCGAAAATCGTCAAATCGTCAAATCGTCAAATCGTCAAATCGTCAAATCGTCAAATCGTCAAATCGTTTGTCGTAGCACTTACGGTAACGGCATTGGTTGGTGGTATGCCAGCGGCTGTTAGCTTGGCAGGCCCTATGGAGTTGGTCGTAAATGGCTCGTTCGAGGATACGACGAACGGCGCTAACAAGTTCTGGGGAACCGCTGCTCAGGGAGGTTCGGAGGCGACGGGGTGGACTGGAGGGGCCGGTGCTACGCCGATACAGGCCATCTACACTGCGACTGGCGCGACGACGGTCGGAGCTGTACAGTTTTTCTCAGGAACATCATTCACCCAAACGCTCGGATTATGGGACTCTTCCGCTAGCCCCGACGGTGGCAACTATTTCGCCTCAGACTCGGCCCCCGAAAATAGCCAGCCATTGTCCCAGACGATCAGTGGCTTGACTGCGGGACACCAATACGAACTTACATTTGACTACGCAGCCTCTCAGTTTCATTGTTTCGGGACGAGCTATTGGACTGGAGCCACGCAATCGTCGTGGTACTTCAACCTGGGTGCGACCTCGCTGGTTCATGGCCAAGACTTGACTGGCATCGCACAAACACAAGTCCTCGCAATTCCCAGCCAGGGGTTCAGCGGATGGTACACTGAAACTTACGACTTTACCGCAAATACAGCCTCAGAAGTCCTCTCGTTCTTAGCCGCCAGCCCGTCGACAGGTCTGCCTCCTGTCGCCCTGCTCGACGGTGTCTCTTTGGTCGACGTCACCCCGTCCGCAGTTCCTGAACCCTCAACGTTCGCCCTTGCCGGTTCGGCCCTGTTTATCGGTGGAATCGTAGCTCTGCGTCGTCGAGCTCAGCTTAAGACTGCTGCTAACTGAAATTCGATCACCGATTGGTCGGACCAAATGCTAAATTCTAAGGATCAGGGCATTTGCATATGCCCCGATCCCTTTTGCATTAATCCCACTTTGTCTTTCGTCAAGATGAGAGGATATGTCGGAATTTCTCGGCCCCACTACGACCGCGATTATCGTTGAAGTCACTCGGATGTCGCTCCTCCTTGCATTCCTGTCGGCGATATTCGTCCCACTCGAGCTGACTTTCGCCGCGCGACCCAAAAAGGTGTTCAGGGCGGAGTTTCTGATCGACCTCGGTTATTATGTGATCAACAGCTTTGTTGTTGCGTTCGTGTTGAGTTTTCCTGTAGGGATCATCGTCTGGGCTACCCACAAAACGATCCCCGCAGTATGGTTGGCGTCCACCGCAGCATGGCCGCTCTGGGCTCGGGCGCTTGGCGGATTGGTGGCGGGTGAAATTGGCTATTATTGGGGCCATCGGCTGAGCCATGAAATTCCATTTCTTTGGGATTTTCACGCGATCCACCACAGCGCGGAGGAGATGGACTATCTGGTCAGCTCACGCGCTCATCCCATTGACCTGGTTTTCAGTCGGCTTTGTGCGTTGGCACCGATATACGCCCTCGGACTAGGCGCGGTGAATGGAACTGAGGGAATCAAGATACTATTGGTCGTGACGTTCGTCGGGCTGATCTGGGGGAACTTCATTCACGCCAACTTGAAATGGCGGTTTGGGCCTTTGGAATGGCTGATCTCGACCCCGGGGTTCCATCACTGGCACCACACGAAGTCGGGCCCAATCAACCGGAATTATTCGACGATGCTCCCCTGGATGGACTGGCTCTTCGGCACGCTGCACCTCCCTGCAAATGAACTTCCCAGCGACTACGGAATCAAGGCCAAATTGCCCGAGAGCTTGATCGGGCAACTTGCGTATCCGCTGTTTCCACCCTCGTCCGTTTCGGCGCCGGCACCGGCCACACCGTCGGAGAAGACTCCGATGCCGTGGCACAAACCCGAACATTAAGTCTTTAGAACGCACTACTCATTCTTGAGGACGATGCGATATCTCGCTTTTCCCGCGCGAAGGTGCTCGATTGCGTCGTTGACTTTCGACATCGGGAAGGTTTCTGTCACCGGTGCGATACTGTGCCGAGCACAGAAGTCGATCATCAGTTGAGTCGTCGTCGGACTGCCGAGCGGCGATCCCGAAACCGACTTTTGCCCCATGATCAATGAAAAGGCAACGACCGAAATCGGTTCTGCGATCGCTCCGACCGTGTGAAAGCGGCCTTTCGGTGTCAGGCAGCCAATGTAAGCCTGCCAATCCAGCGTCACATTCACGGTTGAAATGATCAGGTTCAAGCTTCCTGCGATTTCGGCTAACTGCTTTTCGTCACGTGAATTCACGACTCGATGTGCTCCCAGCTTCATTGCTTCAGCCGTTTTTGAGTCGCTCGATGAGAATGCAATGACCTCGCAACCCCATTTGTTAATAAACTGTAACGCCATGTGACCCAGGCCGCCGATCCCGATCACGCCAACACGATCAGTCGGCTTGACGTCGAATTGGACGAGTGGATTGAATACCGTTAATCCGCCACAGAACAAAGGCCCAGCTTTTGAATGATCGACTGCTTCTGGTATCGGTGTCGCCCAGACCCAATGACAACGAACGCGATTAGCAAACCCTCCATGTCGTCCAATAATGGTCTCTTCGCGACCAGCCGGATCTGTACAGAGATTGTGATTCCCCGAAAGACATTGTTGGCAACTCATACAGCTTCCTGAAAACCAGCCCAGGCCAACTCTGTCTCCGACTTTCACCTTCTTGACGTGATCTCCGGCCGCAACGATGGTTCCGACGATCTCATGTCCGGGGACGAACGGGTATTGGCTGAACCCCCATTCATTGTCCAGCATCGACAGGTCCGAATGGCAAATCCCACAATAGCTGACTGCAATTTCAACCTGCTCCTCTTTCAACGGGCCAGGATCGAATTCAAATGGCTTCAATTCTCCAGCGACTGAGGTGGCTGCATACGCTTTGAATGTTGTCGACATGAGTCTGTCTTTCTTATTGAGCCTGGAAATTCTCCAATGCGTTTATACGCATGACAATCATAGGCTGATGAATTGGAAGGGCAATTCCAAGAATCGATTAATCGAGTTTGCGACTTTCCTCTTGCAGATCAAACGGACTACATTGATGGTGCTTTTATTAAATAGAAAATCGATGCATGTTAAACCTCAATAAGTCGCCGCGTTTAACTGGCAATTCTTTCTACAATCGGGGCGCGAATGTGTCAGTATCATTTCTGTCGCAGGGATGAAGAAAATGGCGAGTGAAAAAACGATATTTGAACAGACGCCATGGCAGCAGCGGCTCGACGTGATCGTCGACATCATGATGGATATGAGCCGTCATACTGATCCGCAAGCCATGGTTCGCTCGTACGGGGAAAGGATGCAGCAACTCCTCTCTGTCGATCGCCGAATTTCGCTCAGTCGACGCGGTTTAGAGGCTCCTTTTTATCGCGTTACTCGCAGCACGACGTGGACGGATGACGTAAATCCCTGGCGAGAAAAGAATCGATTACCTCTATTCGAAGGAGGGCTTCTCGCCAAGCTTATCCATGGTAATCAAGCCATGTTAATCGAAGACATTGAATTGTCAGCCGATGAACCCGCCTACGAATTTCTGGCAGGGCACAGGTCGTTACTCGCTATCCCGCTTTACGATCAAGGGGTCGCCATGAATATGGTGATCATGTTGCAACATGAGGCGAAGGGTTTCGATCCGGAGCAGATTCCAGACATCGTTTGGCGTAGCAATCTGTTTGGGCGTGCGACAAACAACCTGGTCCTGAAAGAGGAACTGAGTCGAGCCTATCACGATCTGGATCGGGAGATGAAAATCGTCGGCCAGATTCAACGATCTCTGTTGCCCGCCGAATTGCCAAAAATTCCCACACTTGATCTGGCTTCGTATTATCAGCCAGCTCAACGCGCGGGTGGCGACTACTACGACTTCTTTCCAATGCCCGATGGTCAATGGGGGATTTTTATCGCCGATGTCAGCGGGCACGGTACTCCAGCAGCCGTACTCATGGCAGTCACTCATTGCATCGCTCATACGCATCCTGGTCCACCACTTCCGCCTGGAAAGTTACTCGAGTATCTCAATGGCCACCTGTCAGCCAAGTACGTCGGCATGAACGCAACATTCGTTACGGGATTTTATGGGATCTACGATCCGAAAAGCCGAATCTTGACTTACGCCTGCGCGGGACACAACCCGCCAAGGATCAAACGCTGTCAGGATGGTTCGTTGTTGTCACTCGATCAGGCAGGCGGACTTCCGCTTGGCGTCGTTGATGACACTTCGTACGAAGAAGCCCAGTTACAGCTTCAGCGGGGAGACCAGATTATTTTCTATACTGATGGCATTACCGAAGCCCAGAGCATTGACGGTACTTTCTTTGGAACGAATCGTCTGGATGAAGAACTGGCCAAGTGCTCATTCCAGGCAGACGCATTAATGAAATCAGTTTTGCGATCGGTTGAACTGTTTGCGAACGGCCGACCCGCTGATGACGACCGAACCATGATCGTCGCGAGAGTGATTTAACTTCAGTGATTACGGGGGTTCACTGCATTCGATTATTCAAAAAGCATGCTATTCTTCTTGTCGATTCACCCGCCCGAATGCCAGATAAATTGGCGGCAGCAAAAAGAGGTTGAGGATTGTCGAAGTGACAAGTCCACCCAGAATCACAATCGCCATGGGATATTCGATTTCGTGACCGGGAAGGTTTCCGCCCCAGACGAGTGGGACCAATGCCAGACCCGTGGCGAGGACGGTCATCAGGATTGGTGCCAGACGTTCTTCAGAGCCTCGTTGAACAAGCGCTGCGCCAAAAGGTTCTCCTTCCTGTTCTTCGAGGTGCCGATAGTGACTGACCAGCATGATGCCATTACGAGCCGCAATCCCAAGCACTGTCACGAAACCGACCATTGAGCCCAGCGAGACAATCCGATTGTCGAGAAGGACTCCTGCGACACCGCCGAAAAGAGCGAACGGAAGGGTCAAAAATACAATTGCCGTCAGTTTCCATGAACGAAAATCGACATGCAGAAGCAGCAGGATGCCAATCATCGAAAGAAAGCCCAGCGCGACCAGACGCATTCGGGATTCAGCCAATGCCGCGTATTCACCTAAAAACTCGGGATGATAGCCCTGTGCGAAATCCAGTTTCTTCACGGCCTCTTCAATGTCACGGGCAACCGAGCCGAGATCCCGGTCTTTGACGTTGCACGTGATATCGATTCGTCGCGATGCCTTTTCATGTTTAATTTCATTGGGGGCGGGCAGCACCTGAATGTCAGCGAGATCGCCTAAAGGGACTTGGCCCCCTCCATTGGGGACGTCGACCAGTATACCCTGAAGCGATGTAATGTCAGTTCGCAGTTCGGGAGTTCCCCAGACGACGACGTCGGTCGTCTTCTGATCACCATAGATTTCCCCAACCTTGGTCCCTTTGATGAGCGTTGCTACCGCCCGGCGAATTTGACCTGCCGTCAGGCCGAAGCGAGTCACCGCGTTCGGGCGAAGCCGGACTTGAATTTGCGGTACAAGCACTTGTGACTCGACCTGCAAATCTTTGACTCCCTTGACCTGGTTCATCGTGGCGTAGACTTCTTGAGCTTTGGCCCTGAGCACCGTCAGGTCTGTGCCATAGACGCGAACAACGATACTCGCTCCGGCTCCGGACAAAACTTCCTTTATGCGTTCTTTAAGATACGTGAGGACGTCGCGTTTCAGGCCAGGATATCCATTAATGACTTCTTCGATCTTGACGATCGTCTTATCCAGGTTTACTTCGGGATCAACACTGATCCAAAGCTCCGTAAAGTTCGGTCCGACAACTTCGTCCGCCACTTCGGCTCGACCAATATGAGAACCAAAGTTGCGAACTCCTGGAATCGCTCGCAGCTCACGGCTGACTTGAACAGTGATCCGTTGCATCGATTCCAGTGAACTGCCTGGTTTTTCGACCCAGTGCATCAAGAAGTCGGTCTCTTTGAAACTTGGAAGATGTTCTTGTCCCAGCCTCAAGGCTCCGAATGCCGTCGATACGAACATGGCGATGATCAGTCCGATCGCGAGGACGGGCCTTGTAATCCAGAACGGAAGAATCTTGCCGTAGATTCCTTTCAAAAACTGAGCGAGCGGCGCTTCGTGGCGGTCCTTGGTAGAACCAGGCAACAGCATCAACGAGAGCGCCGGGGTCACTGTCAGCGCGACCAGTAGCGACGCGAGGATCGCCAGAATGTATGCAATTGCCAGAGGTCTGAAGAACGCACCCGAAATCCCATCCAGAAATAAAACCGGCAAAAACACGAGCGTCACGATCAAGCTGGCGTAGACAACGGCGCTTCGAACTTCCAGTGATGCCTGAAGAACCACTTGAAAGGGCGAAAGGGGTTTCTCAAGGCTGCGATTCAGCGTAAGTCGTCTCAGGATGTTTTCGACATCAATAATGGCATCATCAACGACTTCACCGAGAGCAATGACCAGTCCGGCAATCACCATCGTGTTGATCGTTGAACCGGTGTAATAGAGCGCAAGAGCCGCTGAGATTAGCGATAAAGGAATTGCCGTCAGGCTGATCAATGACGTCCGCCAGTCGAACAGAAACACCAGCAGAATGATAATGACCAGCAGGCACCCCACACCCATGGCGTGCCGCAGGTTATGTAGTGATCGTTCGATGAAAGTTGCTGGACGAAAAATGGTCGGGTCGATGTCAACCCCCTTCAGCCCCGGACGGAGTTCTTCCAGCGCCGCTTCGACCTTTTGAGTCACTTCAAGCGTATTGCCCCATGGTTGCTTTTCGACAATCAACAACAAGCCTGGACCGTCATTAATGACCGCGTCGCCGATCGGCAGTGGATGTCCTTCAACGATCCTGGCGACATCTCGCAACAGGATCGGTGAGCCTGATCGGTAATCAACAATCGCGGCACCCAGATCCTCAGGGCTGTCCACTCCGGTCATCTGACGGACAGCAATACGCTGGTTGGGAGTGTCGACGAATCCACCTCCACTCAAAGCGACGCTATCGGCAACCGCACGTTGAACAGCATCAAGTGTTACCGAGTGAGCCCGTAATTGTTCGGGATCGACCAGCACTTGCAGTTGACGATCTCTTTGACCCCAGATGGCGACGTTGGCGACCCCTTGGATCGCCATCAGGTTTGGTCGAATCGTCCATTTTGCAAGTTCGCTGATTTCCATCTGCGTCATCGTTTTCGACGTGACGCCGATTTTCAGCACGCGACTGGTCGACGATAACGGTGAAAGCATGACCGGTGCGTGAGCCACGACGGGAAGCCGACTCGCTTCCATGGCTAATCGTTCTTGAACGAACTGCCGTGCGCGAACCAGGTCCGTTCCTCGAGGAAAAATCAGCACAACCGAAGACAATCCCAGCACTGATTTTGATCTCAATGTCTTCAACCAGGGTGTCCCTTTGAGTCCGTTTTCGAGCGGAATCGTAATGAGACTCTCAACTTCTTCCGTTGATAGGCCTGGTGCCTCAGTCTGGATTTCGACGAGTGGCTCAGCAAATTCCGGAAAGACGTCCAGCGGGGCCGTTCTGAGTGTCAATGTGCCAACCACGACAAGC
This sequence comes from uncultured Schlesneria sp., assembly GCA_903858935.1. Classification (GTDB taxonomy): domain Bacteria; phylum Planctomycetota; class Planctomycetia; order Planctomycetales; family Planctomycetaceae; genus Schlesneria. The sequence goes on along the minus strand of CAIOKO010000238.1, from coordinate 48,610 downwards.
ACGATCGATGCGGCAAGTACCATCACTCGAAGTTTTAACGATGTCGTGACGAGCCAATTCATAACAGTTTCCAACGGTCAACGGATTTCAGGGCAGGGGCACCATGCGAACAAGAGCGAAGTCAGTTTGTTCGTCTATTTCTGAACCCAGAATTCCGTACCAAATACTTCGGCGACACCGGTCACGACAATTGTCGTACCGACGGGTGGCCCCTGTTCGAGCACCGCCCATTTATCAACCACTTGTTTCACCTGAACTCGCCGCCGGACAAATTTGCGATCGGCCCGTTTCTCGTAAATCCAGGATCCTCCGTGGATATCCTGAACGACTGCGGACCAGGGGATCGCTCGTTGTTCTTTATCGACGCGGAGTGGCAGTTGGACGCTGACCCGCTGCCCTGGTCGCAGTTTTCCCCCGGAGTTTGGAAGGACGTAGTAGAGATCCACGGTCGACGCCAGTGCTGTTGCCGTGGGAGGGGCCGCAAGCGGTTCGGCCTTGATTCTTTCTTGTCCTGGACGCGACGCCAGTTCGCCGATCGCAGCTGGTTCATCGATCGCCAGATCATCAGTCTCACCCACATAGACCGGAACACGAATCCAAAGTGATTCGGTATTCATGATTTCAAATAATGGTGCCCCAGCCATGACCACTTCGCCGGGAAGTGCGTGCATCGCCCGAATAATACCCGATTGCGGGGCTTCGATCACGAGCGGTGTTTGTGTGCTGTTTGATTCTTCGTCTAACTGAGTTTCGTCGACGATTTTCTTTCGTGACATCGCCGCTTCCAAAGCCTTTTCACTCAAAGTCAGTTGCGCTTTGGCCTCATCAACGACTCGTTTGCTCCCAGCGCCGTCTTTGTCTAACCGCTCCGCTCGATTGAGGGCAATCCGAGCGGCATCGACTTGGGTTTGAGCTTGTTGAACAAGCCCCGCTGCGTCGGCACGCTGGGTGGCGACCCCGTTACGTGCCATGGCGAGAGCCGTTCGGTCTGACGGTGTCAGCACCAGCGGCAGCAGCGTCAAGATTGGTTGCTTTCCGACGACAAGTGCCCCTGCTTTCGCGGGCTTGGCTCCGTTCGGCTGTTGAAGCTGTCCGGCGACTGTGGCTGAGACCGTGATGGTGGCATCGGTCGGCAGAGTCACTTCCCCTCCGTAAGTACGATGCTGAGGCAACGCGCGCATTTCGATGGCCGAGGTCTCAATTCCAAGGCGTTTTTCAGCCTCTTCCGTCAACTCGATTGTGGTGAGCGTATCTTCCTTAACAGCGCCCGTCACTTTTGAAGGTGGGGTCTGTGTTGACGGCGTCGTGCCTGCAGGTTGGCAACCGGCAATAAATAAAATCAGTCCCAGGACGAGGCAAGTACGTTGGCCGACAAACAAAGTCATGTTGGTATCTTAAAAATGGCCCTAAAGTTAAACGATGCGGGAGTTTAACAGAGTATTGTCTCAATCCGCGAGTAAGTCTCGCTGCAATTGAGGCGGTTATGCGAGTTCTTCAGCTTTTCTTCGCGAGAAACAATGAAACCGCATCCAGCAAATGAATATATTGTCCGTGACATTCAGGCCACATCGAAATGGCATCGTCGAGACAGCCTTCTGCTGCCGCGTTTTCCAGTCGAGACATCGAAGCACAAGCCAGATGGCCGCCAACGTTGTCGGCCGAAGATTTGAGTGAATGAGCCATACGACGCGCTGACGTCTGGTCTCGCTCGCTCAAGTGACGCTGTAAACTTTCCAGCCAATCAGGACAAATCTGCACGAACATCTCGGCGATTTGACGAAGCAGGTCTTCGTCTCCTCCGACACGCTCGAGCGCCGCGGTTTGATCAAAAGCATCGCCTGAAATCACAGGAGTTTCGACGACACCAGTCGTGATTTCTGGTGTCGTCGAGACTTCATCCTGGTCGGAAATCAGGGCTAGAATCTGTTCGATCAATTCGATTCGATTGATCGGTTTGGTGGCAAAATCATCACAACCTGCATCGGTGCATTTCTGGCGGTCTCCCTGCATCACGTTGGCCGTCAATGCCAGGATCGGTCGTGTCCAGCCGCGCGCACGAAGTTCACTGGTGGCCGAGTAACCATCCAGAATCGGCATCTGCATATCCATCAACACAATCCGGAAGGGATTGCCATCGGTCATCGAAGCGAGTGCGGCATCAACGGCCTTGCGCCCGTTATCGACGATGGTGATCTCGGCACCTTGCTTGCGAAGGAACGAACCGATCAAGAGTTGGTTATCGGGACCATCCTCCGCCAGAAGAATTCGTCCTGACAATCGCACATCCGTTGATCGAACAACAGGCGATGTCAGTTTTCCAATTGACGACGGGCGATCGTGCCACTTCGAATCGACGATTGAACCCGCATCAATATTTACACGAAACGTACTGCCGACACCTTTTTGACTTGTTGCGACAACATCGCCACCCAGCATCCTGGCCAGTCGGCGGCTGATCGAAAGCCCAAGGCCGGTGCCGCCAAAACGCCTCGCCATCGATTCGTCTGCCTGCATAAACGGCGAAAATAATCGGGCGAGTTGTTCATCCGACATTCCGATACCGGTATCTGTTACGTCACAGTGCAACCACAGTTGATGATTCTGATTTGAGGGTCGACAAAGTTCCCCATTGGCATCGCGCATGCTCATCCGCAGGCTGACTTGTCCCTGCTCCGTAAACTTAATCCCGTTACTGATCAGATTCATCAGGATCTGACGCAATCGCGTCGGATCACTTTCGATCGAATCAGGAATCGGGCCTTCATAGCTCAACGTCAGGCCGATCTGTTTCGAGTCGGCTCGGACGCTCATCGCCGAAATCACATCCGCTGCCAATTCGCCAGGCGAGAACCTGAGTCGCTCAATCTCTAACCGTTCTGCTTCGATTTTCGACAGGTCGAGAATGTCATTGATCAATTGCAGAAGATGATGTCCGTTCCGCAAAATTGTTTCGGTCGCCGCTGTTCGTTCGTCACTGGTGCAGTCTGGATCAAGCAGATTTTCAGCAAATCCGAGAATCGCGGTCAGTGGGGTCCGAATCTCGTGACTCATATTCGCAAGAAAGAGACTTTTCGCCTGATTCGCAGCCTCTGCGACATTGGCTTGAGACCGAATCGTGTCATTGGCAAGTGCCAGCAATTGAGACTGAGCGATCAGCAACGTGTGCACGTCAAGTAACCGGAACTCGCTGACGTCCCGAACGACAACCGGTTCATAGACTCGGTCTGCCGGACGATGTAGAGCGGTATGAGCCGCCTCGCTGACCAGCATATCGCTCGGCAAAACGAGCGGTTCATTCTTTTCGGCTTCGAGCAATAATCGAATCGGGCGCTTCAGGTAAAGGTCTTGCCCAAACGGTCGCGAGAGTTGAGCAAATAACATCGGACGAGAAATCATCCCCAGCAGTTCGCTCCCTGAAGCAATCACCACGCCGGGAACATCAGGAGCCGATCCGAGTTCCCGATCAACGACGCTCGTCAACATTTCGGGAGAAACCGTGACCTCGAATGACGGAATTCCGCCGAGTGTCGATTCTGCTGTCAGCGACTTTAACCACTCCCGCGCCGATGTTTCGCCGTTCAAGTTCATGTCGTCAGCGATCAAGTCTTTTTGTGATTCGTTCATGAGGTTCAGCCACGTTCAATTCTTAACACGGCGAGCCAGGGCGGTCCGATTGTACTCTTTGAACATGCTGGTCTACCAACCCGTGGGAAATGATGAAGATCTGATGAAGATTTGATGAGGAGACACAATGGATGAGATCAACAACGATGTTGCGCGACACTGGACAGCCCTTAGCGGAGGGATCCAGCCGCCGATCTCGAATGACAAGGTTGAGCAACGATGACAGCATTTGCGCAACTATGGACGAACCGAGCCAGAATTTCGAGTTACTGTAGGGTGCGGTCGAGTCTTCGAGGCCCACCAATACCAACGCAAAGGCTGGAGAGCAGAAGGTTTTTAACCACGGATAACGCGGATGGGCACGGATAATGACGAAAGCACAGTAAGTCATTCACTACCTCTCCGATCCGTGCCCATCGGTGCTATCCGTGGTTGAATTCTTTCTGATTTGAACTCATTCAAAAACTTGCGCGACTATGGCGGCGTTTGCGCAACATTGGTGAAAACCAGTCGTTTTGTCCCGGTTTCACCCCGAGAAAGTTTGCGCAACTATGTTGCGCGACACTGGCCAGCCCGTAGCGGAGGCCTCCAGCCGCCGATCTCGAATGACAAGATTGAGCAACGATGACAGCATTTGCGCAACGATGGACGAACCGAGCCAGAATTTCGAGTTACTGTAGGGTGCGGTCGAGTCTTCGAGGCCCACCAGAAACCTGTTTCGACACCCAATCGAACCGGTAATGTCAATCCCCGGGTTCTTCTCTCCCACCGAGGCCAAACAAGTAAAAAAGTCAAAAATTATGTAAAATAAGTCAAATAATTGACAAAAGAAATAAAACATGACTGGCTTTCGAGTTTTCTGATGAGCGAAGATTAGTGCTGATAAGTGTTCCAAACTTTCTCTTCCTCGCTTTCAGCTCTGAGCAACTATGACGGCGTTTGCGCAACTATGGGAGTTTTGCACGACATTGGCGGAAAGCAGTCGTTTTTCGATATTTCAGTGGTACGAACGCCTGCGCAACTATGGATGAGCGACGATGACAGCATTTGCGCAACTATGAACCCCTCCGAATTCTCAAAGCAAGAATAGGAAGGCGTCGAGTCTTCGAGGCCACAGCCGAAACGGCTAGAAAGTTGATCAGAAGTGAGTAGAAAGTAGACTCGGCCATGAAAACAAATCCATGCCATGAATTATCCACTTACTACTTTCTCAAAACTACTCTCTGCCGCTTCGGCCCGTCCACCAGAACTTCAAACAAAGCCAATCGAACTCGTCAAAAAAGTTGGTCAAGTTGGCAAAGTTGACCAACATCCGTGTTTTATAGAGGTTTTTTCAGGTTTGAACTTGGTCAACTTTTCCAACTTGGTCAAATTCCTTCGTTTTCGCGATCTCTTCGGCTCGTCCGCCATATCGTCCAAACGCATCGTTGAACCGCGCCTCGAAGAGAAGCGAGTCAGCCGGCGTCACTGACAAAACCGAGGCGCCGTCGGTCGAATATTGCTGTAACCTTCTACGTCCTCTTTCTAGGTCGGGTCCCGTGACGTGAGCCCAGCGACGTTCGTAAGAAATCGTCTGAACGTCGATCCGCCTGCACCGCTGGCTTCGGGTTAAGCGACCAGAAAATATCTCTCGTTTTCATTAAATCATAATGCGACATAAAAATACAAGTAGTGATGGCAGATGTCAAGGGGCGGCCATGAGTAGTTTCTTAACGTTTGGAAGGTGCTCATGAAATCGATTTGCGGAATGGTTCCTGCGCTGTCTGTCCGTCTGTCTATCGCCTTCACGTCAACGGCGTTGCGTCAAAACCCGTTGGCGTAAAGACGTGACATGACACTTGGATCGCGCGACGAACTTGACCAACTGTGCCGCATTGATCTTGCTGGACATTCTTGCGGCGCTGTGATCAGATCATCCCGGCGATTTCGACGATCATCTGACGGGTGGGCGAGTCAGCTTCGAGAGGTGCGGAAACGCAGATCGGGATATGTCCGACTGTCGATTTTGTGTTTAAGCTGTTGTTTGGAAATCCCAAACACAGCCGGATTGCCATTCATTTTCTGAATGCCATCCTGCAACACCTGTTGAAGGTAAATGAGCTTGTCTTCCTGAATCCGATCCAGGAACAAGAAACCGAGGATGATAAACTGTCGATCCTGGATATTCTCGCCACGGATGAGCACGGTCGGAAGTTTATCATTGAAATGCAAACATCCGTCCCTGCTGGAATGGGGCAGCGACTGGCGTATTACACGGCGTGCCAGTATGTAGACCAGTTGTATCAGGGACAAAATTACGCGTCACTGCGGCCCGTAATCAGTATTTGTATGTTGACTGACCCGTTGTTTCGCAAAGTACCGGAACTGCATTTGCATTTCGCGCTCAGGTCCGAGGCTGGGGTGATTTTGACGGAGGATTTGCAAATTCATGTTTTGCAGTTGTCAAACCTGCGGGTGAAAGAGGAGAATTTGCGGGATGCGACCCCGTTAGAGCAATGGTCGTATTTTCTGTTGCGAGCGGAGAAGTTGACGATGGACGAGATCAAACGATTGTTACCCGACGAAGTCTTTAGCGAGGCCGCGAGTGTTCTGGATGTCGTGGCTAAAACACCAGAGCAGCGCCGGCGCTATGAAGCTCGCCTGAAATTTCAACGTGACGAAGCGGCTCGTGCCATAACCAGCGAGGAAGCTCGCGAGCAAGGTCGCTTGGAAGGAATTGACGAGGGAATCGAAAAAGGAATCGAGAAAGGAATCGAAAGGGGTGAGCTTTTCGGTCGAATCAAGACGTTACAAGGGTTGGTTGGAGTTGAGGAATCAACTCGCGAGGAATTATCCGAATATAGCAACGAGCAGTTGAGGACATTGTCGGAACAACTTCGCGACCAACTCCGCAATCGAAGCGCCTAACGATTCCCGGTAAGCCGGGCAGCGTAAGTCCTCGGACCGGCACAGCCGGTTCATGCGCGTCGGATGACGGGTTCAGAATAGGGTTATTCGCGACAAGTAATCGAAGTTGAAGAGGTTTGACCACGAATCACACGAATCTGGCGAATGAGACCAGAAAAATCGGCTGCATGTTTCGTCGTCTGTTGGTTTGTTGGGAGTTGGTTTTCGGGCCGTCCCCTTGGAACTTTGGATGGAATTGGGAATTCCAATTGGTCACAAATTTGCATCGAATAACAGAAAGACGGAAAGACGGAAACTAACAGAAAGACGGAAAGACGGAAACTCCGAGGCACGGAGGGCACAGCGAGAAAGAAAAGTGAGATGTTGCCCGGCGTTGATTTGCCGAGTAGCATCGTGATCAATCGCAATTCGAACGGAATCGACTTCGGCCTGTTGGCCGACTGTGACGGTTGGTAAGAGTTTTTGTATCGTTACGCCTTTCGAGCTAACATCGTGACACAGACTATCGACGTAACTGGGCTTTCCGCTGAAGCGGTGCACGCTGTCGAATCACTGATTGATATTATCCGAAAGACCACGACGCGGAATCCTGTCCCCGGATCTTCGATCTTTGACTTATTTGGAAAGGCTCCACAATTGAGAAGCGGGGCCGATATTGAGAAACAAATTCAGGACGAGCGCAACGATTGGGATAAGTCGTGATCTACGTTGACGCGAACGTTTGATCCGCCTTCTCGAAGGTGATGCAACCACTCGAAGCGAGATTTCTTCCGTTTCGTGGGCTGGGTCGATTCATGGCGACATCAAAACTCAGTCGTCTTGAGTGCCGCGTAAAACCGTTGCGAGAAAATAATACGTCCCTCCTCGCACTTTACGATGCGTTTTTTACAAGTTCCGAAATCGAACTTTTTGATTTGACTGCGGACGTTATCGAAAAGGCAACCGACCTTCGCGCGTCCCTTAATTTCAAGACTCCAGATTCGTTGCATTTGGCAACCGCAATTGTTTACGGCGCAACTTCATTCGTAACCGGCGACAAAGACCTATCTCGATGTTCCGAAATCTCCGTTGAGATTCTCTGATTTTAGAATCTTTCCCTTGAATGAAATCGGCTGCATGTTTCGTCGTCCGCAGGTTCGTTTGGGGTTCGTTTTCGGGCCGTCCCGTTGGGACTCCATTTCCTGTTGTGGGGTTGCGTTCCCAGGCTGATAGCCTGTGCTGACATCGAGCCGTCCCCTTGGGACTTTGGAGTTTTCTCGACTCTTATTCCTAAGATTCGTCTGATTCGTGTTAAAAAAACTCTTGTCTTCTTTCCGAACCATGAGGCCACATCGATCATCGATTAGATCGAATCATCATCCCTCAATCTTCTGCATCACTTCGCGGACTCGTCGTTGTGTTTCTTCATAGACGCACGATGGCTTGAGGGCTTCGAGGACCGTTTCAATGTCGCGTCGTGCTTCGAGTTGCGAGATCAGGAAGTTAATCGCTGACGGATCGCGTGACAGGCCGATGCTGATCAGCAGCGACCGCTGTTGATCTTTATTTCCTGTTCGCTTGAACGCATTGATCAGTGCTTCGACGGCCGCTGGCTTGCCGCAGACGCCGAGTGCGGCGGCGGCTTCGTAGACGACATTTTCCGTCGGGTTCGTCAGGAACTGGGCGACGAGCGGGATCGAGCGTTGCGGGGCGAGGTCGAGCAGCCCCGACATGCATGTTCCCATGACTTCTGCTTCGGGATCGCCAGACAGAAGTTTCAGTCGCAGTATTGGGATGGCTGATTCGTGCCGGGTATCGGCGATTGCTTTGACTGCATTGATGCGGTCGGCTCGCGAACCTTGCAGGTAATCGACAAAGGTGGTCAGCTTGTCAACGATTCGCAGTTGCTGTGACCGTGAGATGGCGAATGCGCTCCCTGCTCGAACATTTTCTGCGGTATCTTCCGCGTCCGGCCAGCCAGGTTCAATCTGACGATAATGAATTGCGGTCAGGTAGAACTCGGAATCATCGTGATTTAAATTGCCCAAGGCTTCGATGATCGCTGTTTTTGCCGTGCAGCCTTTGTCCGCTTTGACCGGGTCAGAATGATCGATCAATCGCTTCCAGGCGGCCAGTAATTCCGGCTCCAATCCCGTGAGTTCGAACTCGCCGATTAACCTGGCTGCCTCGGCGATGATCAGATTTGTTTTGTCGGCAAGATATTTGATCGCAGTTTCGCGGATTTTTGTAAGGTCTCCGTCACTGCGAACCTCGCGTAGCAATCGGAGTCGTTCATCAACGGTAGGACGAGGGGGCATGGGCGGATTCTGAATTTGCAGGGATTTAAAGCCGGGGAATTGAACAGAAGGCAACGAAGGTAACGAAGGGGGGGCAGGAAGCAGAAGACCGACCATACATGATGTTGTATTATGTGGAGGTGGGGCGAATCTGTCGCCTATACACGGGGTGCTATTTCCCAATTCCCACGGTCTGCCGTGATCAAATTCCGAGGTGATTCTGTGCATCCAAAATTCTTAGACGCCGAGCGGATGAGTCGGGAAGCAATTGGCGCGGCAATTGAAGTCCATCGTATCCTTGGCCCCGGCCTCTTGGAGAGCATCTACGAAAGATGCTTGTTACAGGAATTCGAACTACGAGGTATTACCGTCGCAACGCAAGAGTCCGTCAGCATCGAATACAAAGGCTTGATCTTTAAAGAAGAATTAAAGTTTGATCTGCTTGTCAGCGGTGTGCTCTTGATAGAAATCAAAGCGGTACAGGAAGTGCATCCAGTCCACAAGGCGCAACTGATGAGTTACATGAAACTGCTCGATGTTCCGGTGGGACTCTTGATGAATTTCCATCAAATCAAACTCGTCGACGGCGTTTCACGGATGATGTTGCCGGGGGCGAATCAGGATTGAACGAGCAGTCGACTCGTCCAACTCTTCCTTTGTTAACTTCGTTGCCTTCTGTTCAAAATCTTGATTATCCGTATTGGATTACGGGGGGGGCAAACCGTGATCGTCGATAGCAAACCAATCGAATCGAATTCCGCCCGAGATTTTTCATCGCTTGGCACCGACAATTTCAGAATCCGCCGAGGCGGCATCCTGTCTCACCGAATTCAAGGCGACGTTGATTGGGGTATCTGAACAGAACGACTGTAACGTCGTCTTGATTACACATAAGTCCCATCGGTCCCATAAGTCCCATTTCTTTGAAGGGTAAGATTGGGACTGATGAGACCTATGGGACTTATAAGACTTATTACCAATCAGTTCGTTACGAAACCCCGGCTAATTCGGTCGCCTTGGCGACGCGGTCGATTCCCAGAATGTAGGCGGCGGTTCTCATGGTGACTTTGCGTTCTTCGGCGATTTTCCAGACTTCGTCGAATGCGGCGGTCATCTTGATTTCCAGCTTGGCTCGAATCTCTTCCAGCGGCCAATGGACGACCGAACGATTCTGAACCCATTCGAAGTAGCTGACGGTCACACCGCCGGCATTGGCCAGAATGTCGGGAACGACAACGATCCCCTTCTCGTGGAAAATCTCGTCGGCTTCGGGTGTCGTCGGATCATTCGCCGCTTCGACGATGTATTTTGCTTTGACCAGCGGAGCCGTCTTTGCCGTCAATTGACCGCCTAACGCGGCGGGGATCAGCAGATCACATTTAGTGCCGAATAGCTGCTCGTTCGTCAGGGGCTCTGTCCCTGGAAAGTCCTGAACGCCGTTATTGTTCTTGGAATATTCGAGCAGTTTTGTGACGTCGATCCCTTTGGGGTTCGCACAACCCCCTCGGACGTCTGTGATCGCAACAAGAATTGCTCCTCGCTCGTGAAGAAACTTTGCTGTGAACGAACCGACATTTCCGAAGCCTTGAAGAGCGACTTTCTTTCCCTTTAATGACTTTCCTAGTTGGTGGAACAGTCGGTCGGCGACAATCACAACGCCCCGTCCGGTTGCTTCTTCACGGCCTTCGCAGCCGTGCAGTTCGAGCGGCTTTCCGGTGACGCAGGCGGGTTGAAACCCGTGGTACTTCTGGTACTGGTTCATGAACCAGGCCATCACCTGGCCGTTCGTTCCCATGTCGGGTGCAGGGATATCGCTATCAGGTCCAACCATGTCATGGATCTGATCAACAAACTTGCGGGTCAATCGTTCGAGTTCACCCTTGCTCAGGCTGCGTGGATCGACGGCGATGCCCCCTTTGGCTCCTCCGTAAGGGAGGTCGACGACAGCGGTCTTCCAGGTCATCAATTGAGCCAGCGTCTGAACTTCTTCGTCATCGACCTGAGGATGGTATCGCAGTCCGCCCTTCATCGGGCCTCTTGCGCTGTCATGTTGAACGCGGTAACCGACGAAGGTACCGATTTCACCATTATCCAGGCGAATGGCCAGTTGCACTTTCACGTCACGTTCGGGCGTGAGCATTCGCGTTCTCATTCGATCAGAAATCTTCAAGTGATCAGCAGCGGTGTGAAAATAGATTTCGGATTTCGTGGCCATTATTGCTTCCAGGGGAAGGGAGGGGGATTAGGGTTGAACGATGATTTACCAAACTGACGGAAGAAAGGCACGCGACGTGGTTGCCAGTTTTTGTTGTGTCGGATTTTGGCCGACACTTGATGTTGCGTCGCACGGGCTAAAGCCCATGCGACAGGCGTCGGCTGGAAGTCGATGCTACTTGATGCGATCTGCGTTATCTCAACTGGCGGTTATGAGCTGGCTCAAAGCGATTGATGTTTGATCGTTCTCCACTCGCCGGTTGAACTGAGTCATCGCGGCGATATTCGCGGCTCAGCGGCTGTTCGTTCTGTTGGAAATATCCATGATTCCACGGTCCAGGAACTTGCTGTAAGAAGCAATCAGCGACCAGATCGGCCATGCGCTGATGTCCCGTCGGAGACCAACGTGGTGCGTAGCGCAAGAAATTCGATTCCGCATCTTTTCCGGGTGTCATGACCATCGATCCATCAGCAAAGGGAATCTGTTCTCGCTCTGCGTAACTTGCCAGCAAATCGAACGGTGCTCGATTCAAGTAACACGCATCCTGAGCCACGCCGGCAGCGAGGCGAACTCCCTGGCCCCGGCTGCACTTTGCCGAGACTTGCCACGGTTTTGGTGATGTCATGAGCACGAACTGGATGTTTTCAGCCTGGCACAATTGAAAGAGGTGGTTGATGGGCTCAGCGGCATGACGGAACGAAAGATTTTTTTCTGGCCGTTCGTCGCGAAGCCAGGCATAGGGGTTGGTGTCAACCTCCCTGCTGACCGCTTTTTGCAGAGCCAATTGTTGTTTCCATTCGACGCTTAAGGAATTCATGGCCCAATCCATCAGGCGGAAATGTTGTCGCCAGACATCGTGCGATCGTTCCTTCTTCGCCGTGTCCAGTTTTGCGTGTGGGCACGATTGCGGAATACCCGCCTCATCGCAACGGGCTCGACGGCGAATGTGTTGATCCTCCGCAACATCGGACCAGTCGAAATGCAGCAAAACGACATCCGGTTTCAACAGCAGCAACCGTTGTTTGAAAAGGAGATATTCCGTCAAAGGACAGTGTCCAGGGACCCCCGCATTGACGACTTCAATGCGCGTGGAAGAACGCTGTTGCAACTGCTGTTGCAGGAGTGTGCAGAAGTGATCCGTATCATCGGTTTCTGGGGCGAAGATTGTTTCATCACCCAGCACGACAATTCTGCAGAGGTTTTGCGGTTTGGGAATCGCCAGTTCGGGGCCACGCAGCCTGAGGCTGTTGGTATGAACTTCCACGATCGAATTGGAGTCGCGGCATTCCACGTGAGCGACCGCCATCGGCTTCAGCTCCTGGTAGAATGACCTGGAAGGTTCGCTCAGTTTTGACGTGTCGCCGCAAACGCCATCAGCCATCGAACAGACTTTGTCACCTGTTGACGCTTCGTATGTGCGCACCGCGACTTCGGCTCCACAGACCAACAGGATGAGCAGTGAAGCTGCAAAGGTCACTCGACGAACTAAAGTCAGTCCAGCGCGGAACATATACGTCTCGCGACCGAGATCGAGGCACTCATCGAAAACTCATTTCGACCTCTAATCCCGGTTTAAAAATCTCCCCACGATGCGGCGGCATGCTAGTCAGACTGGGAAAACCAGACAAGACGGGTTTGTCTGATGAGCTAACGGATCACTCGTGGTAACAGGCATTGATCGATTTGGTTTCGCAGGCGAATTGCGTCCAGGTCCGTCTTGTTTTCACGCAGAGAAGCATTGATCTGTTGTCGAGCTTTGACAAAGTTCCCCTGCTGATAGTCCTGGCATGCCCGATCATAGTGTGCTCGTGCAAGGTTATGGCGACTCTTTGGACTCTGCTTATCACGGAATTCGGCGGCTCGTTCTTCAGCGGCGTGCTCAAGACATTTTCCTTCCGCTTCGCTTTCGCAATCGATGACGATCTTCGGAGTGACAAGAACAATCAGTTCTGTCCGCTGAAGTCGTTCCCGTTTGTTACGGAATGGAATGCCGATCACAGGGATTGAGCCGACGACGGGCAGACGGTTTGTCGTGTCGGACCCCTGTTCTGCGATCAGGCCTCCAATCGCAACGGTCGCCCCGTCGCGAATCATGACCTGAGTCGTCAATTCTGCAGTTGTTTGAACAGGCTGCCGCGACCGTTTTGCCGTCGTGGCGGAACTTCGTTCCGGATGAATGTCTAATCGGATAAATCCGTCCGCAGAAACGGAAGGGCGCAAGATCAACCGAGTTCCCGCGTCCATGAAACGAACTTCGCTTCCCGCTTGCGACTGATATCCAATCCGGTCACCGATCAGCATTTCGGCTCGATGTTTATTGAGAACTTGAATCCGTTGTGAGGTGACAACGCTTGTATCCGCGATCCTTTCGACGGATTTTATGAACGTGGGAATGCTGCATGAGAGACGAGCCTGTTTTAATCCCCCTTCGGCCATTGAGACACCTGCATCGCGATAGCACGGAAGCTGGCATAGATCAATTCCGTGCTGGATGCCGTCTGACAGCCTGACACAGAGGATTTTCGCTTCGATACTGACTTGAAGTGGTGGAACGTCGACATCAACAAGAATCTGATCGATCTGATCCAGAACTTCGGGAACATCCTGGACGATGACCGTATCCCGCTGAGCCGTCGCATCATCGACGGATAATCCTTCAGTGTCAGCCAACCCTGTGAGAGCTGAGGATGACCCTGAATGTCGACCGTCACTGGATAAATGCGGTTCGATCAAGCCGATCAATTCGACCGCGCTCAGATAATTCGGACGATAGACCTTTACGATCAGTTTTCGATTCTGATGCTTTCGCCGAGCGGTTTCAGCCAACGTGCGGACGATGATGATATTGTCGTCGCGCTCGACGACATAATCTTGCGATGCAATGATGGCTTTGAGAGCGGCGTCAACTCGGACATCACGCAAATTCAACGAGATTCGTCCCTGAATTTCAGGGCTTGGGATAATGCTGATTTCCGCCACTTCGCTAAGTTTTGCGAAAACGTGCCGGATATCAGCATCGTCAGCACTGATCGAGAACGTTTCAGGCGCGCTGACGTCTGTTGACCGCCGGATACGGATCGGCGATTCATCATCATAGGAAGAATTCGATGGCCCGGGCGGTGGTACCTCGGCCGTTGGTGTTTCAGCGGCCGGTATTTCGACCGGCAATACGTCGATCAAACTCGGCAAGTCTTCCGCGATCAGCGTCGGAGTCTGAGGATCAAATGCGGGCTCTTTGGTACAGGGGACAGATGTCAGTTCAGGACTCGCAGAATCGCTCGATGGGCGCTCGCTGAGTTTTGTGATGACATCAAGCAATTTTGCCTGGCGGGCAATTTCTTCGGCCTGCTGCTGGCTTTGTTGCGTCGTCAGCCGATCGAGTTGCTGCCGTACGTCTGTCAATTGCGATTCCAGACGACGAGTCGACTGTGCCGTCAGAGAATCGTCTTCGTCGTTAACTGGCCTGAAGATAATCGGAGGGAGTTCTTCAAACTCCGGATGAGCGCGCGAATAAGTCGGAGTGGTCGAGGTGACCGCAGCCGATTCCGAATCGATCGTTGGTTCGATTGGTTTTCGTCTGGTTACAGATCCCGTGAAATTCACCTGAGGCAACGGAGAGTGATCGTTATCCGATGAGGTGATTTCCTCGAACTTAATGGTTGGCGAAAGCGCAGGCGTTTGACGTGAAGCCGTCTTTGTTTTGGGTTCGTCAGGCGTTTTGTTTGCAGCATTTGCGAACTTCGCCCAACGAGGGTGGGCTTTTGATTGCAATTGGCGCGTTCGGATCGCGCCAAACATCAAGACAACCAAGGGAAGCCCAATCGCCAGTACCATCGCCCAAAAGGCAGTTTCAAAGGGGCTTCGTGAGCTTCGTTGACTCGGCATGGCATGATCCCTGACCGCCAAGGGTCAATCGTTTGGCCGTTCGAATTGTCCCCGGCAGCCAGCATAACTGCTAAGGAATACCGAATGCGCAAACTTAAATGGCAGTATCAGTTGATCGGAAGATAACGCCTGTATCTTGTGAGAATTTTGTGGCGTGACGAGGTTGTCAGATTTTGTTGTGGAGGCTTCCAGCCTCCACAACTTGTTCTGCTGCAAGGGCTAAGGCCCTTGTTGTTCAACGTTGGGAAGCGTTTTTCTTCGAGAAAACACGGGTTTCATTGAACAAGGTGCCGCTGCTTCACCGGTCGTCGGGCAACCAGCGCCGAATGGCAAAATGAGCGTTGATGCCAAGTCGAAGCACTTCTGCATATTCCGAAACAGTGGCATTTAGTCCGGATTATTTGCGCGTGCGATGAGATTCGACGCAACGTATTTTTTAATATAGAGTTAAGGCGATGTTATGAGAGGCGTTCTGAAACGTTCGCCCGACGCACAAGCGAGGGGGAGCGAAGCAAGGGAATCGCGTTCGCGTCGGCCTGACGAATCATCCGTGTGATGATTGTTACATTTGTTAGCTGCAAAGAATAGAAAAACGCGGCAAGGTCCCCTCGAAGCTCCCAGCTCCTCCTTGCCGCGTTAAGACACTCGACCTCTTGCGAAGCCAAATGATGTACGCTGCGTAATTCAAATTGTGTGTCAGGCGGGCCTGACTTTCAAAACATACGTCATGAATTGAAGTTGTCAAACTGGCTGCTCAGGTTATTTAAATAAAATGAGGGTTTGCGAGTGTTGGCAGTGTCGGGGTGGGTTTGGGAGACTTCGTGAAGAGGGTTGATCGCGCAAGCTCAGTCGTCATAGAAAGTATGACATTTCCTTCCTCGAAACCAAATTTTTCACTTTCTTGATGGGGCAACGCTTCTGGTTCGTTGACAGTCATAAGTTGTTGCAGGCATCATGTCTTCTCGCCGGACTTAATCCCCGTGACAACCTTGCTTTGGAGAACAAATCATGGCAGATACCCCGAATGTCGACACCGGTATACCAACCCAACAGGCAGCAGCAACGCAGCCAGTCCAGCAGGTGATTGAGCCTGAAGGTCTTGAGCCTCTCTATGCGAATTTCGCTCGGGTTTCCGGTCTGCCAGAAGAGCTTATTCTTGACTTCGGTTTGAATCCTCAGCCAGCCGGTTCACAATCGACACCAGTGAAAGTCTCGCAACGTCTGGTTGTGAACTATTACACCGCAAAACGACTGTGGCTCGCACTTGGTGCTTTTCTACAACGGCACGAACAGGCTTTCGGCGAAGTTCAAATTGATGTCAATAAGCGAGTGATTCCACAACGCAACGTCAAATAGTTGATATTTCTAGCGCGGGCCTTGCACGCAACCTATTGGGCGGGCGAGGCTGTGCTGGTGATCGTTCAAACCTTCGTCGGTTAATTCTTTTCGCCCTATCGGCGCGGTAGGGGACGAACTTAAGGTTTGGCACGGTTTTGGACTTCTTCAGGTTTGAAACTTGACTCATTGAGTCAAGTTTCAGGATTTTTCCCAAAGTAGCCATCATCGCTTCGCGTGATGTGCATGCGTCGGAAACGATACAAACGTCGCCGACACATCGGGAAAGATATTCCGTTTGAATTTCTGATTTGAAAATATGCGGATTGGAATTTGGTGGTTCTCGAACAATGCTCATCGCAAGGAGCGTTGATGGCTACTTTAGTCTGAGGCGAAGCCTCGCTGGACTTTTCGACAAGGCCGTAACATCGTAGTTCGATAACATGTTCGAAGAGCACGGCTTAACCGAAGACAGTAAAACCGTGCCACCCATTTTCCGGCCTTTTGTTTTCGTACCTTAACTGAAATAATCAGGTCAGTACTTTTTTATTGACACTGACTATTTGCCGTCGGCGCGAGAATGAATGACCCCTTTATTCCCTGGTGGTTGGCAGTACTGCTAGGAATGTGGTCGGTCGCTCTCACATTGTGGGTTCGTTCTAACGTACATCGGGAAGTCCGACTCTGGTCCGGGCTCGCGACACTTGTTTATCTTGCGCTGATCTTTTTGGCTTTGAGGGTCAATCCACGTCAGGATTTTCCATCGACGTCCCGTTCAGCATATGCGCAACTGGCTGATTTTGGTTTCGGTGTCTGTCTGGCAGTCAGTTTGTCTGCGAGCGTGTATTGTTCAGGCCGGATTTCGCCACTCTGTCGCCGTCTGGGTTATTTAGTTCATACGCTTGCCAATGCGTGTATCTGTATGCTGTTTCAACAGCCGGAGGTCGCTTTTGGGCTGTTGATCGTCGTCGGGGTGGTCGCACGCCCCCTTGTCCGTAACCTGTCTAAACAAAAGTCGATTTCGGTCCGTGAGTGGCTGATGTCTGCGATTCAATTTAATGACGAGCCTGATTCTTTAAAAGAACGTGGTAATTATTGGCTCGTCGGTCTGTTAGTCGGTATTCTGGCTTTCACGTTATTTGGAACGATTTCTGATACTTTGCGCAGCGAGACGTCGCATGTGACGTCGAGTCCACGACATACTGCACTTCCAAGCCGCGACCGGTTGAACGAAGTTCTGGTGAGTCGAAATGCTCCTGATCGGGTTGTGTCTCTTCTTAATCTCGCGCTAGGTCATCGCTCGGATCTCGTGGTCTTAACGACTGTGATTGTCTTTCTCTATCTGGGAATGTCGATGGGCAATGATTCGTGTGTAAAGTCAGAAGGGGCGAGAACTGTCGAAGCCACAAACGGAAACAGCCCAGAGTAAATTCATGAACATTGATTACGGCAACTGGGGCAGTCAAATTCTTTTTGCATCGGCGTGCATTGTGGTTGGAATTGTCGGGGTTGTCCTGGCCCGAAATGGTATTGATCGATGGTTGCGACTGGGCTTGTTGTTGCAGGCGATTCTGCTGGCTTTTGTCGTCAGCGCAGCGTTTTTCCAGCGTCAAACCGAGCTTAAATTGGGCGGGGTTGTGATTGTCGGACTGCTGATCGTTCAATCCACATTGGGATCACAGGAGACCGGCGCCGAGCAGCTACTGGATGCCGAGCCCGAGCAGCTACTGGATGAGGAACAGCCTACGTGATCACGGCCTCCGAAATCTGGCTGATCGCTGCTGCGGTGTTCCCAATACTGGGCGCAATCGGTTCTTTGGTCGGGACTCTTGTCCCGTTTCCCAATTGGGGGCTCGCTGCGTCAAGAACCGGTCTTGTTGGCGGGTGCGTTTGTTCCGCCGTACTCGCAATTCTTTTATACAGCCATGATTTCAACGCTCTTCCGTCTGTTCACGTCCCAATGTGGACGTGGTTTTCGATGACCATTCCACGCCCCATTATTCTTGCTTTTGGTCTGCAGGCAACATGGATTAAGGCCTTGCTGGTCAGTCTTTTTGGGGGGCTGATGCTGGCAAAACAATTGACGATTGGGGTTCAAGGTCGTCGCCCGCTCTCAGAAAATGCCCAGGTTGTCGATAGCATGCTTTATGTTGCACTGACAAGCTTCCTCTTTGCACCGAATCTGGCTCAATCTCTCCTCGGATGGTTAGCCACCAGTCTTCTGGTAAGTCTGCTGATTCGACTGTCGCGCAAATCAGTTGACCAGCATCTCGCTCGGCCAGGTCGATTTTCGATGCCATCGACTGAGAACGTTGTTAAAGAAATGAACGGTGGAATTCCACGACTTTCGTTTTCCTTTTCGGTTGTCGAGCGTTTTATTCAGGAACGGATTGGGCGCGGAATCGTAAAACGTTTTCCTGAATGGCTGGGTGAACAGTTCGAAGTCATTGAAGAATCACCCGTATCGTTTCAGATCCTTGCCACAATTTTGGGTTCGTTCGCCGTGCTGTTAACGTGGCTGATTGTCGTTTAAGTCGATGTGAGTCGCGCCGAGGATTGTCGACATGATTTGAACGACGAGTTCATCTTCCTCTGTTGTCGACTTTCCTTTAAAACACTGCTCCTTCAAGCGAATGCCGAAGGTTATGGCAATATCGACTTGAATTGGCAGACAAGAGTTCCCTTGGAAATGTCTAGGAATTAATTCGTTTGATCCGGGCGGGATTGGCCGACCACGTCGTCGACGAACGCAAGGATGTGATGTTATGCTCGAAATCGGACTATTTTCCCTGGCTTGGCAGCTCGAACCAGTGAGCGACGGCGGATCGAAAAAAAACGGATCGGCCACGATCTCGACCTGTATTCGCCCTCATGTCAAAACGGTCGAACGAGATGCTGATCACGCATCGCTTCTTCATCGTACCGCAGACGTCGATGAAATCGCATCGTGGCTGAGTAAATGGGAACAGTCCACGAGCAGTCAGCCGGCATGGAACCGGTCTCGGAAGGAAGAGTTTCGACAATCGATTCAGCGGGAATTTAACGAACATACGGCGGTCGCGGCGGAGCAACTTGTCGGTCGTGTCAGTTCAGTCGGGTTGAATGAGACCTACCACTGGAAGATTGTTGACCGATCCGACAAGCAGGTGACGCTTGAGGCCTTTCCATGTGAGGAAACTGATCGACTGTTCTTTCGATCTTTCCATATCTCACTGAGTGTGAGCGACGCTGTCCCTGTTCGAATTCTTGTTGTTGGTCGTAATCAACAGCAGCGAATCGTCTGGCAGTCTGGTCAGCGGTCCGATGTCGATCAAATTCAACTCGTGAACTATCAGGATGATGCCCCCCCGGCTCCGATGCGACTGGTTAAGACTGCGTTATCACATATCGACTAGTCTGGTCGTGATTGAAATGAGGATCTTCAATGCGGTTTTTCGTGGGATGCTTGCTTTCGGCACTTCTGGCGAGTTCGTTCACAATCTGGATGGTGAGCGATTCGCGCAGTCGATCACTGACTGCACAAGACCGTCGGGTTCGGATTGAATCTCCCGTCGAGAGAATTCGTCCAAGTGCGACGAGAATCTATGACGAAGACGGTTTCACACCCGACGAGGCAATTGCTGTTTCCGTTTACGAAGCAGTGAATCGAAGCGTTGTTAATATTACGTCGAAGTCGGTTAAAACCGAGCGACTGATCATGACGGAACATTCCGAAGGTTCTGGTTCCGGAGCAATCATCGATCAGGAAGGCCACATTCTGACAAACTACCACGTTGTAGCGGGTGCCAAAGAAGTGGCGGTCACGCTTTATAACGGTAAAACCTATGAAGCGACGACGATCGGCGCTGATCCCTTAAACGATCTGGCGGTCATTCAAATCGAATCGACTGATGACGAATTGTTTCCAGTGGCATTGGGTGATTCACGCGGATTGCGAGTCGGCATGCGAGTGTTTGCTTTAGGGAATCCATTCGGGCTGGAGCGAACACTGACGACCGGAATTATCTCGAGTTTAAATCGCTCGCTTCAGATTCACGGGAACTGGAAGATCAAGTCGATTATTCAGATTGATGCGGCCATTAATCCTGGAAGTTCAGGAGGGCCGCTGCTTGATGCTCATGGGCGGTTAATAGGAATTAACACGGCCATCGCCACGACGTCGGGTCAAAGTTCAGGAGTCGGTTTTGCGATTCCGGTCAGCCTGATCTCACGCGTGGTTCCGCAGCTCTTGAAATATGGACATGTGGTCCGACCTGAAAGCGGTATCGATAAGGTTTATCAGAACGACAAGGGCTTGTTGATTGCCGAGATGCGGCCGAATGGTCCCGCCGAACGAGCAGGGTTACGGGGCCCAAAAATCACAAAGACACGTCGCGGCCCATTTACGTTGAATCGAGTTGACCAGTCGGCAGCCGATCTGATCGTGGCAATCGACGATCAGAAAATTGTGAACGCCGAAGATTTTCTGGGATACATTGAAGGAAAACGTCCGGGTGATGAAGTGACATTGACGATCGTTCGTGATGGCCGTCGAATCCAGGTGCCGCTGATTCTTGCGACATCTGAAGCAGTTGAACGAGCGGAATAACGAATACGCGGTCGATTTCACTTGACACTCGATCGCATGATTTAAAGAATCACCGCGCGTTGAGCGTTGAGATACGTTACACTCGCAAAGTTGTCGCTTTGTTGCGGCAATTCGACGTGCAGTTTCAGTAAGTATTAAGAGGAGCATCAGATGGGTGGCCCGATTGTCCGTACCGGTACGACTCCCAAGTTCTGGGAAAACTACGATCGTATTTTCAGCGGTACGACTTCGAAGAAAGCGGGCGCTTCCAAAAAGGAAACAGCCGTGAAAGCAGAAGTGAAGGCTCCCAAAAAGGCGGCCGCAAAGAAGGCTGCTGCGAAAAAGAAAAAATAGTGCGTCAAGATTCGAGATCGGCGACCTGACCCCAAGAGGGATTTTTGTCGATGTCGATGTCGATTCGAAAAACGCCTCCGTGCAAAATGAGCAACAAACGAATGTGGCCCGTACTGATCGCGGTATGGGCGACATTTATGTTGTACGGACTCGTCGCGGCACCCGTGCCCGCGGTCAATGAGCCGCACTATCTGTGTAAATCAAAGCATTTCTGGCAGCCAGACTGGTGCGACCGGGATTTTTTCTTAGCCTCTCCCAACGCACACACCGTCTTCTATGCGACAATCGGCGGACTGACTCAGTTTGTCTCATTAACCAAGGCCGCCTTGATCGGTCGCATCCTGGCAACGCTTTTGCTGGCGTGGGGATGGACTCGATGCCTGTCGCAATTGTTTTTTACTTCGTGGGCGGTGCTCTGGTCTGCGTGGGTCTTTTTGATTTTTTCGTCGTATGGAAACTTCTCGGGTGAATGGCTCGTTGGCGGCGTTGAAGGAAAAGTTCCCTGTTACGGATTCCTGCTTGCGGCCCTCGGTGACGTGTTACGTCGTCGATTTATTCTCGCTGCAACCTGGGCAGGGCTGGCGATCAGTTTTCATCCTGTTGTTGGAATGTGGGGTCTACTTGCCTTCACTTTGAGCAGAGTTATTGAGCGAGGCATCGAAGCAATTCGAGTTCAACGGCGTCTGATGCAGTCGACAGGGTTGCGCGAAGAACAAATTAATACGAAGGCCAATACAGTTAAAGAGACAGAGCAGGGGCCGCATTCAACGCTTGGTTACTTGCTCTTACCCACTGTGATCCTGATCGTATTTGCATTGCCAGGTTTGATACCCGTCTATCGATTGCTCACGGAATCGGTCTCGCCGGATACGCGCCGTGCAGCGACATACATTCAGGTTTACTACAGACTGGCACACCATCTCGATCCAATGTTGTTTTCGGTTCGCTCTTACGTTTGTTACGCGCTGCTGGTGATCGTGTGGCTATGCAGTTGCCGATGGGATGGTCAAACGATTGCAAAAAAGCGACTGGATCACATCGTGTTCTGGTCGGTCATATTTGCTTTGGCCGGTATCCTGATCGGCTGGGGGCCGCGCCCGCCGATACGGATGCTGCTTTATGATCAGCGAATGAACCTGTTGAAGTTCTATCCATTTCGACTTGCCGATGTTTTGTTGCCAATTGCTGTCGCCGTCAGTCTGGTCAGTGTGCTGGAACGAACGGCATTCAAAGCAACTTCATCCAGGACGTGGAGGACATTCCTTTCGCATCCGTTATGGATACTGACGCTTTTCTTTATTGCCGGCCTATGGCGAGCCCACTCGTTGTCGGAAACAAATCGGTACTCGCTGGAAGACCGAGCGGACTGGCTGGATGTCTGTTCCTGGATCGAGCATCACCTTCCGTCCGATGCGCTTGTTCAAACGCCAACGAACGGATGGGCATTCAAGTGGTTTGCGGGTCGAGCGGAATACGTGGCGTTCAAGGATTGTCCGCAGGATGCCGTCGGAATTGTCGAGTGGAATACCCGACTGAATTTTCTGCAAAAATGGTTTGAGAATAACTACGTTGACGAGTTCTATTCGGCTGGTGAACTGAAAAGTCTTCGTCAGAAGACCGGGTTGACGCATCTGTTGACTGATCGATTGGGGCCACTCGAGCTGGAGCCGATTTATCGAAACGGAACGTTTCAAGTCTACGACCTGAGCAGTTTGGATTCCGCCGCCAATTAATCGCTGTGATATCCCTTTTCGGCAAACGTCGGAAGTTGAGATTCAAGCACGCTCTTGAGCAGTTTTAATAACTCGTCAGGCTCCGGAGGTCGTGGTGGCAGCACAAGACACGCTTCTCGATCGTCAACAATCCGAAGCGGCGTCGTACTGAGGGGAGAGAGTTTCGCAATTTTTTTCGGATTCCGATAACCGAACACGACATAGCCGGGCTCCAGGTGGATATCGTCGATCTGCCAACCCACAGCCAGGATCTGCAGTTCACGGATTTGAATCATCTTTTCGACCGGCTCGGGAATCGGCCCGTATCGGTCTCTCAGTTCCTGCGCCAGCTCATTCAGTAGTTCGAGCGTCGACACGATGGAAAACTTGCGGTACATCTCGATCTTGGGACGACCGTCAGGAATATATTCAGAAGGTAGATAAGCAGTCACAGGAAGATTCACTTCGACGTGGCGGTGTTCGCGTAATGGTTGCCGCTTTGCGGCCCGGACCGCGTTTTCCAGCAGTTGGCAGTACAGTTCGTATCCGACGGCCGCGATGTGGCCTGATTGCTCGGTCCCCAGGATGTTGCCGGCGCCTCGGATTTCAAGATCTCGCATGGCAATCTTGAAGCCTGCACCAAGTTCGCTGAATTCTTCAATCGCTTTCAGCCTTCGCGACGCTTGTGGCGTCAACGATTTGCCTTCGTCAAGCAGCAGGTAGCAGTAGGCCCGGTGCTTGTACCGACCGACGCGTCCTCGCAATTGATGCATATCGGCCAATCCATAATTGTTGGCCTGATTAATGAAGATTGTATTCGCATTGGGAATGTCCAACCCACTTTCGATGATCGTGGTGGCGACCAGAACGTCGGTCCGTCCTTGTACGAAATTCATCATTGCCAGTTCCATCGGTTCTTCGGACATCTGGCCATGCACGACATCCACTGTTGCCTCGGGGACCAGGCCGCGGATCTGGTCTGCGATCGATTCGATGTTGTAAACCCGGTTGTGAACGAAATAGATCTGCCCATCGCGATTCAGTTCACGAATAATGGACGACCGAATCAGTTCTTTATTCCAGCGACAGATGTGCGTTTCGACCGCCTGACGATCCTGCGGAGGGGTTTCCAGATTCGAAATATCTCGAACCCCGACAAGTGACATATGAAGTGTTCGCGGAATGGGCGTTGCCGAAAGCGTCAGTACGTCGACTTCCAGCCGCATGTGTTTCAGCAGTTCTTTCACTTCGACGCCGAATCGTTGTTCTTCGTCGATCACCAGCAGTCCCAGGTCTTTGAACTTCACGTCCTTACTGACCAGCCGATGCGTGCCGATGCAGATGTCGATCGTTCCTGCCGCGAGTCCCTGCAAAGTATCGCGGACTTCTTTGGCCGACTTGAATCGATTCAGTGAAGCGATGTTGACGGGGAACTCGGCCATTCGCTCGCTGAAACTGCGAAAATGTTGTTCGCACAGGACCGTGGTCGGAACCAGAATCGCCACTTGTCGCCCGGCATCAACTGCTTTAAATGCGGCACGCATGGCGACTTCGGTCTTACCATATCCTACGTCGCCACAGATCAGCCGGTCCATCGGGCGTGGCTGTTCCATGTCCTTTTTCAGGTCGGTAATTGCATGCAATTGATCGATGGTTTCGGTGTAAGGAAAGGCTGCGTCGAATTCCTCAACCCAGTGACTGTCGGGCGGACATTGCAGACCAGGCTTCATGTCACGATCGGCCTGCAATTTGATCATGTCCGAGGCCATGTCGCAGACCGCTTCGGTCACTCGTTTCTTTTTGTTAGACCAGCTCGATCCACCCAGCTTTGATAACTCGGGAGACGCCTTACCGCCACCGATATATTTTTGAACTAAATGAATCAATGAGACGGGGACGTACATTTTGACGCCGCCACCGAACTCAATCGCCAGATGGTCTTCGGTATGGTCACCCTTCTGCTGGATTTCCATCCCTCTGAATCGGCCAATTCCATGTGAGAGATGGACGACCAGGTCGCCCGAATTGAGATCGAGAAAACTGTCGATCGCTCGCGATTCGATTTTGCTCTTTTTCGCCGTTCGCCGAACTTCCGCCCGTCCGAACAATTCGTTGTCACCCAGGACGATGATGCGATCTGGCCGTAGTCGAAAGCCGCGTGAGACATGTCCCACACAAAGTTGTATTCGCGACAGCAGCGGATGATTCGTTTTGTGATGTCCGTCTTCCGATGGATTTGCACCGGCGTCGCTCGAATAGTTCTGGGATGACGAAGGGTTTGTCTTCGATTCACCAGGTTTCACTAAAGTCGATTGTTCCTTTGCCGCGCCGCGCAGGAACTTCTTCAAGCCACCACCTGCAGCAGAGTCCATGACAGCGCGGCTGGTTGTTGGTTTTGCGGCGTCGGGCGCGAATGCTGGTTTTGTGTTCTTCTTCTTTGAGTCAGGTTCAGGCAGTGCTTCCTCTTTAATTGCTGCTTCTGCCTGATGAGCAGGTTTACCAAACCTGGTTTGATTACCAGTTTCATCAGTGGGTTTGGCAGATTCGTTCCCCGTATTTAAAAAGACTTCCGTCATCAACTCACTCAATCGCGTCCGAGCCGCTTCGTTATGACAGGCAATGAGAACGGTCTCGTCCTGTTGAACGAATCGGGCAAGCTCTTGAAGTGCCTCACCCTTGAGTCCGCCAAATCGCTCGATGGACTCGACTTGCAGATGGCAAGTCGGCGACAGGCTGTCAGCAAGCAGTGGTGCCATCGTGACGTAGGGTCGGCGCGTACACTTTTCAAGAGTCGCCGAAACGCTGAATAAGCCTCGTGGGTCCGCCATCCGATCGAGATACCGTTTTCCTTCACTCACAATTTCGGCAAGGTCAAGTAGAACGACCCAGGATTGAGCGGGTAATGAATCGAGGGCTGACGAGTTCAGGTCGGAGATCGGCGAGTGATCAGCCGAAGGTGTTTCTGTCTCGGTGTCCTTCGCGCGTTTTTTTTTCGTTTTGTGATCAGCTTGCGGTTCCGGGTTCCCGACAGAAGTTTGCGGGGTCGGTGTCACAATCGCGATGTCGATTTCGGTCAGATCTTTGACTTTTCGCTGCGATTCGACATCGAACAGCCGAATCGATTCGATCTCATCCCCGAACAGTTCAATACGAACCGGGTCAGTGGCGTCAGGAGAAAAGACGTCAATGATTCCGCCGTGGATACTGAATTCGCCGGGAAGCTCAATTGCCGTGACTCGCTCAAATCCGCGACTGACCATCCATGTGGTTAATTCCTCCAAGTCCAGTTCGCTGCCGACCGACAACGTCCGCGAAGCAACGGTACGTGCTTCTGGACTTGGAACCGGTTGCAGCAATGCGTGAATGGTCGTTACGACGATGCGTGGTGGCGCAGCCGATTCGAACGCTCGCAGGATTCTCAACCGAGTTCCCAGGATCGGGTCGGTGATACTTAATTCCTGGGGCAGGGCGGCCCAGGCGGGGAAGCATTCCGGTTCAATGCCAAATGCAGCTGCATCCGATGTAAATCCATCGACGTCCTTCTCGTGCGGCACGACAACGACAAGCGTGCTTTCGGCTTGATGACGTAAAGCGACGGCGACCAAGGCAGAAGATGATCCCCAGGCTCCGTCGATGGTGGCGTCCTTTCCATCGCGCAGTTTTGCGATCACCTCGGCCATTCCCGGCTGAGCTAGCAAGCGCGATGGAAGGTCCATCAACTGTGTAATCAAATTCTCTGCTACCACGTTCATTACTCATCGAAGCGTTTGTCGTCAGCGCAAACACACGCATCCCGACAAAGCCTGCAGCGGCGATGCGGGAACACGTGAACCAGGAATCAGCCGCGGGATTGTAGAGGGAAATCGATTGAACAGCGAGCGGCCTGCCCGACACAAACGCCACAAAAAAGGCGTGTCCCCAGAGAACGCACCTTCCAGGTTTCCTTCATCCCTAAGGCTTTTCAGATTAGTTCCCGGACGGCCGCGTTTTCTGGCTAATCAGGCATCCAAATGCATCAAAAAGCCGATTCTGGAGATTTTCATTCAAAAAATTCTGGATCGAACCATTAATTCATCGAAAAGTCTTGAACATAGTATTGACCTGAAATTCAGAATCTGAGAGAAGCCCGTCCTCCCATTTCACAATTCCTGTCTTTGTCAGACTTTTGAGTCCGCGCGACCTTTGCGTTGACTCGCCAAGGATGGCACGCATGTCCCGAGCTGTTCGCTCTTTCGTGTGGTCGTTAGGTCTCGCCATGAGCGTTGTTGGCACCGGTGCCGGCTGCGCCCACTTGATCGAGAACCGCGCCATCATGGCATTTTCTGAAAACCTCAAGGCGCAAGACCTTGAAGGGCTTAAGGTCGTCACATCTGATGACTTTAACAAGCGGGCGCTCCGCACGGCCTCCGCGCTTGAAGATCTTAAAATCCTGCGAATTCCGGACGGAAAAACTTCGATTGTTGATGTCGAGCAGATATCCGACGACAAGAAGCGGGTTTCCGTTCAGGTTGGTGAGGACAAAAAAGAAGTCTTCTACGAACTGACGAAAGATGAATCCGGCAAGTGGGTCATTGATGACATCTATCTGAAGCAGAAGAAAAAAGGGATCGAAGCGTATAAGTCGGTCACCGAACAGATGGATCTATTACTGACGGTTCGCGAATTCCTGGATGCGTGGGCTCATGGTGATCGCGAGCAGGTTCTTTCGATCACGACACCGAAATTGCGATCGGCCCTGGAAGAGGTCCCTCCATCGTTCCTTGCTCAGGTCACACGGCAGGTTACGAAGGGGAAATCGTCAAGCGGAAAATTCCGACCGGTTGCTTCGATGGATGAAAAGATCGCCGTCGTAAAAATGCCAAGGCAAACGGGTGAAACTGTCATTACGTTAGAACTTCGCAAAGGGAAGTGGCAGGTCGCTGATGTTGGAATCTCGTGTAAAGACGAAGAAGAAAAATTACCATCAGTCCTGAATGTGGCTCATGCCGTCAATCGATGCGTGGCGTTTCTCACGGCGTATCAAACGGAAGACAAGAAAAAACTGTCCGAGTTGTGCGAAACCGACTTCTTCGAAGGAAGCTTGTCGTTTGCTGACCTGAAACAGGCCAAACTGCCGGAACCTCAATTGCCAGAACATGAATTGCAAGTTCGATTGCGAGGGAATCGTGCCGATTTTACCCTTCGAAGCGAAAACGAGTTTGTTCAAGTCGATATGCAGCGTGCGCCTGACGCCACATCAGACGCCTTGCCCGAATTTGTTGTTTCCGATGTGACGATCTACGAGATCGCAACGAAACAGGAAATGCGCCTTTCTGCAATGTTCACATCCCACGGGATGCTCGAAGTCTTTGTCAACGCACTGTCACACAGAAGATTGGACGAGATCAAGCATTGTTCGACACGAGATTTTTCCAGTCGCGTCTGGGACAAAATGACCGAAGCCACTGTTCCTTCAATGCCTTTGGAAGGATTTGATTCGACGGACATTGAAATTGTCACGGCCTCGTTTCAGGGAGCGCTGACAAGAATCGATGTCCGTCAGGGTGGTCGGCCCTTCACGTACCTGCTGCGCGATGAACGTGGCAAGTTTCTGGTCGATGATATTCAATGGCAAGTCACGGGCGTTCCAGCGTCAGTGAAATCTACACTGGAAATTCTGATCCCGATCCAGGACTTTGCGGCGGGGATTACGCTTGGACGAGATCCTGAGCAACAGCAACAGGCTCTTGATCTGATCCAGGGGAATTCTTCGAGCGATTTTAACCGAATGGTCTGGAATCAGTCTCGGTTTGTTCCGAATTCGGGGATGTCTGCCGATACGTTCCTGCAGGCTCCTGTCCGGTCAATCGCCATCGACGATAAAGAAGTGGTCGTGAATTTCGGAGACCAGCGATATGGAGCCAAAGTCCAGATGCGCCGCGAGTTTGATCGCTATATTGTCGACGATGTCATACTGATTGCAGGCCCTGAAGAATCTGAACGCCTTGCGTTGCGGCAATCGTTAAGAACTCAATTGGCGACCGGCAAGGTACGAGCACCTCAAGCGATCGTTCAAGCCAGTCTGTCAACCACGTCCGACAGCCAGGTCGAGCAGGCCGTTCATCAGGTTGCGTCAAAACCAGAAAAGCTTTATCCAACCGCCTCCAATCCTCCTCGTGAATTGGATCACGGTAAGCCGAAAAGGCTGAAAAAACCGAAGAATCCAAACGAGCCGGAACAGCTCGACGAACTAGAAGAGTCTGACGAGCCAGACCCATTTGCTGATATCCTGCAGACCGAACCGTGAGCAGCGTCTGATCCGCAGAACGACATCTCATCAATGTCGTGCCACTGCTTTCGAGGTCTCCGGAGAAGCAGTCTCTTCGCAATGATTGCTAAAGGGATAGAGCACTGCTTGACCCAAGACGGTCAGGCAGTGGCTCGGTGTTTTTAAGACACGCAACAGAAATCAACTTCGTCGCAGCTTCGCCAGAATCCTGTCCAACTGGTTGGCGAACGCCTGGCGATCGTTGCCACTGAACGGAGCGGGGCCGCCACCGATCATTCCCCCTCCGCGAAGTTCATCCATCAGGTTCCGCATCGTCAATCTCTCGCCAATGTTTTCATCGGTATACAGTTCACCTCGCGGATCGAGAGCCGTCCCTCCTTTGTTCACAACATGGGCTGCCAATGGGATGTCTGCTGTGATGACAAGGTCACCTGGATCGAGCAGTTCCACGATCTTCTGATCGGCGACATTCAGACCTGATGGCACCGTCAGGATCGTGATCAAGTCTGATCGAGGTATGTGCATGGGCTGATTGGCCACGAGTGTCAGCGGAATTTTTGTTCGTATCGCAGCCCGAAACAAAATGTCCTTAATCACTGCCGGGCATGCATCGCCGTCAACCCAGATTCTCATGCATGATTCCCTGTTCTCGATGTTCATCGCAGAAAGCGACCGCCGTTCAGATCAATAACGCCACCAGTCATGAAACTCGAAGCATCCGAGGCGAGGTAAAGTACCGCCTGAGCGATCTCGTCCGAAGTTGAGTTCCGTGCCAAGGGGGTCTGACGCCTGTAGTCTGCCATTTTTTCCGGCGTGCTGAAGATTTCATGGTGACGCGTTTCTACAACTCCAGGCATGATACAGTTAGCTCGGACAAGTGGTGCCAGTTCACGGGAGAGTGTACGAGTAAAAACTTGAAGTGCTCCTTTCGCAGCGGCGTAGGGACCGGCTCCTCCAGACCCACCGGTTTGAACTGACAATGACAAATTATTGATGATGCTGCCGTGTCCTGCAGCATTCTTCAGATGCGGGATTGCGCGTCGCGTCACAAGGAACGCCGAATGCACATTCACGCTAAACGCCTGCATCCAAAGATCGGTAGGGCATTGTTCAATCGATGATCGGGTCAGCGGATTTCCGGCATTGTTAAAGAGAACATCCAGCCTTCCTGCAAATGCAACAAAGTCGTCGACTATGCGATTGGCGTCGCTTTCAACTGTCAGATCGCCGGGCAACAGAACGCCGCGGCCGCCAGCCGTTTCGATCTGTGCCAATGTTGCACGTGCACCGTCTTCATTGGAAAGAAAGTGAATGCCTACGATGGCTCCCGCCTGGGCGAGCGTCAGAGCTGCGGCTTGACCGATTCCACCTCCGGCTCCGGTCACCAATGCGGCGCGACCGGTCAGTTCGAAGCGAGTTTGCTGAAACGGTGACACGTGAATTCCTGTTCTCTTGGTTTTCGTTTGGATAGCGGTGAACCTTCATTGGTGGGATGATAAGGGGCAATTGAAACTTTGTCCCGTCAGGAAACGAAGTCGTGATACTCGCCGAACAGATTGAACTCGCTTGTCTGATGGAGGCAACGGCCAGAAAACCGGGAAACGTGCATCCCGCAGCTGCGTTCGATGACCTCCGTTACGACGATTTTGTACGGGCAGCTCATGCGATCTCTAAGCCATTATCGGCAATTCACAAAAATGGTTTAGGGCAGTCGATTTTCAACTCGGTTCAAGCGACGCGGAAAGCGACTGGAACTAACGTGAATCTGGGAATTATCCTGTTGTTCGCGCCGCTCGCTGCGGTGCCGGAATCTGATCGACTGGAAGATGGACTTCCGCTCGTGTTGAGACATACGACGGTTGAGGATGCTGAACAGGTCTATGCGGCAATTGGTCTCGCTCATCCAGGCGGTTTGGGAAAAGCAGCGAAGCAAGACGTTAGCAAACGTCCAACAGTCACTCTTTATCAGGCGATGTCGCTCGCAGCAGATCGCGACCGAATCGCCGAACAATATGTCAGTGATTTCAAGCTGGTATTCACCGCGAGGCAGAAATTAGGCGAATTGATGATGCGTTCAAGTGATTGGGAATCGGCAGTTGTCTGGTTACACATTTGGATCATGTCTTGTTGGCCGGATACACTGATCGCTCGAAAATGTGGATGGGCAATTGCCGAAGAGGCGTCATTAAAGGCGCGAATGTTGATCGAACACGCGGGAGTCGACGCGAAGCTAGACCCTCGAGAACTGGACAAATTCGATGCATGGCTTCGAGCCGACGGCCATCGGCGAAATCCCGGCACGACAGCCGATCTGATCGCTGCGACGTTGTTTGCCGCACTGCGAGATGGTTTGATCAATTCGCCAACCCGTGAGCAGATTCTCCAGTCCGCTAAAAATGAATGAAGGTATTGTTTAAGGCTAAATACTACCGGGTCAAACCACACCGGCTAACGGGCTGTTGCGCATGTTCACGATCACGACCATGCAATAAATCGAGGCACCGTCCGGTTTGGACTTAAGAGAATGACGACTCGCTTGCCGTCCGTATAATAGGGATCGCCCGTCAAATTATGACGGGGTGAGCTTGGCGTACAGGCGATTGATGTATCAACGTAACCGGCGGCGTCAACTCTTTCGGCATCCAGCAGGTCTTCCAACACGTAGTCACGGGATTCATCCACATCGGGGTCGATTCGATGCGTTGTGAGATTCCATGCCGATGTTGTAAAGCGTACCCCAATATCTCGACTGACTTGTCCAATCCAGACAGGCTTCCCCTTGTGAGTCAACTGTGTCAGCCATAAACGCAGGTGCAAACGCTCGCTGATCGATTCCCTGATCTGCTGCAGGGCAATGTCCTGGCTACGGCCGAACAGATAGAGTGAACTGACAGGAGAATACCGGTACTCAGAACCGAGAAGAAATGCTCGGGCGGTCTTCCAGCAGGTTGAAAGACTGATGACTTCTGTTTCATCCCAACGTCCGGTAAAGGCATTTAAGAGCGTCTCAAATCCACCAATCACAACGAGGTTAATCGGGTCGCCCTTACCTTTGTTGCTATGATTGGAGGTCACAACGGCGATCTGACTTAACTGATTGACGAGTTCGGGAACATCGCACTCGTGCAAGGACTCTTTTGGAATCAGTGTGTCAAGTTTTCGATGCAGGTAATCTGCATTGATACCAGGAACCGTGACTGCAAATGTCAGATCCACAAACGAATCGGGTACCAATTCCGTAAGCGATCGTTCCTTGTCAGGTGAATTCACCGACGTTGATTTGACACCCGAATTCTGATCGGTCGATGAGCGTACCTGTGTTGCCATCAATCTTACGCGGACCATTTTCGTTCCGGCGTCGAACGCGGCAAATACGAATCCGTCTGCGCTTTGTCCTGCGGCAATCGGGCGTCGATGGAAAACTAGCGACTGAAATAGCGAATCCATTTTCTTGTTCGCCCAGTGGACGGACAAAAGCTTGAGAGGGGCCAGAAGCAATAACGGAAGCAAAAACCAGGCGAAGATTCCGAAAGCATAGAGTCGTTTGAGGATCGAAAAATGACAGCGTGCAGCGGCTTCCAGCGGAGGAAAATAATGAGGGTCTAGGCTTCGGAAATGTAGCCGTAAGGGGACATTCGAGCGATTGACGACTTTGAGATGAATTGGTTGCAGCCCGCGCCGGGAGAGCGACACACCAAACAGCCGCTCACTTTCTTTCGAATCTGGAACAGCGACAGTCACGTCGACATCAGAAGCAGTCTGTGTTTGTGAACGAACTAAGAACCCCATTTGACTGGGGTCAGGTTCGTAAAGAATGAAAAAGAGTCGCCGAATCCAGTTCCGTGCGGGCATGAAGTCAACTTCAAGTAAATTGTGGGTGACGTCAGTTTTGCGGCTTAGACAACGTTGCAGGTTTGGGACTTTTCTCGACGAATTCAATCGATCGTTCAATCAGGATTTCACCGGTCATTTCGCCCAACGACGTCCGTGATACGTATTCGTATCTCGGAAAACTATGGAAATCGACCTTTGTCAGGATGTAACCGAAGGCGTCGTTGGTCAACCCGAACAGTAAATTATGTTCGCCGCGCATTTTTCGCTTGAGATAAAACCCAATGTTCGGCAGGGCCTCGCCGGGGATCGTTAAGATCTGTGAATTACCAAGATTCACGACATTGACCTGCGTCGTAATGCTGTGATCGGAATTGTGAGGATACTTGAGGGGAGAACTGATCACGACAGCCCAAAGCAGGTCTGAATCCACGGGAAACTTGATATCAATTGATCCGCAGTAAAGATCAGGATTTTCCTGAATCGGTGCGTCGTTCACGATTCGCAAGGCTTCGTCTGCCATCGTATTCCCAATCCGAACACACTCGGCCCAAGTCCGGTCGTCGTGCCAGTAGCCTCTCTGTGCGTCTTTCGGACGACTCAGGTCTCGATTGTCTGCCGTGATCATGCCCCCTTGTGCCCCATTCATAAAGATCGCCTGTCCACCCCCTCGCTCTTCGATTCGATCAGAGAGTGGTCCAATCAGATCGGGGCTGAGAATCCCGATTCCCGACCCGAGAACCTCAGGATGAATGGCATAGTTGACGAGCGTCACAATCGGCTGGCCAGCCGTGTCGATTGCCTGAATCACAGTCATTCGCCGGTCATACAAGTCGGGAGCATAGTAGTTATATGCGATCTTTCCCTTGGCCTCGTCAGTACCGATTTTCAACCGTGCTGGTTTCAGTCTATCAAAAGCTTCGTTGATCGCTTCCGCCGCTTTGACGCAAACAAACTCCATGTATTTCAAGTCACCAGAAAAGCCTCCCCGCCCATCAGCGAATCCGTAACAGTCTGGCGCACTGTGAGTGTGTGTCGAGCCAATCAGAATATTTGTTGCCGCGATTCGCGGAACCCGGGCTCGAACTCGATTGCACAACACTGATGGAAAGCCGAGCAAATCCAGACTGACAACCGCCACCGACGTTTCGCCGTGCTGAAACACGACCGCTCGCGCCATCAACTCCCCCTGTTTCTCGCGGGCAGGTGCCGATGGCCCGAGTCCTCCTGAAACGGGTAAGAGAGGATCGGGAGTAATAATTCGCCGCCCAACACCGACCTTCAAATCGCTCGCAGTCAAGTTTCCCGCGAAGGATGCGATTGCGAGAAGCAATGGCAAAAGTCTGGCCCAATTTCTTAACCGAGGATAGGCTATTATCGAAGCGGTCGAGGCATCTTTATGCTCGTTAATCACAGGCGTATTCCATCTTAAACAGTGAGAGTGGTCACGCTTGGCAGTTTAATCGATACGGATCGACGAAACACGCCAGAGACCAAAACCCATAAAATGTTTACGATGATTCGCAAGTGAGCTGTCAATTGCCAACTGCGGTCTCTCGTTCGCTGAACGCATGACGAGAGCTCACGGATCACGTCGACTCTGGTAATTCTAAGGTTTTATTTAATAGTTAGCCCGCGTGACTCAGTGGGGTTGAAGCATCGACTGGAACACGTGGTCTCCAATTGCCGTTCCTGATTTCAGTCCTTCATCGGCATCGAACTGCCAATGGACTCCCAGATACATCCGGCTACGTGCATTTTCGGCTGCTGCATCGCTGAGCTTATGAAACGTACGCGGCTTCAATGGTCGCACATGGCCGTTATTGTCTGTTGTGATACCATTAAGTTCGTCGGAAACGAACGTAAATGTTATATGATCAGTGCAATAGTAATTCTGCAGTGTTCGAAACAGGGCTGCACCAAACGTGGCGTGTCCCGAACTATACGCAGGAAAGTTCGGAGTGAAATTCTTGCCCCCGCCGTTGCTGGCGAGTGCACCGAACGGAGTCCACTTCGGGTCCGCTTCAGTCGAAATATTGCCATCTTCGTTGGCTCGTCGAATCCCAATAATTGGACGCCAGACGTCATACTGATATTTGATGCTCCAACAGCAAATTCCTGCATCCGCCATGGCGGCATTGATAAGCCCGAAGAGTCGGGCATTTTCGATTTCAGTGTTATGTTTCTGAATCGCAATCGTGCGTGTGATCTGGTTGTATAGCCTCGGTGGAGTACCGATTCCGTGTGATCCGTCATAAGACCAGAAAATACCAATCTCAGTTTGTTCTTGTGTACGAGTTGTTGATGTCGTGATTCCATCACCGCCCAACGATTTCACATCGTTGAAAGCAATTGCGTACGCCGGACTATCAAGGGATGGAGGAGCCCCGGGAACGTAGTGAAAGTTGTGGACCGGTGAGAACGGAATTACGTTTCCCCACGCTGGATCAAGGAATCCCTGCCCGGGGTTTACTGGATCAACGTCATGTTTTCCGGGAGCACCCGTCGGAACGTAATTGCCGATGATGGTCGAACCATCCTGTGAACGAGCCAGAAGCAGGTCATGAGCCACAGCATGCCCAATCTGAATCCCATTATTTCTAGCTTTCTCGTTTTTCAGAGGAGCAAGATACTGCGTCAGCGCAGTTGAAAAGACTTTAGACTGCTTGGGATAGAGAGCTGCCAGCGTATCCGCAGCCGCTTGTGCAACGGCAGCGTCCAATGACACGATTTTTTCTTTGGAAGGAGTATGGTTCGGAAGATACGGAGTTGCTTTTGGTGTCACCATGTTTGCGGCGTCAAACATCGCCAGATGGATAATCGCCAGTGCGCGTGATGTGTGCGTCGGTCCCTTTTGGTCTGGCACGCCGTAAATATTGCTGAAATCGTCTGCAACGGCCTTCAGTGCAATGGCGTTCCAGTCCAATATCGAATCCCTGCTTCGCGGATCACCAATTGCTGGGCCCTCCGGGTTCTGTGCCGAAGCCAGCGATGCGACGATGAGACAAATGCAAAACGACAGTAATCCCACTGGACGTGCCATGGCGAGCCTCACAACCTGTTTAATCGACGATTGAGCTGGTGAACTTCCAAAGGCCCGTGCGAAACCAGGCAAATCTCCAGATCGCTTGATATGCGAACCGTGCACGGACGTTTGGAAGCACTTGACGATTGATCAAAACCATGCACCGAACCGAAAACAAGAACTTTCTTTTGAATTACGCCGGTTTTCTGTCGTAACGCCTGATTCCAGCCGTAATAAGACTCACAATGCGACGAAAATGGGCGGAAATTGTTCGAAATGGATTTCGACGGTCTCTCTCGCAACGCTCGAATTTTCGCTAAGATTCCGCCCGTTAGTGATCCTTTTTGTACGTTGTTCCAAGGACCCGTTTCTGATGGCCGTGTTGATGCAGATAAAGAATGCCACGAAGAGTTATGGCAACCAGGTGTTGCTCGATAACGCGGAGGCAACGCTTTCGGAAGACGTGAAAGTCGGTTTTGTCGGACGGAATGGTGCCGGAAAAAGTACGCTGCTGCGGATTCTTCTCGGTGAGGAAGAACTCGATACCGGTGAGGTGACGCGCCATCCGAAATTGCAAATTGGCTACTTGCGTCAACACGACCCTTTCCTGCCAGGTGAAACTGCTCAGGAATTCTTGATGCGGGACAGCGGTCAACCCGACTGGAAGTGCGGTGAAGTCGCCGGTCAGTTCGAATTGAAAGGGGCGTATCTTGAAGGCCCGATCGCCAAGTTGTCTGGCGGTTGGCAGACGCGAGTCAAGCTGGCCGCTCTGCTGTTGCACGAGCCTAATCTCTTGCTTCTGGACGAACCGACTAACTTCCTCGATCTGCGAACCCAGATTCTGCTCGAACACTTTCTGCGAGGCTATCGTGAGGCCTGTTTGATCGTTTCGCACGATCGAGGATTTCTCGGTGCAACCTGCACTCACACGCTCGATTTAACCCGTGGCAAACTAACCATGTTCCCCGGCAAGATCGATGCGTTTTTGGAATACCAGCGAGATCAAAAAGAGCACCTGGAGCGTTCAAACGCCGCTGTGATTGCCAAGCGAAAGCATCTGGAAGAGTTCATTGCGAAGAATAAAGCTCGTGCCAGTACCGCGAACCAGGCCCGTTCGAAAAGTAAGCAACTCGAACGACTGGAAGTCGCCGAGATCGCCAGCGATGATCCGACCGCACGAATTCGAGCACCTCAGGTTGAACCGCGACAAGGACCCGCGCTGAAGGCGATCAATGTGGCGATCGGCTACCCCGAGCGAAAAATCGCAGAGGGGATCGATATCGAAGTCGAACATGGCCAGCGAGCAGCGATCGTTGGTGACAACGGGCAGGGGAAAACGACGTTTCTCCGTACCGTCGTTGACTCATTGAAACCGCTCGAAGGAGAAGTTCGCTGGGGATATGGCTGCAACATCGGCGTCTATGCACAGCATGTCTATACGAGCCTTTCCGAAAAACAAACCGTATTGGAATACCTGGAATCGAGCGCGGCCAAAGGGACAAAATCCCAAGAGATCCTTGGTGTCGCTGGTGCGTTGCTGTTCCGGGACGACCATGTCCAGAAGAAGATTTCAGTCCTTTCCGGGGGTGAACGCGCACGACTCTGTCTCGCCGGCTTGTTGCTCAGCCAATACAACATTCTGGTGCTGGACGAACCGGGTAACCATCTGGATGTCGACACGGTCGAAGCCCTCGCAGAATCGTTAGTGGCTTACAAAGGAACGGTGATCTTCACCAGCCACGACCGGCATTTCATGAAAAAGGTTGCGACCAACATCATCGAAGTTCGCGATGGACACGTGACCAATTACGCCGGAAATTACGAGGCGTATCTCTATTATGTGAACAAGGAAATCGACGACGGCGAACGGGAAGAAGCGACTCGTCGATCAAAGGTTCCGCCCTCTGCATCCAAGCCAACCGATACCGCAAAGCCCGCTGAAGTCGTCCGAGCTGCCCGGCGAAACGAACGCGAAGTTCGTAAAGAAATTTCGACCATCGAAAAGACCATCGCTCGCCTCGACGATCAGAAGCGAAAGTCGAGTGCTCTGATGATGGAAACCACCGATGCCAAAGAATCGTTAAGGCTGCATAACGAGGTCGAATCGTTGACCAGGGAATTGGCTGCGGCAGAAGACCGGTGGTGTCACCTGCAAGAGGAACTCGGCGAAGACACATAGCCGACGTTGTACAATGCTGCCTGGACAACAAGGGGATCGGTTATGGTTTCTCGCTGGTTGATCGTTGCGTTTGTCATCTTCGGAGTGACTCACTGTTCGGCTCAAGAGAACCACAACAAGATCTTCGACAAACAGATTGCCTCGCAACCTTTCGAGAAAAATCCATTTCACCAGATTGCGATTCCCGACTGGGTTCAGGGGACGGTTGGCTGTGGTTATACGCTGTCAGTAATGGATTCCGCCGCCCGAACAGAAGCTGCAAAGCACGGCGTCACGATCAGCGAAATGGGGTTCGTCGACCCCTTTTTTGCGTACTACGACAGCAAGTTACTTAAACGACGAAGTCCTCACGTACCTCCTGAACGTTTGATGAATGATATTGCAGAATACAAACGCCTCGGAGTTCGCATCCTTGGAGTCTATCCACCTTGCCTGCAAGGTGAGGTCTATGAAACGCATCCCGAGTGGCGGCGAATCGATACCAATACTACTACGATCCCACAGATCGATCTGCAAAAATTTCCGCACGGAGGAATGCTCTGTTTGCTCGGGCCTTACGGTGACTTCTTTATTGACGTACTGGCGGAAATTGTCACTCAATTTCCCGATGTTGATGCCTTCAGTTTTGACGGATTGCATTACGGCGGGGTCTGTTACTGCCAGCATTGTCGGTCTAACTTCCGTGACGACACCAAATCAGAGATCCCCAATCCGGATCTGAATGATCCAGCCTTTCGCCGCTATCAGCATTGGGCAGACCGACGGATGGAAGATCTCGTTCGACGGATGCAAATCCGACTCAAATCCATCAAGCCGACAATCGCATTGGTCACGTGGACAACAAACGCCGGACGTTGGGGACACTTTCTGTCGATTCCTCGAAATATGCCAACGCGGATGAACCTGCTGCTTGATGCTCCGGATCAGGAGTTCTGGCTCGATGAATCCAACCGGGGAACGACCATCGTTCCTGCATTCGCCAACGCCTACATCTGGGCCACGACGAATCATCGTGTCGCGTTCAGCGAGCCTTACATCCTTAGCCACGGCAACCCCTATGGCAAAGACTCGTTTCCCGCACACGAAATCGAGCGACGCATGATGCTGGCACTCACCTACGGTGCCAGTCCGAGTATCGCCGTCATTCAGCCGAAGTATCTGCAACAGGAGCTTTATGCCTGTATGGACGAAGTCCAAAGCCGCAAACCCTGGCTGACGCAAAAACAGCCTGAACCATGGGCGGCAATGTTGATGTCCGACAACACTCGCAATTTCTACGGTCGATCAGCAGGTCGGGTCGAAGAGAGATACATGGCCAATGTCCTGGGAACATTCCGAGCGGCCCAGGAAGAACATTTGCCGTTGACGGTCATCAACGACTGGAACATCAACCCCACAGACCTTGCGCGCTATCGAGTTCTGATCCTGCCGAATGCGGCTTGTCTCGATGATGCCCAAACCGCTGCTATCGACGAATTTGTCCGAAAGGGCGGGGGTCTAGTCGCGAGTCTGGATACGTCACTCTTCAATGAATACGGTGATCCACGTGACAATTTTGCATTAGCGAATGTCCTGGGTGTCGACTATCGCGGCCTTCCGGATCAGAGCTTAAACCCCGCAGGACAGGACTTGGACGTGAACTTCGCGAGGTCAATCGGACCTGATTACTGGGAGAAACGAAAGAGTGTTTTTGACTTTCGCCAGGATGTCGATTCGTTTCTGAATCAAGGCAAAATGAAAACCTATATCGGTGAAGATCCCGTCACGTTCAAAGGGCCTGCGGTCAAGGTGGCAGTTAATGATCCTACGGCAAAGGTCGTTGGATCGCTGACAGACAAGTCCGGAGGAAACTCGCCAATGCTTCCCGGCATTATCTCTCGCAATCATGGCAAGGGACGCGTTGTCTACTTTGCAGGAGGACTGGATGCGGCCTACTACCTTTACGCTTACCCCTATCAAAGACTGGCCCTCGTGCATGCCACGCGCTGGGCCGCTTCGGCCCCCCAGCCCGTTAAAATCAAGGCTCCGATGTGCGTCCATTCCACGATCATGAGACAACAAATCAAAGGGGACGATCGGCTGATCGTACATCTTTACAGCGACTTGAATACGACGGCGGCACATGCCTTTCCGAACGATGACGTTCCACTCCGAGAAGAAGTTGTTCCGATCCACGAAATTCAAGTCACGTTTGGGCCGGAATATGTTCTGAGTCGAGTTCATCTCGAACCACAGGGGATAGCTCTCGAGGCACACGATACATCTGAGGGCACGATGGTGACGGTACCGCGTCTCGATGTGCATGCGATGGTGGTTGCTGAATTAAAACCCAAACCGTAAACGGGCAGCGGAAATCCGAATCTTTCGAGTGGTTGTATCTTTAGACCCCAATACGTCAGCTCACACGAAGGTCTTCAATCAATCGAGCGGATAGGACAATTTCGTTGGGTTTAATGTTGAGAATGTCCGAAAAAATTGGGCGTAGTTTTTCGAGAATCAAGTCGTCTGTTCTCAAGTGTAAATTTCTGGTGGCAACAATGGTGCCTGACAATTGTCGAGTCATTTCGCCAAACGTTGCCCAGCCGACTGGGGGGACCGATCGAAAACCCCCGCCGAATAGAATCAGAGAAATGGCGATGAACGCGCTGAAAAGTAGTGCTTGTGGTAATAGGACAACGTCATTCGCAATCGCATACCCAACGGTTCCAAATAGGATCGTAACTGCGATCAATAGCAGGGTGTTCCGAAGATATCGAGGAAGCCGCAGAGGGGCAGGGTAGATCCCAAGCTTTTCCTGCATCGACTGCCAAAGTCGGCGGATCTCGTCACTGGAAAGAGTTGATTCAAGTCGGTGCGACGGACGAATGCGCAGTTCGGGTTTGCCGGCAACTTCACGGACTAATGATCGAAGCCGGAGAAATTGCGACAAGCTGGGGCAGGCCACGGTATCAGCAGCCACGATTCGCGAACGAATCAGACTGACAAAATCTCCGACCGTTTGAATTGAACTGAACTCTTCCGACCGAAACCGAATGCCAAAGGTTTCTTCGACCTCCATCACGATTTCAACAAAGTCGAGTCCCATGGGCTATCCACGTTCTATGCGACGAAGTTTTCTCATTAGAGTTACGAATACATCTGCCCAAATCCAACTGGTTCGAATGCATTGATGTAATGCTGAATCTCCGGTGGCTGTCCGTCTTTTGGCCAGATGATCGAAACGACATCGAACCTGGCTTTGCGGTTCAGCCAGCGATGTTTCTTGAGAAAAGCGAGTGCCGATCGGGTGATCTTGCCCTGTTTGGCCGATGTGATCGATTCCGTCGGGTGCCCTGCTGCGGTTGAGGCTCGCGTCTTCACTTCGACGAAGACAATCGTATCGCCGTCTAAGACAACGAGATCCAGTTCCCCGTATCGACCTCGTAACTGCCAATGAAGGATCTTGTAACCGAGTCCCTCAAGGAACCGGGCGGCTTCGGCTTCGCCCTTGTTGCCGAATTGCTGACGAGAGCCTCGGGTGGACTTCAGAAATCGCTTGAACCAGCCAAACATCGTGATGCCGCCTCGCGAAGTTCACACGAAAACAAACCCCCACCCCACCTACCCTGCGGGTGTGGTCATCGGGCCTTTGCCCTGGCACATTGTATTTGGGCGTCGCATCGTTTCGGTGAATCGTGGCTGGGCTGGTACAAATGCCCGTTAACTACCTCCACGGGGGAGGTGGGGCTTCGTCAGATTGTCTTTGGCGCAGTAGCCCGATCGGAGCACATCCAATCGGGCTACATTTGTCCATTCAACAACCCTCACGAACTACGGCCTTACGCCAAGTCCGATCAGCTCGTCGCTTCTTTGGCCTTGGCCTTAGCCTGGCTCTTCGCGGCACGAGCGGCTTCTTTTTCGGCCTTGTCAACTCGTTCGACCAGCTTGGTTGCCTTACCGATTCGATCGCGTAGATAGAACAGCTTGGCGCGACGAACTTTACCATGTCGCTTCACTTCGATCTTGGCGATCTTTGGTGAATGGAATGGGAATGTTCGCTCAACACCTTCACCCGACACGATACGTCGGACGGTGAATTTCTCACGGGTTCCACCACCACGTCGGGCGATGACGACTCCGTTAAAAACCTGAATACGCTCTTTATCTCCTTCGAGAATTCGCTGATGCACGTCGACCGTGTCACCAATTTCGAATACGAGCGGTTCTTTGCGGAGATATTGATCTTCGACTTGCTTAATGAGTGGCTTAATCATGGTTATTTCCAATTCTCTGTGGCGAGCTGTCTCGCCGTTGACTCACGTTCGCCCGAGTTTATCCTCCAGGCGGGTGGGTCTGACCCACACTGACTTTCAACTTCTCCAGAGGAATTTGACATCGAAGGTGTTGCCAAAGTTCTTCTGGTTTATGGAGCGGAAGCTCCTGGCGAACCGCCTGGGGCGGTTATTTATCACTTCATCAGATCGCCGCGTTTACGACGAGTCCGTTCAATACTTTGTTGATACCGCCACTCCGCGATCACTGCGTGATTTCCGCTGAGTAACACATCAGGGACCGTCATCCCTCGAAACTCGCGAGGTCGAGTGTACTGCGGGTATTCCAGCAGGCCACTTTCTCCAAACGAATCATACTTGCTGCTTGTTTCGTCACCCAAAACACCTGGCACCAGTCGAATTACCGTATCGATGATCATCATTGCGGGAACTTCGCCGCCGTTACAGATGAAGTCGCCTGCAGAAACTTCCAGGGGCTCCAGCCCCTGGTTGATCCGTTCGTCAAACCCTTCGTAACGTCCGCACAATAATAACAATCGATTGAAGGTTGATAATTCCCTCACCAGCGACTGATCCAGCTTTCGGCCTTGCGGCGTCAACATGATCAATCGGCCTGGCTCAGTTCCGTCTGCTTGAGCCGCTTCTACACACCCATAAACCGCAGGACAGGACATTAACATTCCCGGCCCGCCGCCATAGGGGGTGTCGTCCACAGATTTATGCTTGTCTGTCGACCAATCCCGAATATTCCACAACCGGACATCGACCAGCGTCTTCTCGATAGCGAGCTTCAGCAGGCTCTGTTGCAGGTAACTGTGAAACAGTTCAGGAAACAGCGTCAGAACATCAAATCGCATGGTGACGCCAACAAAAACAAACTCAACCAGGCAAAAACAAACCAGTCACAGTCAAACTCAAACCTGTCTTCGCAAAACCAGCCTGCACCAAACTTGTTTGGCACCGTCTGGCCCACCCAGACTATTCTGCCGCGGCTTCTGCTGGAGCGGCTTCTCCTTCGGCTCCTTCTGGTGCCGCAGGAGCTGTTTCCTTAATCTTCGGAGACTGCATCGGAGCTGGTGCAGCTGCCGTTGTAAAGCTGTTTGTCTTGACCTTCTTGACGAGTGTCGCGACTCGATCGGACAAGCTTGCACCGACCGAAACCCAGTAGTCCACTCGAGCAAGATCAACCTTGACTCGCTTTGACTTATCCGAGACCGAAGTGTCGTACCAGCCAATCTCTTCGATCGCCTTTCCTTCGCGATGGACTCGTGAATCCATCACGCAGATACGATAAAACGGTCGATGCTTCCGCCCAATTTTCTTCATTCGAATACGAACTGCCACTCAATGCTCCTTGGTTTCGTGTTTAACGGTTACGTTTCTTTTTCTTGAATTCTGCACTGCTTCAGAGTCTTCGGCGAAGCAGTCTCTTCGCATTTTCAACTATTTCCCAAGAGCACTGCTTACTCGAAGACAATCAGGCAGTGGCACTTGAGTCCTGATTCCAGGTTACCGGTTACGTTTCTTCTGCTTCTTGGCGTCTTTACGAGCTTTCTTCCGCTTTTCTTCCGCCAGTCTTTCGTCAGCCGGACCACGCTTTGAGCGTTCTTTCTGCATCCGCAGACCGCCGCCAGGATTGGACATCCCTCCCTGAGCAAGGTCACGTACGGCTTTCATTCGATCCATCGCACCCAGGCCGGACATCTTCTGAGCCATCCCGGCCATCTGATGGAAATCTTTCAGAATCCGGTTCACATCCGCCGGGTCCGTTCCCGCACCGCGAGCGATACGATGGCGACGGCTGCGATCGATCTTGTCGGGATGATTCCGTTCGTAGGGGGTCATCGAGTTGATCACCGCTTCGATTCGCCCCATGTCGCTATCGGCATCTACGTCAGGGTTTGAAGCGAGTAATCCGCCAAGGCCGGGGATCATCTTCATCAGATCTTTCAACGATCCCATTTTGCGGATCATCTTCATCTGATCGCGGAAATCTTCCAGAGTGAACTTACCCGCCGCCATCTTCTCCTGCTGGCGGAGAACTTCGGCTTCGTCCATCTGCTCGGCAGCCTTCTCGAACAAGGTGACGATGTCACCCATGCCGAGAATTCGTCCTGCCATCCGGTCGGGATGAAAAGGCTCGAGCTTATCCAGTTGCTCACCGACCCCGATGAACTTGATCGGGACGCCGGTCACTTCTTTTACGCTGATCGCGGCACCACCGCGAGTATCACCGTCAAGCTTTGTCAGGATCACGCCGTCCAGTTCCAGCGCTTCATTAAACGCTTTGGCACTGTTGACCGCGTCCTGGCCGGTCATCG
Organism: uncultured Schlesneria sp.; assembly: GCA_903858935.1. Taxonomy (GTDB): domain Bacteria; phylum Planctomycetota; class Planctomycetia; order Planctomycetales; family Planctomycetaceae; genus Schlesneria. The sequence continues at coordinate 3,840 of CAIOKO010000238.1, read as the reverse complement.
CATCGCAGACGAGCAGAATCTGATCGGGCTGTACCTTTCGATCAATCTGTTCGAGCTCTTTCATCAAATCCTGGTCGACGTGCAGACGACCGGCAGTATCGAAGATGATGACGTCGACGCCCGCCTTCTGAGCGGCAATCAAACCGTTGGCACAAACCTTGAGAGGCGTCGTTCCCGCAGGAGCCTCACTGTAGACGGGCACACCCAACTGCTGGCCGATAATCTTCAGTTGCTCAATAGCGGCAGGGCGCTGCAAGTCGGCGGCGACGAGCATCGGCTTTTTGCCTTGCTCTTTGAGCATCTTCGCCAGCTTGCCGCAGGTTGTGGTTTTACCACTTCCCTGAAGCCCGCACATCATGATCTTGCCGAGCGTATCTTTACGCAGGTGCAAGGAATGGTCCGTCGGACCCATTAACTCGACGAGTTGCTGATGAACGATCCCGATGATCTGTTGATCGGGTCGCAGTGATTTCATCACTGCATCACCAAGCGCCTGCTCTGTACACCGTTTGATGAAACTGGTGGCGACGTCATAATGCACGTCAGCTTCGAGCAATGCTTTACGGACCTGCGCCAGCCCATCCCGAATATTCGATTCGGTGAGCTTACCGCCGCGTCCCAACACGGAGAGCGCGGATTTCAGGCCGTTGGCGATACCTTCGAACATATGTAGCAATCTCGGGTTAAAAAGATCCGGAGCGTGTGACAAGCACACGGCGTCGAGCAAACGACGATCCAAGCATTCAGCTCAGGAGCCGGAACGGGCCAAGTATCATAGAAAACTGGGCGGCAGTTCGCAACATCTCACGAAAAACTTTTGGAAGGCGGTTTCAAGGAAAGATTGAACCTGTCGTCATCGTTTAACCGCGCCTCGAAAAGAAGCGGGAGCGAGGCGGCGGATTTGCCATCAGCCGAGGCATCATTTCTCGTTGGAGCGATGCGAAGTAATAAGCTTGGCGACGCTCGAAGAGATCGGCTGGACGCCGATGGCTTCGGGTTAAACGACGCAGCCGTTTTCATCGTTTAACCGCGCCTCGTAGAGAAGCGGGAACAGAGCGGCGGAAATGCCGTCAGCCGAGGCTTCATTTCTCGTTCGGGCGATGCGAAAAACGGTGCTGCGACAACGTTTGAAGAGATCGGCTGAACGCCGATCCCGCCTGCGCCGCTAAACGATGAACGCCCGATTGTCACTTCCGTGCGAGTGTCTGCTTTGCAATCCACAATGAAAAAAACGTGATTACTCACCGTAAGCGCACTTATGAAAGTCCTCGAAAAAAGTTGATCAAGTTGACAAAGTTGACAAACTTCCGTGTTTTATAGGTGTTTTTGCAGGATTGAACTTTGCCAACTTTGTCAACTTGATCAATTCCATCCAAAATCGACCTGCATGATTCAAACAACTTTCAGAATCCAGAAATCAAACAAAAGAAAGATTAGAACACTAATCTGCACTAATCAGAGAATTCAAAAATAATTTTGAATTCTCCTGATTCTGATTTGTCAGACTCGGGGTTAAAAATCTTTTGCATTGATGCGTATAAATCAGTGTTCATCCGTGGCAAAAGCTCTTCGCCTCTGTTCGGTTCGGCTGATTTTGCAGCCGCCACAAAATTTGGTGTCAAAGTTCGATCGAGTTTGTTCGACTTCGACCATTCCCCATAATTCATTGGGTTTCTGAGCCCATTTCCCAATTTTTTCCTCGCGCTCGAGTTTGATCGAGTTTGTCACGGTTCGATCGAGTTCGATTACTCGCCCCGTTGTGCGAACGGTCTCCGGACCCCGCACAGGTCTTCGACCGAAGGTTTCCTTTGATTTTCTTAACTTCGTTACCTTCCGTATCCTTCTGTTCAAAAATCTTTTCTTCCGTTCCGCCGTCATCGACTCGTTACATTGTTTCGTGTCAAAGTTCGAGTGAGTTCGCGCGACTTCGACCTTTCCTCGTAATTCATTGGGTATTTGAGAGAGTGTTCTACTTTTCAAGTTCACCAGAGTTCGCGCGAGTTCGCACCAGTTTGACTGAGTTTGATCAGCTTCCGTTGTGCGAACGGTCTCCGGACCCCGCACAGGTCTTCGACCGAACGTCTCCCTCCCGTTTTGACCGTACGAGTCAGGTGATATATTCCCACCGGATACTTCTTGATTTTTCTACTTTCGATCTTCTCGAAACGACTCTTTCGGCGCTTCGCCGCCTCCGGTTCGTTTTTAATTTATTCCAAGATGTCAAAGATCAAAGTCGCGGTAGTACATCTCAAAGCCGTAGCTTTCATTCCCAAGCGAGCCCAGGATGTTAATCCTGGAGTTCTTCACGCCCGATGTTGCTCGCTGGGAAATTTATAGAGCCGACAAAAATAATAAATGTAAATTTATCGTGTGTCAACGGCAAAAACGGAAAGAATCCAAAAGTTTAGAATGTCCTAATGAAATAGGTTTGCGGAATATTTCCGACGGTAACAACGTCGGGCACGTGGCCCTGCACCCGCATCCGGTCCGCCGGTCTTAAGCCGCAGAGCGGCGGAAGAGTAGAGCCTGGGGCGACCTCCGCCCCAGGATAAAACGCCACAATTACCGATAAAAAGCCCCAGCGGGGCGGCTGAGTCGAATCCGTCTCATTTTTGCCGGTTCCCAGTAGAGAATGGAACGAGATCAACGGCATCGATTGGTCTGAGAACCGAATCTCGGTCGCCCCGAGGGGGCTTTTTGCTGGTTTTGATATGGCGAAACCTGGGGCACAAGCTGCCCCCAGGCTCTACTCGGTCGCCGCGCTGCGGCTTAAACACGATGGACGGTGGAAGGTCGTTGCTGATGACTTCAGCCATGATGCTCGAACAGCTTCCTTTTGGAATTCGTCGTTTGCCGCCGTGTCAAAATCGAAATCAACCGGCGGGACGCGCTCGGCGATCTCATCCATTTCTGAAATCAATTTTTGAATACCGTCGGGTAATTGGCTTCGTCGAGTCCAATTTGACGGAGTAAGGGCGTAACTTCGACGCGAAGTCCCTCGGGCCAGTCATTGGGGACCGTCAGTTCGATTCGACCTCCGTGGACGATTGCGAATGCGCTTTGTATGAGTATTCTCGCCGACTGGTTTTTCTGAAATCAAACGACATTCGTTTGGACCGAAACTACAGAGATAATTTACCTCATTAAGTTCCGCGTTGCGTCGTCAAACGTATGGATGCTGCAAAATTGTCATGCGTGGTTAATGCCGAAAAGAAGTTGCTCGAAGCGAAACTTTACGAGTTCTACGAGCTCGCAAAACAGAAGGAAGCAAACACCGCCATCACGTCCAAAGAGTCATTTCACGATCAGTCGAAACCGACGAAAAAAGCGATGACGCTAAGAAGTAACAGAATCTCTCGGGTGCTAACCCGTCAGGTGCTCTTAGGATTCGGCTTTTCTGTCGAATGACCGTGTAAACCTTGGGAGCAAAATTAATAAAGGTTGCGTGGGATACGTTTGGTTATATCAGGGTTTCGTCAGCACCTCAGTCGGCTCAATCCGATGATCGTAGCATTACCGTAATGTTCTTGCTTTCCACCGTGGCTTGTCCAGGCAGGAGCGAATTTGGTCACCAGAGATTGCGATGATCATCGGGACGGTGGTGTGTGAATGTCGTAACAACACAACAATGAAAATCGGTCGCGACTGATTTTTCGTATCCAATCTTCAATCCAAAGTCCCAACGGGACGGTCCGATGTTAGCCCAGGCCAACGGCCTCAGTTTTACCCACATCTTGGTGCGATTGAATCGGCACCCCTTGTGCAAAGCAGGAGTAAATCGAGGCCGTTCCAAATCGTTTGCCATCCAGGCTCTCCATCGCATTTGCGACCCATGAACCC
>CAIOKO010000237.1 GCA_903858935.1 uncultured Schlesneria sp. | reverse complement strand
TATGGCGAGTCTTGGTGGGTTCATGGGTCGCAAATGCGATGGAGAGCCTGGATGGCAAACGATTTGGAACGGCCTCGATTTACTCCTGCTTTGCACAAGGGGTGCCGATTCAATCGCACCAAGATGTGGGTAAAACTGAGGTCGTAGACTTGGGCTTTTATTCCGTTCGTTTTTGAAATCGTGCTGAGTGCACGAATTTGACTTGAATTCAGATGACTATCTCGTTTTGGATGGTCCCCACGCCGGTTGCTGGTTGGTTGGGGAAACGGCTGATCGTTGTGCTCGCACAGCAGTTGGAGTTGGCGATGGTGGGGCCACGAAAGACTGTGGACCCGCCGAAACCTGTTGAATCGGCGATGGAGTACTCGCTGCGGCAGTGACAGACGCTCCCGGTCCAGAAGTTACCGTTCCAGGAAGTCGTTGAAATTCTTCGTAGGAAACCATCTGAGGTTGCTGGCCAGATGGTGGCGGAATCATCAACGTCGTTGGTTCAGTTGTCGCGCTCGCTGGAGGTAATGGAGCATTCGGAAGCGGATTGTAGCTTGGCGGGACTTCTGGAATCGGTTGCGGCGTTCCAGAAGGCGAAGGGACCGAGCCCGGCGTCGTTGGGGGATAGTAAGCACCTCCGTACGACGTTGGTGCGGTTGAGTATGAGGCTGATTGTGAGCAGTTGCAGCCGCTTGAAGGCGGAGCGCTACTCATCGCCGGTGCCGCACATGACCCGGCACAACCACCCACGTCACCGTAAGTGTAATCCATCAATTCGCCACCACCGCAGCCGCATTGGCATCCACCACAAGTGCATGCATTATTCCAGCTGTACCCAAAGCTTCTGGGCATCGACCAAAGCCGCGACAAGCAGCATTGATGAGCCGGAGCTGCTCCACATGGGTCACAAGGATCGGTAACAACGCATCGGCTGCAGCAGCATCCGACCATCGAAACCGTCATCAGGGCGGCGGTTAAATATCGAAGTAGTATCATTCTCAATGTCCTACCCAAATCCATGCTCGTTCAAATTACAAAGACTCTTTCCCCTCTTAGATCGACCCATTTGTGTGTTAAACTTTAACGATTGCGGCGATTTCTCCGGATTTTCGGATTTTTCATGCTCGCCGCAATCTATTGCATGCCTGTGACTTGCGTGATTCACTGTGTTTTGGGGTGGATTTTTTTCGAAAATATCGAAATTGTGGTGAACCTTTTTTCGATGAGAAAGGTCTAATGTGACGACGCGGAGGAAGTTGTTTCCACTCCGCCCGCCATTCGTGAGGCGCGATTCACGAAAATCTCAGTATTGCGGATTTTCCCCAACACAGACTTTTTATCTCGTTTCCACGGAGACTGCGGCTTTCGCAGGAGGTATCACGATGCAAGCTTTTAATCGCATTCAGAACGCAACGATCAACGCCATTGTCGGTTTTCAAGCCGGCCTGGTTGTCGATAGCGCGAATGCACATCGTGCGTATCCCTCTATGACAACCTGCGAAATGTACCCAGTACCGAAATGTCCTGACTCGATGCCCATTTCCTCAGGTGCCGTATCGCTAATGCGTTCACTAAAACGCCAGCGTCTGGCACTTAAGGTACGTGGGAGTCTAGTCAACCACCTACGTGCTGTCTTATGGCAAGGCAAACGCCATAACGACCAAACGCCATCCACGCGATGCAGCACACGAGGGCTCATAACCGCAATATGTGGTTGAGTTCTTCGAGGACAGGACATTTCTTTATTTGGATTCCGATGAGCCCTGGTCTGGTTCCGTGCGTCTGTATCACATGTGTGTGCAGCCACTCAGCCAGCCAGGAATAAAACTCAACGGTTGATCTGGCGATTAACTTAATGACGCGGTCGTTGCAGACGACCGAGGATTTACGCTGCGTTTCGAAAGATACGCAACAAAGGTTTAACGCGGAATCTTCCGACGAACTCACCGGAATTCGCTAACCACTATGCCCGCAGTTTCGCAAAAAAAGTGCGACGCTGAGCGGCTGAGGGAGACGAGCGAATTATGGAAACAGAAGAATTTTTGCCAATCGTTTTGGACGCCCAGGCCGGTTGCCGCTCGGCGTTTGGTGAACTGGTTCGTCAGTTCGAAACAACGGTTTACGCAATTGCGTTGCGGCGACTGCGAAATCAGGCGGAGGCTGCAGAGCTGACTCAGGATGTCTTCGTTCAGGCAATGCGAAAACTCGATCAGTTACGCGAGCCCGAGAGGTTTCCTGGCTGGTTAAAAAGGATAACAATCCGACTGGCGATTAACCGGGCCGTTCGACGCCCACCAGTAACGCCACAAGATCCGGAAATCCTGGTCGCTATTGATTCTGAAACACGTACGCCGCTTGACGAATTGATGACTGGGGAACGAGCAGACCAATTGTGGGGTGGGTTAAAGCGACTGCGATCTCTCGATCGTCAAACACTGGTTGCCTTTTACTTTGAAGGACAGTCATTGATTGAAATGAGCGACCGATTTCGCAGCCCTGTTGGGACGATTAAGCGAAGGTTGCACACTGCACGAATCCGGCTGCGTGAAGAACTCGCGCATCTTCAGCCGGTGTAATATGGCAGTATTGGTACCGATAGTACTGAGAATTCAGAGCCGACGATTGAAGGGTTCTTCGATCGTCGGCTTTGCTTTTTTGTGGGCAACTGAGGTTGAACAATCTCAGAAAGCGCCAAGTGAATTGCTGTAAAGCGGGGCTGTCCCTAAAATCGCAACGCGTTTTGAGCTTGCTCGCCCAGCAATAGAAGTGAGGTCGCACATGATTCCCAAGTCCGAATTGATCGAAATGTTCGAAGCAATCGCAGAGCAGACTGACTGGGACATGTCTGGAGAAATGCTCTGGGGCTATTTTTTCACCGACGACGATCGTGAAAAACTTGAAGCATGTTCAGACCGGTTAACTGAAATGGGTTATGAGTTTGTAGAAATTACGGACGGCGATGAACCAGACGACCCGTTGACGCTCCAAGTCGAAAAAATCGAAATTCATTCCCCAGATACGCTGTTTCAACGGAATCTTGAACTCTCTCAATTTGCTGAGGAAATGGGAATCAGTTCTTATGATGGTATGGACGTCGGTAGTCTCGACGGGGATGATGACGACTTCGACGATGACGATGATGATGACGACGAGTAGTCACTGATCGTATACCAGAATCAGCGGCGTCAGGACCGATGACATGCACCGCAACGAAAAATCGACCCGACAGAATCCGGTTTGCCTGATCATCGTGAGGCTGTGCGTAATCGTTTGCTTGTGGCAAGGGCCCGTTCCCTGGTTCCATTGCCATGAGTCGGAACTCACAGAGCTGTTGTCGCCTGCGTCCATCGTAAAACTCCGTTCTCATCTTGCAACGTTTCACGAACAAGTGGCACTGGATCAAGAACGCGAACACGAGTTTGGCTGGCATTTCCATTGGATTCTGCCGGGTTGGAGCGATGGGTTTCACGCACAACCCAAAGACAGCGAACCAGCAAACGGTTTCGCCACTTTGGATTCAAAAGTTTTCTGCGCGACAATTCCAGCCTTAATAGACTGCTTATTTGACGGCGACTTGTGTCAGCAGTTCACGTTGCAGAAATTCACCGATGGCCGTCAATCAGTCAGTCGGATCGATCGGTGCCACCTTCCGCAACGAAACCGTGTGTTCTCGCTCGTAATGCGCTGTTAACGCCCATCGGAACGCTCTGCAACGGGGATTAATCAAGGATCCCGTTGTTAAAATTGAGCGCCACCCATCTCTTCCAGGCCGTCGTTACACTCGGATGATGCTGGTCAGCAGTTAAACGATTGCCATCGTTGGTTTTGACAAAGCACAATCAGTTCCAATGATCTTGGCGCAAACGACCACACATTTGTTTTTAATCGAGATTTTTCCATGAAACGTCCGTTTCTAATACTCGTCGGCATCGCATTACTCGCTTCGGCGGGTGCAGCAGGTTATCAGGTTTGGAATTCATTCAGGCGACAGGCGGAAGTGGCACCAGCCGAACAGGCTGGACCAAGAGATCACGTGACTTTGAGCGACGAAAAATTCGCTGCAGCCGAGATCAAAGTTGCATTGCCATCAAGGCGCGAATTGCAGTCAGTCAGGACCGTTCCCGGTCGTGTCGAATACAACGCGACGAGACATGTCGAAGTAAAATCTCCATTTGACGGTTTGATCCGGCGGATCGAAGTCAAAGTTGGTGATCGGGTGACCGAAGGGCAAACGATTGCAATAGTAGACAGCCCCGAACTGGGTGAGGTTCGTGCCGATGTGTTACTTCGGGAAACGGACCTGCAACAGGCCGTTAACGAACATGAGTGGTGGCATTCGATTCAGTCGAATCTCGACGAATTAGTCTCGCGACTGAAGCGTCCACAAGAAATTCAGCAAATGGAGAAGGAGTTCGCAGACAAGGTGCTCGGTGATTATCGCCAGCAGATTTTAGCGGCTTATTCCCGAATGCGTCTGGCAGAAAAATTGAGCTCCAACCTCAAGCCGGCACGAGAAGAAGGGGCTGTCAGCGTTCGAATGGCGCTGGAACTTGGTTCCGCTCGAGATACGACTACTGCGGAATACGCTGCCGCATGTGAACAAGCGACTTTTGACGTCAAGCAAAAGCATCTTAAGGCCGAATCGGCGATGAAAAATGCAGAACGACGTCTGGCCGTGGCGAAACAGCGACTGAGCTTGATCGTCAATCAGCCGTACGAGACGATAAAGGATGTGGGAAATGCAGAGGCGCTCAGCACCTGGCCGGTTAAGGCTCCTTTCACGGCGACTGTCGAGGAAATCCTGCTGGCTCCGAGGGAGCGCGTTCAAACTTCGCAAGGTCTATTTCAACTGGCCGATGCCTCGCGACTGTGGGTACAAGCAGAAATTCGAGAACGAGACTGGAAGGCCTTATCGATTGAACCAGGTCAGTCTGTGTCGGTGCAAACCCTGGCCTTGAAGGGTGAGACGTTGCAAGCCACCGTTGCGATCGTTGGTCGCAAAGTCTCGCCTGAAACCCGTGCCGTGCCGCTCACTGCGGAAATTGACAATCACGACGGAAAACTTCGACCAGGAATGTTTGTGCGTGTGCTGATACCCGATGGGCAAACTCATGAATGTCTGACACTGCCTCAAACAGCCGTTACATCGAATGATGGTCGTACATTCGTCTTTGTCGAGACTGGACCGCGTGAGTTCCATCTCAGAGACGTTACAACCGGACTGAATGTCGATCCGTGGATCGAAATCCTCTCGGGAATCGAGCCGGGCGACCGGGTTGTGATCTCGGGAACTTCGATCCTCAAGGCGGAATTTCTACTGGAACCAGAAGAATAACGTTCGACGAATCATTGCCCCGCTTGTCGCGACAGGTCTAAGGAATTTCGTCTTGTTTCATGTTAGCACGCTTTTCTTCAGCGGCACTCAAACGAAGATAAAACGGGGACGCTCTCCAAAAATCACATTCTTCGGATGCGGGTTTGTCATAAGTAGATTGCTCGTGCAATCGACCGAGGGAGGCAATGGTCGATGCTCTTGGTCGCCAGATTTTCGGATCTTGCAGCCAATTCTCCGACAAAGTTTCTGTTTCAAACTTGGCTACACCAGGTCCAGTGACAATTGCCATGTCACTGCGTGATTGAAGGAAATTGTCTGTAGAAACAATCCGAACGGGAGGGACTTGTTTCCATTGTTGAAGCGGACTACGCGCGTATTCTCCGACGAAAAGATCGTCTCGCTGAGCATCCTCAATCACAAACAGTCTCGTCAGATCGGCAGGTGCGTTTTCCGCAATGGCAGCGAACGTGTCGACCGCGATAAATCGACACCCTGTGGCATAGGCGAAGGTTTTGGCGCAAACCATTCCGACTCGTAACCCCGTGAAACTTCCGGGACCACGGCTGACAGCCACCAGTTCGACATCGCGAGGTGTCAGGGAATGAGCACGCAGTAGTTCGCCGATTTCCAGAACCAGTGCCTGAGCATGGCGGCGTCCAACCTGGTTCAAGTTCTTTTCGCCAAGACAAATGTCGTCGCGAACGATTGCGACCGAACCTTCCAAACCGCTGGTTTCGATACCAAGAACAAGCATGCGTGTTTTCTGCCGAACAAGACCATCAAACATCAATCCAGAAGATACTCGTTTTAACCTTTCCGTAGCGAGGCGTTCGAGCTCTAATTTTGATTGTTTCCGAACGCGATTTCCTCAAGAGACTTGCATTCTCGTGCAACGTACTTCAAATTCCGCGGGGGTTAGTCAATAATCCGCACCCTGGCCGTGATCCGATTCGATTTGTTTTTCGTATGCCGAGTGCGCAAGTTTATTCGCGAACGCTATACTTTGGACAAACGTGAGGCAGCCCGGTCGCGTCTGGCGGTCGGGCTGTTCTGTTCTCAACGGATCTGGAACAAACTTGTTGCCGGTGCAGCGTAGGACAAATTTGCCATCTGACAGAAATGGCAAGCTGATAGATATCCACTCGGACAAAGGGGCAATCGCGTGACGGGGTTAGTGAGGGCAGCGTTTGTGCCGCTGATTTTGAGCGTTCCGGGAACTTCGTCGGGTGGCAACAGCACCGGATTAGTCTGGGCAGCGTTTGTGCTGCTGGTTTTGATCATTCTCGCATTTGATCTCGGAGTCTTCTCGCGCGAGGCGAAGACCTTAAGTGCAAAAACAGCCCTGTTCCGCACCGGCATTTATTTTGTGCTGGCGATGCTGTTTACCGTATTTGTTTACTTTGCTTATGAGAACCATTGGTTCAAACTTGGCGTCTATCCGGATCTCAAACTCGATGACCCGGACGCGGATACGGGGTTACCGGATTCAGGGCTTCAAGCCGCATTCATGTTCTTCATGGGTTACATGCTGGAACAGTCTCTCAGTGTCGACAACATTTTCGTGATCGCACTGATTCTTGCGTATTTCAAAGTTCCCAGCGCCTATCAGCATCGAGTGCTTTTGTGGGGCATTCTGGGGGCGTTAATCATGCGAGCGGTCATGATTTTCGCAGGGGTCGAGCTGATTAAAAACTTCGGCTGGATGACGTATCTGTTCGGTGCATTCTTGATTTTCACTGCACTGAAGATGCTGTTCACCGACGAAGACGAAGAGGTGGATTTCGAGAAGAATTTCTTGATTCGACTGCTTCGAGGTCGGTTATCTCCAACTTTTGTAGAGGACCGATTCTTTACTAGAATTGATGGCCGTTTTGCCTTCACCCCGCTGTTTATCGCGCTTTTAATGGTAGAAACGACCGACCTGGTTTTTGCTATCGATTCAATTCCCGCTGTGATCGGACTGACACGAGACCCGTTTCTCGTTTTCACCTCTAATGTTTTCGCGATACTGGGTCTCAGAAGCCTTTATTTTGCACTGGCAGACCTGATGGGACGGTTTCACCTTCTGAAGTACTCGTTGGTGATTATCCTGGCGTTTGTTGGTTTGAAAATGGTGCTTGAAAAGCACATCGTACCACAGACGGATGAATACGAAGGAATCGTTAATGCCGTTTCATTCGGGGTGATCATTGTCACTCTGATCGGCGGCGTAGTCGCTTCGTTTGTGTTTCCGGAACCACCGGAAGCACACACGGAACAGGCTGAAGAATCGAAGCCCTAACGACGTTCAGACTCCACCGGAATTCGCCGCACGACGCTCAGCGGCGTAGTCTTCGGCTCGTTCCATTTGTGTTGCGACAGTCTCAGCCAAAGCGGAAAAGACGCCACCTGCTCGTTGACCCGCTTCCATAATCACCGGGCCGAGGTGACGACGTAATTTTGGGACGCTGGCGCCAAGCAATGCACCTGCAACGAGCCCGCCTCCGATTAACAGCCAATCTCGCTGGGTCATGATTTTTCGATTTCCTTGAAACGATCTGACAATTGTTGCCTGGCACCATTCCGTTCCCGACGGTTTGGGTTTCAGGATAGAGCTCTTTGTGCCGCCTTTGACATGGAACAGACTCGTCAGCCGAATGCTAACCTGGCTCCATCGTCGACGGTGTAAACATAGATCAAACACGGCGAAGCCGGAGCAATACGGCGGCAAGGAATTGAAAATAACCGATGGCGCGACTCGACATTAACGAGTTTGCCGATGTTAGCGATGGAACTCGACAAACCGGCAGGATTTCAGGGTTAACTGACCATCATATCCTGACGCAGAAGTTTGTGACCCTGTCCGACCCATTCCTCAAGCTGTGAGAGGACCAGCTTACGTGTCACGACAAACCCCAGCATCCCTCCTGGCGGTTCAAATTTAACAATACTCGTCAGCAAGGTGTTTCCGTCATCTGAGTCAGCAAAGTGCTGCTCTTGAGTCCAGGCTTTGAACGGTCCTTGAATTTGTTTCACGACGATGACTTCTGACGGAGTCACTTGCGTGATTTCATGAACGAACTGGAACTTGCTTCCCATCGCTTTGACCTGGAACTCGATGAATCCACCAACATCCATGATCTCAGGATGTTTTAAGGAGAGGTCACCCGCCGTGTCCGTCGGAAACATTTTCATCAGATTGGCGGGACGACGAAGATATTCAAACGTTTCGATGCGTGGTCGCGGCAGAATGACAGAGGCTTGAAAGAGACCCATTCGAATTTCTCCTCGTTTTTCGATGTCAAATGCGACGACATCGGGATTACAACGCTCACACCATCATCTCTGCCAGCTTCTTCAGAATCTCTTGCAGTGGGACCTCTGTCGCCACCAGTGGAATTAACGGAATAACAGCCGCCGCGATCAGTACGCTGAAACCCTTGGTATCGAATGGAATCAACCGCATTTCGTTAACATGTTCGTATGCGCTGGCGATATCAGCAAGGGATTGAATATCCGACGATCCCAAAAACGATTCGTCGGACTCGGCCGATTTTCTTTCAATCCACTTTTCTTCGAACTTTCGGTCATAGCGCAGGACGAGTGAGCCGAAGTCGAGAAGTCCCATAAATCGGCAGCGCGACAGGCGACCGAAAAAGACGAGAAGCGGGGCGTAAAGTGTTGCGATGGCAATCACGACGAATACGATCATATGGTACTTGAAGTCATAAACACTCCTTTTCGTATGCAGGATTTCGGCGTGCAGAATTTCGTAGTAAAACCCGGAAGAAAACATCGCTGACAGCGCCATCAGCACGATTGAAAAGCTGGCGACTCCCCAGCCGAGAAATCCCAGCCCCCCTGCGTGATCCGGGTGAGTCGGTGAGAGTTGCAGATCAAGCCGCGAGACGCGAAATAAGAATACGCTCCAAAGCAGATAGATCCAAATCCATCGAAGTAGAAAGAAGAAGAGGATTGGCAAACTGATCAAAGCGTACCACCAACCGGCTGGACTCCGAACTGATTCGTGAACCTCCCAGTTTGAGCTCGATTCAGGGAACAGAAACAACCTGAACGTTGTCGCGAGGCAAAACGCAAGAATTGCGATCGATATTTCGGTCGTGAACGACGATCGAAGTTGAATGACATCTGTAACCGTCGCATCGAATCGGGAGTGTTGTTGTTCGGGGATAAGTTTCGAATCAAGAAACTGTCTCGCTTGAACGGTCAGGCTGGCAGCTGCAATTAATTCCGCCAGTTCCAGTAAAGGAAGCACGAACAGGAATCGCCCATACAGACCCGGGTCATGAAGTAGCGGGACATCCACAATCCCATGACTTGCATGGCCAGAAACAATCGCCAACAGCAAAAGTGGCACCCAGGTGATCAGGATTAATATTCCGATTCGCCACATTCGAAAGGCCAGGGTCGGATCGCGCGGACTGAGGTACCCGAATAGCGAATTCTTCGAGCCACGAATCACCAGCGGAAATTCAAAATCATTTGAGGCAATGTGGCTTTCAGCCATTTCGGTACCCAGCGAACTAATCGGAACATCATTAAAAAAACACGGATCATGTGGCATCCGTTCGCTCGTGTTATGACCGATGCGGAATTTAATTTCCATGCCTGTTTGGCAATATTTGGGGGCGACTCGCCTGCACAGCCGCTGAGACGATGCCTATCACGATTTCACGGTTATTGGAAAAAGAAGAGCTCGGGGGCTTAATCCGCTCCGGCTCATCTGGGCTTTATTTCCAGCGAAATGATTGCATCGAAAATGCCGGTCTTTGCTAGTGAATTGGGTGACCTGAAAAAAGGTTTTGAAGCAGGATTTGCAATATTCCGCTGTTCAACGACGGCTCATGCTGGTGCAAAGGACTGTTTTCCATTACGGCAGGGGCCGGTGGGATTGGCTGGATAGATGGATTTTGAAGGGTCGGTAAACGTTCAGAATTCAATCGAAGGACTTCGAAGACTCGACCCACCCTGCCATTGAAAAATTTTCTCGCCAACGAATCAACGACTCTCAGGAATGACGTTGCCTGAATCCGTCAGTTGAGAAAGAATTCGCCGCGACCGCTTTCCGGTTGCTAAACCCTCGATCGTTCGCGCTGTCGGGCTGTCGATCCTGATCCTGATTTCCAGCCGGTCGCGTGGCAGATATTCCACCACCCGATCAGCCCATTCCACCAGTGCGATCCCGTCCGGGGCAAATAATTCATCCAGACCAAGATCTGCAAACTCTTCCGGCGAGCGCAGGCGATAAGTATCGCAGTGCCGAATCGGCACCCGACCGAGATATTCCTGAATCAGCGTAAATGTCGGACTGTTCACATCATCTTGTGGCACATCCCACGCCTGTGCCACCGCTTTGACAAACCGAGTTTTCCCGGCACCCAGGCCGCCAATCAAAGCAACGACATCACCGGCATTAAGCGCGAGGGCAATCTGATGTCCTACCAAGTCTGTCTCGGCCTCGTCGGCAACGTGGCAGACAAGTGAGTTATCGTTTAGTCGAATCCAGTTTGACATGAAGTTTTCCCTTCAATCCAGACGCAACAGGACAAACTTCAAATACCGAAATTCCGGTAGCGCCAGCGGGGTCGGATGGTCCGATGGCTGGCCGGCAATCGTAACAACGGTTCCGCGTCGTCTCGCTCGCGAAATCCCTTCTTCACAGCATTCCTGGAACATCGGTAAATCAATATGGCTGGAACAGGAAGCAACCGCCAGCATTCCATGCGGCGCCGTGACCCGCGACCCGGCTTCAACCACGTTTTGATAGGCAGACATCGCTTTCGGCACCGATTCCCGATTGGGTGCGAAAGATGGGGGATCAAGAATCACGATGTCCCAGCGACGCCGCTCGCTGGCCGATTGAGCCAGAAAATCAAAAGCATCGGCAGCTACGCCTGTATGTTGCGATTCTGGCAATCCGTTCAGACGCCAGTGATGATTGGCCGCTTCGATGGCCGCCGGAGCGATATCAACTGAGGTTACCTGAGATGCCCCGCCGGCGCCAGCCGCGACCGAAAATCCGCCCGTGTACGAAAAGACGTTCAGCACGCTCGCATCTTTTGCCCACGCACGGATCAGCTGACGGTTATCTCGCTGGTCTAGAAAAAAGCCGGTCTTCTGGCCACGGACGATGTCCGCCGTAAAGGGCAATCCGTGTTCGCTAAACATTACCGGCTGAACAGGTTCCGAGCCAAATAGTGGCCGTCCCGTTACTCCACGTTCTTTCTGTCGTTCGTAAACGCAATTCAATTTCAGTTCGCGGGCGATCCATTGAGCAATCTCGTTCACCTGCCAGAAACCAATCGGCCCTTCGCCATCCAGTTTTACCACTGCCGTGTCAGCATAAACGTCGGCCACCAGGCCAGGTAAACCATCTCCTTCACCATTGAACAATCTGAATCCGGTGGTCTGGCCGCTGGCGGAAAATAATCGCCGCAGAGTCAGAGCGGCCTTCAGTCGTCGTTCAGCCCAGCGATCATCCAGCTTTAAATCAGGATCAGTCTCGCAAATCCGCAGAGCAACAGGGCAACCAGGATCATAAAATCCCCGCGCGACCGGCTGACCTTTGCGATTGTCCAGCAAAACGGCAGGCGACCCGGCTGGTGCCTTGGGAAGTTCCCGCAATGCATCCCCATAAACCCAGGGATGCCCCCGTTTGATCATCCGCACCAAATCGCGATTGAGCCGCAAAACAACGGGCGATGATGATGTTTCAATCAGCGGCATGGGAGGCAAATCAGGCGAAGGAATAAGAAAGTAAGGCAAAATCG
>CAIOKO010000236.1 GCA_903858935.1 uncultured Schlesneria sp. | reverse complement strand
GCCGCGCTCACAACATCGATTTGACCGCCATATGTAATGCTCATGCAAACATTTTGGATGGCCTTGGTAAAATGCGCAAGCTCAATTTGATGGGTATTTTACAGGGTGCGGAAAATGGGGTTAAACGATGAAGACTCCTGCTTTGTTTAACCCGCAGCCAGCGGCGCAGGCGAATCGGCGTTCAGCCGATTTCTTCGAACGTTGCCGAGTAAGACGTTTACGCACTGACCAAACGAAAAATGACGCCTCGGTTGACATCAGTGCCGCCGCTGCACTCCCGCTTCTCTGCGAGGCGCGGTTAAACGATGACGGATCGCTCCCTACTTCTTCCCGATTCGATACAAGTGTGTCTGGCTTCGCAGCAAGAGAGACTCGTCCAATACAACGGGTGAGGCCATCAATTGACCATCCAGTTGATTGACAGCCACTTCTTCGTATTCCAGTCCGGGTTTCAAGACGGTTGTCTTTCCTTCCTGGCTTAAGAAATACAATTTTCCGTCAGCGTACAGTGGCGATGAGGAATACTTACCGGAAATCCGTCTGGTCCAGATTTGATCACCACTGAGCGCATTGACGCATGTCACGACCCCTTGATCCGAAACATAATAAAGCTGGTCATTTACGAGCACGGGAGAGGGCATCGCGGGAATCTGCTTTGTCACTTTGAATTTCACGTGGGTTTGCGACACATCTCCCTGACCATCCAGACCAATCGCCCAAAGTTGTGGCGACATGAACCCGGTACAGATGAAGGCCATTCCATGTCCTACGACGGGGCGAGGAACATTGGAAAACCCGTCGCCATAACGAACTTTCCAGATCTCATAACCATCGCGAGGATCGTATGCGACAACCCATTGAGCACCGGGAATGATCACCTGATCGCGTCCGTTGACCGTCACCTGCAACGGTGTGCTGAACGACTTGTGCATTTCATCGACGTCACCCGAAAGGGGAGGGCGTTTCGTCTTCCAGACTTGCTCGCCCGTCAGCTTGTTGAGGGCAATCACATACTGTTGCTCGGTTCCATCACAGGGAACGATAAACAGATCACCGGTCACAATCGGTGAACTGCCGGGGCCGACGGAGTGCTTTGACGGAAGCTGTTTCTTCCAGACGATGGTGTTTGAAACGGTATCAACGCAGGCCGTTCCCAATTCCCCGAAATGGCAGTAAAGCAGATTGCCATCCAGGACAGGTGATGGTGACGCGAAGCTGTTGAGCGAATGAATCGGATCAAGTTCGGTCAGCTTAAAAAGTTCGATGTCCTGTTTGATTTCGCCGGTGACGGCATCAAAGCCGATCGCTCGCAGGTCGACGGAGGATAAGAGACTCATCTCCTTTGCCAACGGATTCTTCGCCAGCTTCTTTTCACGAGCTTCGGCTAATTCTTTTTCGCTCATCGGAAACTCGACGGCCGTCGTCAGCCAGATCGTCGGTCCGGCGAAGACGGGTGACGACCAGCCTCGCCCCGGAATCTTCGTTTTCCAGGCGATGTTCTCGGATTCGCTCCACGTGGTCGGAAGGTTCTTGGCTTCAACCTGACCCTGGCCGTTCGGACCGCGAAACTGACGCCATTCGTTTGCGGAGGTTGCTGCAGTGAAAGACACACAGACGACTGCAATCAGCGTGAACCAGAATCTCATAGGAAAACCCTTACGAATCGAATGTCGATTCTGTTTTGCTAAAAACACGCAGGATACATTTCGGAAACCAGCCGATTTCACCCCTGCGTACCCAACATACGATAGGTGGCAAAGCAAAAAAAGAAAGGCAACCAGACAACTCAAACTGAGACGAGTTCGGTCATTGGCAGGACGGTCGGGGAATTGCGGATAAATCGTCAATCTAACGAAACCCCACTGCCCCTGTGGCAGTGGTTAACGGGCCTTTGCACCAGCACGAGCAATCGCCCACCAAGACAATCTCACGCGAAGTCCCAGGGCAAAGGCCCGTTAACCCGCTTTGCCCGAAAAATGGGTCAGACCCCACATGGTTGGTGTTAGGTTTTTCTGGGCAAACGACAGGTAGGGGGTCAGACCCATTTTTCGGGCAAAAGCCCATTAACCGCCGCAGGGGCGGTGGGGTGAGTTCACAAAATGCTTCACAGCGCCGACTAACGGATCAGATGCGGGATAAAGCGGCTGAGGTTATGCGTGATCGGGTTTTCATCCTCGCGAATTCCCAGCCCGCAAGCGGTGTCCCCGACAATCCAGCTTCCCAGAACCGCGTAGCTGTTCCCTGACTGCATCAACGGATGATACTTCTGGTAGACCGCAGGCTGGTCGATGTAGGGGCCGTCGGTCTCGCGCTCGATTCGGCCTCGCTGGACGACCTGAATGTTACTCCCTTCCCGTGCTAGAATCGGTTTACGGACATAGTCACCGCTCAGTGGTTGCCAGGAAGCGGGCAGCAGGTATTCGCTTTCGGGAAACATTTCCCACAACACGACCAGCAGCGCTTTGTTGGAAAGCAGAATTTTCCAGGGGGGTTCGATCCAGCGAGTGGGTGCCGTCAGCAGGCGTGGCGCGAAGGGCTCGTTCAACATCCATTCCCATGGGTACAGCTTAAAAACGCAATCCATCGGAAGGTCTTGTTCGTTCACGAACGTGTTGTGACGTGAGTCATATCCAATCGCCGACATGGGAAGATATTCGGTGGCCAGTCCTGCCTGAGCTGCGGTGTCTCGTAAGTAGGTGACATTGCCAAAATCTTCTTCGTGGTCATCAGTGGCCGCAAAACTGATGCGCCCCTGATCCTGCCAATCGGCCCATCGGGCGATTAATCGTTCGTGAATACTGTTGAATTGATCGCAGCGAGGATGAACCGCTTCCAGCCATTCCCATTGGACAACAGAGGCTTCGAATAAGCCCGTGGGCGTGTCGGCGTTGTATTCGAGCATTTTCGGTGCGGATCGACCGTCCCAGGCGAGATCAAACCTTCCGTACAGAGTCGGTTCGTCGCGATCCCAGCTCTGGCGAATCCAGTCGTGAAACGCCGAGGGAATCTGGAATTCATCGAAACGGTTTTCGTCGATGACCGCTTGGACTGCCTTGAGGCACATGTCGTGCAGGCAATTTGTCGCGAGTTCCAGATCTTCAATCTCGTTCCTGGAAAACTCGTACCACCCCGCCTCATCCCAATACGGCTCGTTATCGATCGTATGAAAGGTGAATCCCAATTCTTCGACGTCGCGGCGCCAGTTTGGTCGAGGTTCCGCAGTGATCCGCCGCATCAGCTTCCTCCTGACAAATGAGACCCGGTTCCGCCAAACCCGCCTCGCGAAATGCCAGCGCCAGTCGAATGCGGAACCGAAGCACCGCTACCGCCGACCGGCCCGGCCGTTGGGTGCCCTGATGGTGTACTCATCGGTGCCGATGTCGTGCGTGGAGGAGCGGAATTCTGGTATCGATTGGAGGAACCGCCAAAGAAATACGGGATGAACGATGTTCGGTGGCGATAAGAATGACCCGTCGAGTTCGACGTTGGATTCAAATTGGAACTTTGGGCATTCGGGTTTTCTGAATCACCCTCATTCTGTGAAACGACGAATTCCTCATCGTCCTTTTCGTTTTGATCGGGGGAAGCACGATTCAACTTACTTGCGGCGGCGACACTGGCCGGAATTGGTTTCGGAGGTTCACTTTGAGAACAACCAAAGGCGGCCATCGAGGGAACCAGCAGAGTCAACGCGACCTTTGAGCTTCGCTTCATGTTGCACACTTCTCAATTCAAGGTTCTATGCTCTGGGGTCGGGCGTTCAAATTTCAAAATTGGCCGAAAGCTGCAAGCTTTTCACGAGATCGGCTTGATCGGCCAATTTTGAAATTTGAACACCCGAGCACCTCTTTGAAACGAGTCCATTCAAACGACGGCATCGTCAGTGCATCGAGTTAACGACAATTAAGCTCAAACCAAGCAGCATGGCTGCCACAACAATCGCAACGGCGATGTTTCGATCTTCCAACTGTTTCTCGATATCCAGCCGACGGGTAATAATTTCAAAGGCCTTGAATCCGACCAGCATTAATGCCAGCCCGAGCAAACCAAACGAAGCCGTTCCGATCAACGCCGACGACAGTCCTGTCGAGTCCGAAGGAATGGATGCCAGGAGATTTTGATTGTCAAAACAGGCGTTGAACATCGATTGAGTCTTTCAATGGATTGATAAAACGGGAAATTGAATCCCTGAAGGATAACGTCGTCCGACTCGTTTCGGATCATTCAAATGAAAGTAGACAAGAGTTTTTTAGCACGAATCTTACCAATAAGAAGGGAAATCAATCGAAAGCCCCAAGGGGACGGCCCGAAGGCAAACCCAAACAAACCAATTGACCCCGAAATATGCAACCACTTTCCCTGACCCCATTCGCCAGATTCTTACGACTAACGTTTGTTTCTTTGCGCGGCGCGAAGATTTTGAAGAAAAAAATCCGGGGGCTGACGCGCCTCGACTGGTGGATTTTGCCTGTTTCGTGGTTCAAATCCTTCTCGTGATTGGGTTGCGGGCGAAGTCCGCGCCAGGCGATACATGGTCAAATCTCTTCGTTTCAATCGGAGACCACTGATGACCAATTACGTTGGGGAATGCAACCACTTTTGCACTCATTGAGATTTCTAATCAAACTTGTTTCTGGTGAAATGGTCAGACCGGCGGCTTATTTAACGCTTCCGACCACGATTTTCGAAATCTGCATTCCCGACTCTCGCAAGCTGTTTGGCCGCGAATCTTTTCACTCCGCCCCTCGTCAGTAAAGGATGTTCGAATGAATGATCGACAGACCCGTCGAGCGGCATTGCAATCGATCGCTTCTACGGTATCGGCATGCGCGGTTTCTTCGTCGTCCTCCCTGTTAGCCCAGGATCGCAGCCCAATTCAGCGCGGAGCGAAAAAATTGCCAGTCTCAGGGGAACCACATGAGGACCTGGCACCGTTTGACGAAATGATGATTCGCTTCACTCGGGAACATCAGGTTCCCGGAGCGGCACTCGCGGTGACGCGGAATTCTAGTCTGATCTATGCGAGGGGCTTCGGTTGGGCGAACGTTGAATCAAAGCGTCCGGTGGAACCGGATTCGCTTTTTCGAATCGCGAGTGTCTCAAAGCCCTTAACCGCAGTCGCCGTTTTACAGCTTGTTCCTCCGCCGAAACTCGATGACCGAGTTTTCGACGTCCTGCCCGCAAAAGATTGGCTACCAGCAAATCACGATCAGAGACTGGCATCGATCACGATTCGACAATTGCTGCACCACACCGCCGGCTGGGATCGTGACAAATCATTTGACCCGATTGGGCGCCCGCATCAGATCGCTCAGGTTCTGAAGCATAAGCTTCCCGTGGGACCGAAAGAGGTTGTCCGCTTTTCGCTGACGCTACCACTCGATTTCGATCCAGGAACTCGTTTTGCCTACTCGAACATCGGCTATTTGTTGCTCGGCAGGTTAATCGAACATCTTAGCGGGATGGGATACGAAGCTTACGTGCAACAGCATGTTCTGAAGCCATTAGACGTGACCCGAATGCAGTTGGGTCGTGCATGGAAAGGAGACCTGTCAAAGGGTGAAGTTCATTATTACGACCCCTTGAATCGAAGCGGCCCCGCCGTCAACGGACCAAAATTGAATGTCAAAGTTCCCCTTGTCTATGGTGCTGAAAATATTGAAGCGTTTGAGGCACACGGTGGCTGGATCGCATCGGCCGTCGATCTCGTGAAATTTGCCAGTGCGTTTGACCATCCGGAATCGTCAAAGTTGTTAAAATCAAATGAGATTGCCGAAATGTGGGCCTGTCCTGCCGGAGCAGCAGGCCACGAGGCGGGTGGTCAGCAGAAAGCGGCATTCTATGGATGTGGCTGGAGTGTCCGTCCGGTCGGCAACCAGGGCCGTGCCAACACGTGGCATTCAGGTATGATCGCAGGGACGTCGTCGATACTCGTTCGTCGTCACGATGGCCTCAATTGGGCCGTCCTCTTTAATACCGACCGCGATCAAAACAAAAAGGTCCTGGCGGATCTGATCGATCCCTTGGTCCATCAAGCCGCTGACGCCGTTCAACGCTGGCCGGAACGTACAATTACGATCTGAATTGCCGGGGATTCAGCACGTTGTTTAATGCACGAACATTGGACTCTAGTTTGCCCGGATTATTCGTTAGCCCGACGAGCAAGCAAGGGGCTTGCGTTGCTCTTCCTCACTTGCGCGTTTTTAAGTCGCACATTTGGAGTTTCGAGAACGAGCTTCCCACAAAAATAGGCGAATTCAATCGGAATTTGACGGTACGACGCCAAGGCGCAGAGACGCAAGGGAAAGAGAAGCCGGAAAGGTTCTATGTCAAACAAAAGGCGTTACCGACGTTTTGAATTCATTGTGTCCTATCGCCATGACGCCATTGCGTTGAATTCTTGATTTCACACCACGATTCCAAAGCGCTGAACTTCAAAACTTGCGCGTCGGGCTAACGTTTCAGGGAGTTTTTAGGAATGATGGTTCAACTCTCGATCGATCAATTTCTTGTGTCGAATCGAAGAGAATGTGGCAATAAACCGGTCTGACTACGGAAAAGATCGAGGAAGGCACCGCTTTTCATCAAGAATGGGACGAACGTGCTCTGCCTTGATTTTGCGGAAGAAGCTTCCTCACGCCCGAATTGTTAGCGTGTATACACGCTGGCAATACGTCGGAGTTTAGCGAGCGTGAGAAAAAGGTTGCGGGCATAACAAGCCAAATACCAGGCGATCTTCAACACATTTTTGGCGAGTCGTCTATTGAAAACCGCGAATATTGAAAAGCCCCCCTTAAACGACCGTCTGCAATTCGTAAACGTCACTCGTCTGATTCTGAAGCTCTACGTCGAGGGACTGATTTGCTGTCAGAAGCTTGAAGTAGTCGACAGTGCTGTAGGGTGCAGTGCTCTTTGATGTAAGGAATCTCGTACCTTTGGGCGCGTTATTCAATTGCATGGGACTGAAATGACCGTCGCAGGCCTCGACCAGAACCGTTTTGAATCGAATTGAAGCATCCCGTATTGTTTGCAGATATTTCTCTTTACTGCTTCCGATACCATTCAAGAGTTCCCTCTTCATTCGCGCCTCTAAACCGGCCTGGCCACCCTCTCCCAAGCCAACCTGTCCCAAACCGACCTGCCCTAAGCCAGCTTCACCCAAGCCAACCTGTCCTAAACCGACTTGCCCACCACTCTCTGCTTCTTCTTTCACAGAATTCTCTAATGAGATGTCCCGGTTGTCGATCTGCCATTTGTGCCGAGTGGCAGCTGTTAGACGGGATATTTGCGCATCGACCTCAATCAGAAAACGTTCGCATTCTGACTCGTCAAGCAGACCGCTAAGTAAACTTGTTAAACAACTCGTTTCGTTTCCATGTGATTTGGTAATCATATAGTAACAATCATCTTGACAAACGGCACTTACGGCGTCGATTGCCCTGGCAAGTACCGTTGGATGGGATAACGGACGAACTCGATAGGCCGTATCTGAGAATACGGGGATGCTGAACTGAAGCGATTCAAACCCCGTTCCTTTTGGGCTCAAGTGAAGACATTTCGCAGACTTTGCCAGCCGATTGCTGAACCGAAACACATCGACAGGTTTCTGAACAACTGCTGTCGAGTGAGCTGAAAGCATGGCTTGGACTTCCATCTCGACCGTCTGATTGAACTGCAACAAGTCGCTTCTCGCATGTAGAGCGAGGGCACGATGGACCGGATCGGCGCTACCTTCCAACCAAAGTATCAATCGCTCGTATTCAATATCAAGTGTCGGTTCATTTGTATAATATATTAAAGCCGTCATTTAATATTCCATTTGCTGATGTGACCGTTCGCGTGCTCGAGTGCATGGCTTCCCTATGCCGCGACTGTGTCACGTCTCGCCATCGACGGCATGACGAAACTCTCTGGCTGCGCTCCTTCCGCCTTGCATCACGACGAGTATTGCATACTCCCTTCTTAATGCCGTATCAAGCGATCTTGAGCTTTTTGATGCTTAAGCATGAACTTGACAACACCCGGCCCGAAGAGCCTCGTTGATTATGGCCACTCTGTTGGTTACCAGGGAAGGAATAGCAGAAAATGCGCTGATGAGCCCATTCACTTCCTGCGCGCTCTTTGCCTTTGAACGAAGAGGCTTCCTCAGGTACTGGTTACGGACGGAGGAGGAGGAATACGGACTTGTTCCATGTTGAATACGGGAATGTGGTCTGAGGGCATCTCCCAATCCGCATACATCGAGATCAAGCCTTCTGGCTCCGTCGCTTCGATCATCTCATCATACCAGCGAGCGTAGTCTGGATCGCGACCTTTGCCCTCACAAACCACCGAAGGGAATCGCTCGATGAACTTCGCAGCGAGCTGGCTCGGCAGATTGTCTGCCGCATCTGGCCATCCGAAGCACTCTTCCGTGTCTTCGGCCGATGACCCCGTGCTGTAAAAAGCGTGGTTTCCGCGAACATAGACGACCCAGTCTCCGACTGCGACGCCCCGGTTCTGCCTCGCCATGAAATCAACCCCTTCACCGGGGATGGCAATACCAATCGCAGGTGTGATCTGCAGACGCCAATGACAACCAGAGGGCGAAAGTCCCGTGACAGCCCGCAGACGCTCGTACCCCATCTGGTGGAGTTCACGCAGCATCAGCAACAGGCGGCGCGGCATGGATATCATTTTGTTGGTCGCCTGCAGGAAGATTCAATGACAATCAGTGGGTCCGGGCAAACCGATTGAACCTCGGGGATTGTCCTCGATGTCGGCAGTCAAAAGCAATCGATGTACATTCTCGTTTTCGTCTATTTCGTATTTGGCTGACGCGACCAATCTTTTTCATCCAATTGTTTTGAATTCAGCAACACCGGAGCGTCACGAAGCCGTCCGCCGCATTGCGCGGTCCGTCCGGACGAGTTCAGATTTATATAAGGATTCCGCAGGGACCGCACTGAACATTTCCGTACTTCGCTGAGGGTTGAAGTTCGCCTTGGCACCGGGGGCATTTTAAGGGAAGTTCATCGTCGGTGTCGTGGAACCACCAGTATTGTGCTGGACGAAATCGGGCCAATTGATTGGCGAGGAGTATTCCATCCACGTTGACCTGGCCTTGCGGATCGAGCATTCGTTCTTTGGCCCATCGCTCGTACTCCCCTGAATCAAGCCAAAGCTGGTAGAGCCCCCCAAACGCTGCCTGCCAACGAGCGACCGAATCAACAATCTCACACGTCAGTCCCAGCCTTTCCGGGTCGACGATTCTTCTGCAGTTGGAGCAACTTATCGGGCTCGGGGAGAGATCAAATACAAGAATCAGCCCGTGGATCTCAGGACAGTTGCACGTTTCGTATTCGGTAAATGGACGAAGTTTCTCGTAGCAGTCCATCAGACAGCCTCCTGTCGAAATTATCCGGCGGGGTAGTGACCCCGCGTATTCAATACATTGTTCGTTACTTTGATTTCAAGCATTTAATTCCATTGCTGTTAATTCAGGCCTCAAAAAAAGAAAATCTCATTGCGACCCAAGCCTGATAAAAAACATCACCAGGTGCGCAACGATTGAAACCCTATTGGAGACTGCCGAGAATTATCTTCGACTGTCCCTTCCCCACCGGATCACGTGACGCACATGGGCAATCACTGAACGTCCTTGCTATTTTGGATATGGTATGTCCGTAAAGACCTTCGTTTTCCGTTTGATCATCGTCGGCGCAGCGATATCGATGGGATTGCTGCGGCTGACGGCACAAGAACCCTCTGCCAGGCACTACAAGCCAGACCTTGCTACGGGCCGCTCTCCAACGGCGGAGGAAGTCGCTGCGGCAGAAAAGGGGGCAGAGGCTAATCCCGGTGATTTCGCGACCATGCGAAAATTAGGCAAAACTTACTTTTACCGTTTCTTCGGTGCGGGTGAAAAAGACGCGGCAGACAAAGCACGCAAGGCGCTGACACGCGCCCTGGAACTCCAACCTGATGACGCCGAGACACTGGCTTTCCTCGGCAGCGTTGACAGGCTTACCGGCCGCGAGCGTCAAGGGATCGAATTGATGTCAAAGGCGAGGAAACTCGATCCCACCAATGTCGGCGTGCTTGGGCTACTAAGCGGATTCGGTGATGTCACGGCGATGGAACAACTTCGTGCATCGCCGGAATTTGCCGGCATGTCCGATCATGGTCGTCAACGAATCCTTCTCGGACTTGGCAAAGACCGAGTCCGCCAGCGTCAACCCGAGGAAGCTCGCACCCTGTTTACGGAGGGACTCGCCATCAACAAAGGGACTCCCGAAGCTCGAATGCTTCGATCAGAAATTGAAAAACTGAAATAATCATTGAGAGAGAATTCCTCGAGTAACGCACAAGGAGTCGAAGTTGTATTTCGGCTGTGATCGAACTGAGATCCGGTCACCTTTTTATGCCGACTGGATCGAGAGAAGTGTCAAGCTTCATCACCACCTGTGACGGCGAGCCAGTTCGACAGCACGTGCGAAAAACTCTTGACGACAAACGCTGCCTCCCACGTTTCAGCGACGACGCCGACTTGAACGCCTGCCAAAATGAGGGCAGATTTGTTGCTGCGGCGGATTGTGCTCATCGATCGGCGACCTAATTCATCTTGGAATCGGATCAATCATTCCGACGATGGCGGGACGGCAATTTTAATCGGCTAGCTACTTTGCCGTCCCTTTTGAATGCCTTGTCTGGAGCCTTTGATTCACGCAATTGTCTTTCGTTCTGCGAAAGCAGGTGCGAAAAATTAACTGACACGCAAGTTGCGATTCTCAGGTGCAGCTTGGCGGCAGTCAAATCACACGTTCCGGCGTCTGGCGCAGAAGACGACGATTGCTCCCATTCCCAATAGAACGATTGAACCCGGTTCGGGCACGGCTGATGGAGGTGTCGGCAGTGTTCCGACAAACGCGGTGGAGGTACCTCCGACATTGCCGAAATCATAAATGTGAGATTCACCGGTACCTGTCAGCGAGCCGGCGATCAGTTGCCCATTGAAGCCGCCACTGTTGAAATCCACGTGTGCGAACGGTGCAAGAACACTGCCGCGCACGGAGTTGAACGAGATCGTATTATTGCCGGCAGGTGTGTCGTAAAAGTTGTAAAGAACGTGGCCGACGTTGCTTGGGCTTAATCCACCGAACGAGGTGCCCGTATTTGGAATCGAATACGCGGTCCCATCTTTATCAACGTCGATCACGAACGTCGTGTTAGCCACATTAGAATTGAAGTTCAGTCCGGAATTGGCACTGGCAAGCTGAGATGCAGTGACATGGAATATTGCAAGGGTACTCGATCCTGCATTGAAGTTCAGCGCACCATATTGGCTCAGCGCCGTCGCGGTGGCAGCAAGACCGCCAAGATACGTTGACTCAGCCTTCAAAGACGCAGCGGCGTCGGAGAAGAATGTCGGAGACAGGCCACTGGGTGATACGATCGAAGCACCATTGTTGGACGATGAACCTGCGAGATTATCGACGTGATACGTCGCACCGGCACCGGTGCTGCTTAAGGTCGCTTTACCACCGATCTCTGCTGAGCCATTAACGGAACCAGCCGTCTGCGTCAGATTGCCGCCGACCAGTAAATTATTTCCGCTTGGAACCTGTGTGGCAATCGACATGCTCGTCAACGTCTTAAATTCAAAAAAATCCTCTGCGCCGATCAAAGAAACGACGAGGGCGCAGCAACAAACAACGTAAGCACGAACACAGAAAAGAGGGCTGAATGATCGAATAGCAGAATCGCGCAACGTCAAACGACGAGCGCCAAGGCGACTCCCGAAGAAACAATCCTCTTAAAAGTCAGCTCTCGCTAAACGAACACGTTTACACCACGACGACGCACACTTGGCGATCTGCCGGATGTCAGCCTGCTCTACCTTTTCGTTCTAGACGTGGCCCAACTTTTTCCCACATTATTTTTCAACTATTTTCCGGTTTTCCGCATAGCTTCCTCAAAACACATGTACACTTAAATACACGCGCACATTACTTTTCGTTTTACTGGTGAGCTTATGTCACTCGGTGAAACCAGAGCCCGCGGGAGCGCAAATCCTTGCCCTTGGAAGCAAAGCCGTGAGATATTTTTCGCAGGGATTTGCGGTGATGTAGGCGATCGAACGAAACGCCACCGTCGGAAGGGAGGTAGCGTGGGCCCTTTGTAAAATCCTTCGAGGCGTTGCGCTCGGGGACGCTGACCGTTTCAAGAACGAGTAAATTAAACGACCTTGGATTCACGGAAGATTTCTCTTAAGGGCATTGCCCACAGAGCTGCAGTCGGCCCCCGTCAGGGTGTCGCCGGCGCGACGAAGGAAG
Organism: uncultured Schlesneria sp.; assembly: GCA_903858935.1. Taxonomy (GTDB): domain Bacteria; phylum Planctomycetota; class Planctomycetia; order Planctomycetales; family Planctomycetaceae; genus Schlesneria. The sequence continues at coordinate 17,101 of CAIOKO010000236.1, read as the reverse complement.
CCTGAGCGGTGCCTGGCGTTGCGGGGCTGCCAAACTCATCCGAATGCCGACAGCATCAGCCAGATGAACGACGCTATCGGCATCGGGAACGTTCCGAAAAGTTATTTTGAGAGTACCTTCCGAACGGCAAGAAACTTTCCTCTATTTTTCCGCGCCTCCAGTTGACACGCGACTTATTTACATGTATTATATTTTACTTACACTTTAAAAAACAATTAAAAACTTCAGTGCGTGAAGAATTCCGGGATTAACACGCCGGACTCGCCTGGGTTTCTGGAAAACAAGGACGGACGACAGCATTTGAACTTTGGCCTGCTTGAATCAATTGAAAACTGATCACATCCGCCGCCGTCAACAGGCGAGGGCTGGACCGTGCGGGTCAAGAAATCAAATTTTCTGCGGGACAAGTGAGACTGATTAGACGTATGGGACAAGTGGGACTGATGAAAGAAGTACTCAAAGAGAGTTTTCGCTGGATCGGTACGAATGGTGCGGGAATCCGACGTCCCGTTGGAGAGGCCCGTTAATAGCATCTTGTCTACTGGCCGGTCGACATGTGTGCCAACCGTGCCGAACGTTTTGACATATGTGTGGCGTCAGAGCGACGAGAGTTGTTTCAAGAAGATGGTGAGCTTCCACAAGCGGTTTGCCAGGAACTCCCGCTCATCAAACCCGAGAAGCTTTACCAAGAGATCTGGCGTCAAGTTCCTTAACAGCCGCTGCAAGCGGTTCGCCAGGGGGGGATGACGCAAGGTGAACTAACTGACCTCGAACATCTCAGAAATGCGGCAAGCGATTCCCAAAAGCCCATGAAATACAAGGAACGATCGAAGTCGCTCGAACTTTGACACCAAATTCCTTGGTGGCCGGATCACTGCAGAATGGAAGAGAATTTCTTTTGAACAGAAGGGCGCAGAGGCAACGAGGTGAAGAACTTGATCACGATGATCAACTTTTTTCGAAGATTCGGTAGGCCTCGACGCCTCACTACACCTGTTTTGGAAACTCGACGAGCCTCCAAAGTTGCCCAAGGCGTTTCATCGTTGTCCAAACAACGTTGCCCAAGCTTTGCCAGAGTTGCCCATCGGAGTTGTTCAGGCAATTGAGACTCGAATTCGGAAAAACCCTTGGAATCGCCAATGTTGCCCAAAAAATCCCATTGTTGTCCAAGGGGTTTCGTCATTGCCCAACCATCGTGGCCCAAGCTTCGCCAGAGTTGCCCATCGGAGTTCTTCAGGCAACTGAGATTCGAATTTGGAAAAAGCCTTGGAATCGCCAATGTTGCCCAAAAAATCCCATTGTTGCCCAAGAGGTTTCGTCATTGCCCAACCATCGTTGCCCAAGCTTCGCCTGAGTTGCCCATCAGAGTTGTTCAGGCAATTGAGACTCAAATTTGGAAAAACCCTTGGAATTGCCAATGTTGCCCAAAAAATCCCATTGTTTCCCAAATGGTTTCGTCGTTGCCCAACCATCGTTGCCCAAGCTTCGCCAGAGTTGCCCATCGGAGCTGTTCAGGCAATTGAGATTCGAATTTGGAAAAACCCTTGGAATTCCAATGTTGCCCAAAAAATCCCATTGTTGCCCAAGGGGTTTCGTCATTGCCCAAACTTCGTTGCCTAAGCTTCGCCAGAGTTGCCCATCAGAGTTGTTCAGGCAATTGAGACTCGAATTTGGAAAAACCCTTGGAATCGCCAATGTTGCCTCAAAAGTTCCAGAGTTGCCCAAAGTTTTGGAATCAGAATTCAACCAGAAAAGATTTCATCACAAACTTCAGCTCGCGTGGAGTTTGCTCCTGCAAAATTGACGAATTGTTGCTGCTGCTGGAAACGAACTCGTCTACGTCTTACAGTCCTGATTCGCGAAATATGTCGCGGGAATGTTTGAAGAGTTAAAAGTTGAACCCCGCGCGGCATTTGATCGGGCTTGAGATCTGGTTGATTCAGATCTCTTCTGGTTGCCGCGAAAGGAATCCTGTGTCACGTAAGCCATTGCTGATTATTTTTATTACCGTATTTGTGGACCTGCTGGGGTTCGGAATCGTGATGCCGCTCCTGCCACGGTACGCCGAACACTTTCTGCCCGCAGATTGCTGGGTTGACCTTGCCGCTGATGCGGCGGAGGGAACCTCGGTGCAGGCGATCCCGTTTGAAGGGAACGCGGTTCTCACCCGGAAGTTGACCAGTCGAGGGGGGATGTTGCTTGGATGTCTGATGGCATCCTTTTCGGCCATGCAATTCCTGTTCGCACCACTTTGGGGGATTGTTTCCGATCGAATTGGCCGACGGCCTGTCCTGCTGGTCGGCTTACTCGGGTCGACCATCTTTTATGCTCTATTTGCACTGGTAACCCAGTGGGGCAACTCAGGGTTGATTCTAGGGATCAGTCCGCTGATCTGGTTGTATCTGACGCGGATTGGTGCGGGGATTGCCGGAGCGACAATTCCAACCGCTCAGGCCTATATTGCAGACTGCACTGACGAGAAGACTCGCGGCAAGGGAATGGCGATCATTGGAGCAGCCTTCGGGATCGGCTTTACATTTGGCCCGCTGCTTGGATCGTTGTTTGCCCCTTCGACCCTCACGGCCGCTCCGAGCCCGGCACCGGGTTACGTGGCAGCCGTTCTTTCAGGGTTGGCATTCCTGTTTGGATTGACGTCACTGCCTGAGTCGCTGCAGAAGGATACGGCCAATCGTGCGGCGAGCCATGGCTGGCTGAAGTTTGGGTCGATGTTCAGAGTCCTGCTCCATCGAACTTTGGGGCCGATTATCTTCGCGGTGTTTTTGACAACGTTTGCGTTCGGTCAGTTTGAGACGACGCTCGCGATGCTGACAAAGCGATTCAATGTCAGCGACCAGGGGAATTTCTACGTCTTTGCCTATATCGGATTGATACTGACTCTCGCCCAGGGATTGCTGGTTCGGCGATTGATACCGAAGCTCGGCGAGTTCCGGCTGGCGCTGATCGGGGTTGCCCTGATGACTGTCGGCCTGTTGCTGCTCGGTTTCACGGCCAAGTCCGGTACGCTGGGGATGCTGATCCTCATTTTGCCAGTCGTCGTAATTGGTTTTTCGGCGACAACCCCTTCGTTGCAGGCGATGTTGTCACTGAATAGCCGTGACGACGAGCAAGGTGAAGTCCTGGGGATTGGCCAAAGTATTTCGTCGTTGGCACGCATCGGAGGGCCCGTAGTCGGGATGACACTGCAAGCAAAAGATCAGGCTCTGCCGTACTGGTTCGGCAGCTTGCTGATGGCGGTAGGGGTCGTGATGGTGTTCCGCTTGAAGTCAGTGATTAAGGGACGATCGTCGGATGTTGAGACGGTGCCGGCAGGGCATTGAGATGTTCAGGACCAAGAGCACTGCATGCCCCGGGGACGGTCAAGCAGTGGCCCAGGAAACGATGCAGTGCAAACGCCCCAAATAACGGGCTTCTGCATTTTACAGATGACACATCAGCAGTCGCTTTTGTAAATTGTGGGTGGAGTGCCACCTGAAGGAACTTAGAGAATGGCTGAAGCTCAACAGAATCGATCGATGCCGTGGGACTGGTGGGATCGGATTCCCGTTTCACGACGGAAGCTGTTGAGACTGGGTAGTCTTGGCCTGGCCGGAATGGGATTGACGCTACCTGGATTGCTGGCAGCTGAGTCCAAAGGGTCAAAACCGAACCTGACTCCTCTCGCGGACAATTGTATTCTGCTGTTTCTGAATGGTGGCCCAAGTCATCTCGACATGTGGGATATGAAGCCGAATGCGCCTGACGGGATCAGGGGCGAGTTTCAGCCGATCTCGACCTCGCTGGTCGATTACCAGATGAGCGAGCATTTGCCGCGACTCGCGAGGCAGGCTCATCTGGCGACGATTGTGCGATCAATGAATCATACGGTCAATAACTCGCACGCCGCTGCAGTCTATGCGTCGTTGACCGGGCATGACCGGGGAGAGCAGGGGGGTGGCACCAAGACAACGGATCATCCGTCGCTGGGTTCGATCATGGCTCGGCTCCGCCCCACGGCGGCGAACGTAGTACCGCACGTCTGTTTGCCTTACATCACGAAGGAAGGGGCAGGGGGGCCGCCGCAGCCCGGTTTCTTTGGAGGATTTCTCGGGCATTCACTGGACCCTCTGTTCGTGCTGAAAGATCCTAACGCTCCTGATTTCCGCGTTCCCGAATTATCGCTGCAAAATGAAGTGTCGTCTGATCGGCTCGCCGCTCGACGTCGTTTGTTCGAAACATCGGATGCGTCGATTGACGGTGGTCCATCAACCAGTCGAGAAATGTCGAGAATGCAGTCACGGGCGTTGGATCTGCTGACATCAGAACGGACTCAGCGTGCGTTTCGACTGACGGACGAGACCGACGCCACTCGCGAATCATACGGTCGTAATATCTACGGCCAAAGTACGTTGCTGGCTCGACGATTGCTCGAAGCAGGGACTCGGATCGTGACGATTTCCTGGGCACCTGACGCGAACGCGACGTGGGATACTCATGGTTCGAATTTCAAGAGCCTGAAGGGGACGCTGTTGCCGCAGTTCGACGCGGCTTGCTCCAGCCTGATTGCGGATTTATCTGATCGCGGGATGCTTGAGCGGACAGTTGTCGCGGTCCTGGGTGACTTTGGTCGAACACCTCGAATCAATGCGAACGCGGGTGGGCGGGACCACTGGAATTTCTGTTACAGCGTGATGCTTGTTGGAGGTGGTTTTCAGCCCGGCTTGATTTACGGAACCAGCGATAGCACCGGGGCATTTCCGGCCAGTCACCCGTTAGTTCCCGGTGATATCATTTCGACGATTTACACTGCACTGGGAGTTGATCCGACGACGGATATTCACGATCAGTTTCAACGGCCTTACCGCGTCGTACCGGCCGGTGAAGTTGTGGGCGATCTATTGCGTCGTCGGCTAAGTTGATCCTGCGTCATGAAGGGGAACCATCGTGACTGTTGATGAAGCCTGTCTGGCTGCGGCCCGAATGCTGGAAGAGCGGGGCCAACTGCTGAACGGCCACCTGCTTCGGCTTGTTGAGGGGGACAAATCGCTGTTTCGTGAAGTGCGGGACGCGCTGATACGGACGGGTCAAGCCGAAGATCGATCGGGTGTTGGCCTTGTCCGAAGCGCATCTGGCCAGTTCGTCCCGCATGACGACGTTCACCCACGCACGACAAGGAGTCAGTCGGCTGGTCTTGCAGTGTCAGAAGCGATCGGCGAACCATCGTCGACTGCGATTACGGGATCCGATCAGAATTCAGTTGACTGGTGGCTGATGGCATCTGGTGTCATCAAAGGCCCATTTCCGCTTCATGCTCTTCGTCGGATGCGGCTGAATGACGAAATAGGACCTGGTGACGTCGTTCGTTGCGGCACATCGGGACTATGGTGCCAGCCGGGCGACGTGCTCGTGCCACCTGTCCATGATGTTTGTGACGACTTGGACATCGGCAGGAAGTCTGGTTCGTTGCAATCGAATGAAAACGATCGCTCTGGAATCGCCACCCCAGAGCCCTCTGAGTCGCAGGCTCCTTACGTCCCTCCTCCTAAAGCCTGGACGGCGGATGCTCGATCTGGTCCCCGGTGGTTTAGCCAAGGCTGGATGTTAGTGGCTGATCTGGTGGGTGGTACCAGGCGCCTGTTTCAGTTGCTGATCGTGATCGCACTTATCGCGGCAGCCAGTTACTGGTGGCGTCAACCACCTCCTGTGAGCACAATTTACAAGGAATTTGCCGATTGTTCGAAGGCGTTACAAAAGCTTCGGGAGCGCCGCGTCGGTCGATCTGAATGGGCACCGACAGTGAATCGACTTCGGCCACGAATCCAAAGTCTTGTCGATCGATTGCAGTATCGAAGTCATCCGGCACAGAAAGAACTTTTTTACGCAGGGAAACTTGGTTTACTTCCGCTACTGGACATTCCTGCAAATCCGGCAGATTCGGAACGTATTTTCGACAAGCATATGAACGCGGTCCGACTTTTGCTCGATGGAGATTCGTCAGAGAAATCTGCCACCAACAATCCGAAGAGCGACAAATGATTTTGATGCATCCCAAACCAATTAATGCTTGTTTGTTGATTCGTTTATGTCACCACATGAAGCGTATCACGAATTCTACATTGATTGTCCGAGTCACGTTGCTGTGGTACGATCGGATGGCCTCTATTGACCAGTCTCCGTGACTCACGATAGTTGCAAGAGGCAAACCCCGCCCTGAACGTTCATTTCACAAGCAGGCCCTGTACGGATGGATTCCAATCTCTATAAGCATCTCGGAGCTCACCTTGATACTCAAAACGGCGAATCAGGAGTTCGATTTGCTGTCTGGGCGCCAAACGCCACAGAAGTGTCGGTCCTTTGTGACGTTAATTCATGGATGCATGGTCGTCACTGGCTGAATTCGAGCAGCAATGGAGTCTGGTGGGGTTTTGTGCCGGGGATGAAGCATGGCGACCCCTATAAATACGGAATTCGGACTCGCGCAGGGCACCTGCTTCAAAAGTCAGATCCCTATGCCTTTGCGTGCGAGGTTCCGCCAAAAAGTGCGTCGATCGTCTACAATCTTGGTGGACACACCTGGCGTGACAGCGAATGGCTGGCAAAACGCGGGTCATCAAACTGGTATGAACAACCGGTCTCGGTTTACGAAGTCCATCTAGGCTCGTGGAAGCGACCTACGGATGGGCGCCAGTTTTTCACGTACGGCGAAATTGGTCGGATGCTGGTCGATTACGTGAAGGATCTTGGTTATACCCACATTGAATTGATGCCAATCAATGAGTATCCGTTCGACGGTTCGTGGGGCTATCAGGCGACGGGCTATTTTGCGCCGACCAGTCGGTTTGGATCGCCTCATGATTTCATGGAATTCGTGGAAATCTTTCATGCTGCCGGCATCGGCGTGATCATCGACTGGGTTCCGGCTCACTTTCCTACAGATGGCCATTCGCTTGGTTCGTTCGATGGGACAGCCTGTTATGAACACGAAGATCCACGTAAGGGGTTTCATCCCGACTGGGGAACGTTGATCTTCAATTATGGGCGCACCGAAGTTCGCGACTTTCTGTTGTCGAGCGCGAAGTTCTGGATGGAGACTTTTCATATCGACGGCCTGCGCGTCGATGCCGTTGCGTCGATGTTGTACCTGGACTATTCCCGGAAGCCCGGCGAATGGGTTCCGAATATGTTCGGCGGGCGCGAAAATCTGGAAGCGATCGACTTTCTGAAAGAGATGAACACGGAATTGTACCGTGAATTTCCAGGAATCTTGACGATCGCCGAAGAATCGACGGCATGGGGAGGCGTATCTCGTCCCGTCTACACGGGGGGATTGGGATTCGGAATGAAGTGGGACATGGGCTGGATGAACGACACATTGCGTTACATGCGCCGTGAACCAGTACATCGCAAGCACCATCAGAACGAATTGTCATTCCGCATGGTTTATGCGTTTACCGAAAACTTCATGTTGCCGCTGTCCCACGACGAAGTCGTGCACGGGAAGTGTTCGCTACTTTCGCAGATGCCGGGTGACCATTGGCAAAAGTTTGCCAACCTGCGAACGCTTTTCGGATACCAGTACACTCAGCCCGGTAAAAAACTGCTCTTTATGGGGGGCGAAATCGGCCAGTGGCTGGAATGGAACCACAACACGCAACTCGACTGGCCATTGCTTGAAAGCCCGCTACACGAAGGGCTTCACAGATTAGTTCGCGACCTCAATACGCTGTACCGCAACGAGCCGGCGCTGCATCAACTCGATATGTCGGGTGAAGGTTTTCGATGGATTTCCTGCGACGATTCCTTCAACAGCGTCTATGCTTACGTTCGACAGGGACGTGCTGCGAATGATCGCGTGATTGTTGTGATCAACTTTACTCCGGTCCCTCGGTACAATTACAAAATCGGTGTTCCGACAGCGGGTTATTATATTGAACGGATCAATACCGATTCGAGTCTTTACGGTGGATCAAACGTCGGGAATGTCGGCGGAGTGTACTCGCAACCCGGTGATTGCCACGGTGAAAAACAGTTTGTTTCACTCACATTGCCGCCACTGGCCATGCTGGTCCTCAAGCCGGTGACTAGCGTTGGCTCATAAACATGAGCGCAGCAGAAAGACAGTTTGAGAACTTTGACTGGGAACTGGCGACCCAGGCAATTACGGTACGGATACGCTGGTTCGGGATCTGTGTCGGTTATGTTCTGGTGAACCTGATCGGCCAGGGTCACAACCGGGGCATTCTGAACGCAATCCTGTTGCTGGGTGCGATCTATGCTCTGTTAGACACGATCTGGTCTTTGCGCGGACGGGTGTTTTTAAGTGAATGGCCAATCTTCATTTCGTTCATGGAGGCCCTTTTTATCGGGCTGCTGTGCCATTTTGACGACGGTTTACTCAGCGCATTTCGATTTTATTATTTTCTGTCATTGCTCGTTTGTGCGATCCGTTACGCGCCGCTGGTGACTTGGGTCACGTTTGCGCTGCATTCGCTAAGTTACGTCACACTCGCTTTGACACGGCAGGTCACGACTCGCGATGAAATCTCGGCCCTGATTCTGATGCCGATTTTTATTGGCTGGGTCACCTGGGCCTGTGTGTCACTGTCGGGACTGTTGAAGTGGGCGAGTGACCGTTTACGCGATCTGAATGGGAAACTGCAACAGAATCAGGCCCTGCTGGAACATCGTATCAGCGAGCGAACCCGGCAATTGCAAGAGTCTCAAGCGATGCTGGTGCAGCAGGAAAAACAGGCTGCATTCGGATTGTTAGCAGCCGGGATTGCTCACGAAGTGGGAAACCCGCTGGCCGCCATCAGTTCGCTGGTACAATTGCTCAATCGTCGAAATATCGAAGAGGAGACACGAGGGAAGCTGTCGCTTGTTGACGATCAATTGCGCCGGATTCAGCGAACACTTCGGGAGCTGGTTGATTTCAGTCGCCCTGCGGTGAACGAGCAGGCTCGTTGCGATATCCACGCAATGATCGACGCGGCACTGAATATTGCCAAATACTACAAACGAAAAAAAGGAAAGACGATCGTCACGCGATATGCCGAGAACGTCCCCCTCATGATGATCGTCCGCGACCAGCTGGTTCAGGTGTTTCTCAACCTGATTTTGAATGCGATGGACGCTACGGAAGAAGGGGGAACGATAGAAATTCAGACGTCGCGCGAAGATTTCTGGTTGCGAATCGATTTTCGCGACGACGGACAGGGTGTTCCAGAGCATCTGCAGGCTCGGATCTTTCGGCCCTACTTTACGACGAAAGCGACCGGGACTGGGCTTGGGCTGTTTGTCAGCAGAAACATTGTTGAACAGAATGGTGGCCGGATCGAACTGACGAAAACGTCTCCTGCAGGAACGACATTTTCGGTTTTCCTTGAATGTGGAGACGAAGCCGTAGAAACAACCGATGCGTCACTGCCGATATCCGAACCGTTCATTCCGCCTGAAAGCATAACGGGTTCGGATCGGGAAATGTCTGGAGGATAATTGGGTATGAACAATGCTGATGTCTCCTTGCCCGGGGGAAGACACGGTACTAGAATCCGAGATGACCTGGATTGTTCAAGAGTTGAAATGATGAACCGAGGCGATCGATCGGGATACAATTCCTGACTTTGCCAATGTTAATGCAGCACTTGGGCCAATCCATTGTTTCACGAGTTCGCGGCAGCGTGCTTGTTGAAGAAGAATGTGCCCTGTTGATTCACATGTTTTCGAATCGAGACACGACAGGTTGGACCTGTCCCTCATCACCTTGGAGGCTGAGTAATGTACGAGCGATTTACTGATCGCGCCCGGAAAGTTATGCAACTTGCCAATCAGGAAGCTCAACGGTTTAACCATGAGTATATTGGTACGGAGCACATCCTACTCGGCTTGGTTAAAGAAGGTTCTGGTGTCGCAGCCAACGTTCTGAAGAACCTTGAAGTTGATCTGCGGAAAATCCGGTTGGAAGTGGAAAAGATTGTCCAGTCGGGTCCCGATATGGTCACGATGGGAAAACTTCCGCAAACACCGCGAGCGAAGAAAGTCGTTGAGTACGCGATGGAAGAGGCTCGCAACCTCAACCACAACTATGTTGGCACCGAACATCTGTTACTCGGATTGATCCGGGAACAGGAAGGGGTTGCTGCTCAAGTATTGATGAATCTGGGACTGAAGCTCGAAGACGTTCGGGAAGAAGTTTTGAACCTGCTTGGCCACGGAGTTGAAGGTGGTGCCGAAGGGACTTCTGAGCGAGCCGGCAGCGGACAGGCAGGACCGGCAGGAAAGACTCCAAAAAGCAAAACACCGGCTCTCGACAGCTTTGGTCGCGATCTGACGGAACTCGCTCGGCAATCGAAACTGGATCCCGTCATTGGTCGATCTAATGAAATTGAACGAGTGATTCAGATTCTGTGTCGACGTCAAAAGAATAACCCGGTTTTGCTGGGTGAAGCGGGCGTCGGTAAGACCGCGATCGTCGAAGGCTTTGCTCAAATGGTCGTGAACGGAGAAGTTCCCGAGTTGCTGCGTGACAAGCGAATCGTCGTGCTTGACCTCGCCATGATGGTCGCGGGTACAAAGTATCGCGGCCAGTTCGAAGAGCGAATCAAGGCCGTGATGAACGAAGTCAAACGGGCAAAGAACACAATCCTGTTCATTGACGAATTGCACACCTTAGTCGGTGCTGGCGGTGCAGAAGGTGCGATCGACGCTTCGAACGTGCTGAAACCAGCTCTCAGTCGCGGTGAAATCCAATGCATCGGAGCCACGACGCTCGACGAATTCCGCAAATACATCGAAAAAGATGGTGCCCTTGAACGACGATTCCAGACAGTGATCGTGGAACCTCCATCTCCGTCTCAAACCATCGAAATCCTCAAAGGACTTCGAGATCGTTACGAGCAACACCACCGGGTGCAGATCACCGATGACGCATTGGCCAAAGCGGTTGAGCTCTCAACTCGCTATATCACCGCACGTTGCCTTCCAGACAAGGCCATCGATGTCATCGACGAATCGGGTGCTCGCATCCGATTGAAGTCGATGGTTCGTCCGCCCGACTTGAAGGAGCTTGAAGGTGAAGTTGAACGCCTGAATGCTGCGAAGGAAGAAGCCGTCGCGAATCAGGATTTCGAGAAGGCCGCTTCACTTCGCGATCAGGCTGATAAGCTGAAAAAGAAGAAAGAGACGATCAACAAGGACTGGCGTGAAAAGTCTAAAGAGAAAGAAGGTGTCGTCGACGCCGAAGTCATCGCGGAAGTCGTCGCCAAGATGACGGGCATTCCCTTGACACGATTGTCGAGTGAAGACGCGGTCCGGTTGCTCAAGATGGAAGAGGAGTTGCACCGTCGGGTTGTCAGCCAGAACGAGGCAATCAAGCAGGTCGCTAAATGCGTTCGTCGCAGCCGAAGCGGCTTAAAAGATCCGCGTCGTCCGACAGGCGTATTCCTTTTTGCGGGTCCGACAGGTGTAGGAAAGACCCTGACGGCGAAAACGCTTGCTGAATTTATGTTCGGTGATCAAGACGCGCTGATTCAGATCGACATGTCAGAGTACATGGAGAAACACAACGTCAGCCGACTCATCGGTGCTCCGCCCGGCTATGTTGGCTTTGAAGACGGTGGCCAGCTGACCGAAAAGATTCGTCGTCGCCCTTACGCGGTTGTGCTGCTCGACGAAATCGAGAAGGCTCACCCGGACGTATTCAACATGCTTCTGCAGATTATGGAAGAAGGCCATCTGACTGACAGCTTCGGTCGGAAAGTTGACTTCAAGAACACAATTTTGATTATGACGACGAATGCTGGTGCACTTGCCGTGAATAATGAATTTGGGTTTGCACCCAAGGATAACGACACGAGTTACGATCGAATGAAGGAACGTCTGCAACACGAGCTTGAGCGTGAATTCAAGCCCGAGTTCCTCGGCCGTCTTGATGAGATCGTCGTATTCCGTTCGCTGACCGAAGAAAACTTGAAGCAGATCGTTGTGATCGAGTTGGCCAAAGTTCGCGAACGGCTGGCGGAAAAAGGCCTGACACTGGTTCTAACCGACGAAGCCAAGCAGTTCATTATTTCGAAGGGGAATGCAACGGAATACGGTGCTCGACCGCTACGTCGTGCGGTCGAAACCTACATTGAAGACCCGTTGTCTGAGAACCTGTTGCAAGGCTCGTTTGAAGGCTCGAACACGATCACTGTTAAGGTCAAAGAAGTCGGCGATCAAAAACAACTTGATTTTGAAGCTTCAATGCAGGAGCAGACACCGTCAGCAGAACTCGCCGCAACGCCGGCGACATGATCTCTACGGCAAAAATACTGAGTTGAGGTCAGAAAAACACAGCCCGATCGAATTTTCGACCGGGCTGTGCTGCTTGTAATTTGTTGTGACTGGATTTCGTGCGAGAGGTGAGCATGACATTGTTAATTGTAAAGATTTCGGGACTGATTGCCTAAACATCCAAAATTCTCTCGATATCCAAAATCCGCTCGTTGACATAGGTCGGTGAACGGCGTTAAAAAGAATTAGAAATTATTAGACTTAACCAGAGTGCGGCAGGAGCCGCCTTTTGAGGCAGTCGGCGCTATGGAGTTTCGGGCGCTGGTGACTGTCGGGGTCGGGTTTTCTGCAGGAAGGTGTTTGTCATCATGGCTCGTATGGTAAAGCTCGCAATTGTATTGGCATTGGTATTGAGCGCGGAATTATTGACACCTCAGGATACTCATGCTGGCGTGATCCCTTGGATGTACGATGCTATCTTCGGCCCGGTCGGTAGCATGCGACCAACCTATGGTTATGCTCCGATGACGGCCAATTACGTTCCAATGACCGCCAATTATCTGCCGCATGAAACTGCTTACGCTCCGATGTCGTCAGCGTACGTGCCAACATCAATGGCAAGTTATGGTTCTTACGGAAACAACTGCAGTTCGTGCAACCAGCAGGCGAGCTATGGTCCCTCCGGATGCAACTCATGCGGATCAGGCAATTGCTCGGCAGGGTCAAATTGCTCAAGTTGTAGTTCAAATTCGACGACGGCTGGTTACGGATCATCTGTCGGCGCAGGACCGACGCCTGACCCAAACAGTATTAATCGAGAAGAGAACCGTAAAATTTACGAACTCGAACGGAAACTGGATGAACTTGATCACCGCCAGAAGCAGGACGAGAAATTTCTTAAACGGCAGCACCAGGACTACATCCAAGAACAATTCATTCCAAGAACCTACCAGGAAGAGGTTCCCGCTCGCCCCAAGAAGATGACGCTCGAATCAGGAACGGCAAACCCGAACAATTTCGAGCCACCGATCAATCGCGGGCCTGCTCCAGGTTTCGACTTAAAAGAGACGGACGAAGAAACGCGTAAGCCAATCATCGAAATTCCACCAAAGAGTGACCCCAAGTCTGACGGCACAAACAGCAAGGGTACGACAAACGTGAAAGAAGTTGAACCTCAGGCCCTTCAACGGGACCATCAGGTGACGTCAACGGCTGTTGCACCACGTATGCGGATGCAAATCGTCACGAACAAATCCACAAACGGAGTCGCCAAACTCAATAAAAAGCCTTTGACAACGTCAGATGCTTCTCTTCCAATGCAACTCGCGAAGCAAGCAAACTGATACCGATTATTAAAGATCTGTGGTTGTCGCGGGTTTTAGAATTTCACGACGGTGGATCGCAGCCGTTGGTGAAACAAGCGAGTTTTCAGGGATTTGAACCTCAAAGTTACTCAGCGGATCACACCAATTTCAGAGAGCGTCAAGGACGAGACAAGCATGTTTCTGGGCATCGAAATCGGAGGCACCAAGCTTCAACTCGGAGTCGGCCACGGTGACGGTTCTGACTTCGTCGCTTTCGAACGGCTCGATGTCGATATTGCACGCGGGGGCCAAGGAATTCGGGAGCAAATACGAAAAGTTGGTCGTGAATTAGTAGCCAAACATCGTATTGAACGCGCGGCATATGGATTCGGCGGGCCGATTTTTGGGTCAAAAGGCATTGTACAGACCAGTCACCAAGTTCAAGGTTGGGATCGGTTTCCGCTGAGTCAGTGGACCGAGCAGGAACTCGGAGTACCTGCGAAGCTTGGAAACGACTGCGATGTCGCGGCCTTGGCCGAAGCTTGTTTTGGTGCGGGACGTGACGCAAAAAGTGTGTTCTACGTTACTGTTGGTACTGGAATAGGTGGAGGTCTGGTCTTTGACCGAAAGATCCACGGGACGGATCGTCCGGCGTCTGCTGAAATCGGTCACTTGCGACCCGGTCTCAATGCAATGTCGTACACCCAAACGATTGAATCACAGGCTGCGGGGCCGGGAATCGCTATCGCCACCCGAAATCGACTTGAGGCTATTCAAAAAGCTGGCGAATCGACCCGGGATTTCCGCGATTTTCGCGAACGCTGTGGCGGTGATTTTCAGAAACTCACAACGAAAGCGATCGGTGAGGCGGCGATGTCGGGAAACCAATTGGCACGAGACCAGTATGTCACTGCCACGAACTTACTTGGTTGGGCTATCGCCCAGCTAATTACGCTGATCGCACCTGAAGTCGTAGTGGTTGGCGGGGGGGTCTCCCTCGTCGGTGAAGAGATTTTTTTCATACCGTTGCGAACAGCAGTCCAGCAATTCGTCTTTCCACCTTTGCAGGATTCATACCGAATTGTTCCTGCAGAACTGGGTGAAAGTGTTGTCGTCCACGGTGCATTGGCGTTGGCCAAAGGAAAATGAAAATCTAAGCTCAGACGTAAACGTACTTCGACTCCGGACTCGCTACCCAATTTGGGGATTTCCTAATTCCGCTTTTTGTTTCAGCTTTTCCAACCGACGGATTCAAAGGCACGGGCAGATTCGAGACCTCTATCGCGTGATTGAGCTCAAACCGGTTAGATTTCTATGGCCACCTTGAAATACGGAAAGTCTATTTTCACCAAAGTCAGTCAGGACGAATTATGACATCCAGTTATCGGCAACAATTTGGTTGATTTCGGGCAAGTCGATAGCTTTTTATCGCATTCGCAATCTTTATTTTGCTCGGTCTTGGATGCCGTTTGTTAATATCACACTTGAGACTTTGCGTGAACAGCCGCTGCCTCGAGGAAGTCGACAGGTCCGAAATTGAAGATTTTTCCAAAGCCCGCAACGAATCGAGCGGATTTGGCTTCGATTCGATAGATTTCAAAGTCACCAAGTGAAAACGTCATCGCCGATTCGGGAAATTTCGTCGTATACAAGTGCGCCAACTCCGCATAGTTACTCGAATTTCTTGGGACGATTACTGCATTTCCTTTTATCGACGCTCGCGCCAGAGTTTGAGGATTTCGGGTACCATCGTCTGGCTCTGCAATCATCAAGCCAACTCGTGCACTGTGCGAAATATCCTGCGTATGTTGAGCAAGGCCGCTAATGTGGATTAAAAACGATGACAAATCCTGCGTCTCAGCGTACGAAACCATAGAGACAGATGGACTCCCGTCGCGAAGAGTTCCTAGAAAGGAAACTCGCTGAGACTTGATCAGATTCGCATACGCCAATTGTGGTGAAGACTCAGACATAGCAATTCACTTTCAGGTCAAAACGACAGACCCGAAACAACTTCGGAAAACGATCAACGGAGGAATCATATCACTCGAGTCAATATATCGGATTCCGTATCCTCTTTTCGAGCGACCCAAAGGTGGCAATTAATTGCATGTTGCTCTTATGACATGTGCAACGTGCCTGTAAACGCCGGGATAATTAATTCCGCAGCCCCGCCCGACTTGCTTGGGACAGGCGGATATTTTCTTTATGATTGACCGAGCCTGAAATCAAATGAGTTTTTCAAACGCTCGTTCAAGCGAAATACGAGTAGAACATTTTAAAAAGGTGAATTGGATGCCGGAGATTGCCGTATCCACAGAGGCTTGCGAAACGTGCCCCGAGCCCCATGTCAGGTTGCCGAGTTTCGGCAAACGGCCGTTGGAAGCCCCTTCAATCATGCAACGATTTGGCTACCTTCTCACAAATCCTGGTAAGAATTATCTTATTCCTTGTTCACTTTTACGAGCGTTCTTGAAAACAAGTCGAAGTCCATTAATTGTAGAATCCTTTCTCCGACCTGGAGGCTGGCGGTCGATGGAACTTGTTTACAAGAATGCCCCACCTGTCGACTGGCTCGATCGACAAGCGCTGGCAGACAATCCCATCACAATGGCAGCACGTAATCGAAGAAAGATCGTTATCGAACGACTTGTGAGATTGATTCAACAACACGATTCGGTCGGCAACGTCACGCTACTGGGAATTGGAGCCGGCCCAGGTCGGCTTCTTCAAACCGCCATGTCCGAAACCAAAATCGCTCCGTCTCGGATGACCGCATACTTGATTGATCTTGATGAAGATGCCTGTCCATTTAGCCAAGAACTTGCTGCAAACCTTGGGCTGCTTGATCGCATTCGGTTTATTAAGGGGGACGCACGGCGAGTCCGAGACTCATTGCCCGATATTGGAGTCAATATTGCGAAGCTCGTCGGGATTATCGAGTACCTGGACGATACTCAGCTTATTGAGCTGCTTAACGAAGTTCGAACCGTGATGGTTCCTGGCGGCAGCCTTGTCACCCACGGATTCGTCGACAAGTATGGCACGGGTCGTTTTTTTTCACGAGTATTTGGCCTGAGGCACCACCAGCGCAACGCAGAATACCTGTCCAGCATACTAATCAAGTGTGGGTTTCGTGTGATTGAATGCGAGTATGAATTGACGGGTATCCATCCAATTATTACCGCAGCCCGCGTCGATTAACTCAAGAGTGACCGACTCATATTGAAACTTTCCTACAAAGCCTGAATCAGATTTAGGACAGCTGCCGCCTTCTTACGAATTCGTAATTTTTATAGGTCTTTCGTTTAAGAATAAATCCTGGATTGCTTGTAACAAAAGAATAAATCAAGCATCTTAATCACCACCGTCGCTGTGAAATTTCACCTTAGAGGTTATTACAAAACCCAAATTTGCAATAAATACTATGGCAGGCAATTTGCATTCCAATGAGGGAGAAAGGAGACCCTCGCATGCATTTTACCCTGTCACAGTGGCCCCAACGACGGCGGCCGAATACGACAGGG
>CAIOKO010000235.1 GCA_903858935.1 uncultured Schlesneria sp. | reverse complement strand
GCTCATCACGCGGAGAGGCTGTCATTTTTTGCATTTTACCGACGAATTTCACGGAATGAATCTTTCCACGCTTGTGATCAGGCGCTAGGATTCGCGCCATGACACAACCTCCCCCAGACGATCGCGTTTCGAACTTAAATTCAACACCATCATTGTTCGGAGATGATGCTCTTACGAACGATTCGGTTTTCTCCGTTGAACCGGTGGCAGCTTCACGTGGTGTTCCTCGCGTCAAACGCCCGGTGCGCGATCAATACGAGTTTCGCCAGATGTGCCTGGACGACTTAGTTCCATCGGACCATCCGGTGCGTGCGGTTTGGATGTTTGTGATGGCGCAAGATCTGTTCTCATTGTATGACAAAATTGCGGCTGTCGAAGGAGAGGTTGGTCGCGACGCGATTGATCCTCGAATCCTCATGGCTTTGTGGTTATTCGCGACTGTGGAGGGGATTGGTAGCGCGAGAGAAATCGAGCGCCGAACCACTCGCGACAACCCGTTTCGTTGGATTTGTGGTGGTGTGTCGGTCAATCACGATCGGCTATCGCGATTTCGCACTGGATCAACGGAACTATTGGATGATGTGTTGACGAATAGCATCGCGGTATTGATGCAACAGGGGCTGGTGTCGCTGAAGCGAGTGGCACAGGATGGCATGCGAGTTCGGGCCAGTGCTGGTAGATCGTCATTCCGCCGTGAACAGTCACTGCAAGAACTGCATACAGAGGCGAAGCAGCAAGTCGAGGCACTGAAGACAGCCGCAGACGAGACCCCCTCGAAAGCGGCCACGCGTCAGAAGGCTGCTCGCGAACGAGCCGCCATTGACCGTGAGGCACGCGTTGCGAAGGCATTGGCGGCCCTGCCTAAGCTCACCGCTGCTCGTGAGAAACGAAAAAAAGGGGACGGTAAAACGACGCGTGTATCGACGACGGACCCCGAAGCCCGCAATATGAAAATGGCGAATGGTGGCTTCAATCCCGCATATAATGTTCAATTCGCTACGGACACCGACTCAGGCATCATCGTTGGAGTGGACGTGACTAACGAAGGGAGTGATGCCGGACTGGCGGTCCCGATGGTCAAACAAATTCAAAAACGACACGGGACACTTCCCAAGGAAGGGCTGTGGGACGGCGGGTACACGATGGTCAAAGATACGATCACTCTGACGCAAATGGGCGTCGTGGTCTACATGCCGGTGAAGGAAGAAGAGAAGAAGCTAGCCAAGGGGATCGACCCGTTTGTGCCAATTTCTACGGATACACCGGAAGTCGCTGCATGGCGTCAACGCATGGGATTGCCTGAGTCGAAAGAGATCTACAAAGAGCGAGCCTCAACTGCGGAATGGGTGAACGCTCAAGCCCGTAATCGAGGTCTACAACAATTCCGAGTTCGTGGTCTGCAAAAAGTAAAGGATGTCGCCAAGTGGTTTGCGATCGTGCATAATCTCATCCGAGGGTTGACTTTGATTGCACAATCCGCCGAAGTTGCAGTTTGTTGATAAAAACACATTTTGAAGACACACAAAATCGCCTCTGCCAAACGAAAAGGGATCAGAAGAGCGCAGACGTCATTCAAAATCTGACTACCGATGCCGCTAAAAACAAATTCGCGGCAAACGGAAAAAGATTTCGGACCGCCGTTTGAAGCCATCCTCGCAAAAAAATGACGGCCTCGGAGCGATGATGGCGACTTTGGTCCAAGACGAGGCCTCTCTGGACTCTTCGTTCCACAATTTGCATTCAGATCCCATGACAGAATCCGAGTGCTCACTCCTGCCGGCACGCTTGGCCAACGTGCGAACGATAACCCTTATCTTAACACACTATCCGATGTGCCTAAACCGGCCGTGCCGGTAAGAATCCCGGCGCTTACGCCAACCGGCTCACCTGAACCTCAACTATTGCAGCGGATGTCATCAGGGCTTTTCAGCGGTTAACAGCCCGCAGTGGATCAACGTCGGAACCACATCAGAGGAAACCAACCCGGCGGCTGACAGCCAATCTCGATATTCGGCCGCGCTATAGGCACGGCCTTCGGTCAGCGTGAAGAGTGCCGCAGAATACAGTGCGATCGGAAGTGGGCCGTCGAGCCTGTCATTCAAAAACACATCGTGAACGAATAATCGACCACCTGGCGGCAGTGATGCCGAACATTTTGAAACCAACTGCTGGCATTCGGGCTCGTCCCAGTCATGCAGGATGTTGGAAAGCAGGATCGCGTCGGCAGGTGGGAATGGATCTGCGAACATGTCCCCTTCGATCAATTGCAATCGGTCGGCAACGCCGTATTGGATTGCAAATTCAGACGCGACTTTCAGCACTTCCCGCCGGTCAAAGACGATCGCATTCAGCCGCGGATTTCGCAACAAGCAGGCAATGCTGTAAATGCCGGTCCCACCTCCCACATCCAGCAATGTTCCCTGATTCAGATTCAGTCGTTCGGCAAGAACCGGAGCGACGTTTTTTGCCCGTCCCGCAAGAGCCAACGTCAGTCGACGGGCGGATGCTTCCTGTTCCATCGCCGATTCCAGGCCCTCCCGATAGATGAACGCGGCCCCCGAATCTTGTTTAACAGCGAATGCCGGGCAGTTTGACCGGAGTCGGGCGACCATCTCGACGACGCCGGGGCTTTCCGCAGCCAGCCCGATATAGTCGCCTACGAAATATTCTCCCCCAGGGAGAAGATGTTCTTTCGCCAGATCGGTCAGCAGCAAGCACCCTGACTCGTCAACCTCAAGCAGTTTCATCGCTTGCAGTGCGGTAAGCAGAACGACGGCCGGACGCCGCTGGATTTCCAACTTCTTCCGCAACTTTTCGAAAGACATTGATCGAGTACTTAGTTCTTCAAACACATGGAAATGGCCGACAGCAGCAGCCAGTAGTTCGCTGCCATAACTTCCACGAAAATGCTCAAAGATCGAGGTTGGATCATTTTTCGGCGGCAAAAGTCCAGTCAAGTCAGTGATCCTGATGAAGGTAAGAAGCAATCAACCGTTTACACAGTCTCAGGATAATATCCGAAGTCGCATACGTCCCATAAGTCAGATAAGTCCCATTTATATCCTGTACAGCAACAGCGTTCCGGCACTTTCTGCCGAAATCAACCAACCATCAAACACCTGTTTTTGCCGTTGAAACTGGTATTCCTCTTAACATCGTCAAAACCCGCAAAGTTTCTCTCATCCGTCATCACGTCAACTGCCGAATAACGAGGAGACGCGAGAAATCCGTCACAGTCCGCGCATTCGGAGCGGATGGGAGCTGGGCTGGAAAGTCGAAATTGGTGCGACTTTCGGCCAAAATTGCGGATCACGGATCCTGCTGGAGAGAGACGTCCATGCAACGTGTGAACATTGGTCTCGTGTGCCTGTCGTGGCTTGTTTTGGCCAGCGCAGTCTCCGCGCAAACGGCAGTCGATCCTGCTTCGGACGCCGGCCTTGCCGCCGTTCAATCCTACAGCGGAGGTGGGATGCTGCAAGGCACCTACTTCGACATCCGTCATCAGACGGGTGACGGAGTCGGTTACCGGAACAGCTTCAGCCAGATCGGCGGATTTACGCCGTTCTGGTTAAATGAGGACGCGTTTATCGCGACGAACTCTCGGTTGATCATTACCAACAGCACACAAGTTGGTGTGAACACTGGTCTGGTCGGTCGTCAATACGTCGCAGGCCTGGACCGAATCTTCGGCGCTTATGGCTACTACGATAACGACGAGGACTCGTTGAATTATCGGTACAGCCAGTTCACCCTGGGTGCGGAAACGCTCGGCCAGTGGTGGGACCTGCGAGCTAACGGCTATTTCCTCAACGGCATGCGAGAAAATATGATCTCGTGCCTGGGTGTGGGAGGTAATCCCTACTACACCGGAAACCAGATCGCCTTCCGTGGCTATAACCTGATGGATCAGTCCATGGGTGGTGGCGATGCCGAATTCGGCGTTCCTGTTTCACCTTATGCTCAGTGGTTGCGAGCTTACTCGGGTATCTACGCTTACCGAACGAGCGATCAGAATACGTTCGGTTATCGTGGACGAGTCGAAGCCATGGTCAGCAATGACTTAACCCTCGGCGTCATGGTTTCACAGGATCGCCTGTGGGGAACCAACGTGAACGCCACGATCGATTTCAAATTCTCGGGATTCCAACCAACCCGGTACTTCCCGAGCGTGACAACCCGTCAGCGAATGCTGAATCCTGTTCAACGCAACTGGCGTGTCGCAACGCACACCTACGTACATGGTGTCGATGTTGCCGCAATCAACCCTCTGACTGACAAGCCGTACTTTGTCACGCACGTGCAGAAGGATGGTAATCAGGGCCAAGACGGGAACGGAACATACCAGCACCCCTTTAACTATCTACCTAATAGCGCGCCAGGCGACATCATTCTGGTCCACGGTGCCAATAGCACTGCCGCGAACCCAATCATGGGATCAATCGCCTTGGCGGACAATCAACGTCTGCTTGGCGATGGAAAACTTTCAACCGTTGATTTGTTCGCCACAAACTGCAATACGATTTTCGGAACGTTCAATCTGCCGGGAACAAGCAATTCAGGACTTTACCCCTTCGTCAGCAGCAACGGGAATATCGTCACGCTTGCCAACAACAACGAAGTTGCGGGACTTAACTTGCTGAACGCCATCGGGACGGGGAACGCCATCACTAACACAGCTGCTGGCTCGAACAACTTCCTGTTGCAATGCCTGGAAATCAGTGGCAATCAGGGAGCCGGAATCTCGCTCACCAACGCTTCCGGTAGCGGCATTATCAGTGGCATCAACGTCGGCAGTGCCAATCATCCAAATCCGTTTGGATATGGAGGAAACGCTGGCGGCGGAATTCAAATCAGCTCCGGCGGCCCGAAACTCGACCTGTTCATGAACAATGTCAATATGAACGGCGATCAGTCACACCCTCAACCGTTTGGTGTCAGCCTGACTGCCAACAATTCAGATCTTAACGTCAACATGAACAATGTCTTCACGAATGGGAACGGCACTGGTATTCAGCTTAGTGAAAACAGTCGGCAGTTGACGGCGAACATGAACTTTGTCCGCGCTAACAACAATGCGAACGTCGGGATCCAGGTCTCTGGAACGGGTGGATCGATCTCAATCACAGGCGACAATGTCGCGGCGAAGGGCAACGGTTCGGATAACCTGCAGATTGGCACACAGGCCGCTCCGATCGTCACCTCAACTGTCGGCGTCACATTCAACGATTCCAATTTCACGAACAGCGTAACGGGTTCGGGTGTCGTATTCAGCCAATCCGGTGGCGTTGGCACGCTTAACCTCACCAACACGTATGTGTTCGGTAACGGAAGCAACGGACTGGGAATTTACTCCACGAACGGAGCGTTGATGAATGCTAACGTTCTTTCCAATCTGACTGACAGTCTCGGCAACAAACTGTATGGTCAAATGCAGAACAACAAGGGAGACGCGTTTCACGTCGAAGGCTCTTCCGCTGGTACTGTCAACCTGTACGTCAATCAGATGGACGCAACTGGCAGCGGTGGCAATGGCTTGTTCTATAAACTCGATCAGGGCTCGTTGTTCAATGTCGTGTTCCTGAACAGCAAGCTGGATAACAGCGGTCAGAGCGCCGTCCATGGCGAAATTGACAATAACTCTGTTGTGAATCTGTTCTTCGACAACACCACGGGGCGGAACTCGGGCAAGGACGGTTTCTATCTGAAAGCAACCGACAACTCGTTTGCCAACATGGAAGTTGATCATGGTAGCTTCGCCAACAGCAGTACGAGCGGCGAAGGCTACAGTGCGATCAATATCTTCTCAGACAATTCGACGATTACATTTCTGTCGAACCTGACACCGGGCAACAATATCATGCCGAACGGTATGGTTGGCACTCAGGCATACGGACTCACACTGGATCTGAGAAACAACAGCCTCTTTAACGGAAACATCTACAACAGCGATTTCTCGGATACGCTGGTCGATGCGATCAACGCCAACGTCGTGTCCGGCTCAACAGCCAACTTGACGCTGATCAACACACCTGGCGAACGCAGCGGATTTGACGGGTTTGTTGCGAACGTCGACAACGCTCAACTGACGACGCACTTTATCAACAGCAACCTCGACAGCAGCGGTCGCGACGGCATGCATTTCAGCGTCAGCAATGGCGGAACACTGATGTCGCTGTTCGACAGTAACAGCAGTATCAACAATAGCGGTCGCGACGGCATCTATGGCAGCGTGACGGGCGCCAATTCGTCAGCAACCATCGGCCTGATGAATGGCAGCGACATTAACAACAGCGGACAGCACGGGATCGACTTTATCGTCGATGCCGGCACCTTGAATGTTGCGGCCTACAGCTCGTCGCTTTCCAACAACGGCCTCCCGCGTATCGTTGGAAATACGGTTGTGGGCGGCGTTGAGGGAAGCGGTGTATTGGGCGTTGTTAACAACAAGGGTGTCGTTCGACTCGACTTTGCCAACACCGCGATCAACAACAACCTCGATAACGGTGTGTTTGTGACGACGACGACAGGTTCGATTCTCGAAGCCTCGTTCAACCTCGGGTCTGTCAACAACAACGGTACAACCGGGCTGTCGCTGCATGGCAACGATGGCATCAAGTTGGATATCTCGGATTCGCCATATAGCTCGTTGCAAGTCTACAACGGTACGACGATCAACGGAAACGGCAACAACGGTATCTCGATCCTGGCTTCGAATCAGACGAACTTCGTCGGATCGCTTGGAACCGACGACTTGTTTGGAACACCAGTCGATAAGGGGATTTCGATCCTGAACAATGGAACCGCGCCGCCACCATTCGTGGGAACGAAAGCGGGTGTCAATGTCGTAACGCAGTCGCAATCACTCGTGGATTTGACAATCGACCGTGCGACGATTGGCAACTCGGCCCAATTCGGAACTCAGCAAATTGGTTTGCGGTTTGAGGCGAATACGGGTGGTGAATTGAACGCATCGATCACGTCAAGCAATCTGTCGAACAACGGCTCCGACGCGATCAATGGATTGGTGACTGGACCTGGCTCGATTGCAGACCTGTCGCTGACCAATGTCACTGGTAACAGGAGTGGTGCGACGGGAGCTCTGTTTGTCGTCCAAGGGGGCGGCCAGTTGAACGTGGCCGCAGATTCAGTCTCGTCGTCGTTCTCTCAGAACGGCGGGTCGGGCATCCTGGTCCAGGTTGACGGAGCCAACAGTGTTGCCAACTTTGATCTGGCTTCAATTAACCTTAATGGAAACGGTGCCTCGTTCGGAGGACAAGGATTCAACGGGCTCGCTACAAACGGCGGCAACTTGAATGCCTGTATCGAAACCTCTTCCCTCACCGTCAACGGCAATCAGGGTATTCAACTGACTGCGGTGAATCCAAACTCGCTCATCAACTTCAATGTTGCAGCTTCAACGATCGACAACAATGGCAGCGAAGGCCTGCTGATCAATGTCACAGACTCCGCCGTGGTGAACTACCGCTCGGCTAATAACTCTTACAGCACAAACGGAGCCAACGGGAAGCTGGATGGCGTCCGCGTTGTCGCGATCGGAAACGGTCCTGCGGATTCCGCCATCGCTCGCTTGCTCTTCAGTGCCGACACCGTCGACAACAATAAGGGAAATGGATTTACCCTGGACGCCGAGAATGGCGCGACCATGACAACAGTCATCGAAAATGGAACATCGTCATCCAATAACGGTGGTTACGGCGTTCAGACCACAGCGTTTGGAGCGAATACCAGCTTCAACCTGTTGATGAATGGGGCGAACATTTTCACCGGGAACGGTCTGAATTCCTTCGGCAACTATACGTTCTCGAACATGAAGCAGATTGTGCTGGATATCACGGGCTCGTCTAACAACGGAACCGGTGACGGCGTGCATGTTGACTTGCAGAACATCACAAACGCCGTGGTCGCCATCGAAGGACCAGGCACGATCAACGGAAATGCAGGCAATGGCATCAACGTCAACATGCAGAACATCACCAACGGCTCGCTGTTGATCAATGGATTCAGTTCGATCAGCAACAACACGCTGGACGGGATTCACGTCAACTTTGACACGGTTCAGAACGGAGCCATCCAGATCGAAGGCCCGACAACGGTCGCCAACAATCTGGGTGACGGGATCGATATTACTCTTCTCAACACCAACCTGGTCAACAACCTGAACTTCAGTGGTACAACGGTTGAAGTGCTGACACTGACAGACAACCTTGCGTCACCATTGAACGGATGCCTGCCAGTTCCAGTAACGGTTGCCTTGAACTCGCTGGGCAACGTTCCTGTCAACGCATTAACAATTGACCAGATGACGGTTACCAGTAACAGCGGCGATGGAATCCTGATCACGGGAACCAATTCGAACATCGCCACGAATGGATCATTCATCACGAACAACCTGATTTCGGGCAGCGGTGGTGACGGCCTGCATTTGAACTTCCACTCGGTCACGGCTGATGGCCTGGCCATCGAAAGTAATGGACTTCAAGCCAATGCGGCCAATGGTATCAACCTGGAACTGTTCAATTCGCCAATCAATAACCTGACCATCGTGGGGAATACTGGCGGAATATCCGGTGTCGCCGGAACGCTGAACTTCCAGTACATCTCTAACGGCCCGCTCAATTTGATGGCGAATACTTCCGCGGCGGGGATCAATATTGCGAATGTCACGCTCAACCTGGCACCGTCCGGTCAGTACTTCCGTCCAGATCAAACCTTCACTCCGATCGGGACGTATGCTTTCCTTCCAGCCCCAAATTCGGACGTCACGGTTGGGTTGGACTCGGTTGATGGCGTCGCCATCACACCTGGTAACTACCCGGTTCAAGACACCAGTGGAAATGTACTACCCTACGGTGGTGTTCCCGTCGACTCGCAACAGTTGAGCTTTGGGTTCAACAACTTTACACCCGCATCGTTTGCCTGGCAGTATTTCCTGGCTCACGGTGAAAATAGTTCCGCTGGAAACGTCGTTGACACATCAATCGTGGGTTCGACTGGCATTGTCACACTGACAGACGGTCGGAGGGTCAGCGGTGTGATCCAGAATATCGGGGGATTTGACCAGCTTGTACTCAACCAGGCGATTCCCGCAATTTCACCCGGTATCTCCTCGAACGGCCTGGATGGGATTCGATTTAATCTGAACAACTCGAGCCTGACCAACCTGAACGTCAGTAACAACGGAATCAGTGGAAACGGCGTCAGCGCTAACCCTGGCGTGATCGGTCACGGTATCGAATTCACGGGTGCTAACGGGGCTGTCGTCAACAGCGACATCACCAACGCCTTGTTTAATGCGAATACGATTAGCAGCAACACTGGTGACGGTATCCGTATGGTGAACCCGATCACGGTTGGAAACACCATCAGTGCCGTCTTCTCAAATAACACCGTCAACCAGAATAGCGGCACCGGTATCAATCTGTCGCTCGTAAACGGTGCACAGAATCTGCAAGCCAGCTTTACGTCAAACACGATCTCTCAGAACATCGCTGGACCTGGCGTCAACATCCACCTGGCTGACAACCGCAATATGACTGGTGGATTCGATAAAAACGTGATCAATTCGAACGGGGCCCAGGGCGTGAACTTCGTCATGGGGGTCAATGGAGTTCTGACGAGTAACTTCACCGATAACACGATCAACGGAAACTCCAAAGAAGGAATTAACATCAGCCTGAATAACGGTGGCCACTTCGAAGGAGCCCAGTTCTACGGTAATACGATCGGAACGGCGAACTCCAGAAATGGTAGTTTGGGTGTTCGGTTGACAGTACCTGACCAGGCTTCGTTCAACTGGAACATCGGTGATCTCACGCAGAACGCTAACCTGATTACTGGCAACACCGATGCCGGTGTCGGTATCACGATGACTGGTGCATCGTCCGGTACGCTTAACATTGCGAATTCGACCTTCAGCAATACGGTCAACGGACCAGACCAGAACTTCAGCGGCGAAGGTCTGAATGTAAATCAGCAGGGAAGTTCAGTACTGACCGGTGGCATCGTAAAATCCAGCTTTACGAACAACCCGGGTGACGGTGCTCTGTTCACCGTAACCGGTAATAACGCCGGACTCTTTGCCCAACTCAACAACTTCACGGTTGGCGGAGCCACCACGGATCTCGGCGATAACTTCTCGAACAATGGAGGTAACGGTCTCGAATTCTTCCGGACTGCTAATGGTCAAATCAACAACACGACCATCCAGAACAGCACTTTTGACAATAATCCACAAAACGGACTTGTCATCAGGGCTGCCAACCAGTTCCGGACAGATACGTATACGATCAACAACAACGATCTATCCAACAACAATCAGAATGGCCTGTTATTCGACGAACGTGCTGACGCTAACATCCAGGCGAACATGAACCTGAACACGTTCCTCAGCAACGGGGCGAACGGCATTCGGTTGATTGAACAAGTCAACGCAGCGGTCGACGGACGTGCTCTGACGGGGACATGGACTCAAAACATTATCATGAGCAATAAAGGAAGTGGTATCGAGCTTAACGGAGTCGTAGACGGTCTCGTCATCGGCGATCCAACCAACTTGGGACTGGGCAACGTAATCACACTGAACGCAAACAACGGTATCGAGGACACTGGAGCAACAGGGACTTCAGGGCTGACAATTGGCAGCAACATGATAACCCAGAACGGCACGCTCGCGAATCTGAACACTGCCGCAGAAAACGCAGGGATCTTGTTGAACGTGAAACCATCCACTTCGGTCATCGTTGAAAACAACGTGATTGACAACAACTTCGGTGACGGAGTTCAATACCAGATCTCACAAGGATTTACTGGATTCCAGAATTCAATTTCGATTCACGACAACACGATCACGAACAACAGTGGCCGTGGCATCAACCTGATCAACCGAGGCAATAGCTACACTCAGGCCGACATCTACAACAACTTCATCTCTTCCAACAAACTGGAAGGAGTTTATGTTGTCAACACGGCATCACAAGATCAGGCGGTCTGGGCTTCAAGCACGACACCGCTTCTCGCCGACGGTTCGGTCTTCAATCGACCTGACCTGGAACTACGCTTCGTGAACAACCAGGTGATTGGCAACGGTATTAACAGCGGACTCTCTGGAACTGGCTTGGTAATTCGAGTCGGAAGCAGCGGTGGTGGATACGGGGCGACCACCCCCGGTTTCTTCGCGAGCAGCGGGACAGCATTGGCTGAGGGGGGTAGCCCGTTCGGGTTGTCGACCTTCCGCGGTGGTGTGACGGCTGTGGTTGATGACAACCGATTCAACGGAAACTTCGGAAACGACGTGCTGTTCCACTCGTACGTCTCGACGGTCACACCAGCTACGGCTGCTGGAACATGGGATAATACTCAGTATACCCTTAATTCCTACCAGAGCGATCCACTGTCACGGTTCGACCTCTACTTCCGAGCAAACATCACCGATGCGAACTCGGTTGACACAAACGGAACTTCTCTTGGTGGCTATGTTGCACGAAACCCCGCTTTGGTCGCCTTCTACAACGATGCCGATGGGGTCTTCAAGTCGCGGCTCAACACCATCGCGGCACCAAACATTGCTGGTCCGTTCAACAGTGCAACGCGAGCCCGAAACGCAACGCGACTTGCCGCTCGCATTCCGTTCTACGGTGCTCCAAACGTTGGACCGGGCCTCCAACAGCTTTACCCAGGTATGGGAGCAAGCACATGGCGTGTTAGCTTAGACAGCGAGAACATCTTCCCGCTCGACATCGCACCGTATACCAACACCGGGGACGCAAACGGGTATAACCTGAACGGTGTCGGAAACAACGGCGAACTGCCATTCGGTTATGGTTCGTTCTGATCAACACCCAATCGAGCAACATGCTCGGCTAGCTGACCAGATCACAGGCTGACGATACGGCACCGTCCCAACATTTTGGGACGGTGCTTTTTGCATGATCCCGGCTCCCAAGCTCCCGCTTGGGAGCCCCTTCTTCGAAGCTCCGCTTCGCCGGCCGTCAATCAGCTCGCGACTCGGCGGATGTAGAAATTGTCCGTGTTTTTGAATGGACGAATCGTCATAACCGGTCGGCGATGAGGCGCAATCTTTCGGACCAAAGGTCCAGTCGTTCGAATCGCCTGGCCCCGTCGGGCCAGGTAGTCAGGAATCTGAATTCCTAAACGGCCTGAAGGGCAACGCTGTGAAGCATTTCTGTGCCTGAAAAACCGGGACATCGCCTCTTGATTGCCGTCCTGGAAGGACATCAGTGATTAGCCGGTGGCTGAGCGTAGCGACGCCACCGGCTAATCACTGATGTTGATGTCGCTCATCGATCTCAGCGGGATCGCACTTCGTCTGCCGACGACAATGATGAATTGACATTAAAACAACGGGTGAATCTTGAATCCCTTCAGGATTCTCCGATTTTTGACGCGATCGATTCCGGTAGCGTCGCTATGCGCTCAGCCACCGGCTAATCACTGTAATGCCTTCGGCATAGAGAGATACAAGTATTTTGCCAACTCAATCGTTGCGGGAACAATCCTTCACAGCGTTGCCTGAAGGGTCGACCGTTCGATATCAGCACCTGGCATATCGCTCTTCGATTACACTCTCGTGTCGGTTTCAAAATTCTCGAAATTCATACCGAAACAACCAGCGCGCTGGTTGTTCTGCATGTTGTTCAACGTAGCCAATTGCCGCGAATGGCCGACCCTTCAGGCCTTCTTTATCCTCTAATTCCTGTACTCCTAGCCCAATGGGCCAGGCTATTTGAACGGCTGGCCCCTTGGGCCGGAAGAACTCGTCACCATGGCGGACGCAAAAACGGTCGTACGATCAGCCAGGTCAATAATTCACAAACCCGCCCTGTGCAATTCTTCTTGATATCCAGAGAAGCAATAAAACCATACCGAAGCCTTCACAGCACACCACATCACTTCAACGGCAACAGCTTGATATTCTTATACCAGCAGTCGCTACCATGATCCTGTAACCCGATATACCCCTGGCGAGGATGCGTCTTGTAAGCCACATCAAACTTGTGCATCGTCCCGTCAGGACGCTTGTTCGGTTCCGGCCATTCATCAAAATCGATTCGATTGACTTTCTCGCCGTTCAATTCGATTTCAAGTCGGTTTCGGTCACTGGTAATCTGGATCTGATTCCATTCACCGACGGGCTTCATCGCATTCTTCGTCGGCTTGACCAGGTCGTAAATCGCGCCGGTATCATGAAACCCTGCCGTTGACGTGTCATCGATCGCGATTTCAATCCCGTTAAACCCGACATCCTTACCCGGACGGGGAGTCAACGGAAACGTTCTCACAAAAACACCACTGTTACACTTCTTCGAAATCTTGAAATCGAGAGACAGTTTGTAATTTCCCAAAGGCTTATCGTAGACCAGCATATAGTCGCATGGATGTGGGTTCAGACTTCCATCTTGAACATGTGACTCCGCCAAAGGCTTTTCCTTGGGCGACATCCAACCTTTTGTGGTTTGGCCATCAAACAACAAAATCCAGCCATCCTGTTTTTCTTGTTCGGTGAGGACGTTGTCAGCAGCAATCGCGGCGGCTCCCGACGTGAGCAAGAAAATGAACAGTAGCAACGAAATACGCATTGGTGACCTCCGAATTAAGTTAAGACTCGTATTGCATAGTTAGAAAACGAGGATGGTCGCAATTCATCCGAAACTCCACCTTCCCTGCGGGGGTGGTTAACGGGCCATTGCCCTGGGAAGTTGCGTTAAATCGTATCGATGAAAGTGGAACAAGCACGGATCGGGTGCCACTGCTTGCCCGCCTTCGGGAAAGCAGTGCTCTTTGGGCATGACAAGCAAGGCGAAGACACCGCTTCTCCGAAGACCGCGAGGTTTCACCTCAGACCAAAGTAACCATCATCGCTCCATGTGACGAGCATCTTTCGAGAACCGACGAAATTCTAATCCACATGTTTTCGAAATTCGAATTCAAACAAAGTATTTGTCTCGATGCTGAGGTAACGTTTGAATCGTTTCCGACGCATGCTCATCACGCGGAGCGATGATGGCTACTTTCGAAGAAATCCCGAAACTTGACTCAATGAGTCACGTTTCCAACCTGAAGACTCCAAAGCAGTGGCACGGCAATTGAAGTTGCGTTAAATCGTGTCGGTGACGAGTGGCACTCGCTGGTGCAAAGGACCGTAAGCACCCCTACAGGGAAGTGGGGTGAGTGACGACTTTGGAACGGTACCTCAAAGTATCCAACCCGCGCGATATTCTTTATGGATAAATTGATTCAATTCAGGTGCATTCTTTACCTTCAGATTGTCATTGTCCCATTCCAGCCGGTTACCAGGCGATCTCAACGACAAGACGCCCAACAAAACCGTCTCCGTCATCGGACCGGCATAGTCAAAGTTGTCCACAGGACGCTTTCCACCTTTTAATGCTTGATACCATTCCTCATAGTGGCCAGGTGATCGCTCGATCGATTTGGGCACCACCCTGGCCTGCTCCAACAATGTTTCCGGCAGAAGATGAGGCATGCCGCCATGGGACGAGTGAAACATTTTTCCTTTACTCCCCACGTACAACACACCGTTATCCGGTAGCCGCTGTCCAGCGGTCATCTCTGACGGAGTGGGTGGCATCAACCCGCCGTCGTACCATGTCATCTTGACCGGCGGAAGTTGGCCCCGGGCCGGAAACTCGTAAGTGATCATGGCCGCAATCGGATAGCTGTCAAAATTGGGTTTGTTCTGATCGAGAAACGACCCATCCAGTGTTGTTCTCGCCTCGACCGTGGTTGGGGCACCGAGATTCAAGGCCCAGACGGGATGGTCAATGATATGGCAGCCCATGTCACCCAGCGCGCCCGTTCCAAAATCCCACCACCCTCGCCAGTTATGTGGCGCATACGCCGGGTGATAGGGTCGTTCTCGTGCAGGACCCAGCCACAAGTTCCAATCCAATGTCCCTGGCACTTGTGGCATATCTGTCGGGCGAGCGATCCCCTGTTTCCATAACCGACCGGCCCGATCTGACCAGACGTGAACCTCACGAACGTCGCCAATAATCCCCGCTTGAACCCATTCATTCGTCAGTCGCGATCCTTCCGATGCGTGTCCCTGGTTTCCCATGGAAGTCACGACCCCTGCCTTCTTAGCCGCTTTTGTCAGTTCCCGACATTCGAGCAAGGTATGGGTCAGTGGCTTTTGCACATAAACGTGTTTGCCCGCCTTGATCGCCGCCATGGCAGCAACACCATGAATATGGTCAGGAGTCCCCACCGTGACCGCATCGATGTTCTTCGCTTCCTTGTCGATCATCTCCCGAAAATCTTTATACCTCCTGGCATTCGGATGCGCGTTAAACGTTCCCGCAGCACGAGTCTCATCAACATCACACAGCGCAACAAAATTCGCCCCCAATTTGGTAAATGTGGCAATGTCTCCCCCTCCCATGCCACCGCAGCCGATTCCTGCGATGTTCGGGCGTTCGGACGGAGCCGTTTGTCCAAGACCGCCGAGCACGTGTCGGGGAACAATCGTAAAGCTGAATGCCGTCGACACCGCTGCGGCAGAAGTCGCCAGGAATTTGCGACGCGAAGCTGTATTCGCGCCGATTATTGTACGCGTTTTGTTCGTCATCAGGATGCTCCAGATCTCAGACGTCGTTAATCCACAGATTCGAAATCGATTGGCTTGATGCCATGTCTGCGGACGAAGGGAGCCCTACGATAACGGCCTCAGCCCCGTTCAATCAACCAACGCTGATGCGAAATGATCCGTTCGACTATCAACTGCGTTATGAAGAACTGAGGCTATGGTTATGTCAATCTTCTAAATGAATGTGCCACTGCTTGACCCTCTTCGGTCAAGCAGTGCTCTTTTACCGGCAGAGGGCGAATACACCGCATCTCCGAAGAATCCGATGCAGTGGCAATGGATTCGCCCGTTGAATCGAGAAGAAAGTGGAAAACATGTGGGAATTACTTTGGAAAGTCGCGCACGAGAAATCGATTGGGATCTTGATCGGTGCTGCCTTTGCGTTGGCCACCGCGTGGTTCGCATCCTGGTGGCGACGTCGTCGTGAAATGCGAGAAATCCATCACGGCCAACAGTTCCAGCAACTGGAATTCGTCTACGCTTTCGTATCAACAGGTAACGACGGCCGCCGTCGGCTGGTGGTGCGGATGATCGGGTGTTTGCCTCTCAACCTGTTTGTTGCCAAGGATGCAATTCGTTCGCATCTGCTGGGGCTGACTCGCGATTCGGTTGAAGATGAATTAAACTCGGTCCTCGCGATGGAAGGGAAACTGGGATCATTCGTATTACGAGAACTGCACGGACACCTGCGAACCTTATTGAAGGAGTCAGGGAATCGACGTGAGTGGTGGGTGATGGCTCCGGTTCTCGAAACCTATCGCCCGCTGCAATATGTTGCGCCGACAGTTCTGTTGATACGCAAAGACGATTTAGAGCAGTTTGAATCATTCGAAACTTGCCAGGACATTATGGTTCATCACGGGTCAGACGCCGCAAAAATTCTGACGTTGATGGAGGTCTATCGCAAATTT
This sequence comes from uncultured Schlesneria sp., assembly GCA_903858935.1. Classification (GTDB taxonomy): domain Bacteria; phylum Planctomycetota; class Planctomycetia; order Planctomycetales; family Planctomycetaceae; genus Schlesneria. The sequence continues at coordinate 3,604 of CAIOKO010000235.1, read as the reverse complement.
GGTATCCAGCAACAGACTCTTGCCGAGGCTCGTAAGGAAGGACGTTCTACCCAGTATCTGGAAGAAATGTGGATGCTCGATCTTTGTCTTTCGACAAACTTTGTTGAGCCGACCAGCGACGAAGTGGAAGAAGGAAGCTTAAAGCCGTTCCGGCTTCCACCATGGGATCGGTTTGAACCGACGCTCAAATCCTTGGGGCTCAATGTTTCAACAACGACAGAAAGGAAAGAGCTTCTCCTGACAAACAACCGTTGACCGCCTGAAGCCCGGCATTGACGCATGAACAATGCTGACAATGACGATGGTGTTATTTTTCGAAACTTGACCAGGCGGGATAGAACTCAAAAAGAGTCTATTCCGCTTGATTCAATTCTTTGCAAGGTCATCACATCGCTCGAACAGTGTCTGAGTTTTGATAATGGCACTATGTTCGGGAAATGTGTGAAATGTATAGATTAACATACTCTCACGACTGACTTCAGTTCGAATCAAACTGAGGGGCCCCGGAAGTAAACGGTTGACGGCAGGAAGTCGAACAGACAAATCGGCGCGGCGGACGTCCTGCTCCAACTCTTCGTTCATCCGCAGAAAGATGTCGAGATGCAGTCGCTCAAGCTGACAACTCATCTCATAACGCAAGCCCGAATCAAATTCCGCCGATTCGGTGCGACATCCACGTAAGCGATAATCCACAATCCGGCTGAACGTCGGCAATGATTCACGGTGATCCATGATCACTTCTGTTATCGCGTTGCATTCCGTCTGCAACGCCAGAACATGTCCTGATGCATTCAATCGAATATCAAGACGCATGTGCGAATTCGTCAGGGTCAGACCACAATGACGTTCAAACAGCTCTGGGTGCAGCGATCGACAATACGTGCGCAGCACAAGATCTGAAACATCGGGTCTCACCAACTGAACCGCCATGATTGCCCTCATGAAAACATGTTCGACAGTCCATTGTAAGAACCGTCATGGGGCCTTCGCCATTCAAAGTCGTCTTGATTTTTTGAAATCGTGAAACGGATTAACAATACCTATGAAGCACAGTTTCAATTCTGCTGAGATTTCGCGCCAGCGCGTGATCCAGGTCAGTCTTGCCGTTGGCATCCTTGGCAGGCGTCTTCGCGGCTGTGATGAAATTTAACTAGACAAGGGTTCGTCGATCTAAAGACGAACCCTTTGGACGGCTCCCGCGACGATCCGTCTGAAGACTCCCCGGACGCTCATGCAATCGCCTGCATTTCAGTCTGCCCCTTACGGTGACAGAAGTCACCAAACGTTTCACCATTCGACCGATTCGCTTTATAAAAGCGGAGTGCTACGGCCAAGGTCGAAGCCACATCTTCCTGTGGAACCGCGTCTTTGTAGATGTATGCCAAACGGGTTCCCTGAACATTGCCACCGAGATAAATCGTATATTTTCCCGCTGCACCACCCACACCCGCTTGTTTTCCGACCAACCCGATATCCGGGGTGTAGGGTCGAGCACACCCGTTCGGGCAACCAGTCATATGGACAGAAATCCGATCGTGCTGAATTCCCAGCTTGGCCATTTCGACATCGAGTTGATCAATGATACCGGGCAGAGCTCTCTCTGACTCGGTGATCGACAGGCCGCACGTGGGAAATGCGGGACAGGCAATGGAGTAACGCCGCAATAAAGTTAACTCGTGATCTTGCTTGATCCCGTGATCAGTAAGAATCTTGATGATGTCTGATTTATCCTGAGGCTTGATGTCGCACAGAATCACCGATTGAAGCGCCGTCAGCCGCGTGGCCATTCCATACTTTTTAAGCAGGACGCGTAACCCGGTTTTGATCCGCAGTGCCCCATCGTCCTTGATTCGGCCACACTCGATGTTGATCCCAAGAAAGAGATTCCCATCCCCTTGCTCGTGCCAGCCAATATGATCGTCAACATCGGTCACATCGATCGGATGTGGCGCTGGCAACTTATGGCCATAATACTCTTCGACCTTGGCTTTAAACCATTCCAACCCATGATTGTGAATGGTGTACTTCAGCCGAGCCACCTTGCGGTCTTCCCGGTTACCAAAATCACGTTGAACTTTGACGATCGCTTCCGCGACGCCGACCACTTGTTCGGGCTTCACAAATGCCAATCGCTGCGCAATTGCCACGAACGTCTTTTCAGCACTTGGCGTTTTACCTTGCCCACCACCGACCAGCACGTTGTAACCAATGATCCGCCCCGCTTCGACAACTGCCAGAAAACCGAGATCTTGCGTGTAAATATCGACACAATTGTCTTCTGGAAGTGCAATTGCCGTTTTGAATTTTCTCGGAAGATAGACCGTCCCGTAGATCGGTTCGTCAACCGGCTTAAATTCGGCGACGTTCGTCTTTTCACCCGCTTCGTCCGTTAACCAGATTTCATGATAAGCGGTTGTCCGCGGCTTAAGATGTTCCGCAATCGCATCGGCCATCGCCTGCATCTGATCACGAACAGGATTATTCTTGATTGGTGCCGGGCAGCACATGACGTTACGTTCAACGTCGCCACAAGCGGCAAGTGTTGTCAGCAACGTGTCGTTAATTTTCCACACGGCCGACTTCAAATTGCTCTTCATGACACCATGAAGTTGAAATCCCTGCCTGGTCGTCACGCGCAAGGTCCCATTCCCGAATTCATCGCAGATATCCAGATGATCGAGAAATTGTTTTGCAGAAACCTTACCGCCTGGAATCCGAGTCCGCACCATGAAAATGTATTGCTTGCCTTTGGCTGTCCCATCGGCATTCTTGGCTTTGCGCGAATCGCGATCGTCCTGCTGATAAATCCCGTGGTTCTTAATCAAATGTTCCGAGTCTTTGCCAAACTCGTGATCGTGCAAAAGCTCTTCAGCAAGCGTCCCCCTCAGTTGGTGGCTACCCTCTTTGATCACTTCAACATGACTGCGCTTCACTTGATCCGACATCACTCACCGCTCCAACTCATTTCGAGGGATTTTTTTCTATTGCTACCGAACTGCGGCGAAGACGTTCATATTCGATCGCACGACAATCGCCAGTCACAGTATACAGGTGGAAACAACTTCGACAAAGGCCCGTTTTTCGATAGTTTCGGTATCGATGCGACCTTGCAGTGCTCATCACAACATCAGACACATTGCGCATAAACATGGTTCGCCACTGAAAGATGGAATCAAGAGTTTCGTTCTCCGATTCCGTCGTACTACTAACGTTTGATTTCTTTGTGTGACGAGAAGATTTTGCATCGGGAAGTAAGGATGGTGTGATGAAACGAACTGACGATGGGGTGCTTGCGCTGCTGCGAAAATGCTTTTGGAACAAAAAGCCTCAATAATATGGGTGCCACGGTTTTACCCTCGTCGGTAAGGCCGTGCTCTTCGAACGCCTTATCGCAACATGAAGACACGGCCTTGTCGAAGACTCCAGTGAGGCTTTGCCTCAGACCAAAGTAGCCATCATCGCTTCGAGGCCGTCATTTTTTTGCGAGGATGGCTTCAAACGGCGGTCCGAAATCTTTTTCCGTTTGCCGCGAATTTGTTTTTAGCGGCATCGGTAGTCAGATTTTGAATGACGTCTGCGCTCTTCTGATCCCTTTTCGTTTGGC
>CAIOKO010000234.1 GCA_903858935.1 uncultured Schlesneria sp. | reverse complement strand
CCCGGGTCCAACGACGCCCGAAGAGATCGGCTGGACGCCGATCCGCCTGCGCCGATGGCTGCGGGTTAAACGATGAAATCCGCCGACTTCGTTTAACCGCGCCTCGAAGAGAAGCGGGCCAGGCGGCGAAGCTGACAAACCCGGGGCGTCATCGCGCATGGGGAAATTGCCGTTGTTCTCTGCGTCTTTGTTCTCGATCGGAAAGCTCGCCCGAGTCCAACGAAGTCCGAAGAGATCGGCTGGACGCCGATCCGCCTGCGCCGATGGCTGCGGGTTAAACGATGAAATCCGACGACTTCGTTTAAGCGGTGGCACAAAACTCTGATCAAGAGTTCGATGAAACCGTCGTTATTTAAGCTCGGTGATCCGGATATTCTTGAATTCTGCCCACATCGGTTTTCCGGCGTGCAGTTGGAGCGCCATGATCCCCTCGGACAATGCGTTCTGAGGGTCTTCGTCCGTAAAGTCGAGAATCAGCGTGTTATTCAAATAGTGCTGGATTCGGTTCCCCTTCCCGATGATGACGACGTCATTCCAGTCGTCCAGTTTGAATAGCGTCTGAAATTTTGCCTGGTCGATCAGATCGGATTTAATGACGTGCTTCCCGTCTTTATCCCATTTAGCCTGCTCGCCAGCCAGACAGATCCGTCCCCGTTTTCCACCTTCGTCATAGATGAAACCAGAAATATTGGGCAAGGTGACCTCATTGCGAAGTTCATGCTGATAGCCGCGAACAACCCAGTTGTTTTTCACGTTGGCATCAGTGATGTGCTTTGATCGGTATTGAATTCCAGAATTGTTCGTGGCATTGCATCGAAACGAAAGACGCAGATCGAAATCCTTTGTCCGAGCGTCTTTGTTAATCAAAAACGTGTTTCCATTGGCAACCGCTTCCGGTGTCGTTTCGCCGTGAATCACACCGTCTTTGACGCTCCAGAGTCTTGGGTCACCGTCCCAGCCACCCAGATCTTTTCCATTGAACAGGGTTTTCATCCCTGCGGGTTCTGGCGGAGGTGAGTCGGCATTAACCACCTGGAAAGAAATCAGACAGGCCAGGATGGGAACAAGGATCAAGCGGTGAATCATCGTATTTTCCCGAAGAGGTTGTCAGTTCTGGTCGCGGCGGCTGGATTCCTCCGCGACGACTTATGAAAAGGTCGTTTCCGTTGCGTATCGATTAATCGCTATTTTGATTGCGGAAACGTCAGTTCTAACTGAAAGTGATAGAAGTCGACAACCAACTTCCGGTTGTCAATGGAAGGCACGAATTGCACTCCTCGGCCGCCCGGGTCGAGCGTTTCCTGTTTCTCGTAAATCTTGGCGCCCGTCCGCTTGTCGAGGATCAGTGACGAGAGTTTTGGCGACAACGGAAAACCATTCCGCGCATCGAGATCAACAAACCATGACGCTAACACCAGCACGGGAACACTTGCTGGCTGCGCCGTATCGAAGGCCAGCTCGGTGACAGGTACCGACCACAGCACCTTCCCGTCTTTCCTGTCGATCGAACAAACTGTTCCGTCGATCGTAAACGCCACGTTCGACGGAGCACCCAATTCTCTGGGTGATTGAAAGTCCTTTGGTGATCCAAAATTCAGCGGGATCACTCGACGTTGGTCCGAATTCTTTGATTGGCCCCCCGCCACGACGACGTACCGATCCTCCCATCGCTGTGCCGCCATCACGACAACGCCTCGAAGTGGCCGTTTGACAGGTAAATCTGCTGTCAGCCGTACTTCACCGTTGGCAAGTTTCAGCACAGTCAGTTTGCCACTCGGATCGAGGATCGCGAGATCTTCGTCATCAATCACGCTGGGGACACTGGTCGCCTGATGCTGCGATTGCCAGATCACGCGATCACCGTCGAAATCACGCATTTCGAAGATTCGCTGGTCGGCACCATGATTCCGCAGACTTAATCGACGCGTCCCACGAAACCAGATCGGCGTCTCGTTCGCGTTTCCCCGATGCTGCTGTTGAATCGTTCCGTCAATTGTACGTAACAGGCAGGCACCATTGTCAGACGCATTGACGACAAGCGACTTGTCAGCCGTCGCATCGGCTTTGGCAAATTGTGAACCAGATCGCGACCACAAAATTTGCCCCGTCTCGGGATCGGCCGCGAAAAGGCGATTATCCAATTGATAAAAGACTGCGTCGTCGGCCAATCCAATCAAAAAGCCTGCCGAGCCTCGAGAGTCGTACATCAATTGAAATCGTCGTCCATTCGGAAGCAGGCGGCGTTCGACCGCGGTATTATTCGCACGCGTCGTCACAAATGCACTCGGCCGCAGCGACTTCTCGAAGAGAAGACGTGGCTCGCTTTGCGAGTCGGCAACTTCCATGACGGCGAGCCACATCCCGGAAGAAAATGCCAGTCGTCGTCCACGCAGATGCAACTGACTGGGGTGGATCCGCTGTTCATTTGCAGGATTCAACAGTGGAAACCGCCAGACAACTTTGAAATTCGGGTCTCTTGCCGTCAACGTTGTGACCAACGCATCCGTCTCGAAAGTCCAGCCCTTAAAGTACTGACCGACATGCGTGACGACATCAACCGGCCATGTCGCTTGTGTCAAATGATGTTCGGTCCGATTGACTTCGACCTCACCTTGAGGCCAACTCAACGTTTTCACGTTCGACATCAGAACATCATTGCGATTCATCCATTCGTCGCTCAACTGCCGACCGGTTTTTCCGTCACGCAAGATCTCTGATGGAAATCGCTGACCGAGTTCCTCAATCCAGAGCTTCGCTTCTTTCGGAGAATTCGATGCTAGAAATCGAGAGGCCAGTCCGGCCACTGCCGCAGCAGCGATCGATTTATTTTCGGAACCGGCAATTCGCTCCAATAGCCTTGTTCTGGACATCTCACCTGGCAATGCGTCGTTTGACTCGGCCAGGCGCAACAACAATCGATCGGCAGCGGGGTGCCCTGCCGTGAATCTCACGAACTTCATCAAGAGGTGGTCTCGATCTGCCGTCGCCAGGATGGCGTCAAGTTCCCTGCCGAACACTTTGGCAATTTCCGTTCGCTCAACGGAGTTCGCCGCATCAAAGATCGCGAACAATTGCGAGCGAAGACTTTGTTCGAGCGACACAAAATGATCAGATCCGCTGGCAACCATTTCGTCAGGGATCTGCATTGTCAGTGCCAGCCGAAAAAGCTGCGCGACGGCACTGACGCGATCACCAGTCTCGTTGAGAGCCGAGGTCAGCAATTGCGTGACCTCAATCTGCTGTCGGGGATCTTCGGAAAGTGACCGTAACTCGGCGGAAGATTGCAGCAATTGACGGGGATCGTTTCGAGAGCGATCGAGCAGCGTTTCGACTAGAATGCGCTTCACTCGCAGTTGCGGTTGTTGCTTCAATGATCGACGCAGATCGTCGATCGCATCATCTTCTTTCCCGCGATGCAGCCTCAACTCTCCTCGCAGCGCGAGCGCCTCGGCATTTTCAGGATCGGCCGCCAGCTGACGATCAATCTGCTGCTCAACGTCGCCTAGTGAACGAAAACCGACGACGTCATTAACTCCACAAGAAACGAGAGCCCCCTCTCCGGCGGCCAGGTTGCCTGGCATGCGATTTCCAGGAAGCCGTGACCGTCCGAGAATCTGACCTTTCGTCAAATCGAAGGTCGCGATGTGGCCGGACGATAATGGAAGCAGATATTGCGAACCGATACGGACACCCCGTCCACTCGGTTCAGGAATCTCCGTCGGTTGAGTCCATACGTCCGAACCGTCTGCCAGCGAATAGGCCACGACTTGCGAGCGTCCTACGACGATGACTTGATCAGCATTCACACAAGCGACATACAGCCCCTGTTGTCGCTGCCGCTTCCAGACCAAGGTGCCATCGACCAGATTCAGACAGTGGATTTCACCGGAATCGCGAGGTGTCAGCACGACACGGCCGCCTGCGAGAACGGGACCACTATCAAGCCACCGCCCGGTTTCTTCGTCACCGACGACTTCGCCGCCCCCCTGCAAGTTTTTCCGCGCCGGAGAATCGTACGAATAACCCCATTTCAGCTGTCGCTGGACGACATCAAAAGCGACCACCGAACCGTATGCGGTGGGACAGATCATCAGTCCATCTGATATTGCAGGAACCAGTCCTGCCGACCGGAACGGTGCTCCGAATAAGGCTCGGTCTGTGGCAATTAGCGCCTGCGACCATTGCAGTCGTGCCGCATTTCCTTCTGAAGTGAGACAGACCAGCCGCATTTCATTTTTCGAGACAGCAAGGCAATACAATCGGCCTGCGTATGGAAGCGGGGGACCAACAAAGAAGAACCCGGAGAATTCGACGGGGGGAGTTCCGTTCTGTCCGCCGATCTCCCAGACAAGTCGTCCCCCTTTCAGGTCGTAGGCGACCAGTTTGTTTACAGGATCGGAAATCGTCTGTGCGCCAAACTGCAGGCGACTGCGAGGAAGATACACACTGAACTGCGATTCCGATTCTTCAATCGAGTAAAGGTTCTGACCGTCACTCGTCAGCGAACCGGAAACCTGATCGCGAAACAGTTTGTAACGAAGATATCCTCGAAACGTCACCGGCGACGCGGAGGAAATCATGTCGGAACTGGCCAGGGGACTTTGAAAAAGCCATCCCAGCATTCCGTCGGTGGTTGCCGAACGCCATAGCAGTCGACCTGTCTTCAGGCTGACTGCCGTGACATCGTTTAAAGTTCGATAAACAACGACGTCGCCGACAATCACCGGGATCGCGGCAGGTTGAGTCAGCCGGTTATTGTCGCGCATCATTTTTTCGAGCTGGTTGGTCAGCTGGTCGAAGCCCTCAATCCGCTGCTGATTCACCACGTCGTCCGAGAGAAACCGCAAGTGCTGTCGCGGAGAAATTGCCCATAACCCTCCGCCAACCGGGCTCGTTGGACTGGCCGATTCATTCCCGGTCGATCCGCCGCGAGGCATTTCCCATTCGTTCACGGCCTGGGCATTCGATTTCACTACAGGACCGAAATGAGTCCTCAGCCATTCAGGCGCGTCCTGCAGATCTTTAAATGGCGCGATCGAACGCCCACCAATCTGCCACGCAACATCCCCCTTCACATCATTCAATGCGGTGAGTGCCGATAAACTTCGGTCCGACTCCCCTGCCAGATGCCAGGCAAACGCAGACCGCAGTAACAATGCTGTCTTGAGAGGCCCCGTTGATCTTGGGTGACGCAGCATCGTTTCACAAAGCAATCCCGCTTCGACCAGGCGGTCATGGTCAAAGGCCATACTGGTCAGCAACTGTAGCGCCTCGAACCCGGCGGATGTCATTTGATAGGTGGAGGCGACGTCATACAGTTTTTCAATGTCATTAGTGGCTTGAGCCTCTTTCAAAAGATCTCGAGCGATACTACCCACTTGCAGTTCATAAGCAGCCTGCCCCTGGGCTGGGAGGTCAGCCAGCATCTGCAGAGCCTGAGTTCGAATTCCGACAGGTTTCCTGAACCGGAAATCCTTCTCCAGAAAATAGTCTTCGGGATGATCCAGAACCGACTGCAAACGCATCACGGCAGGCGCGTATTGCTTTTGCTCGATAAAAACTTGAGCTTCTTCAATATCCTGTTGCAGGCGGCGATCGATTTCGGCGGTCACTCGGTTGTCGACAGGAAACAAAAGCCTCCCACGACCTTGTGCGCTCGACGAATCGCCGAGACAAACAATTCCCCCGATCACGAGTCCGATCCAAACCACAAACCGCATCTTCGTTCTCCTCGAACGATCGGCGCATTCAATCACTGCCGACTCCAGTCAAAAGCATAAAAACCCAAAGGTTCTTGCAGACTGGTTTTCCTCAATCCATCAGGGACAGTACGTCATGCGCTGGTCTCAATCCTTCTATCAAATCATAGTCGATTGATCGTTTGATTGCTGCAGATGACGCCAAACGTGGAACCTGAATTTGTTTATCAACCAGAATCAACTTTGATTCTGTGTGCATGGCGAATTTGCACTTCGACAATACGTCTTCGACCTTCTCCTGGCGAAACGGGGCCAGCAGTTCAAATAGCCAGGATTAACGGCCCTGGCTATTCAATAATTGGATTAGCCAGGCCTGCAGGGCCGTCCGTTCTCGAAACGCCCGACAAAAGCCACGGTACAAACGAACGGTCGGCCCTTCAGGCTTAAAAAAGTCGTGTGGCACCTGAACCAGGGCCGATGGCCCTCGCTATTTGAACTGCTGGACCTTTGGTCCGGAAGACACGATCGCGAACATTGCTGTGAACTATTCACAAAAAGCCCCGAATCTCCCATAACTTTGATATTCGCGCTGGCACCAGTTGACCAACCACAAAACCCCGCATGCAATCTATGAAAACTCATACGGATACATATTCAGCCGAAGTGGATCACATAATCCGACTCGGTTAAACGGTTTGATTGCCGCACTGATTCTGGCGGTAAAATCGGCTGATGAGATTGCCGGATCGCTAATGTCCTGCACCGCCTGATTCAGGGCAGTGCGTAGTTCTGGTCGATCGGCGCTGAGGAATGCCGCTCCTTTCGCCACCCGACCTGCTCGACGTTCTTCCTCGGAAAAGATCGACGTGGCGAAGTAGAACATGGACATCGCAATCATCCGCTCAAACTGTCGGAACCCGGCAAAACTGCCGCTGACGACGAGGTCAATAAATTCAACTTCCTTCTGAACCAGAGCATCGTATTTCCGAAGTTCGTTGGCCAGTTCCGGCCGACCCCAGCATCGTTCGAGAAGATCCATCAAGCGTTCGATCCCGATCAGCGTGAAGGTATTCCCGGTACTGTGCAGCGGATCATGGAACGCAGCGGTGTTGGGAAGCATCACCCAGTTCGGTCCTGCCGACCGACTCAGACGGCGCTGCATCCGCCCGGTCTGACGCCACGGGACGATCGGTTTAGCGCGAGCGAACTGTTCCGCAACGGCTGGTAAACGAGCCATCATCGCGGCCCATTCGGTTTCGGGACTGCCGCTTGTTTCGCGAGGGAACCGGTCGGGATCGAGTGCGAACCCCGCACTGGTGACGCCGTTGTCGAACGGCAACACCCACATCCAGCCCCCATCAAAAACATGATGCAGGGCGGCATCATCACAGGGGTAGGGATGACCTGGGAGATCTCCGCCTCGATCAGAATAGAGATCGCTCCACCGAGCCACTTCGGTGAAATGCGAAAACAGCCCGCGTGATCGCGTCTTCATATCATCGGGATGCGGTTCGATCCCAAGCATTTTCGCTAAAAAGCCCCCTTCTCCCGAGGCATCAATCAAAAAATCTGCTCGAATTTGGATCGCCTCTTGCCGGGATTCAGACCGTCCCTTGAGTTCCCAGCCGGCACCATGTGGGATCAATTGATCGATTGAAGTCTGATCGAAGTAAGGAATCCCCATCCGCACCGCTTCGGCAGCCAGAAAGCCATCGAAGTCGGATCTCAGCCAGTGTGTATCGGCATCTTCATTGGTAAGGCTCGCGGCGACGAGCAATTCATTCGCTCGATCCGCGAGCGGCCGAAAGTCATGCCCGAATTCATGGTGAAAATAACTGAAACCTCGCTTCAGTCCGCAAACAATCTCGGGATAGGTTCGCTTCCAACTTGCATAATTGGCCAGCGGAGCGATCCGGGGCAAATCGTAACGATGTGCCAATCCTTCCAGGATCAGGTTTGCCACGGGAGTCGATGATTCCCCCACAGCAAAGCGGGGATGCGAACCGCGATCAACTAACACAGGTCGCAGGCCCATGCGTTGCAGTAGCATAGCGATCAGGCTACCACTAAAGCCCGCTCCAATGACAGCGATATCAGCATCGATTTCGATCACAGGTTTTCCAACAATCAGCATCGATCACATAAACGAGTCACAAACGTATATCGACCCAACCCGATTCGCAAATGCAAACTCTACGTTTCTTCGAAGCCTCACGAATGCCCACTCAACAATCTTGAAACGCAAATATTTTCCGATTCCGACTCTTCTCCTCAATCTTTAAATCCAATGGGATGTCGTCGTCGTGGACAACACTTCTCAAAAACAATCGATTGCGAGGTGGTTCCGTCAGTCGTACACCGGGCGGATCATCACTGCGATTGGTCTCATCGCCGTCATTCAGTTGGTCGTATTCTGGTTGAACTTCGTGCTTCCCATTCAGAGGGAGCATTGGCTAGCCGGCAAGGTGGAAGCTCTTGGCGGACGAGTTGAGTGGCAACGTCGTGGGCCACGCTGGATCTATCGGATTCCCTTCGGTGACAACCTGCCACGCATTACCGGAATCATACTTGGAGGGGACGAAGTTGCCGCGAAAGTGTCTGAGCCCGTTTCTGCCGAAGTCATTTCAGAAGTTGCAGCGCTAAATTGGCTCGAATTTCTTTACCTCACCGGCCCGATGGTTACCGATCAACAGATCGCCCAACTCAAGGGATTAAAACGAACTCTCGACGACATTCCACAAAATCTTGATCTTCACGAGACTCAACTGACCGACCACGGGTTAGAATATTTGAAAGGACTGACGAACCTGGGTAGCCTCAACCTCAGCAGTACCCAAATCGGTGATGCTGGACTTTATCATTTGACGGGACTTTCATCACTGACTGATCTCACCCTCTTCAACACAAAAGTTACCGACGAGGGGCTTAAGCATCTTGCTGGAATGATGAATCTTGAAAAGATTGATCTCGACGACACTCAAACCACTCCAGAAGGTCGAGCACTGCTTCGCCAGGCATTGCCAAATTGTCAGGTAACGCCGGATCCCTGACTGTTTCATTTCCGTATCCCGAAAGAATCGTAATGCAGTACTCCAATATTGTTCAGCGGGTTCTTGAGTTGGCGCGACAGGCCAGCGAAGCACCAGATAGCGCAACGCGGCAATTGATCGAACAGGATCTGCGGGTATTTCTAAAACCTCTTAAAGCGGCCGAGATTTACATGCTGGCCACACTCATGTATCTCGGTCTCGAAGGGGGCAGTGTCGCCGGACTGATGGACCGCTACCAGCAAATGAGCGATACGTTCGGGACTCCTGAACGTGCGATCAATCAGATGTTCACAAAGCGCGGCCTGCATAAACACCTGAGAAATAGTTTGGAGATTCTGGCGAATGCCGGGGTTGAAGTTGACACATTACTGACGACACACATTGACTCTCCACTGGCACTCCTGAACAGTAGCGATGATGTGGAACTAAGCCTCGGTCCGTGGTGTTGCGATCAGTGCGGTCAAGTCATTTCTAAGCCTGAGCACGGACTGCTGCAATGGCTTACTCGCTCGAAAGATGGCCATTCTGCAGGGCGGGACTTGCGAATTGTCCATGTCAACCATGCCAGTCCGCTCGGCCTGCCGGACGGTTGCGGTCCGGACCAGAGCAAGGAGTTTGCAAGGGACGGATCGGCCCTTTCAGATGTCCCTTTACATTGGATGCTGGAACCCGACGGATTGGTGCGCTTACTCGCATTCGTCGAAGAGGGAGAATTCCCGGCGAACGAAGTGAACCGGATCATTATGAGGTTGCTCGTTCCTGGTTATGAAACAGCAAGACCTTATTTTCAAAAAGCGATTGATGCCGGGATCGTCGACGTGGAACTTCCGAACGATTACTTTTTTCAGTCGCAACTGGGCGACATCGTTGCGAATATTTCGAAGCTTGAAAAATAATCGTCGTGTGCCGTGGGACGACAACTTCCTATTGTGGCGACCTGGGACGACGAAGTTCAGCGTCTGCGGTCCGTTCAAACGCTCTCACCAATTCTCACAATTTCGTCTCGCCGGCGGATTGTTATTGGCGTTTGGCGAGTGCTTTCTGCATCCAGTTCGCGACCACTTCGCGAACGGCGAACGGGAGGCTGAAATGGTCGTCCTGCGGGAATTCTTGGGTTTCGATCGTGGCCCCTAATGCTTTGACCGACTTCGCGTATGCGTGCTGCCATGGGACGGGAATCACCGTACCACCCTGGAATGAGTCGACACACATTAACAGCGGACAGCGGGGTTTGACCCGACCTGCTGAACCTAGCTTGATCGCCCCTTTCCAGGCGTCGAAGTTTTCGGGGGACGATTTCAAGATCGCTCCTTTCAACCGAAATGATCGAGCGATCATGTCATTCAGGTGATGGACCGGCTGCACTTTCCATGAGTCCTGCATCAGTTGCATCCCCAACGGAGTAAAAACATCTTCTGCATTCAGTTTGGGGAACGCTGCGGCATAGCCCCACAGCGTCATCAACAGGTGCGAGTCGGGTGGCGTGCTGGCATCTGCGAGCGCCGCCCCGATTCCCGTGGGATTCTCAATCCCGACGTACGCCACTCCGGGCGACAACAGTACGCTTCCTTTCAGGTCGAGGACACCGAAATCGCCATCGGCGAGTTCTGCCACGGAGGCCGCTGTTCCCCCGCCCTGCGACCAGCCATAAGCAAGCAACTGAGTTCCCGCCCCTGTCTCAAATTCCCTCGCCGCATGAGCGATAAAGACCGCATCACGAGCGTTCGTCGGGCTCACCATGTATTGATGGATTTCCGAGTTACCCAGACCCTGGTAATCCGTTGCACAGACAACATAGCCGGCATCGATGAAACCCTGGACACCCGGAACGCCATAATCGATCTGTTGCGTGGCTCCCGGGCTGAAGTAGACCGTTAACTCGCGCGCCGGATCGGGCTGTGCCGACGGGGAGGCCACATCCCCCAGTCCCGTTGTTCCGTGGCACCATGTTATGATCGGACGATCTTTACCCTTTTTCGCAGGGGCAATCACGATTCCCGTCACTTCATGAGCGACGTCGTTGATGTCCTTCGACATGTAGCGGACCCGCCAGGCGACAGCTCCGTTTAATCGGGTTTCAATCGGTTTGGCGTAAAGCAACTTGCCCGCCGAGTTCGTTTGACTGGGAACCTGGCCAGTCAATGATTTGCCGAGCAGATTGAGACTTGAGCCTAAAACGACTGCATGAAATGTTCGTCTCTGCATGGCGGGCGATTCTTATTAACAGAATTGTGGAGGAATGAATGATCGAGTGACTCAGGACCATCATCAAGTCAACCAGACGATAATCCCGTGTCTGGCTCACCATTAGATTCTACCGTCACAACAATTCTTTTTCGCTGATGAATTCGTATTACAACAAAAGGTTGGCTATGCCACGTTTTCGACCCGCGGCGAAGAGAACTGCCTGATTCATCCATACGACAACCCGTCAGATGAATTCTGTCGGGGGACCGGGACGCGTTCACCAAGTCTGCCCTTTCTGGCATCTGCTGACAGCCTTAATTCATTGATCCTGAGCAGAATATGTTCGGTCTGTTCTGGCCCGATACTTTGGGAATGTCATCTCCATGAATTAGCGCCCGTGTGCTTGTGCTCTGAAACACCCCGAAGCTGGCAGCATCGGAATCGACGGCGATACTCCTGCGCGTCTCGGGCAACGACTGTCAAACCCCTCGATTATAACTTGTTCTCGGATTAGATAACGATGGATGTTTCGCCAGACGATTTCGAAATACGGAATCTCCATCAAGTAACACCACGCTCGCCTTGAAGTACGTCACAAAACCCCTACGCTCTAGCGTAATAAACATTCCTATCACCGCCGATCTGTCCTTCGGTTTTGATTCAAAACCGCTGGACCAGGTGTCGGCATCGATCGTATTCATTGAAAAAGCAGGACGACCAATATGGTCATGACTTCAGCGCAGTTTCTTCAAAATACACTTGATTCCCTAACGGCTCACATCGCGATTCTGGACGAAGCGGGAGGAATCGTCGAGGTGAACGATGCATGGCGACGCTTTGCTCAAAGCAATTCGCAATGCACCACGGGTCTGGATGTCGGGGCCAACTACTTGAGTGTTTGTGAACGGAGTCGGGGCAGGAACTCTGAGGAGGCTGCGGCTGTTGCGGGTGGAATACGGTCTGTGATGGCGGGGGAGACCAATGAGTTTCGCCTCGAATATCCATGCCACAGCCCGAAGGAACAGAGATGGTTCATTGTTCGAGTGACCGGTTTTGGAGTGAACGGCGACCGCCGGGTTGTGGTTGTCCACGAAAACATTACCGAACGCAGAAAAGCCGAAGAGAACCTGAAGGTGAGCGACCTGGCGCTCAAGTCGATCTCGCAGGGGGTAATTATCACCGATGCGAACCGACTGATTCTCTCTTCGAACGCGGCGTTCTCGACAATCACCGGCTATAGCATCCCTGAAATCCTCGGCCGGAATTGCAAATTTCTGCAAGGTCCGCTCACCGATCCGCAAACGGTTGAAGCGATCAGGACAGCACTCAAAAACGCGACTCATTTTTCCGGCGAGATTCTCAATTACCGCAAGGATGGAAACACGTTCTGGAACGAGCTAACGATCTCTCCTCTGTGGAACGAACAAGGGAAACTGAGTCACTTCGTCGGAGTGACTCGCGACATCACCGATCGCAAATGGGCCGAACAAGTCGTCAGACAGGCCCAGGCGACGGCGGAAGCGTCAAGCCGGGCGAAAAGCGAATTTCTCGCGAACATGAGCCATGAAATACGGACTCCGATGAACGGTATCATCGGAATGACCGAGTTGACGCTCGATACGGAACTGACATCAAATCAACGCGAATACCTGGAAGCGGTGAAGGTTTCGGCAGACACTTTATTGACGGTGATTAACGACATCCTTGATTTTTCCAAGATCGAAGCAGGGAAGCTCGATCTCGACCCCGTCGAATTCGACTTGCGTGAAACACTCGACAATACACTCAAGCCACTGGCCTTGCGAGCTCATCAAAAAGGTCTGGAACTCACCTGCGAGATTGCCAGCGAGATCCCAGATATTCTGGTGGCCGACTCGGTCAGGCTTCGCCAAATCTGGGTCAATCTCGTGGGTAACGCCTTAAAGTTTACGACTACGGGCGAAATTGGAATTGAAGTCTCGACGGAACCAATCAGGAGCAACAACGCCGTTCTGCACTTCAAAATCACCGATACCGGTATTGGAATTCCCAAAGAGAAACTGGAGACGATTTTTGAACAGTTCTCCCAGGGGGATGGCTCTACCAATCGTCAATATGGCGGGACGGGACTGGGACTCACAATCTCGGCACAGCTCGTCAAGCTGATGGGAGGGCGGATCTGGGTTGAGAGTGAAGTCGGACGCGGAAGTACGTTCCACTTTACCATCAATCTCGGCATTGCTGCAGTCCAGCCAAAACAGCACAACCAAGTGCACGTCGCCCATTTGAAGGACATGAACGTGCTGGTGGTTGATGATAACGCCACGAATCGACGCATTCTCGATGAAATGCTGAAAATGTGGGGCATGAAACCAACACTGGCCGCCAGCGGTTCGATGGCACTTGCCATGCTTCGTCAAGGGACACAGACAAAGTCGTATTTCCGATTGATAATCGTCGATTGCGTCATGCCGGAGATGGACGGTTTTTCGCTGATTGAACAGATTCATCAGGACGATTCGTATTCGAAGCCAGTCGTGATGATGCTGACCTCAGAAAAACTGACCGGCGACACTGCTCGCTGTCGAGACCTGGGAATTGCTTGCCATCTGGTCAAACCAGTGATGCAACCGAAACTTTTGAATTCGATCCTGAATGCTCTTGGTGTCGCTGATGTGCAGGAAAACCGGATCAGTTCAATTTCGCCAATTGTTTCTGTCCCCGTTTCAGGCGAAATGAAAAAACTTCGAATCCTGCTGGCCGAAGACAACGTGGTAAACCAGAAAGTTGCTGTTCGAATCCTTGAGCGATAAGGCCACGCAGTGGAAGTGGCCGAGAACGGAAAAGTGGTGATGAAACTTCTCGAATCGAGAACATTTGATGTCGTCTTAATGGACGTCCAGATGCCCGAGATGAACGGCTTTGAAGTGACAGCCTGTATTCGATCCCATGAAAAGACGACGGGGGCGCATTTACCGATCATCGCCATGACCGCGAATGCGATGAAGGGGGATCGGGAACGCTGTCTGGCCGAAGGAATGGACGGTTATGTTTCCAAGCCGATCAAGATCCCGGAATTGCTGGAAGCATTACAAACCGTGACCTCACCGGCGCCGATTCTGAAAAACAATGATTCAATCGCTGATCCCAAGACATTTTCATTCGACCTGGATGAGGTGTTATCGAGCGTGGATCATGATTTTGAGGAATTGAAAGAACTTGTAAGGCTGTTTGTCTCGGTGATGCCCGGTTCTCTCAAAGCGGTCGGTGAGGCGATTAAGAAAAAAGATGCTCGGGCGCTAAATCGGTCGAGTCACGATATCAAAGGAACATTAGTCAACTTTTACGCTCCTGCCGCCGTCAACGCAGCATTCGAGCTCGAAAAAATGGGCCACCACGGACAACTGGTTGATGCAGAAGCAACGTTTGTGGCTCTCGAGGCAGCTGTGATAAAACTGGAAGCCGAATTAGTTTCATTTGTGAATCAGCCGAAGACCGAGACGAAATCAGCAGTCGGCAAATATGATTCGCGATGAATGACTTCTCGCCGCCGGGAAACTTTCTATTCAAGGAAGTCGGGACCTGAAACGTATCTCGCTGTTATCCAGCGTCAAATACCGACCGACGCGAACAGCGCCGTCAACGTGGTCGATGCTGTCAGCGTCGGCACAGATATCATTGTGAGTTCCCCTTTTGGAGTGCCTGAGTGTTCACACGAATTTCCGAGCGTTACCAGAATCGTACTGCTGTCGTGATCGGAGCGGGTGGGATTGGTGGCGCCATCGTTCGAATGCTGGCGGGCAAGGTATTGAATCTGGTTGTCGCCGATCAGAATCCGACACTGCTTGATACGCTGCCTGAAACTTCCGGACCCACGACCGTGTTGACGCGAAAGCTTGATGTCCGCAACTCATCCGCCGTCTCTGAACTGTTCACGGAAATTGAGACGAAAATCGGCGGACTGGATTATCTGTTTTATGCGGCAGGCATTCTTAACATCGAGCCTCTCTCGGAAACAACACCTGACCTTTGGAACCGAGCGTTGGATATCAATCTGAACGGAGCCTTCTACTGTGTACAAGCTGCGGCGGAACGAATGCGATCGCAGCGGCGTGGCAGTATCGTCGTTCTGGGTTCCATTGCCGGAACAAAGGCTCGATCAGGCTCACGGGTGAATCCCGTCTACAACGCCACAAAGGCGGGATTGGCGGCCTTTGTCAATGCGGCGGCGATGCAGCTTCGCAGTCATCAGGTGCGAATCAACTGTATCTCACCGGGTCCGACGGAAACGGTCATGATGGATCTGCAGCCTCGGCAGGTTCACGACGCCGTCAACGAAATTGCGTTGGATGGCCGAATGAACGATCCTGTTGAAGTCGCTGAGTTAGCATTATTTATTGCTGCGCATGGACGGTTCACGGGTGAAGATGTCTGCATGGGCGGCGGAGCCGGGCTGGGCGGTTAATAACCTGGAGCACACACTTGCCGATTGAACTTCGATTAAAGCGAGTCTACGACGAGCCTGCGGATGACGACGGTGACCGCCTGCTCGTTGATCGGCTTTGGCCGCGAGGGGTCTCGAAAGAGGTTGCCCGGATTGATCTCTGGGCCAAAGATTTCACTCCGTCGAACGAATTGCGGAAATGGTTTCACGCCGACCCGAGTCGAATCGACGAGTTCACGATTCGTTATCTTCAGGAACTTGATCAGCGAAAAACGCTGATTGAACAGATTTTGTATTCGTTACAGCAATCAACGATCACGCTGGTGACCGCCACGAACGACCTTGAAAATGGTCATGCCGCGATTTTGAAAACGTTTTTACAACGACTGCTCCAGAAAAGGGGCTAGAAAGCGCTTATGGTGTCGCTAATATTTCCGAAGCGTTGACCGAACGTCTGAAAGAGACGTTATCCGGATTTCGCCGTTGAGACCTTGTCACCTTTCCGATTGACCAACAGTGAAGATTCTGTTAACCCGTAGGAAGCGGGAAAGCCCGGGAAGTGGATTGTGATCCTTCGATTTTGCGGTGAAAGCCCATGATTGTCGAACAGTACCAACTGTTAATTGCTGACGATGACGATGCCTTTCGAAGTACGCTTTGTGAAATCTTCGAACCGTTCTTTCGGTTGATCGAGGCCGAGTCGGGCGAAGAGGCCCTCGAACGAGCGGCACACGAAGACGTCCATCTGGCGTTATTCGATATGCATATGCAACGCCTGACAGGACTTGAAGCACTGAGACAGTTGAAAGAAATCCACATTATCGCGCCCTGCATTCTCATCACGGCCGATTACACGACAGAACTTTGCGACGATGCGGCCGAAGCACAAGCCTTCACAGTCTTGAAGAAACCAGTCACGAAGCGTGAACTTGTAACGGCAGTTGCCACAGCGGTGGCAGCTGCTTACCACGACAACGAACTGACACATCGAATGCTCAGTACCTGAGTGTCGGTTCGTGGCAGTGCGGTTGTCAGTTTTCGTACAGAGGTTTTCAGCCTCCTGTTATTTCGCAGTATAGGCCTTCAATCTCCGCGCTCGTTTTGTTTCAGCGGCAGGAAGCCGCTGAAACGGATTCCAATTTCCGATCAAAAATGAATTTTCCGTGTGTTTTTCCATAATCAGGTTATTCACACTTGCTGAACAAAAACTTGTACTGGCTGAAGCCCGTGCTACGAAAACGAACAGCTTCTCTGCTTGTTATAATCGGAATCAATGTTCATCCAGATTTCACTTGATTAATGTATTCGCGATGTCCATTGTGTTATGCATCAACCAAAATAGAGTAGACTCATCTGGTGGCCAGTCTTGATTGATGTTCTGCGTGGATTTTGTTTTTTCGCTCGCTTATTCACTGCGGTGCCGTTATGCCAACTTTGACGCCATTACGAACCGGGTATCGATTCGGAACTTCCGAGCAGCCTCAAGAATATGCACATCCGCCACTCATCGAAGTCTGGCTGGCGGTGGAATTCGCACCTCCAACCGGTTTTGATGAAATCCCGGCATCCGATTGGCGAGAGCGACTCGGACCCGAATGGCCCGCCGACTGGCGATCAATCGGTTCCGCCGAACGCCATTCGTCAGAGCCGGCTCATGCCGAGCGGCAACTTCGCAACGGCATGGGAGATCGTGCGATCCGATTCAGCCGCGACGGTTTCCGTTTTGGCTGGCTCGGTCACGACGGAAGCATGTACCCGCGTTACGAGGCGATCCGGGATGGGTTCGTGGCCACGCTGGATGCGGTCCGCGATGTCATGCCGAAACTTGGTTTGCCGACGAAGTGGTCCATCAGTTACATCAATCGGATTCCACAAGGGACGGTCTGGTCATCGCCAGCCGACTGGACATTTTTTCGGCTGTGGCAGCCCAACCCTCTGAACAAATTGAAAATCGAAGCGGATGGGTTTGTCGGACACTGGCAGTTCCCGCTGGAAGGAGAACGGGGAACGATCGCGATCGACCTGAGCCATGAAGTCCCTTTATCACACGACACTGATCCTGAATTCCTCTGGTTTGGAATCACCGCAACAGGCCCGACGGAAACACACGAATCGTCACTGTTCGACGGTCTCGATTACGGGCGCGAAACAATCGTCCGTGCATTCGGCGAACTGGTCACACCCGATTCCAAACAGTTCTGGGGCGCCCTTCTGGCTAGAAAGTAGACTTGAGTGAGTAAAAAGCAGACCGAAGGAGCATCGTTTAACAGCGCCTCGAAGAGAAACGCGTCAACCGGCGTCACTGACAAACCCGAGATGTCATCGGTCATTTGGCGATTGCGTTCGCGTCGTTGTAACGACGTCCAACCCACTCTCGGCAACGCGAAAAGATCGGCTGAACGCCGATCCGCCTGTGCCGGTGGCTGCGGGTCAAACGAATCGTGACCCATGTTAACTTGCACTTTCTAACCCGCACGCTTGCCTGACTCGCTTGAGAACTTCCTGGCCTTTTTTTCGGGCCTTCTTCGCACCTTCCTGCAAGACCCCTTCGACATAAGCAGGATCTGCGACCAGTTCTGCTCGTTTGGTTCTGGCGGCGTTAAAGTACGACATGGAGGCGTCGAA
Organism: uncultured Schlesneria sp.; assembly: GCA_903858935.1. Lineage (GTDB taxonomy): Bacteria > Planctomycetota > Planctomycetia > Planctomycetales > Planctomycetaceae > Schlesneria. The sequence goes on along the minus strand of CAIOKO010000234.1, from coordinate 77,665 downwards.
GACCGCCTGCTTGGCCTCGCCGTAACCCATTCCACCTGCCCGATACCGTTCGGCCAGCGCTGCCTGCTGCTCAGACGTAGCGAAAAGCTGATAGAGGGCGAAGACCGAACACGTATCAGGATTCTTAGGTGCTTCCATCGGCAACGAATCGGTTTTGATCGACATGATCCGTTTTCTCAGTGACTTTTCTGGCTCAAAGATCTCGATCGTATTTCCGTAGCTTTTCGACATCTTTTCGCCATCAGTCCCCGGCACCTTGGCTCCTTCTTTAAGAACGCGCGCCGTGGGCAAATGCAGAAACTCGCCGCCATACGTGCTGTTGAATCGCTGAGCAATATCGCGAGTCACTTCCAGGTGCTGGATCTGGTCGGCGCCAACAGGTACAACATCGCTGTCATACAGGAGAATATCTGCGGCCATCAGTACGGGATACGTGAACAAACCCGCATCAGCGGCGATCCCTTTGGCGACCTTGTCCTTATAAGACGTGCATTTTTCCAGCAGGCTGAACTGCGTGACTGTCAGCAATAACCACATCAGTTCCGTCACCTCTGGAACATCCGACTGCCGAAACAGGGTCGCACGAGCAGGGTCCAGCCCCAGTGCCAGCAAATCCAGAGCGGCATCCGTCACATTCTGTTTCAAAGCTTTGGCATCACGCACCGTTGTCAGTGCATGCAGATCAGCGATGAAGTAAAACGATTGCTCGTTCCCCTGCAAGGCGATGTATTGCTGAATCGCACCAAAATAATTGCCCCAATGAAATCGCCCCGTGGGCTGAATACCGGAAAGAACTCGCATGCATCACCAGAAGTTAGAACCACACAACGATTATCAGGAAACGTTCGCTTGATCGACCGACCGAGCAAGAAGATATCAAATGTCGGATAAAAAGTGGCTACTGCCAAGGCGTGTGATGATTCATTGTCGAGAGTTCGGTTATGATTGATGACGATTCGAATTGCAATTTTTGACCCAATAAAAACTAAACTCCACCTCAGCTGCGGAGGTGGTAAATGGGCCTTTTCCTCAGGACCGTCCATTTCGGCATATCCGCAAATGGTGGCTCGTGCTGGTGCAACGGCCCGTTAACCACTGCCACATGGGCAGTGGGAATTCGTCACATCGCCCCCGGCTGAGTCAGACTTCTTTTTGTGAACACCAGACATGGACAAACCGCCCGTGATCAATAAAGACATGACCCTGTTGTTACGCCACCAGGCGATTCTTGCCATTGTGGCAATACTGATCTTCTTCACCAACCTCGGCAGTTACGCCTTATTTAACGATGACGAGGCCAAGAACGCGACCTGCGGTGCCGAAATGTTCCGTCGTGGCGACTGGATCGTGCCGACGTTTAACGAAGGACTACGAACCGATAAACCGATTCTGACGTATTGGTTCATGTTGGCCTCGTTTAAAACCTATGACGTTTCAGAGTTTTCCGCTCGACTGGCCTCATCTCTGCTTGCGGTCGGAACGATCCTTTTAACGTATCATCTCGGTCGAAAACTCTATTCGGCAGAAATCGGTTTTCTGGCTGGGTTGATTCTTTCGACTTGCCTCTTGTTTTCGGTCGTCGGACGGGCGGCAACTCCTGATTCGTCGCTGGTGTTTTTTGTGACGCTTTGCTTTGCCAGTTATGTCTGGGTCGTGGCGAGGCGACGCGGCGGAAACTTCGGCGAAGGTGATTTCCTGCCTGTCGTGACCACGCCGCCCAAACCTGCATCTACTGACGCAGTACCGGAAAAAAACAATGACGATGTTGCCGCCACTTCCGGTGTTGAACCAAATCTCCCATTATCGGGAAGACTTGTCCCAGCAAACTGGAAATTTGCCGCACCAGCGTATGCAGCGATGGGACTGGCTGTCCTCGCAAAAGGTCCGGTGGGATTTGTACTTCCCAGCGCCATCATCCTGTTGTTTCTCTTAATTACGCGGCGTGAGCGGGATCTGGATGGTGAAACAATCAAGCCTGTGGAAGGTCGGTGGTGGCGACGATGGTTCTCGATGGTCGTTCAAATTTTTCGCCCGCGACCAATCCTCGAGGCCGTTCAAGGAATGCATTTGCTCATCGGATTGGGGATTGTGGCCGCGATCGCCCTCCCTTGGTATCTCGCTGTGGGAGTCAAAACAAACGGAGACTGGTTACGCGGCTTTTTCCTTGAACACAATCTGCAGCGGGCGTTAATTGCCAAGGAAAACCATACCGGTTTTCCGTTCTATCAACTCTACCAGTTCGTCGCGATTCATCTCGGCTGTTTTCCCTGGTCGGTCTTCCTGCCGGTAGCCGTTTACCAGATGTGGCAGCGGTCTGAAGAGGGCGCCCGTTGGCGAGACAGCGACCGATTGCTGGCCTGCTGGTCGATTGTCTGGTTTATCATCTTTTCACTGGTCAGCACCAGGCTGCCAAACTACGTGCTCCCGATGTACCCTGCCGTCGCGCTGATTCTGGCTCGTTATTTCTACGACTGGGAACGAGAAGAAGTGGATATCGGTGTCTACTCGTTCAACCTCTGTTGCCGAGCATTATGGATCGCAGGCACGCTCATGATCATCGGTGCGACCGTCGCGGCGTTCATGTACGCTGCCGACGATCAATGGTTTGGACTAATCGGTTTGATCCCGGTCGTAGGTGCATTCGTAGCTGCCAAATTCCTTGATCAGGAAAAACGAGCACGCGTCATACAGACGCTGCTGGTCATGTCTGTTTTGCTCGCGTTCGTGATTGTTGGAATCGCCCCTTCACGGATCATTCGCTACCAGGATTCACCGCAATTCATCGCCGACGCAAAACGGTTTGCTGGGGGAGAAGACTTTATTATTGGAACGTACCGTTACTTCCGACCTTCCGTTGTCTTCTACGCGGGAAAAAGGGTGGCTGTTTTACAATCGTCTCTTGAGGTGGCTGACTTCCTCGCCAGCCACCCTCATGCCTTCGTCATAACACCCCTCAACAAACATAACGAACTGCGTGAAAATCTCAGAGGAGATGTCTCAGAACTGTCCCGACACCGTGATTTTCTTCACCGAGACGAGTTGATCCTGCTGGGAAGACAGTAACGACATCAATTTGCATTACCGCAGTGGACGACCTTCGATTGGTTTTCCGTTCGTATCAAGAATCTGAAAGTGATGAATCCCTGCGCCGCGCTGGTCAGTATAGGTCCAGACGATTTTTTTATCGCGAGTCACTTCAAACAACTTGGTCTGACCCGGTTTGGCGTGATAGGCGGTGATGACGGTATTACCATTTGGCAGTCGCTGAGCACCACAGGCGTCGTCGAACGGCTTTGACGGGAAGTCGTCATTCGACACTTGCCAGACCGTTTTGGCATCCTTATCAACTTCGATCGTCAGGTTGCCGATCGTACAGTTGATAAGCGTATTACCGTTATCGAGCCGAATGGCAGTAAACGGCCAGTTTGGGGTTGCGACTTCCCAGACGATCTTTCCATCAGGCTGGTATTCACGCACGACTTTATCAAGCAGTTGCGGTACCAGATAATTTCCATTTGCCAGCTTTCGAGCCATGCGGGATTGCAGATGATGATCTTTGGTTTGGGCCTGAATCGGGACCTCAACGGCGATCTTTCCTTCACGAGTCACTTCCAGCAACCGAGGTTTATCTCCCGCTTCGGTCAGCAGGATGTTTCCGTTTTCTAATGCCTGCACGGTATTGACCTCAGACTGAGTCCCCTTGAACTCGAAAACCGTCTTCCCTTCGCGAGTCACTTCGACAACCGATCCTCCGTCGTTGGACCTCGAAACGGCGAGTAGCAGATTTCCATTGGGTAATACCCAGCCATCGCGTGTCGATTTGGGAAATGACCAGACGACTTTCCCATCCCCATCCTGAAGATAGGTTTCGCCGCCGGTAGTCAGGAAAGAATGAGTAATCTTCGCGTTTTCTTCGGCATTCGCGGTGAAAAACGCGAAACCAATGGCCATGACGAGAACAGAGATACGAATCTTCATCGAAGGGACCTTTGAGCGAGAGGGTAAATGAGAATTACCTCGAAGACTGACGATTTCCACTCAGATTCGTCAAGCGATGAAGGTTTACCATGGCAAAAATTCCGGGGCTCGTACCACTGCTTTGGAGTCATCAAAGAAGCAGTGGCTTCGCTCACCTTCGACCTGAGAGCACTGTTTGATCGATGATGATCAAGCAGTGGCACAAGAAACCTGACTTCGATGTCGTGATCGCTTGCCGCCTGGATCATGGCGTCTTATTCTCGCTATTGATTCGCGAAGGCTGTTCCATAGTCGCTCTGGAGACTCGCCATGCACTCGATGACGCTACTTGCCCAAATGCCAATGTTCCGCATGGAACCGGAACATGTGATCGCATACATCTCGTTCACGTTGTTTTTTCTGTTTCTGGTCTGGCTGGTCGATACCGGTCGACCGGACGGACGTACCTATGTGCTCTGGGGCATCTTGCTGATGATGCTTTCCTGCGGTTATGGATTGATTGGGATTCCCGCAACTGCCATCGCGACAGCTGCGCTACAGAAGGTCAGTGTCCTCCTGGTGCTGGGTGGTATCGCGGTCAGCCTGTTGCCCTCATCATCGACGACCACGTCGAAGAAAGAGACCGATCATGCCTGACAACACACGGAAGATTGTGATCGTCGTCAGTACCGTTCTCGCCTATTTCGCGGCATTTCCGTCCGATGCCGAAGCCATCCTGGGAGTTTCCAAAGCAATCTCCCCGTGGTTTTACGGTTTTGCAGCCATTGGACTGATTGCCTGGAGCATCGTAAAAGTGTGGGGAAACCAACCAGTCAAGTCACGTTCTTAATCGACCACTCGATACAGATTGACCCGGAACTCAATGGAATACTTACTTGCTGACATCGCCTGGCGACCCTTTACCGGCGCCCGCTGGATCTGGGTGATCTCCGCAGCCCATTTACTGGCCTCGTGGCTTTGCTTTCAGGCGGGACGTCAAAAACGACTTAAGCCGGATGGCAAAAATGATTTAATTGCTCAAATGTTCTGGATCTTGCTTTCGTTTTTCATGTTCTTCTTGTTCTTGAATAAGTTTCTCGATCTGCAATCGCTGTTGACGGTTTCCATGCGCAAATACGCTCAAACTGAAGGATGGATTTCCGATCGAAAAAAGATTCAGGTCGAATTCATCGTCGCATCTGCCACGATTGCAACGATCTGTTTTGCGATCTGTGCCATCCTTCTGCGTCGTCGCTGGCGGCAATGTGGACTCGCCTTGTGCGCCGCAGTCTTTCTGCTGATTCTCGTTTTAATTCGCATGCCATCGTACCATATGATCGATAAGTTACTTTACCACTTGCCCGTTATCGGCAATATGATGAATGCCGGACTGGAACTGGCTGGTGCTCTGCTGGTTTGTCTCGCCGCACGACTCGCTTCAAGTCAGAGTCTATTCCCACGATTAAAGAATCGGTGAGACAACCTCGCCAGACCTGAATTCAGCGATGTAGGAAGGGATTGGGTGTTTCAAGCTTACCACCTGTAAGCGATGGCGTTCGTGTCAGGCTTTAAGGGTATTCTGTCCGTTAAGCCCTAAGATACTGTGAATGGACACCACGCACCGCCGCTGCCAGATAAGGAATGGACTCAAGCACTAAAGCGATTATCAGGTACTGATCGACTTTCAATAAGAAACGGCGATGAGGAAAAGTTCCCCAACGCGACGTTCCTAATCTGGTGAACCCGATGACGTTTCGATTGGGTATAAAAAACGTAAACCGTTGTGATTGACGAGCCTTTAGTCCAGCTACTAACGTTTCCAGGTCATTTTTGTTTTGTACAAATAAACTAGCAGTGGTTTCATTAAAAAATCAGATTTCTCTAAATCGGGGGATTGGCGGCATGGGTTTCAAGGCGCTTCGCTTTCTTTTTGCAATGTCTGTTTGCGCGATTGTGATTGTTGCTGGGACGCCGTCCGCGTCTGCAGGACTCATCACCTACACTCAGACGGGTACCGCTACTGGCACAATCGGCAGTACCGCATTCACCGATGCCGCCGTCACAATGACGATGGTCGGTGACACGGCGAATGTCAGTACGGTTACCCCAGGCACATTGATTGAGAATGCGGGCACGACCACAATCAATATCGCTGGAGTTGGGACCGCCACTTTCAGCGGTGATTCGTTTGGCGTGTTTTCCCTGTCAATCGGATCCACTTTTGCCGGATTTCTCGATATCACACATTCGACGGGAATCCTCTTTGTTGGTACTTCAAGCTTCTATGATGGAGTGTCGAACTACACCCACACGGGTACTGGCCAGATCAACGCTAACACGGTATTCGCAACGACGTCGCTCGGTGACCTGAAATTAACCGGAGTTTCAGGAACGAGCACATTTACCGCGACTCTTGGTGTTGTCCCGGAACCCTCTTGTCTGGCACTATTGGGTTTGGGTGGAATTGGCTTAATGATGGCCGATGCCCGTCGACGACTGACGAAAGCGACGGCCTGATTCTTCAATCAAATTGACACACGAAATCGAAACACAGGCGACTGGAAACGGTTGCCTGTATTTGTTTGTCGGGCGGATCATTTTGGACGAAGTTGCTCTTGGAACAGGAACCGAGTGGCGCTGTGTTCCGATTCTCGTGTCGGGGTGGGAACAAACCAAATGATTTTGGCTTTTGATTCGTAACCGAAATTGGACGATGTCTTCTTCAAATCCACCTGAACGTGTTTCCGTCGATTGCGATCGTCCAAATCATTTGGTTAGAACCTTCTTGCTTCCTGGAGAAATCGATCTGCTTTGCGATTGGTTGCGACTTTTTGGTTTTGCGGCAACCGGGTATCACAACAAATGAAAAGGGCTCTTATGAAAAACCTGCTGAAGCGAATTGGATTAGTGGCGGTTGTCTTCGGTCTGCTGGGAGTTAAGTCCTCATTAGTTCATGGTAATCTGATCTATAATATTCAGGATCACGCGAGCTATCAGAACGGCTGGACGTTGAGTGGAACGATCACAACGGATGGAAACCTTGGGGTCCTGACTGCTGCCGATATTCTTTCGTGGTCCGTCACGATATCAAACGGCAGTACCACACTTTCATTTGACGACGGCGGACAGAACATCGGTCTATTTGCCGGATACAGCAGTTTTTATGGAATCACTGCAACTTCAAGTCAGTTGTACGCCCCCACCCCACCTTCAAATGGCGGTGTTACTGGAATCGTACTTGGAAGCCCAAGAACAGTAAGGCCAACCCTTTAATGGACCACAAGGACCGACGGTCGCCTGGTCAAGATCCGATTTTGTTCCAAATTCAAGTTATTTAGAGGTCGATCCCCAGGTCGGATACGATTGGAGGGTTACCGGTTCCAACCTCAACAGCTTCGACTGGATCGTCGCTTCAACGGCGGCCGTCCCCGAACCCTCCACTTTGTCGCTGTTCGTTCTTGGTGGGGTCGGCATGGCGGTCGCTGGGTATCGACGACGACGGGCGCAGACCACAGTGTAGACCAGCAAACGAATTGACAACACGATTCAAGAATCAGGCGGCTGGAATCGGTCGCCTGTTTTTGTTCTTTGGGCCAGGCGGATGGTCTATTTCTTTAAATGCTCTCCACCGACCTCTCGTGTCGGTGGAAGCAGCGACTTTCAAGCTAAATTCTTCTGCCTCTCCCGATTAATTCGGTTTTACAAAGCCCCAAAGGGACGGTCCGATGTCAGATGGGGCCACCCCGTTGGGGATTTGTGTGTGTTTGGTTGGCATTTCCCCAAGGCGGCACTCGAAGACGAGCTTGCCTTGGGCTGACATCGGGTCGTCCCTGTCGACCTTAAACGCAGGAAGCGGTCGCCACCTGATCCGCACCAAAGCAAAAAGCCTTGCCCACAGTGATTGTGAACAAGGCTAATTTCAGCGAGGTCGACGGGGCTCGAACCCGCAACCACCGGATCGACAGTCCGGTACTCTAACCAATTGAGCTACGACCCCTCGCAATTACAGGGCACACCAACTGCCTGAGCAGAAGGGAGGGCGATTCTATCACGCCATGTCCTGTCGTCAAGTTTCCGACCCTTCCAAAATCGACCGTAAACGGTTCTGCTATCACAATAATTCGACTTCAACCGTTACATTCAGACTCAACCGGAAGGTTTTTGCATGGACACCCTACTCGACCGCTTCCTTCGTTATGTTCGGATCGACACTCAAGCGGACGAAACCAGCTCCACTTCGCCCAGTACGGCGAAACAACTTACGCTCAGTCGACTCCTCGCCGATGAATGCCGTTCTCTCGGCCTTTCCGACGTCACCTGCGACGAATTCGGAATCGTCATGGCATCGGTCCCCGCCACGGTATCCCAGCCAGTTCCCGTGATTGCCTACGTGGCACATGTCGATACTTCGCCGGAATATTCATCAACCAACGTCAATCCGATTGTTCACGCCAAATACCAGGGTGGTGATCTGGTATTACCCGGCGATCCGTCCAAGGTGATCCGAGTTTCGGAAAACCCCGATCTCAACAAATGTCTCGGGAACACATTGGTTACATCCGATGGGACGACGTTACTTGGTGCGGACGACAAATCGGGCGTGGCGGCGATTATGTCGGCAGCGGCAGAATTAGTGCGACGTGGCAAAGAACTGAAGCATGGCGTCGTCCGACTCTGCTTCACGTGCGATGAAGAGATTGGTCGTGGAACGGATAAGCTTGACCTGGCGAAACTGGGGGCTCATGTTGCCTACACGCTCGACGGAGCGGGACGAGACGAAGTCGATTCGGAAACCTTTTCTGCTGACGGTGCCAAAGTGACCGTTAAAGGGATCAATACACATCCTTCGGTAGGGAAAGGGGCGATGGTGAATTCGATTCGCATTCTCAGCACGTTTCTGTCGCGATTGCCAACCGCTCGACTGAGTCCCGAAACAACGGACGGTCGGGATGGGTTCATTCACCCGTATCACATCGAAGGGGGCGTTGCCGAAGCGTCCGCCCGCTTGATTCTTCGCGATTTCGAAACTACGGAACTTAACGCTCAAGCAGCATTACTCGAATCGATCGCGGCGACTCTGCGAGTCGAACATCCGCGAGCCCAGATCATTGTCGAAGTCCGACCGCAATATCGCAATATGCGAGAAGGTCTCGCCAAGGAACCGCGAGCCATGACCAAAGCGGTCGACGCCTATAAGTCACTCGGTCGTGAACCGAAAATGACAATTATTCGGGGTGGGACTGACGGCTCATTGCTGACAGCAAAAGGGCTGCCAACCCCGAACCTGTCAACAGGCGAACACAATCCACATTCGCCAGTGGAATGGACCAGTGTCGAAGAAATGCAGGCAGCATGCGATTTGTTAGTGCAACTGGCAATTGAATGGGCAAAGTAAGCGCGGCGTCGATTTGAATGGGACTTATGCGACAAATTCAAAGCATGACCGAAAATCATGTCCCATAGGTCCTATCTGTCGCATAAGTCCTATGACCAACGTGCCTCTCAGAAAAAAGCAAACCCCGCCCGAACATGGCCACTTCGTGGCCATCGCTAAGAAAAGCTGGCTGACAGGCTTTGGCGCAGCTTTTCCCGAGCGCGGGAGAGCATGGGACCGATCGAATTAGCGGGAATTCCCGTGCTTTCGCTGATCTCGCCGTACGATCGGCCTTCGAGGTGAAACTGGCGGATCACTGTGGCATCAGTCTCGGAAAGGCCTTCCAGCATTCTTTCTACGAGTTCCTGATTTTCAATGCGAGTGATCTCACTGATATCGGCTCGCGCCATTTCCAGATTGGCGCCGTGCGATTTGACGTGTCCGAGCGCTTCGGCCATACGGCGGGAAACGATTTCCTTAACAACGATCCGACGCGAAATCACAGCCAGGTAGGTGGCCAGTGAACTTTCGCCTTTGAAGCGTCTGATCACAGCAAGATCATCCGCCAGGATCGCCAGAAAAATCTCGGCACACAGGTCGTCGACGTCGCCTGGTCCCAACTCGACACTACGTGCATGAGCCGTATGGTTGATCACATGGATGAAAAGTCCGGCAAATCGATCAACGAACTCTCGCCATGCACTGCCATCACGGCTCAGGCAGCGTTCGAGAAGACTGCGGTCACGGTCAGTCAGGGCCACGTTGCACCTGTCGCAGGAACCGATTCAAATGAAATCGATGACAATCTGTCTGTACTCTACCGCGGCACGAACACGGGCCGCAAGACAATTATCAAGGCACAGGGGACTGTCCTGCAAGACCGAGCTTGGAATTCAGCCAATCTTAAGAGATTTAAAGCCTTGATCGATGACAAACTCAAAGTAACTGAAAAACTCGAACAACGCCGGATTTTCTCCTTCTTTGCAACTAATTCTTCGTTTTGAGAAGATTCGACAGAGCGGCAAGGAATTCCAACAATGCAAATTAACGAAAATTGAAACTCATTGCGGACTTTTCCGGTTGGTATAGAATAGCGGTCAAATACCCTCCCTTCTGTTACGACCATAATTGAGAGCCCGAATGGCCGACGAACTCAGTTTTGCCGATTATGAAAGCCGCCTGGATCGATCAATCAAGGTCAAAGCCCCCGACTTCTCTTCGGGTGACCGTCTGAAGCACCTGATTTTCTCGGGACAGTTCACTCGACCCTTGCTTGATAAACTTTGTCGTCTGGCGGACAAGATCCGGTTGCTGGCCAAGTCGAAAGAGGGACACCGGTATCTCAACACTCTGCTTTCTCACAAGCGTGCGATGCTTTATTTCACGCAGCCTTCGACGCGGACATTCATGTCGTTCGCCGCAGCCTGCCAGATCCTGGGAATGACCTGCAATGAAGTCCGCGATCTGTCAGTCTCATCAGAGGCCAAAGGGGAATCCCCCTTCGATTCCATTCGCATGTTCAGCAGTTACTTTGACCTTGTGATCATGCGCAGTCACATTCCGAAGTTTGCGGAATGTTGTGGTTACATGATGAATACATTGGCGAACAGCCAGCGCCGCAGCGTCCCCATTATGAATGCTGGTGCGGGGTCAGACGAGCATCCGACACAGGCGCTGCTCGACATCTACACGATCCAGAGGGCTTTCAGCTTCACGCACCCGAAGGATTCTCGCCAATGGACACGCTATGACGAATTGCGAGAGCAGTTCCCCGGACTTCGAAAAGGGATCGCGGGTAAAACGATCGGCTTTTGCGGTGATATCCGGCGTGGCCGAACCGTTCGTTCGCTGGCTCAATTGCTGGCCCTGCACGAGCAAGTTCGGCTGGTCTTTATCTCGCCCCCACATCCGACACTCGCCCTTCCTCGCGATTTGAAAGACAAGTTGATTGACGCCAAGGTGGATGTTCGCGAATGCCATTCGCTGGAAGATCCGCTCGAAGGCAAACCGGTCATCGAGCAACTTGATGCCCTGTACATGACCCGCATTCAGCGTGAGCACAATTCCGGTGCCGAAGAAGCTGAGCTGAATGAAATCGATTTCTCGCACTTCAAGTTGAATAAGCCACGCGTGGCCCGGATGAAGCCGTATGCCGCCATCCTGCATCCATTTCCACGCGATAAAGAGTTCGGTGAAATTCCGCCGGCAATTGACGATGACGAACGAGCGTTTTACTTCCGACAGGCCCGCAACGGCATGTGGGCCCGGGCGGCCCTGGTGGCACATATCTTCGATGTCGACGGCGAGATTAATGACTTCTACGAACAGTACAACAGCGAAATGCAGATTTCTCCACAATAACTTTCAGCAACACCGCCGTGTCACTCACGATGATAAATCGCGTGGCATTCAACGTGGGCAACGATCGTCCCGCAACAAGAACTCCCGAGCTTTTCGCATTTCTTGTAATGCGGAAGGACTGAAGCCAATCGCCGATGATTGAGCGTCAGCGACAGCACCGGCTGATCGCTTAAGTCCCTTCGCGACAAAGACAATTATTCAGACCGAACTTGCGATCGAATACCGTTACCTGCTGGGGGTCATTGGCGCCAGCACCCTATTGGCACGCGACCGCCCCAATCATTCCTGCTATTTCGCCGTCACAATCAATTGCCGCATTTCGCGAACTGCTTCGGTAAACCCCACCATGATGGCTCGTCCCACAATGCTGTGCCCGATGTTCAGTTCTTCGGCCCCGGGAATCGCGGCGACAGGCTGGACATTTCTGTAAGTCAGTCCGTGGCCGAAATGGAGATGCACGCCGCACTCCAAAGCGAACCGGCCGGCACGTCGCAGATGATCCAATTCCTCAGCCTGTTTGACGGGATTTGCCGCATCGGCATACCGGCCAGTGTGCAATTCGACCGCCGCACAACCGAGCGACTTCGTTGCTTCAATCTGATTTTCGGCCGGATCAATGAACAGGCTGACGATGATTCCGGCTCCGTGCAATTGATCGACACAGCGACGTACGCGTTCAAGGTTGCCGATTACGTCCAGCCCTCCTTCTGTCGTGACCTCTTGCCGTTTTTCGGGAACTAACGTTACCTGCTGAGGCAGGACTTCAAGCGCAAAATCCGTGATGCTTTGCTCGGCGGCCATTTCGAGATTCAGCTTGACCTGAACCGTCTGCTTCAGAACGCGGACATCACGATCCTGAATATGCCGCCGATCTTCCCGCAGATGGACGGTAATCACATCTGCACCACCGAGTTCCGCCAGTGCGGCAGCCCAAACTGGATCGGGCTCGATCGTTTTTCGAGCCTGCCTTACGGTTGCAACGTGATCGATATTGACACCAAGTGTGGCCATTTTGATTTTCTTAATTAGGATCTTAGTCAATCAGTCGATGAAGATCGGCGTCCCCGATCATGCGCTGTTGTCCGCTCGATCGACGGCGGTGCGCGGCTCTTCTATTTCGCTCGCATCATTGTCGACAATCCCCAGCACTTCCATCCGTCGGTAAAGCCTAGGCCGGGTAATTCCCAATAATTCTGCAGCCTTTGCCTTATTGTAACGTGCTTCCACCAGAGCCAATTCAATTTGTTCCCGTTCGACTCGCAGTAATAGCGGATCAAGGGCCTCTGAACGCTGACGTGTGGATGGGCCGATTGACTGTCCGCTGACTCCGGTGCGGAACCGGAATGGAAGATGGATCAATTCAATTTCTGGCCCGGTACAAGCACTTCGAGCTTCGGTCACAACCGCTCTCAATTCACCGATATTGCCCGGCCAGTTATACCGATGAAACTGCTGCCAGACATCGTCATGAAAGCCGGTGATCTGATGCGACTGGCCACGATTCAGTTCTTCCAGGAAAAACTGAGCTAATGGTTCAACGTCCTCAGTTCGACTCCGCAACGAGGGAATTGAAATGACGATTGTGGTCAGTGCATAGTGCAGTTCTGCAAGGAATTCCTCCGACTCAATTAGCCGATCTAACGGATTTAGTACGGCGGCCATGACTCGTGGGCTTGCGGGACGCTTGAGTTCGATCACACTCAGGACAAGTCGCTGCAGATCGCGAGGCAGAGCGTCGACGTGATTCAGAAAGATTGTTCCAGGCTGGATGTCGTTGGCCTGACTTGATTCCAGTATTCTTCTGAAAGTCGATTCCAGATGCTGAGCGGTTAACCGGCGGCAATCAAGCGGTACAAATGACGATCGACTTCGATCACCGGCGTCATGGATCAGCCGCCCCAACTGTTCGCGACCGGTCCCGACTTCACCGAGAAAAAGAACCGGAACCGACGATTCTTGAGCCAGTCGCACTTGTCCAGACACGCGCCGCATTCCGGGACTGCGACCGATCAAAAAACCTTCTCCAATCTGCTGCAGTACTGATGCTCGCAATACCGCCAGTTCGACATGGAGTCGCTGCGAAACTGAAACTTCTGCTGACTGAAGGGCTGCAGACGCAGGCTGAATAACACCGAGTGCCGCCTGAACCTTGTGTTCCACATCGGTCAACGGAAAGAAATGAATATGACTGGTAACCGGATCACGCTCGCGGTGCGAAATACTCGCGGGAACGGTGACGGTCTCGCCTGTCCAGACGTTTGAAGGAGGGGTTAAAGACGCCAGAAGCGCTGCCGATGAATTTGGATCCGTTTCGGTCACGAATTCGCAGACTTGTCCCAGGACATCAGGCGGTGTCCATCCAGTCAACTGCTGGCAACCCGCGTTGAAGAACACAAGTCGTCGATTGGCATTGAGCACAAACAACGCAACGGAAGTGTCTTTCAGCCAGACTTCCAGTCGGCGGGTCGTCCGAACACGTTTGGTCATCTTTTTTTCACGAAGCGATGACGTTCGAATCAGCGTTGATGCAACTTTTCCAGCACGACCCGATTTCCCTTGGGACTGAATTCGATTCGAGTCATGAATTCACGCATCAACATCAATCCACGCCCGCTGGGACTTTCAAGATTTTCATCTTTTGTGCAATCGGGAACGTCTTCCGGACGAAAACCGTTTCCTTGATCCTCGATCTCAACCCGAACTCCAGCGTCTGTTCGGAGAAAATCGATTCGAACCGTCTTGTCGGGACTTAACTTATTTCCGTGCTTGATCGCGTTCGTCACCGCTTCATCGACGGAAAGACGGATACCGAACTCGTCTCGCGACGAAAACCCGGCCTTCCCGACCTCGGTCATGATTCGCTCAACGACCGCCTGCCCGGATTCGTAATCGCTCGGAATCACAACCTCGAACTGATCGCTGTGTGACATCACGTCTCAAAAACCTTGGAGAGCGTCTTCTTGCGTCGCCTTGATATCGAAGATTTTGTTCAACCGGGTGATCTCAAATACTTCGTAGATTTCTGGCTTAATGCAGCAAAGACGCAGTTTTGATTTGGCTGCTTTGGCTTTCTTATCCATCGTAATCAATTTGCCGAGTGCGGCACTGGACAGGTATTCGACGAGGCTGAAATCAAGAACAATTTTTTTGCGTCCATCCTCGTCGATCAGCGCGAAAAGGTTAGCGCCGATTGCCTGAATGTTTGCCTCATCCAGAATCTTCTTGTCGACAAATTTGGCTACTGTTACATCGCCAACTTCTTCAATATCCAATCGTTGACTCGGTGCCATAGTCAGTTTCCTGTCCGATATCTATCTATCGCTAAAAACCTTCGCGGGTCTCGCCCGCGCGATCACAATCAATTCAAGGTTGTTTGATCATGTGAGTTGTGCGAAGTGAAGTCAAGTGTCGAAAAATCATCAAAATAAATTATGCCAACACATTTCACCGCAAAAATACGCGGCACTGCCGTTTCCAGCCACAATTTCATCGTTTTCCCAGAAGTTTCTTCTGGAAATCAACAGGCTTGCGATTCCGGTACACTTAGCGCAACTTCAGTAAGATATGACAGGCAGAGACCGGAACCCGTGACTCAGGAATCTGCCAGACACAACGCTTCGTTCGTGTTGCGCAGGGAAGCTCTGTATCAACAATTTAATACATTTTGCGAATGTGGATTTCGACTGATAAACCGTTGTTCGTCATGGTTTCAATAAGGGTCACGATGCTGACAACGTTGTTAGAGCACAACAAATTTTTCGAGTTTGCCTGGGTCGTCGGATTACTTGATCCGACCGAATCGGTACGTACATCACTTATGGCCTACAACACCCGAATCGTTTTGCTGGGAACACTGCTGCTTGGGATGTGCAGTGGGATCGTCGGGGCTTTTATGCTGTTGCGAAAAAAAGCGCTGGTTGGCGATGTCGCCAGCCACGCAGCGCTGCCGGGGGTCGGCATCGCATACCTGGCCGTGGAAGCGGTTTCACCTGGTGCCGGAAAATCGCTCCCCTGGTTACTGGCGGGAGCATCGCTTTCAGCGGCATGCGGTGTCATCGTGACAAACTTGATTCAGCGGACACGTCTGATCAAAGAGGATGCCGCACTTGGAATCGTCCTCAGCCTGTTCTTCGGAGCCGGGATCGTGTTACTGACGATCATTCAAGGGATGAAAACCGGAAGCGCGGCGGGGCTTGGCGATTTTATTTTCGGTAAGGCAGCCGCCATGACCGCGATGGATGTGACCTTGATTGCAATCGCCAGCGCGGTCGTACTGGTCGTCTGTTTTGTGTTGTTCAAGGAATTTTCCGTTCTTTGTTTTGACGAAGAATATGCGGCCGCGCTCGGTTGGCCAGTGAAACGACTCGACCTGCTGCTCACGGGACTGGTCGTCGGTGTCACGGTGATCGGGATGCAAAGCGTCGGCCTGCTGCTGGTGGTCGCATTGCTGATCATCCCACCGACAGCAGCGAGATTCTGGAGTAATCGACTTGGTCCGATGGTGCTGATTGCCGGGGTGATCGGCGGAGCAAGCTCGTCGATCGGTGTGCTGCTCAGCGCGACGATCACTCAACTTGCGGCCGGTCCCATCATTGTCCTGGTCGGATCGTTTGCCTTCGGGTTCAGCCTGTTGTTCGGGACCGTTCGAGGGACGTTCTGGCAACTGTGGCGACAACGAACAGCCAGCCGCCGCAAAGGTCAACTTGACCTTTTGCGTGCCTGTTATGAAGAGCTGGAAGGAAAATTATCACCGGACGAGCTTGTCCGCGATGATACGACTCATGAATTACCCGACCTGACGGAGTACCCGATCAAACAGGATGCGATCGTCGCCGCCCGGGCCTGGTCACCGGGACGGGTTGCCGAGCTTTTGCGTTCGGCGATCCTCGAAGGATGGCTCAGGCAAGACTCGAATGGACAATTGCGGTTGACACATGCCGGGACGCGACTTGCCGCCCGTGCGGTGCGAAACCACCGATTGTGGGAACTATATTTGATTCACTATGCAGAAGTGGCTCCAAGTCGTGTGGATCGCGAAGCGGACCTCATCGAACACGTGCTTGAACCGGGCCTGATCGATCAATTAGAAAAACTTCTCGAACAAGATCGGCGTAGCTCGGTACCCGCCAGCCCGCATTAGCACGTCGGATTATTCTGGCGACAGCGTCAGTCGCTTGATCAGAATCGTCGCATACGAGCCGCGAGGCAGGACAAATTCCAGCGCCATCCGATGACGACCGGCGTTTAAATCATCGTCGCCGGTTCGAGTCATCTTCAGACTGCGAGGTTTTATGATCGCTTGCCGCTCCCCTTTCGAGAAGAAGCTGTCACGCGGATATTTGACTCGTAATTCGCGCAATGACAATCCCTGTTCGCCGAGAACTTTTTCGTAAAGATCCAGAATCGGCCCGGCATCCAGGTGCAGTCGTGCCGATGGAAGAGGCAAATTCAGTTCGTTCAGATTCTGTGACTCTTCGTCACTCAGTTCTGTGATAAAGGGAACCTTTGCCGTTGCCAGCTGGACCGAAAAAAGACGGCTTGCGTCGACGGATTCAGTTAACTTTGCCGCCAGGCATCGATTCCAAAGATCACTTTGATAAGCAGCTAACCACAGACTTCGCATGTCTTGTCGCTGCAAGGCAAATGCTTCGCGAAATCGTTCGGGGTGATCGACGAGATACGTGATAATGCTGCGGCTGGAGGATTTTCGCAGCGAATTCTTGCAGGCAACCCAATCACCCCACAGCCGACGAATGATTTCTTTTTCGTCCCGGTCATTGGGCCGATCGTGCGAATTCGGTTCCGCGATCGCCAGCCACAAGGCCCGTTCGTAGTTGCCAAGACACCAGGGACGGCCGATGAACTCACCCGATTCGCCGAGCGAACCGAACCGCTGATCATCGTAATAATTGGGAATCCCAAATGTGGACAACGACTCCCGGACACTCAGGATTTGCTGCAAAGATTCTTCCGTCAGGTTTCGCAAGACGATATGAAACCGGTTGGCAACGATGTCTTGCGGTCCAAATGGACGATTCGCCTGCCCCTGATAGGTAAGTGACAGACTTTCTTCACGGAAATCACGTCTTGGCCCCCGTTGAATCGTCACCCATTGTCGAGTGATGGCATGCTTGTCCTTCAGGCCTCCATAACCGATGACGCGTCGTGGAAAATTCCATCGACTGGATATCGCGGTGATTGCCTCGGGTGTCCCCAGCGAACGCTTGGTTAACAGATAGACGGCAAACGGGCCGCCGTCCATCGGGAAATCACTGAGTTCCTCGACTTCAAAATCTTCCGGCAAACTCTTGAGCTTCATGAACGGTCCAACACACAGTGCAACGGCGCAGGCAATTCTTCAGGATACCTGGGGCACCGTTAATATACGAATCTCGGGATTGAATATCAGGCGTTCCTGGGAACGCCGGAGAAGCATACCCGACTAGGGTGTCACAGTGACATTGCGCGTGACGGGAATACTCGACATTGAAGTGGGAACAAAGTCGTCGGTCGCGATCACGGTGAAGCTCCGGGTCGCCGTGCTGACCGCTGATCCTGATGTGCTGAATGTCACCAATCGAAGAACCTCACGGTAATAACCGACATAACTGGTCCCCGTGAACGTCAACGTCCCCGTGGCGGCGTTGAAAGAACCGACGATCCCGTAGGCATTGGTAAACGAAAGCAAATCGTGACCGCTGGAATTGTTCTGGTAGCCAGAAGTGATCTGCACAGTCAGACTTGTCAGATTATTACTGTCAGGGTCGCTGACAAGTGCATTCCCAAAAATCGCGATCGCTGAATTATTCGCCTTGTAGGTCAGCGCCGTTGAATCATTTACCTGCACCAGCGGCGGCGCATCGATTCCACTTACAGAAACATTCTGAGTTCCTGACCCGCTGTTTGCGTAAATGTCGTTAACGGTAAACGTGGCCACTCGGGTAACCGGATTCACGGTCCCGGCAACGGCATAAAACACGATTGATCGCAAAACCGTCTGATAGTGAGCCGCTGTTTCAAAACCCGTCAGAGTCAACACGGCAGTGTGACCAACAAGATCTTCCACGAACGTGTGCTGAAACGCATAGCTGTTATAGAAATCAAGCCGATCACCGTCCTGCCAGTTGGCGAACAAAACGGTCGCACTGTAGATATTCAAACCCGACGGTTGCGAAACCACCACATTCGGGGCGACGGTAAGCGGTGCGGAACCTTGAAAGTAAGTCACCGTGCTACCAACCCCGGAAACCACGGGTGGCGCACTGTTCGCGACAGGATTAATACGAATACTTTGAGTTCCCGAAGCGCTGTGTGACAGAATATCCGTCACGGTAAACGTCGCGACTTGTGGCAACCAGGTCACGGGATTACCCGCGAGGCACCAGAAGATGACCGAACGAAGTTCCGTCTGATAGTGTGCAACGGTCTCGGTTCCTGTCAAAGTTAAAACCGCAGTCTTCGCGACAAGATCCTCAGTGAAGGTATGCTGCAAAGCGAAAGTGTTCGAGAAATCCAGGCGGTCGCCTCCCTGCCAGTTCACAAACGTGACCGTCGCACTGGCAATATTCAGGCTATCGGGATGCGTCACAACCAAGCTCGGAGCGATCGTCAGCGGGGCCGACTTCAATACATAGGTCAGGGGCGCACTGAACCCCGAGATTGCCGGCGACGCACCTGTCCGATCAATCAGGCTGCGCGTCACGATATTGGAAAGCTGCTGGCCGTTGTTCGCCTGAAAACTGATCGTCCGCGCCACTGCCATGTTTGGTGACGCACTCGTATTGTGGTACATGACATTGCGTAACGCGACCCGATAATTTGAAACCGTGTCGGTTCCGGTCAGTGTCAATGTTCCCGTCGTCGAATTCCACGAACCTGTGATATTTGCAGTGTTCGTAAAGGTTAGAACATCCTGGTTGCTCTGATAATTGCTCGTGATCGAGATTGTGGCTGACGTCCAGTTGTTTAAGTTCTTGTCGTAGACGGCAAGTGTCGATGTGACGGGTGTCGATAACGCACCGATCGCACTCAGCGGTGTCGATTCGATCGAATATAAAACGGGGGGGACGTTGGTTCGAGTATTGGCGTCGACCTCGACATTCTGTGACCCGATCGTGAAATTCTTGATGATCGGTGAACTGATTCCCGTCCCTGAAAACGTGACGGTATAAGATCCGGCAGGAAGAGCAATCTGGTAACCGCCGGCGGAATTGGCGGTTGTGTGGTAGGTTCCTGCACCGGTAATGTCGATGGAAACCCCACCAAGCCCTTCTCCAACGTCATAGAAATTATTGGCGCTGACCGAATCGGTATAGGCAATGCCGGTCAGAAATGAATTTCCGGGCCTGGTTCCAAAATCGTTACCCGTGTCGACTGCGTTGAAACCAGTGTATGTCCCAGACTGAACTGCCGATCCAACTTCTGAGAAGGTCCCATCAACCATATTCACCCGGTGGCCTCGACCAGGTTCGCTCGTATCGATGAAAAGATTCTGGTACTCGTCGGTGACGAACTGAAGCAGGTTGATGGCGCCCGATGTGTACTGAAGGGCAAGGTTCTCGCCAACTCGTGTCCAACCGGTGTACCCGGAGGCATTAATTCGTTGTACGGGCGTGGAACCGTCCGAACCGGTGTGAGAGAAATAGTTATTTGCCAGTTCGTCAGCAATATGTCCTTCGATCGCGGCTTGCAGATTGTCATTCAATGCCAATGGCTGACGAGCACCCGGTGCAAGCGTTCCTGCGGGCAAACCTTCGTTCAGGGTCGTCCCCAGCCGCGTCGCTTCGGCCACGGGATCTTGACGAGCTCGATTAATCAACGCCAGAAAATACTCTTCGTAGGCGGTCACGTTCGTCAGAGCGATCCGTTTTTCCAATCGCTCGATGGAAACAGCACACGGTTGATTCGAAATCAATGAGCGAACCTTTCGCCCCCGCTTGCCCATTTTCCAACGGAAATACCAGCGACTAAGTTGTGCCCAGAAATCCACTTTCGAGCCTTTCACCAAATTCGGCCCGCGGTTTTCGATGGCAGAACAGCCATCGTTTAGATCATCAGCGAAGTATACCAGAAATCGTCGATCAACAAAGAAACCCAAAATCTCGAGACAACGTCGGCCGGTTTTTTCGCAACAGGATTTCGCCTGAACCCATTCTGCAATAGACACTTACAACTGGTCTTGGCTCATTTTCTTTCGGATTCTATACTCCTCGCCCCGTCGATCAATTCTTAAGGAGTCTCTTTTGGATCAGCTCATCACGAGTTACGTTCAATCACGGCGAATAAGTCGGGTCTCGCTTCGACATGGCCTGTTGGCTGTGCTGGCAGTCCTGTCGTTTTCGTCCGTCGGTTGCGTGAGTCGTCGGATGACGATCGTTTCCAATCCGCCAGGGGCCATGACATTACTGGACGGACGCGAAATTGGTTACACCCCTGCTTCGGCTGACTTCATCTGGTACGGCACGCGCCAGGTCACCCTGATTAAGGATGGTTTCGAAACCAAAACGGATCTGGTCACGATTCCCGCACCGTGGTATCAGTGGCCGGTGATTGAATTCTTCGCCGATAACTTTTCGCCGAAGCGAGTCACAGATCGCCGAGTCTTCAACTTCGACCTGCAGCCGAAGCAAATCATCCCCGACGAAGAACTTCGTGCCCGCGCACGACAACTTCGCAGCGAAGCCCAAATCGGCCCCTAGCCGGCGCAGCCGGTTTATGCGCGTCGATGATGGGTTTAGAATAGGGTAATCGCTCGCGCGTTGATGGGGATCTCAGAGGGGGCGGGCGTTCAAATTTCAAAATTGGACGGTCGGGCAGTTTTCATTGAGAATTTGACGTGTGCGGCCAATTTTGAAATTTGAACGCCCGACCCCAGAACACTCAATCCAGTCTGGACATCACAAATCATGGGCGACTTCTTCTACGGCTGGCGACGAAAGGCGGGAGGGGTCGCACTCGTTCTGGCATGCGTGGTTGTTGCTGGGTGGGTTCGTAGCTGGAGAGTGGATGATTTAATTCAGCTTACTTCTGAGGAAGATATGGCAACGGATATACATATCAGGTCTTTTGAAGGCTTTCTCATTATGCAAGTCGAGACACTGGTTCCGCCTAAACCGATTAAATGGGCGGTCCCAAAGTGGTCTATTGTTGAACTGCACAAAACGGCTGCGGCAGACGATCCAATGATCTGGAGATTCCGTTGGTGTGGCTTTGCCGCGGGGTACGAACTAGGTAGGGCATATCTTCCTGACGGACGAGTCGATTTGTGGATTATCCCTTATTGGTCCATTGTCATCCCGTTAACCCTGCTCTCGGCCTACCTGTTGTTAGTAAAGCCACGGAAACCGAAATTAGGACCAACACAGATCTAGGACAGTACCCAATTTCATTGAATAGGAAGTTGAAAAACCGGCAGTGGAAAACCACCGCTGCAGGTCAAAAGAGCTTAGCCCTTCGATACGGCTAACAACGACGATGGCGTGCCTTATTTTACGCAGAAAGCTCACTAGTCGAATCGCTCTTCCGAACGACACACTGGTAACGATCATTGTGTCCTAAACTCATCGGCCGACGCTCTCAAGCCGGCTATGCCAGTGGCAATCGCTTTTTCCAGACATTCCTCACAAAGACATTTGGCTTCGGCGCTAACCGGCAGCACGGCAGGCAAACTCATACACCAGCAATTTGTGCAACCGTTGGCGACGTCGCAAGTAAAATGACGCTCGCAGTTGGGACACTTGCTGTTTGATTCCTTCGGACGATCGCTTTCAGGATTCTGCATCGTCACTCACCTTCGAAAGCCCGATCGAATCGGATACCAGATCACGCGGTTGTTCATCGAGGGAATTCGTCACGGGTCGCAGCAAACCATAAAGTAGTCCGACGGCAGTCAACAACATGAGACCAAGCATGAGTGGCTGGTATCGCAGCGTGCCGTCTTCGTGGCGAAAGAAATAGCTCCATACATGATCGGTTGGCATGTCATTACCGAATCGATCGTGAAGTACACTCAGCGAATTATGAATGAAGTGGTAGACGATACCTGGAAACAGACTTCCGGTCCGAACACACATCGCTCCGAGAACGATCCCCAGCAGCATCGCATTGAACACTTGTTGCGGAATCACGTGGATAATGCCAAACGTAAAACTCGACAACAGAACCGCCAATACTACCCTTCCCGACTGACGAAACCCCGACAAGAGAAAACCCCGGAATGCGATCTCTTCACAGATCGCTGGTGTCACTGCGAAGGCCAGGATGATCAGCCACAGGTTGCTCGTTTTCAATTGCTGCATCAGTCCTGCCACGCCCTGAGGTGCAGGAGGAAAAAACCATTGCAGACGCACTAACAGTTCGAACGCCAGTGGCTGCAGCACGAATGGCAATAAGACCGCTAACAGAAGTCGCGGCAGACCAGGCCATCGCAACGAGAACGTTCGACGCAGGCTGGTGGTCAGCAACACTCCCAGCAACAACGCTGGTGCTGCCATCAGCAGGAATTGCTGAACCATCAATAACTTGATCTGCAGCAGCCCCTGTTCCGACGCGGGGGTCTGCAGAATCGCTGACTGGAACGGCTTCCAGGATGCGAACTGCAACAGAATCAACAACAGAAAACAGAATAATGCTTCGACGAATGTCGGTAGTGGCAACTTATCCCGAAACAGGTGTTTGACCCAAAGCCGCAGGTCCACTTGTTCGGCCTCACAGAACAAGACCTCTTCACTGCCAAATTGCTCGATCGCCCACCACAACGCCAGCAGGCTGTAACCAATCGATGTGATCAAGACCGGAATCACATAGGCATACATGGCCGCATCGGGACCATTGGCCTTCAACAATCCCTTCAGCAACAGTCCGGGGCCGATGACCGGTAACACGGTATAGAAAGGCTGCATTTCCGTGCCGGGTGACAGGCAGAACATCGTCAGGCCGAGCGATGTAATCAGAAGGGGGGATAAGTAATACTGCCCTTCTTTACTGCTGCGGGCAAAGGTCGCCAGAGCCAGGCAAAGAGCACTGAATAATGTCGACAGCGGAACGAGAATGACGATCACCCAGACCAGCGAGATAAACGGCGGCATCGTCAAATCCCCCAGCCGCGACGACGCCTGCCCAAGTGTCAGCGACGCCATGTATTTTCCCGTCACCCCGACACTGAGCAGATTCAGCAGGGCTGTCGCCATGCTGAACAGCAAGACCGTGAAAAATTTGCCGAGTACAATTTCGGTTCGAGTCGCCGGGCAGATAAGCAACGTCTCCATTGTTCCCCGCTCTTTCTCTCCGGCACACAAATCGACGGCGGGATAAAAGGCGCCGGTGAGCGTCATGATCACCAGCAGTGCGGGAAAGACTTTGGACCAGACGTTTGCAGAAATGTTTTCGCTTTCAGCCAGGTCCAGGTCTTCGACGTTGATCGGCGACGTCAGGCTCTTGGGAAGCTGGCTTTCTCGAAGCTGTTCCTGCAGGATTGATTGCTCCCATGTTCGAATGGCGTCGGTTACTCGACGATGGGCGATGGCCGACTTTTCATCCGAACTGTTTTGTACGATCAGCGGTCGAGTGATAATTTCGGCGATTTCACCGTCAGGTCGCCGCCGGGTCAGATCTGCTTGTCGCCTGGCCACGTCGCGACCGAAGTCGGGCGGAATAATGACCAGCACCTGAATCCCGCTTTGTTCAAACTGCTTCATTAACTTTGCGTTCAAACTCGCAAGCTGTTCATCAACCGAACCTGCAGAGCTGCTGTTCTTACCTGAAGCAATCGCAGCTTTAAGCTGCTGCCGTTCCAGTACAAGATCGCGAAGCTGCCTGGCGAATTCAATACGTTGCTCTTTACCGGAGGTGTGACGATTCGAATCCGAAAGTGTCGGATCGTTCGGTTCAATCAGATCTGCGAGAACAATCAGTTTTTCGACGTCTGCAGGTGAATGGAACCATTTTGAGGCAAACCGATTCCCGTCCAACAGCGTCGGGGGGGGAAGATCTGCCGCCCCCAGGATCACGACTGTTCGAGGCTGTTCGGTAAATATTGCGGTCATTTGTGCCGTGCCGATACCCATCAGCGGATACAACAGCATCGGCAGCACGGCAACCATGAACAATGTTCGCCTGTCTCGCAATTGATCAAGAACTTCGCGTCGAAAAATGAGAGTAACGTTTCGCCAGTTCATATTCCACTTTTTTTATTACACTGAATTCGACGATAAATCGACCGTTCGCACACTGTCCAATTCCAATAACCGAAGTCTGTATCTCGAAAGAGTAGCTACTTTGCGAACATTGGTCTTGCCGGAACGGGTCTGGCTGTGATAATTCGTTATGTTCGTCAAACGGGAATCCGACATCAAATCCGTAACGAGGAAATGGTTGGACACGAAAGACGGGTCGAACTTCGAACGGATGGTGACGGCATTGGGAACTGATTGACCTGAGAAGTCAAAGGTTCTTGCAGAGATCGCCTCGGTGCACTTTGTGCCCGCAGCGATATGAATTGGCTGTTCTTTACCACTTTCTGAATCGTGAGGACTGGGCGGTCATCTGACGGCTCGCACGGGGTGGACGCCAAGAAGGCGTTGCGAAACGTGCCAAAGATTGCCTTCCAGTCGCGAGCGTGAATCACAACCATGTGTTCGTTGCATGGTGCATTTCACGATCGACATTTGACACAAGGATCGGTCACATGGCTACTGGGCAAAGTTTACTGCAACAGTTTTCTTCGCGTCAGAACGCGGATGCATATCGGCAGGAACACTGGCAAGGGACGTTCGACGAGTACCTCGATCTGGTGAGAAAGACACCCGAGGTGACCCGGTCGGCTCATCAGCGGATGTACGACATGATCATGACCTACGGCACCTATCCGGTGGACGAAGGTCGACGTGACGGTTTGCTGAGATACAAGTTCTTCGACGATCCCGACACTGGCGGGGAAGATGCCATTTTCGGCCTGACCGAACCGCTGACGCAGCTTGTCCACGTTTTCCGGTCGGCCGCATTGAAGTACGGCAGCGAACGCCGCGTGTTGCTGCTGCACGGGCCCGTGGGAAGTTCGAAAAGCACTATCGCCAGACTTCTGAAAAAGGGACTGCAGCGATACAGCCGCAAACCCGAGGGGGCACTCTACACGTTTGGCTGGAAAGAAGAAGACGGATCGATCACGTGGGACCCGATGAACAGCGAACCGCTGCAGTTGATCCCGCATGCCTGCCGCGAAGAAGTCTGTGCCTCTCTGAACGAAGGCCGCGATCGAAACAAGCAGTTTACTGTCGAGATCACTGGCGACGTCTGTCCGCTGAGTCGCTTTGTCTTCAAAGAACGGCTTGAGAAATGCGACGGAGACTGGACCAAGGTCTTGCAAAGCGTCGTCGTGAAACGGTTCTTCCTCTCGGAACAGGACCGCATCGGGATCGGGACGTTCCAACCCAAAGACGAAAAGAACCAGGACAGTACCGAACTGACTGGTGACATCAATTATCGCAAGATCGCCGAGTACGGTTCGGAATCCGATCCTCGTGCCTTTAACTTCGATGGTGAGTTCAACGTTTCTAACCGCGGTATGATCGAATTCATCGAAGTGCTGAAGCTGGACGTGGCGTTCCTTTACGATCTGCTTGGTGCCTCGCAAGAGCACAAGATCAAGCCGAAGAAGTTTGCTCAGACCGACATCGATACGGTCATCATCGGCCACACAAACGAGCCGGAATTCCGCAAACTGCAATCGAATGAATTCATGGAAGCGTTACGTGACCGAACCGTCAAGATCGACGTTCCTTATGTTACCAAGCTTGGACACGAGCTGCGAATTTACGAAAAGGACTACAACGACCGACGCGTACGCGGAAAGCATATTGCTCCGCACACGCTGGAAGTTGCCGCGACATGGGCCGTGTTGACCCGGCTCGAAGAACCGAAGCATCACGGGCTGACCGTGCTGCAGAAGCTGAAGCTGTATAACGGCAAAACGCTGCCGGGCTTCACTACGGAAAACATCGAGCAGCTCCGAAAAGAAGCCAAGCACGAAGGTCTGCAGGGAATTTCACCCCGGTACGTTCAAGACAAGATCTCGAACGCACTGGTTAACAATACCGATGCCACGTGTATTAACCCGTTCATGGTCTTGAATGAACTGGAATATGGCCTGCAACATCACTCGCTGATCCCGAATGAAGAAACGCGAGAAGGCTATCGTCGGCTGATTTCGGTCGTGAAGGACGAATACACCGATGTCGTCAAGAACGAAGTCCAGCGAGCGATTGCTGCAGACGAAGAAGCGTTGATGAGACTCTGTTCGAATTACATCGACAATGTCAAAGCCTATACGCAACGAGAAAAGGTGAGAAACAAGTTTACCGGTCAGGATGAACAACCGGACGAACGCCTGATGCGGTCGATCGAAGAACGAATCGATATCCCCGAGACTCGTAAAGATGATTTCCGACGTGAGATCATGAATTACATCGGGGCCTTGTCACTCGACGGCAAGAAGTTCGATTACAAGACGAACGAGCGGCTGCATAAGGCTTTGGAAATGAAACTGTTCGAAGATCAGAAAGATACGATCAAGCTGACCAGCCTCGTCTCAAACGTCGTCGACAAGGATACGCAGGAAAAGATCGACGTCGTTAAAGGCCGCCTGATCAAGAACTTTGGTTACAACGACGAATCGGCGACCGACGTCTTGCAGTACGTCGCCAGCATTTTTGCCCGAGGAGACGCAAAACGAGACTAATCGTATATCAACGACTAAGGTTCAGGTTCTGTGCCACTGCTTCGGAGTCTTCGGAGAAGCAGTGTCTTCGCATGTGA
The DNA here is from genome assembly GCA_903858935.1 of uncultured Schlesneria sp. GTDB lineage: Bacteria > Planctomycetota > Planctomycetia > Planctomycetales > Planctomycetaceae > Schlesneria. The sequence goes on along the minus strand of CAIOKO010000234.1, from coordinate 50,163 downwards.
TTCGTCAGTCAAAGAGCACTGGGTGACCGAAGACGGTCATCCAGTGGCACCCGCTCAGCAGTGACAAAGCGGTAAAGAGAAAGATCACGGCCATGACGCGCTCCATTGATCGGGACAACCAGCGATTCAAAGAGATCGTCCGGGGAAAAGTCCGACAGGGCCTGAAAAAGTACATCACGCATGGCGAGATTCTCGGCCGTAAAGGGCGCGAGACGGTCAGCATCCCCGTTCCAAACATCGAGATTCCGCATTTCCGTCACGGTCAAAAAGGGTCAGGTGGGGTTGGTCAAGGTGAAGGTGACCCAGGTCAACCAATCGGGAAAGGCGAAGACGACGGCGATGGACAGGGCCAGCCGGGCGATCAAAAGGGCCAGCACGTCCGTGAAGCCGAATTGACGATTGAAGAACTGGCTCAAATGCTGGGTGATGAATTGCAACTTCCGGCAATCAAGCCCAAGGGACAAGATACGATCAAAGCCGTTAAGACGAAGTACAACAGCATCCGTCAAACCGGACCTGATTCGCTACGACACTTCAAACGAACCTATAAACGAGCATTGCGCCGACTGATCTCGTCCAGTGAATATGACCCCAGTCGACCGATCGTCGTGCCGACACGTGAAGATGAACGATTCCGATCATGGACCGAAGTCCCTCTGCCTCATGCCAACGCAGCAGTGATCTACATTATGGATGTGTCAGGTTCGATGACCGACGACCAGAAAGAGATCGTGCGAACCGAATCGTTCTGGATCGACACCTGGTTAAAAAGCCAATACGACGGCCTTCAGCGTCGGTATGTCGTTCACGACGCCGTCGCTCATGAGGTCGATGAAGACACATTCTATCGCGTTCGTGAGAGTGGCGGGACTCGCATTTCGTCTGCATATGTCGAATGTAAAAAGATCATCGAACGAGACTTCCCGCCAGCCGACTGGAACATCTACATCTTCCAGTTCTCTGACGGTGACAACTGGGGCGAAGACAATAATAGCTGTCTGAAGATCCTTCAGGACGACTTCCTGACCATCTGCAATCTCTTCTGCTACGGACAGGTGGAAAGCCCGTACGGCTCTGGCGACTACATCCGCGAACTGAGAAAATTCGCCGACAACTATGAAAACCTGATCCTGTCAAACATCAAAGACAAAGACGGTATCTACGAGTCGATCAGAACATTTCTTGGTAAAGGGAAGTAGTCGAGAGCCCACATCCCTTTTTCACGGCGTTGCCTCGCGAGGCATTACCTGGGCTGATCCGGTCAGGTATGAGAAGAGATCTCGGACTTCATCCGGCTTCAGTCGTTGCAACAGGCCTTCCGGCATCATGGACACGCCTGAGGCGACCCGGTGTTCGATTTCCTTCAGTGGTACGGCGACCTTTTCGTTTGCCGTCTGAATCGTGATCGCGTTTTCACTTTCTGCAATGACCAGTCCGGTAATGATTCGTCCGTCCGTTTTTTCGATCACCTGCATCTGAAAATCTTTGGAAATCGAGGCACTCGGATCGATCAGATTGAGCAGCAGGTAATCGATGTTTGTTCGTTGCGCGCCGGTCAGATCGGGACCGATCGGGGTCCCCGCGTCGAATAGTCGATGACAATTGGCACATGTCTTTTCGAAGATCGTACGCCCATTTCGTCGGTCTCCGATCTTTATCGTGTCAGCCGTTAACCGCTGTTTCAATCCGGTAATTAATCGGGCTTTGTCCTTGGAAGTTTCACGAATCTGGCCCCACAGTTTTTCTACCCGGGCCGAAAGCGGCTGATCACCCAGACTGTGGATTTGCCGGGCCGTGAAGGCCGTCAATTCAGTGCGACTGATTCGATCCGCTTCGACTGCATCGAGTAGTAATTTCGCCCAGGCTGGCCGCGCCGACAGGGTCTGAATTGCGTCCTGACGCGCCGACGAGTCTGCTTTGGGATACGCCTGCAGAATCGCAGCAACCGTTTGAGGATGATTGTACTCAGCCAGTCCCTTCAGAGCGGTACTTTGCGTGGCAGGATCGTCAATCAGCCCGATGAGCTGCGAGTCGAATCCGTCAACATGCTTTGCCACCAGTGCCGAAATCGCTCGTTGGCGGTCAATCGCCTTTGCCTTTTTGTTTAACGACAAATCGATCAAGGACCGGATGGCAATCGGATCATTGAATATCAAAGACAGCCTCACGGACTGTTCACGGACGGATTCATCTGTCGACGAACGCAGTCGGGTTGAGACTGCTGGCCATGAGTCAGGTAACGGCACGCTTCGCGTCCCCTCAAGCCCTTGCAAGATTCCTTCGAGGAATTTTCGTTGTCGTTCGGCCGATTCTTCTTTTGCCAGCGCATCAACCAGCAGTTTCATTCCCTCGCGGTTGTCGGACATCGCAGCGACCCGGCGGCTGATCAGTTTGCACACCAACGGCATTTCAGTACGGCTGGCCAGTTCAACAAACCGGGACAAATTCTCATGCGCCAGGGGTTCGATCCCATACCAGATCAGAAGCGGAATATTTGCATCGTTCTGAAATTCCGTACGAGCAGATAGCGCTGCGGCTAGAGACCATCGGTCTTTATTTGGTAATCGCTGCAGGGCACTCGATAGATGCAGACCGACAAAAGCAGACGAGTCATTCCGAGCCAGTTCATTCAAGTGATCCTGTGCCGACAAGAATCTCTCCGGCTTGTCACTGAGTAACCGTATCGACCATGCCCGAACGTACTCTGAAGGATCGTCTAACAGGCCTATCAAAAAGTTGTCGTCCGCAGATCCAATAGCATTCAACGCCCAGATCCAACGAAGTCGTCTGGCAACGGGCTGTTCCGCAGGATCGTTCCCCAGCAACCGTTTCAATTCGGTCACTGCGGCGGTCATGTCCTGACCATGCGCAGTCCGCTCCTGAAGCAAACGACGTGCGTGACGAACGAACCAGTCGTTGCGATGCGACTGCAACTCAACCAGTTCCTGATCCGACAGTTGCTTCAAGTCAACTTTCTGAGCCTTCGATTCCCCATAGGAAATCTTGAAGATCCGACCGGTACCCCGCTGAGTATTCACCATGCTGTGGCATTCACCCGTATCGTTCCAGTCGCTGGAAAAAACTGACCCATCCGGGCCGTATTGCAAGGTGACTCCCATATACCACGTGTCTTTGGCTCGAAGCAGGTCGTGACCATGCGATGCGGTATATCCCGAGCCGACACGTCGTAAAATGTCATTGTTAATTCGATGCCCGTGCAGATTATGCATGAAGACGGTGTTGCGATACTTTTCCGGCCATGAATCACCCAGATAGACCATCGTGCCGCAGTGAGCATGACCACCACCGGCTTCATCTTCTTCGTGAGTTCTCGTGCCACCCATAACACTTTTCGTTCCCGCAAAATGAAAATGGTCGGCAATTGTTGCGATGCGTTCATAAGCAAAACGGCTCGACTCGCGATTTCGCCAGGGTTCGTAATGAGCCCCTTGAATCACGTGAAACAAATGCGGGTCGACGCAGTTACAGACGAAGCCCTGTCCATAATCGTCCCAGTCGATCCCCCAGGGGTTCGTTGTTCCGTCGGCGAATGGTTCCCAAACGTTTCGAACCGGATGATACCGATAGACCCCGCCGTCGAATCGAGTTCGTTCGGACTCAGCGGTCCCCGGCTTGCCAATCATCGACCAGTTCGTCCGGCCATGTGTGCCATACAGCCAACCGTCCGGCCCCCAGGCAAACCCGTTGGCCAGATTATGAGAATTGGCATGTATCCCAAATCCGTCGAGCAGCACGACAGGTTCACCGTCCGGCTTGTCGTCGCCGTTCTTATCGGGGATGAAATAGAAATTCGGTGGCGACATCACCCAGACACCACCAAACCCGACTTCGATCCCCGTGACGTATGTCAGTCCCTCACAAAACACAGTGCGGTTATCGAACTGGCCGTCACCGTCTGTGTCTTCGAGGATAATAATCCGATCCGCTGGCGGACGGTTTTTGAAAGGATAGTTATACGCTTCCGCCACCCACAGGCGGCCACGGTCATCGATACAAAATCCGATCGGCTGCTGCACATCAGGTTCACCGGCAAACAGCGTCACGCGGAATCCATCAGGAACCACCATCGTGCGAGCCGCTTCGGCAGGCGGCATCGGTACGCTAGAGTTCTCGGCCTGAGTTTGAGCCTGAACATCGACGTCATGTAAGCAGGTCAACACGCAAACGCTGACGAGAAGCACGACGATCATTACGCGAGAAATCATGCGGAAAATCTTCTTTGGTACGCAAGTTCAGAAACGCCACGACAGGCAGTGGCGTAAGCGTAAAGCGATAACATCGGATTCGCCAGAGTGGGAGAATCGGAGCGGGTTTCAAAGGAGCTCTGCCCTGTTAAGCGTAGAAGAAATCAGCCGCGCACAAGTTAGCGCCAAACGCAACCAAAACGCACCCCCACCTCCCCTGCTGGGGTGGTTAACGGGCCTTTGCCCTAACGACTGAAATCAGTCTGTCTTCCTACCAACCATTGACTTGAGGGCCTGACCAAACGACCTTAACTCAAGATGTTAGCTTTGCTGGAGAGGATCTGTTTTTGGAACAGACAGCCACGATAAAGTGCGCCACGGTTTTACCGTCTTCGGTAAGGCTTTGCTCTTCGAACGGGTTAGCGAATCTCGAAGACACGGCCTTATCGAAGACTTCAGTGAGGCTTTGCCTCAGACCAAGGTAGCCATCATCGCTTCGCGTGATGAGGATTGTTCGAAAACCTATCAAATTCCAATCCGCATGGTCTCAAATCAGAAATTCAAACGGAATATCTGTCCCGATGCTTCGGCAATGGTTGAATCGTTTCCGACGCATGCTCATCACGCGGAGCGATGATGGCTACCTTGGAAGAAATCCTGAAACTTGACTCAATGAGTCAAGTTTCAGACCCGAAGAAGTCCAAAACCGCGGCACCCGTATTTCAACTACTATTCAGCTCGTCGTTTGGAAAACAGTTGCGAAGATGGGTGCCACTGGCGAGCCCCGACGCACGCCAGTGGCATCGTCGAAGTCGTTAACTGCATCGAGTTAGCGGCTCGGCAGAAGCCTTGCCCTCCCGCAATTAAAATCCATTCGGGTTGCGAATGGACCTCAGCGATCCGCCACCGGTCATGGATGTGATCTTTGTCTTCGGCAGTGCCTTCTCCAGTTCTGTAAATTCCGCCTGATTAATACTCGACATCATAAACGACAGCTCGCGAAGCTGCTTCAGTTCCTTGAGGCCAAGATAGCTTCCCTGATCTCGAAAACCGCTCAAGTAAAGCGTTCTCAAGCTGGGAAGATCGCGCAACTGTTGCAGCCCTTGCACCGTGAAATTCGCCCCCCACAGGTCGAGACGATTCAGAGATTTGACCTTCGCCAGATGCCCCAGTCCGATATCCGAAAAACCATAGGCTCTCAGTTCAAGAAAGTTCAGCTTTGTCATCCCGTGAAACTCCGATAGAACCTCATCTGAGACCCGGCTTCGGCTGATGGAGATGCGTTGAAGTCCTGTCAGTGTTGCGATCTTCTTCCAGCCAGCCTCGGTCATTCGCACGTCTGCCAGTGTTAAATTCCTCAATCCACTAAGTTCTGAAATCCGTTGGGCAGCGGCATCGTCGATAAATTCGCCCCCCATATCGAGAGTCGTCAGCCTGGAAAAACTACTTATATCAACAGACCCTGGCAGGCCCGGTATCGTCAGTGACTCCAGGTTTTTCATGCTCGATAACTGATTCATCGCTGTGGGCGAGAATCGCATCCAACCCAGTTTTTGGGTTCCGACGTAAACCATCAGACTGAGGTGCTTCAGACGATTCAGAGTGACGATAACCGCCAGGGCTTCGTCAGTGATCCTCCCTTCCTGATATAGACTGAGACTGGTCAGCGGCGAACCTTTCAGCATTCGAATTCCAGCATCCGTCACTCCAGTTTCCGAGAGACGGAGTGTTCGTAACGACTTCACTCGGACAATCTGCTTGACGATTTCGTCGGCAATACCTGCTTCTAAATTGGCACTCCCCGAGATCGAAATGTCTTCAAGAACAGGGAAATCCGCAAAATGGACCAGCCCCTCGGCCGTCAGCTTTGTCTCACCGCTGATGTCCAGTTCTCGCAGTTTCGGCAATTCGGTCAGACGCTTCAATAAATCGTCCGTCAAAGTCGTTGCGATGACACTCACAACCTGCCCATCATCATCGATTGACGGATGAAGACCCGTGATGTCTGACGGCTTCATCCAGTCGGGCGAGTCATCCAGGTTGCGTTTGACAAAACCATTCAGAGTGGTGAGAAACAGTTTGCGACTCCCCGGTCGTGACGCGATGATTTGTTGCAGGTCGATATCATCATTCAATTCGATTAATTGAGTGATTGCCGTCCAGAGTTGTTCGTCAACGATCTTGATCGTAACAGGCGCATTCAGATCGACCTTCGCGCTGATCAGTTCTGGCTCATCCAGTTCGAGAGGAACCTTTGCGGCTAATGCTAACTGAATGAAGGCTTCACGCAGCGGTAACTTCTTCGCATCCAGAGAAACGATTCGTCCAAGAATATTGTCCGTTTCGAGATCTTTCGAATTCTGTTCTGCGTCCCCTTCCTTCGAATTCGGTTGATCCCGATTGCCTTCAGCACTCTGCGCTGTCGCTGTGACTTGTTCCTTATTCCGCGCCGCGACGCGCTCACGGCTGCTGACAAAAACTCGATTCTTGTCGATTGTGAATGACAGTCTTTCAACCGGTTTTAGTAAGAGCGTAAGCGCTTCTTGCAGCGGTAGTTCCTGTGTGCCGACCGACACCAGCATATTCTTTGTGATCCCCTGTGTCTTCAGCCCTTCGACATCGAGTTCCAACGTGACAACCGCCGATTTGCAGAGTTTCTCTAATGCGTCATTGAGTGGCGTCTTCTGAAAATCCAAAGTGACAATTCGCTTTTCCGGCGGACCATCGAATGCCGGGGTTCCCACCTTCAGCACCAGGGGCTCAAGCTCGCCTTCCGCAGGGACGTCAAATTCCCGAAATGAATCGAGTCCCACGAGACCACGTTCAGCAGCAGCGACTTTACTTCGGCCTGGCGGGACAAAGAATTCGAACGCCCCGTTTTCGTCGGTGTCTGCTGTGGAATTGTTTCCGCCAAGTCTCGCCGGACCGGTATAGGTCACCGTCCGCCCCGAGATCGACTGGCCGGATTTTGCGTCGACAACGCGACCAGAAAGTCGCTTTCCAACAATCGCAGAGAAATTCACTTCCGCCGGCTTACCGATTTCCAAGTTCACCTCCTGTGCAACCGCCGTCAGCTTACGCTCGGTCGCTTCGGCGAAAAAAATATGAAACTTGCCACGATTGAGCCCACCGATCAGATATTTCCCGTCAGCATCAGTAATGGCATCCCCAAAACCACCGATGGCGAGGTTGGGCTCGTCCGCCAGGGCCGTAATCCGGGCACCAGCCAACGGTGTTCCCGTTCGTGAATCGATAACCTGGCCACCCACAATGGCTGCAGGCGCCAACTTAATGTCGGGGATCTTGTCTCTGAGATTTTGAATGACAGAAATATGCTGCATCATCCATTCAGGGTGCCTGGTGCTGAACATCGCCATCGAGTCAACGGGGACCTGAATTTCGAACTCCCCGTCGTCGTTCGTGACGCCGCGAAGGAATTGGGGATTGTCAATTGGTTTGAAGTAACGCCAGGTCACCGAGGCGTGATTCGACTTGTTGTCGAGGTACTCGACAGGTAGTTTGACACCAGCCAGTGGCTTGCCTTGATCATCAAGGACCCGGCCGCGAATGGTCTGATTGATCGGAAGCAGAACAATCAGGAACGGATCTTCGTTCGACAACTCACCAGTCCCATCCTGGCGATGAAAGAAGAAGTCGTACCAACCCAGCCGCCGGTTCCCATCGCGGACTACAAGTTTCCGAAACTGACTCGATTCCCCCCAAACCTGGGGAATCCGAAACTGGCCACGTTCATCCGTCACGAATTTTTGATCGAGTTGATTACCACCCACGAATACCAGCACTTCAATCCCCGCAACTGGCATGTTATCTGTTGAGACAACGGTGCCGATCCGAGTTGCAATCGAAGATTCCTTTACGCGAGCGGCAACGCGCTCGCGACTGCTGACAAAAACTCGATTTTTGTCGATCGTAAACGAAAGTCCTTCAAAGGGTTTTAGTGCGAGCGTTAGTACTTCCTGAAGCGTATCCTGTGTGGAAAACGTCACGGGGACATTCTGCACTACCCCCGCCGTCTTCAGCCCGTCGCCATCGAGTTCCAAATTGAGAAACGCCTCTTTGCAAATTCGTTCGAGTGCTACATTGAGCGGTACCTTCCGAAAATCGACTGCGAGATTTCGCTTATCCGGCGAGAGATTAAATGCCCGTGCTCCCGCTTTCAGATTCACATATTCAAGTCGACCTTCAGGCGAAGCATCGACTAAATCGAAAAATAGCGGCAGCGATGCAGGAAGTGAACAAACATCCGGTTCACCTCGCAGGCGGCGTCCCGGGACGTCATCATCGCCTGCAAATTGAATTCTGTACTGACCAACCTGAGTAAGATCACAAAACTTCGCAAAATCGTCGGTTTCGAACAGCGCGATCGTTTCTCCCGGCTTGATCGATGTTACTTCACCAGGCTGTTGAAATTCTTGGGAACGAAAGCGAAGAGGCTTTCCATCGGGTCCGACACATCTAATCGATTCGTATGGTTTAATACTCCGTGGATAGACTTGCCGAACGACGTTTGCGAAATTTCGCAGTTCGATCTTGAGTGCTATCCGCTTCCCCAGCTGATGTGGCCAAGCAGAGACAACGCGCGTTCGCAGGCCTTGATCGTCCTCGTTATCAAAGTTCTTCTTCGCAATCGATTTCGTCTTGCGCATCAACTCAATCTGTTCCCGTGAACTGATCTGAAGCGTGTCACCAATGACGTGAAAATCCAAGCCTAACGGTTCAAGGATCGCGGAAAGAGCTTCACGACATGAGATGGTCCCATCCCCTCGCGCCAGCATCGACAAAACCCAATCGGAAAGGTACCCATGACCTTCGATACGCTTCATGCGCTCGTAGGCATCTGTCAGGGTCACGTTTGTCGAAAGAACGTCTTCACTCCCTCCATCAGCCCAGATCTCTATGTGATCGATATACACTTTCGCACCCAATTGTTGGGCAATATCCTCCAGAACTTCGCTCACCGGAACGCCATCGATCTCTTTGTTAAAAGCCGTATCTAATCTCGTTTCAATCGTTTTTTGCAGATCTTCTACGGCATTGGCGTGGAAGGTCTCTGACTTTGTTTTCTCTTCGGGTGTCTGGGCGATGATTTTTTCAGGTGATGTCACGAAACCGAGCGAAGTGCCATGACCGGCAAAATCGACTCGGATCTGGATTTTGCCTGATTCAGACGTCCCCGACTGCGGTTCATCGACTCCTTCATCCAACCGACGTTTCCACAATCCTTCACGTACCAACTTCGGCCATTCGATGGAGAGTGCGAGTGTCTCGTCAAACTTTAACTCACCCGTCGATTCTTCATCATTGTGTTGTGGAGGAAAGAGCGCGCGATAGCTGCCGGGATACGTTGTGAAACTGATATCCATCAATGAAGAAATGGCGATCGGTTCCGAAGACTTATTCGTGATCTCAACAAAAATGATTTCTTCTTCAGGAAACTCACCTTCAACACGCGCCACGACCGACACGTCGTTGAATCCAATTTCAGACGGCTTTCGAAGTCTTCGTTCAATCAATGCGTCCTGAGTTGGAAGGGTGATTTGAAAAGCAGTCCTTACTGAAGGATTGCTACTTGCTATCAGCCAATTCGCACCGGAACGGACATTTTCTACCGAGACAATTCCTTCAGAATCGGTGAACTGAGACCAGTATGGTGTCGCCTCACGCGGGTATCCAATTGAGGCGAGCAATACGTTAACGGATCGAGCCGGTGTCCCATCGAAGTTCAATATTTTCAGCATCGGCGAAGTGACTAAGGGCGACTCAATTTTGATTTCTGGGCCGACGTCCGCCACTCCATCTCGCAATTCGTTTCCGTGCTTCATCCCTTTCCAGATCAACAGACCGGCAGCCACACCGATCAGTGTGAAGACGAACAACACGGCTGGCCAGCGATCGATCCAACGCTGCGGGGTTCCGTCGGAACTGACCCCGACAATCCGGCGGACTCGAGAAAGTAATGAGCCATCAGCCACGCCCAGCGCCATCACCGAATAGCGGCCATTGTGTTCCGCGATGGCCAGCAGAGCCCGGCCGTACTCGACGTTGTTGCCGATACACGTCACGACAATGTCGTCACAGCAATGCTCTCGTTCAACCCGGATACGATTGGAAAGCCACCAGACTGCCGGATGATAAAAGAAGAGGGTTTCGATCATTGTCTGAAACAGATTGATCACGAAGTCGTGTCGTCGAATGTGCGCCAATTCATGAGCCAGAATGGCTTCCAACTGTGCCGGAGGCATGCTTGTTAACAGGCTGACAGGAAGCAGAATCACCGGACGCAGATAACCGACGACTATCGGGACCTTGATCAAGGTCGATTGCATGACATGTACGACGTGTCGCAGTCCAAGTTGTTTTGAAAGTCGACCGACGGTGGCCTGCACCTCTTCAGATACGGACGAAACACCCTCTCGACGTAATCGCCGTAACATCCGCCATCCCAGGATTGGGCGAAGCGAACAGAGAATGACTCCAACGACCCAGCTCAACACAATCCAGATCAGCCAGGGTTGCACGGCGGACTGGATACGTGCCGTCCAGGTCAGGTCGGTTGGTGCGGTCGCATCCTGATTGGAGACGGGCAATGCTTGTTCGATCCCGAGTTTCGACACGGCAACGTCCGAATCAGGCAACGGATTGACGCGGCCATTTCCAATGCCTGAGTCTCTCATCACAACGGGGAAATTCAGTTCAGTGTTCGGTTGAGCGATTGTTTCAAGTTGGTTGACTAACAACGGCTGGTCCGGCGAATCGATTCGGATTTGGCCAGGTAAAACCATCCAGGTCACGATCGGAATCGTCACCATAAAACCCATAACGCCGACCAGAAATCCATACCGTGCCCGGGCCGAACTTCGCTGCATGACACGCAACATGAAAATCGTGATCAGCACAACAAAGAAGAACTGCCAAAGGGAATGCACCAGCACCCACCCGAGTCGCTCAATCGCACTTTCGAGATCTGCCGAGAACGGTCGTTGCCACGCCAGGATCGTGTTCATTGTTTCCCTTCCATCTCGTCGAGCAGCTTCCGGACCTCATCGATCTCATCTTTCGAAACTTTGCCGGATGAAAGAGCCTGCAGGACGAGACTCATCACCGATCCGTCATAGACCTTCTCAACCAGTTCCCCGAGAAATTTTTTTGCGGCCTTATGTCGCGTGATCGCCGCACGGTACAGATGCGGGGTCGCCTTTTCGTTGCGCGTCACGAGTCCCTTATTCAGCATGACCGAAAGCATTTTGACGGTCGTGGAGTAATTGGTCCCTTTGGCCTCGGACAACCGGGCATGAATATCACGCACCGGGCATGGTTCCATCTCCCAGAGAATCCGCAGAATTTCCAACTCGACGGCGGTCGGTTGTGTAGAACCCAATTCACGCATGTCAGCACCTGTCCCTTCGAATCCAACCCGACGTAGCGAAAGCTTTCGCCAAGGCGAGTATAGCGAAAGGCTTCGCTACCGCAATCGAAATTCGGGAAATCAATTTTGTGATATAATACGAAACCCCACCTCCCCTGCGGGGGTGGTTAACGGGCCTTTGCCCTGGAAATTTGGATTGTATGCCTTAAGCGCATGATGGATGGTGCTGGTGGAAAGGCCCGTTAACCACTGCCACAGTGCAGTGGGGTTTCGTCGAACTCTGATGCCTCAAGACCACTCATGATTCGCGAGGATTTCAAGATGCGGCAAAAACGCTGGCTGATCATTTTCGGGCTCACAATTCTATTCATCGGGCTGGTCGGAAAGTTCGTCTTGGCGGTGAGGGATGCTCGGGAAGCGGCTCGTCAAACTGCTTGCCAAGGTCACTTCTGTCAGTTGAATCTGGCCCTGTCCAACTATCAGGAAGTTTACGGTTCGCTACCACCTGCGTATGTTGCCGATGCCGATGGAAATCCGATGCATAGCTGGCGGGTGCTAATCCTGCCGTTTATGGATGGTAAGGATCTCTACAAGAAATACCGGTTCGACGAACCCTGGAACAGTCCTCACAATTCTCAGTTGCAATACGACCACCCTCGTCGTCAGTACTGTTGTCCCGGTTGCTCTAACCCTGGCCAGTCTCTCTTCACAAATTATGTCGTGATCGCTGGTCCCGATACGGCCTTTCCGGGCTCACAATCGACGCGCACCATGGATTTTGAAGATGGTGACGCGAACACAATCCTGATCGCGGAAATCAACAATTCCGATATTCACTGGATGGAACCGCGTGACCTGTCTTTCGAGACCATGAGCTTTCAACTTAACGACCCGAACCGGCCGAGTATTTCCAGCCCCCATCCCAAAGGCCCTGCAGTCTGCTTTCACGACGTTTGTAGCGGTATTCGGCTGCATTCGTCGATCACCCCGATAACGCTACGGGCTCTCACGACAATTTCGGGACACGAACCGGTCGCAAGAGATCGACTGATCCGAAAGGATTCGCATCTTCTGGAAGAATGAAAGCTGGGATGCCACAACTCCGACTATCAAAATCCCTCAATCCTCCGGATGAATCTGAGCCCAGCTTAAACCGAACCGGGCTAAATACTTTCTCAAGCGATCAGCGTCGTTGGGTTGAGCCTTATTCGCTCGTGACGATGCGAACAGGGTTCGACCTGCTGCCGAGAGGTTGGCCGATTGACGGCACACTCGTACGACTTCCGCCAGTTGGACATGGTCGAACAGATCAAGTGAAGCGAGTTGTTCCGCGCTGAGGACTTCTGACAAAACGTCCGACTGTTGATCCGGTTGCCGTCGCCATGACGAATTGAGTCTGGCAATTTCCTCTTCAACTTCGGCAACGGCAATTCGGCCACCAGAAGCCATTGTTGCCATTCGAGTGACTGCCGCGCCGAGATCTCGAAAGTTTGCCGACCAGAGGGTGGTCGGCGATTCGGCGAATCTTAAGAAAGCCTCGCGCGCCTGTTGGTTCATTGTCACTTTGCGACCTGTGGACGAAACGTGACGTTCGAGTTCATAGTCTAGATTCGGAGCGATATCCTCGCGGCGTTCGGCCAGGCCGGGAAGTCGGAATGTCCAGAGGTTGATCCGTGCTAAAAGGTCTTCTCGAAATCTCCCCGTGGCCACGCCTGACTGCAAGTCACGATTCGTCCCCGCGATCAACTGAAAATTGCTTTCGGCTTCGTGGTCGGCTCCGACGGGAAGAAACCGATGTTCTTCAATAGCGCGTAACAGCACTGCCTGTTCGTCGAGCCCCAGTTCTCCAATTTCGTCCAGGAACAACAGACCACCGTCAGCGGTTTTTAACAGACCGGGTCGTTGAGCGGTCGCACCCGTAAAAGCTCCTTTGATATGACCAAACAAAGCCGACATCGCCTGATCCCCTCGCAATGTGGCGCAGTTAACCTCCACAAAACCGCCGCCGACTTGCTCGCGCCGACGTTTCAGATCGTATATTCGGCGAGCCAGATGTGATTTTCCCGCTCCGGTCGGGCCTGTCAGTAATAGCGGAGCCGTACTGGCAATCGCCACGCGTTCGATACGTTCGATCAGTCCATTAAAGGCCGCGTTGCGAGTAGCAATCCCCGACTTCAGAAAGACGAGTCCTTCCTGCCGCTCTGTGAAAAAGCGTTTGGCCAATGCGTCGTAACGGGAAAGATCCAGATCGATAATCTTGTAGCCACCAGGATCGACGTTGTGACGTCGTGGAGGAGATGACTGTAAAAGCCGTCCGGGAAGATGCCGCGATTCGGCCAACAGGAACAGGCAGATCTGTTCAACGTGAGTCCCCGTCGTGATGTGGATCAAATAATCTTCGTCATCCGTCGCAAATGGGTATTTTCCCGAGAAGTCGTGGAACGATCCAAACACTTCTTCAAAATCCCAGGGATCTCTCAGATGAAGCTTATGTAAGCGAACGTCCGTCTCGGGCGAAATCGATTGGATGTCCGCGATCACCGACTGGGCTAGTGGCAGCTCTTTCGGTTCGTGAAACAGTTCAAACCGCGTAATCAGCAGATCTTCATGCTGACAGACGGCGACACTCGGCCTCCATTTCAGCCAACGATCCTCCCCCGCTTTGGCTCGGTCGAGCAAAGTTCCCAAGATTCCAAACACGACGATCGGCCGCTGCTTCAACATTATCCCATAGTATAATTCACGATATTTTGATATCGCAATTCTGTTTTTGAGGGTGGCGGTCAGATTTTCTGAAAATCATAGAAAACCCCTGTTTTTAAGACTCTGCGAACATTTTTGTTTGGCAAATGTCCATTTGGCACGTGCAATGCCTTTAGCGATTCCATCGGAAACGAAACCCCACCCTCACTGCGGGGGTGGTTAACGGGGCTTTGCCCTAGGGATTTGGATTCCATCGTATCGGTGGATTTTGGCGCTTGCTGGCGCAAAGGCCCGATGACCACCCCCACAGGGGGGGGTGGGGTTTCGACGGATCGCGTTGCTTTAAAAAGAGAGAAACATCATGGCGAACAAGAACCTGTTCTCGACGATTGCTGGCCGATTTCTGCCGCACACCGACGCTGTGAATGAAGCGGGCGGACAGGCTTATCAGCGGTCGGCTGAGCAGGCTTTGTCTCAGTATGCAAGCACGGGTTGTTTTAACCAGACATTCTATGCCAACGCCGAGGAACAACTTGGCCAGGTCCTCGCCCTCTGCTCAAAAGTTTCGCCAGAATTTATCGCTCGCACGGCTCTTTATGTTCGCCAGAAAGGGTACATGAAAGATATGCCCGCACTCTTGTGTGCCGTGCTTTCGGTGAAGAGTCCTGGCTTGATGGCCGAGATTTTCGACCGAGTGATCGATAACCCGAAGATGCTTCGCAACTTCGTACAGATGATTCGTTCGGGAGTGATTGGTCGAAAGAGCCTGGGAACCTTGCCAAAACGACTTGTCTGCCAGTGGTTGGAAGGTCGATCCGATGAGCAGTTATTCAACGGCTCAATTGGAAATTCGCCATCGCTGGCTGACGTGATCAAGATGGTTCACCCCAAGCCAGCAAATGCGTCACGAGCGGCCTTGCTCGGATATTTGATCGGTCGTGAACATGACAAAACAATGTTACCGCCGGTAGTTCAGGCTTATGAAAAATTCAAGCGGAATACAAACGCTGGTGCGGTTCCCGTTCCGGATGTTCCGTTCCAGATGTTGACCGCCTTGCCATTAACGAAGAACGACTGGCGTACGATCGCTCGAAACGCTTCGTGGCAAACGACACGCATGAATTTGAATATGTTTCAGCGGCAGGCCGTATTTCAGCAGCCAGAAATGGTTCAAATCGTGGCAGACCGTTTGCGTGACCGCGATCAAATTACGCGAGCTCGAGTTTTCCCTTATCAATTACTGGTTGCGTATCTGAATATCAGTTCGTCATTGCCAAACCTAATCCGGGAAGCATTGCAGGACGCGATGGAGATTGCGATTGAAAATGTTCCCGCATTCGAAGGACCGATTTATGTTTTTCCTGACGTCTCAGGTTCGATGCGCTCTCCGGTCACGGGAGTCCGAGAAGGGGCCACGTCGAAGGTTCGTTGCCTGGATATTGCAGCGCTCGTTGCCGCAGCCATGTTACGGAAAAACCCGCAGGCGGAAGTGATTCCGTTCGAATCCAATGTGGTGCAGTGCCCATTGAATCCTCGGGATTCCGTGATGACGAATGCTCGGAAATTGTCCGAGTTACCTTCAGGAGGAACGAATTGCAGTGCGCCGCTTTACGAACTTAACCGGCGAAAGGCGAAAGGAGATTTGATTGTGTACGTTTCAGATAACGAATCCTGGGTCGACTCACTCCAATACGGGCTATGGGGTGGAAGTGCCACCGAAACGATGAATCAATGGGAACTGTTCAAGCAACGGAATCCTGAAGCAAAAATGGTTTGCATCGACATTCAGCCTTCTGGAACGACTCAAACTGTCGAACGGAACGACATCGTGAATGTCGGAGGATTCAGCGACCAGGTCTTTAAGCTGATCTCAGACGTGGCGAGCAATTGCTTTACCGAGAATCACTGGGTTCGTGAGATCGAAAAGATCTCAATTTGAGATGAAGGAGTAAAACGAGGTCGAATGCCGATGGGACTACATGGATCATTGTGTCGCGGGTTCGAATCCCGCCGTGTTCTTCCAAGAATGCGTAGCTCAGCGGTAGAGCAAATGAAGCGTCTCATGCCTCCTTGTCGATCTCGTCTTAACACAATCCAGCACGACGAATGCCGATAGAACTACATGCTTATGGAGCACGAGGTCGTGGGTTCGATTCCCACCTGCCCTATTGCGGCAAAGCCGCGCGGCCTGGTTAACGCCAGTCACAAACCTGGGGCGGTAGCTCAGCGGATAGAGCGCGTTAAACGTTTTGTCACTCTTGTCTTCGTGCTGGTTTTTCAGTCTTTTTTATAACTTTTCCCGATTGGATATCACCAACATGGTTTACGAAATCATTCCCACCGACGAAGCAACTGCAATCCTGCCAACCGGTGCCAATACCAAACCGGTGACGGTGATTGGAACGGCCGCCATCCGAGACACTTTTGACGATGTTTGTTTGCAACAAGCGGTCAATTCCCGGCTGGCACCCGGTGTGACGGACCTTGTCCTGAATCCTGATGGCCACTGTGGATACGGTGCACCTGTCGGATGCGTCATGGTTTCACCGACACATATCTATCCCGGTCCCGTTGGCGTCGACATCAAGTGTTCGATGAGCCTGCTTCAACTGGATTTACCGGCCGATGCCATCATCGAAAAAAGTGTCCGTCGAGCACTCATTAATGCGATCTGCGAACGGACTCCCACCGGAGCCGGTCGAGGCCAGCGGCACGTGAAGAAGTCCCGCCGGGTTGATGCTGAACTGGGACGTCGAGTCGTCGTTGAGGGAGCGTCTGCAGAAGTCTGCGAAGCGATCGGGATTCCTGCCGAATGGGCGAATCATTGTGAAGATGCGGTTCATCGTGGGCACGACGACACGATTACTTCGCTTGAGATTCGCTTGGCACAACACCTGAAGCATGAATTATCTCCGAAGTTTGAGGGCAAGATCCGTCAGCTTGGCTCCTACGGAGGCGGAAATCACTTTGGAGAATGCGAGGTCGTCCATGTTGAAGACAACGACCGAGCACGCCAGGTCGCCGATGTCTTCGGGCTGCGGGATAACCACGTTGCGTTTCTGTCGCACTGTGGATCTCGCGGACTTGGGCATTTTCTGGCTGAGCATCAATTCAAGTCGTTACAGAAGAAATTCTCGACCTGGGATATCCCATTACCGGGTGGTGATCGTGAGCTGGTTTATGCACCACTGGGAACCGCCGAAGCGAATGCCTACATTGACGATATGTCCCTCGGAGCCAATTTTGCGACGGTGAACCACCTGCTGATCAATGCATTGGTGCTAGATGCGTTTCAGGAAGTGATTCCAGGAACCACGGGAAACCTCGTGTACTTTATCAGTCACAATATTGCTCGAAAGGAAATCGTTGAGAACCGCGTGGCGTGGGTTCACCGAAAAGGGGCGACTCGAGCCTTTCCGGCGGGACATCACGCGTTGAAAGGAACGATCTATGCCGAAACTGGGAATCCTATTTTGTTACCAGGGAACCCCCAGGCGGGATCGAGTGTCATGGTGGCGGACCCCGGTGCGGCGATCAGTTGTTACAGTGTGAATCACGGCGCCGGTCGGGCATTGGGTCGCAAGCGAGCCATTCGGGAACTGGACCAGGCATCGATCGATCAGTCATTTGATCAGGCCGATATCCTGACCAATTGCCGATCTTACCCCAAGGATGAAGCTCCGGCTGCCTACAAGGATTTCGAAGAAGTCCTTCGAAGTGTGAAGACAGCAGGTCTTGCAACGGAAGTCGCACGATTGAAAGCTCGGTTTGTTATTAAAGATGGTGATTCGGCCGATGACTGAATCGACATTGTGCTACCAATGGTTATGAACAGTCTGATCGAAAAAGGCCAATCGCGATGTCTGACATGATTTCCATTGATGGTTCACAAGGTGAAGGAGGCGGCCAGATCGTCCGGTCATCGCTGGCACTGGCGATGATCACCGGTCGGGGCGTTTCGATCGACAAACTGCGAGCCGGTCGAACAAAGCCAGGTTTAATGCGGCAACACCTGACCGCCGTTCGAGCGGCGGCGGAAATCAGTGGTGCCGAAATCACCGGCGATTCGATTGGTTCAACGTCCTTAACGTTTCGTCCATGCCAGGTGACTCCTGGCGATTACACCTTCAGTGTCGGAACAGCGGGAAGCGCAACTCTGGTTTTACAAACGGTCCTTCCAGCACTGCTGGTCGCCGACGGCCCATCACGTCTGATTCTGGAAGGCGGGACTCATAATCCCTGGGCACCGCCGTTCGATTTTTTGTTGAAATCGTATCTCCCGATTGTCAATCGGATGGGTCCAAAAGTGACTTCATTTTTGGAACGACCGGGATTCTATCCCGCGGGGGGCGGTCGTTTTGTCGTCGAGATTGAACCGACACGAAAACTGCAACGTTTGTCCTTGCTACAACGGGGATCGCTTAATCAGCGAACGTGCCGGATCCTGTTGTCGAATCTTCCGGAGCTAATCGCCATTCGAGAGGCCGAAGAATTATTGCGGCTGACGGGTTGGGAAAAAGATCGGATTTCGACCGAGCAAGTGGCAGCGCAAGGACCTGGTAACATTGTTGTCCTCGAACTTGAATTCGATGCGGTCACCGAAGTTTTTACAGGGGTCGGCGAACACGGCGTCAGAGCGGAAACCGTATCGCGCCGCGCGGTCGACGCAATGCGAAAGTACCTCGCGTCAGACGTCCCCGTCGGAGAGTATCTCGCCGATCAGTTGCTGTTACTCATGGGAATCAGTGCCTGGCAGTCGGGAGAAGAAAGTACGATTCGTACGACTGCGTTGACTCGACATTCCTCGACGCAGATTGACGTTCTACGTCAATGCCTGGGAGTGACAACGCACGTCACTCGATTAGGGGAACACAACACGGTTGAGGTTTCCGTGAAACGCCAGTAATGAAATCCAAAGTTTTTTTGAAAATGCATCCGCGCGAAGAAGCGACAATTTGTGCATTTTTCAATCCTCAACGTCGCTCACGATGGCTGGAATCGCTTGCGTCCCCCAAGCGCCGATGCACGATCTTGGACAAACTGAACCACTGCCGAGACCTGGATCATCGGTTTGCGACGCAGTTGTCTTCAAAAGCTGACGTCGTAAGTGTGCTCAAATCTCATGGGGCACCAGAGTCTTGTTATGTACTCACATCCACATTGGGCTTGGATGGCCGCCAATTGGAATTATCGGAGGCGATTTCACAGACCGAATTGGCAGGGTGGGGAACAATCATCAGTTGCATTCCAGGTCAATTGGCTTACCACTACGATAAATGCGGTGAACTCCGGGTTTTATTAATCCGATGAAAAGCCAATTCTTGTGAGCATCTCCCAAACGTTAAGAATGCATGCCATCTTTGCCTTGACGAGCGACTTGCGTATTTGTATTTTTATGTCGCCGTTTTTGTTTTGTGATGATTTCAGTGATGGCGGGATGACCCCGGGCTGGGATTCGGCGTGGTTCATCAAACTGGATGGGCAGGTTGTGATCGAGGCTGGAAGTCTCCGTGGATTGAACATCGACGGCTCGCCTGGAATTTCTGAAATCAACACCTGGTTACGATGACAATTGATCTTTGACATCTAGGAAACAATTTTAAACACAGATCACCCCGGTGTTCGCTTGAAGCACAAGGCGATCCGAGGGCGGTTCGATGTTTGACTGTCGGGTGCGGTTGAGGCTGTGTGATGTGGGAATGGGACTGATGCGACAAACAGGCTTATGGGTGAAGAATTCAGCCGGAGTTTTTGCCTGGGACGGTACGAACAAACCGGGAATCGAGATTGTCCACGCTGTCTCGGAATCGAACTTGGGTGAAGCCGCGCGAACTCATGCGAACTCAGGTGAACTCTTTGAACCGAGAGAAAATGGAAAATGACCGCATAAAGCCTATAAATTATGGGTAATGGTCGAAGTCGCGCGAACTTGCTCGAACTTTTCGATCAAATTTTTCCCTGACGTGAAGATAGCGAAACAGCGAACAAGATCTTTGAACAAAAGGAAACGAAGGTCACAAAGGAAAGAACGAAGTTGATCAAGTTGGCCAAGTTCAATCCTGCAAAAAACCTATGAAACAGGGATCTTTACCAACTTGATCAACTTTTTTTCGATGATTGCGATGATGGTTTTGGGAAGTTTTTGCGAGCCTCGAAGATCGACCCACCCAGGGTGATGGCGATTCTGATTGAACTTGGTCAAGTTGGCCAACTTCGAAACGGCAAAAAAGCCTATGAAACAGGGAACTCGGCCAACTTGGCCAACTTTTTTCGATGTTCGCGATGAAGTTTTGGCGAGGTTTTGGTGGGGTTCGAAGATCGACCCATCCTTCGTGATGTCGACTCTGATTGAACTTGGTCAAGTTGGCCAACTTCGAAACGGCAAAAAAGCCTATGAAAAAAGGAACTCGGCCAACTTGGCCAACTTTTTTTCGATGTTCGCGATGAAGTTTTGGCGAGGTTTTGGTGGGGTCCGAAGATCGACCCGCCCTGCGTGATGACGACTCTGATTGAACTTGGTCAAGTTGGCCAGCTTCGAAACGGCAAAAAAGCCTATGAAACAGGGAACTTGGCCAACTTGGCCAACTTTTTTTCGATGTTCTCGATGAAGCTTTGGTGAGGTTTTGGTGGGGTTCGAAGATCGACCCGCCCTGCGTGATGACGACTCTGATTGAACTTGGTCAAGTTGGCCAACTTCGAAACGGCAAAAAAGCCTATGAAAAAAGGAACTCGGCCAACTTTAC
This sequence comes from uncultured Schlesneria sp., assembly GCA_903858935.1. GTDB lineage: Bacteria > Planctomycetota > Planctomycetia > Planctomycetales > Planctomycetaceae > Schlesneria. Next base: position 29,125 of record CAIOKO010000234.1, on the reverse strand, counting down.
CAACTTTTTTTCGGTGTTTGCGATGAAGCTTTGGCGAGGTTTTGGTGGGACTCGAAGATCGACCCACCCTGCGACTTTTTCGCATCAGTCAAACAGGTAGCTGACCGATTCGTTGCGGTGAATTCGGCGGATTGCTTCGCCAAGTAATGGCGCCACCGAAATGACTCGAAGGTTTGGCAGCATTTGATTGGGACGAAGCGCAAGACTGTTAGAAACGACAATTTCGACGATTTGGGCCGCCCTGAGTCGTTCCACTGCTTCGCCGCAGAAGACGGCGTGGGTGGCTCCCACATAGATCTTGCTGGCTCCAAACTGAGCAACTGTCTTGACGGCCCCGACCATTGATCCAGCCGTCGTAATCATATCGTCGAAGATAATCGCGGTCTTTCCTTCGATGGGACCACCGATCAGATTTTCTTGACGCGTCTCAAATGCGTTCGATCGACGTTTGTCGACAATCGCGAAACTGCCACCAAGATGCTCGACGTGTTGCAACGAACGCTTGATGCTTCCTTCATCAGGACTGACAATCACCAGATTTTCCGTCGGGAAGTTGAGTGTACGGAAATAGTCATCCAGAATTGGTGACGCGTACAAATGGTCCACGGGACAGTCAAAAAAGCCTTGAATCTGAGCGGCATGCAAGTCCATCGCCAGAACGCGATCGGCACCCGCTTTTGTAATGAGATTTGCGACGAGCTTGGCCGTAATGGGGACTCGCCCCATATCTTTACGATCCTGTCTCGCGTATCCGTAGTACGGAATGACCGCAGTGATGCGTGCGGCACTTGCCCGCTTGCAAGTGTCGATCAAAATCAGCAATTCCATCAGATTCTCGTTTACCGACGGGCCCGTCGGTTGCACGAGAAAGACGTCGCGACCACGCACATTCGTATCAAGTCGGACTGAAATTTCCCCATCGGGAAAATTATCGAGGGTGACGGAACCCAGCCCAATGCTCAGATACGATGCGATTTCAGCCGCAAGTTTCGGATTTGCTCGTCCACTCAGAATACAAAGTTCGTCATACATGAAATCGGGCGTTCGGCTGAAGTCGTGTGATAGTTGTCCCCAAACAGGGTCAACCCTTAGCCGCCGCATTCTGAAAGAAGCCTCGTGCGGAAGCAAGCCCGATGTCAGTCACAAACCAAATCGTCTTGACCGTTTTTCCCGAATCAAGGACAAGTCTGACGGTTGATCTATTGGCCTTACGATCGCAGGGAGGCGTTCGTGCGACAGATGGCTTCATTTCCGTGCGCAGTCAGTTTGAGGCGTTTATTGCCTCAGGCTAGCTTCGTTGGCTGTACAAACATCTGCATTACCGATGCATTTGAAAGAAGCAGTGAGGTTCAGGAGGGATCTCTGTTCGCAGTGATTCGCGGCACACGCGTTGATGCACGCGAATTCATTCATGAAGCGATCTCTCGCGGTGCGTCAGGCCTTCTGGTCGACACCCCCGTAGCGAACTCGACAATCCCACAATGCGTTGTGACCGACGTCCGATCAGCATTCGCCAGGGTGTGCGAGTCGCTGTCCGGTGATCCGTCCAGGCGACTGAGTGTTGCTGGTGTGACCGGAACAAACGGAAAAACAACAACTGCCTGGTTAATTCGCAGCTTAATGGAGAAATCGGGTCGACGCTGCGGCCTGTTGGGGACCGTCGAATACTCGGACGGCCTGCGAACAGGACCATCGACGCTAACGACGCCGGATTCGAGATCGATGGCACAATGGTTAGGCCGCATGGTCCAGGCCGGTTCCTCGCATGCTGCAATCGAGTTATCCAGCCATGCACTGCATCAAGGCCGTCCAGCCGGAATTGAACTCGCCGCCGCCGTCGTCACCAACGTGACGCAAGATCATTTCGATTATCATCACAACTTTGACGCTTACCTGAAAGCAAAATCGAAGATTCTCGAACTCGTTCGACCTGGAGGGATCGTTGCGCTGAACTACGATGACCCGGGCTCGTGGTCTCTTCGAGATCACGTTGGCGATCCGTCGTCATGCGTCTCGTTCGGATTGAATTCGTCAGCTGACATCACCGCGCAAATCCGTGACGAATCACTCTCGGGAACTCGATTCCGAATGGGAATCCACGGCAGAACAATTGATTGTGCGACACGATTGATCGGTCGTCACAACATTTCCAATATCCTGGCAGCAGCGACGGCAGCCACTCACATGGGGCTGACGCCGGAAGAAATTGTCGCGGGGATCGAATCGTTTCGCTGTGTTCCCGGCAGACTGGAACAAGTCGAGTGCGGTCAACCGTTTGATGTTTTTGTTGATTATGCTCATACGGACGATGCCCTGCGCCGTTGCCTGCTCAGTCTTAAGAGCTTGACACCTGGCCGTGTGATTTGCGTCTTCGGGGCCGGAGGTGATCGGGACCGAACGAAGCGACCAAAGCTCGGAAACGCGGCTTTACTCGCCGATGTCGGAATCGTCACAAGCGACAATCCGCGCAGCGAGAATCCGAAGGTGATCATCGACGAAATCCTCGCCGGAATGCACGATGCAACGACCCCTCCTGTTGTCGAAGCCGACAGACGCGAAGCCATTACCCAGGCCTTATCGATGGCCGGCCCTGGTGACTGCGTACTGATCGCCGGCAAGGGGCATGAAAACGAACAAATCATTGGGGCCGATCGATTTCCTTTCGACGATCGGCAAGTTGCCAGAGAATTCCTGCGAGATCGGTGGCAGCCACTCGCTCGACCGTTCGAAAAAGTGAGCGCCTGACATGGAACGGTTCAGTCTGCGAGACCTGATGCAGGTCACGGGAGGTCGACTGCGAGAGGTCGATTCTGCAGACGCACGATTTGATCGAATTTCGATTGATTCGCGTGAGATTCGCCAGGGTGACATCTTCTGGGCCTTACAAGGTGAAAATCACGACGGACATGATTTTGCGAACGAGGCGTTGGGGCGTCACGCTCGGCTTTGTGTCATTTCCGCAGACCGTGCAAATTGCGTCGCGGGTGCCAGTCTGATTGTCGATGAAACGCTTTCTGCACTGGGACGATTCGCCTGCTGGCATCGTAGTCGTTTAGACGCATTGGTCATTGGAGTCACAGGTAGTGTCGGCAAGACGACGACTCGCGAAATGATTTTCGCGGCACTCAGTGGTCAATACCACGGAATCCGCAGTCGGAAGAACTTTAATAATCTGATCGGCCTGCCGCTCAGCCTTCTCGATCTTGACACGTCGCACGAATTTGCCGTCATGGAAATGGGTGCTTCACAAATCGGCGATATTCAACAATTATGTGACGTAGCTCGTCCGGAAGTTGGTGTTGTCACGGCCATTGGTCCAGCACATCTTCAGTCATTCGGTTCACTGGCTGCTATTATTCAAACTAAGGGTGAATTACTCGACCAACTTCCTTCGACCGGTTTTGCAGTGCTGCCAGGAGACGACCTCGTCCTGCGCCAGATGGCAGATCGGGCACCCTGCCCTGTCATTTTTGTTGGTCAGGGTGATGACAACCAGATCCAGGCCACGCATGTCGAAGCCCACGCTGGTAGTTTACGATTCCGTTGTGAAGGGGCTGATTTTGATATTCCGGTTAACGGTCGACACACTCTTTCCAACGCATTGTGTGCGATCGCAATTGGCCTCGAGATTGGGGTTTCCACAAAGTTTCTGGCAGCAGGTCTGACGAAATTCACTCCGGCTCCTGGACGTGGCGGATTGGTTCAGATCGGGCCGTGGACGGTTATTGACGACACCTACAATGCCAGCCCGCTTTCGGTAGCTGCGTCGTGCAACCTGTTAAAAGAAATTGTCGTTCCGGGGGCCGGCCAGCGATTACTCGTCCTGGGAGACATGCGGGAACTGGGCCCAACGGCTCCCTTTGAACACGAGCGAATCGGGAATCTGGCAGCCCAGCTTCGCCTGGATCGCTTGCTCGTCTGCGGTGATTACGCTGGCGACGTTGCCCGGGGTGCCGAACGAAATGGAATGAAGTCACACCAGATCGCGGCCACCAACGACACAGAAACGCTGCTGGCGATTCTCGACTGCTGGCTCGAACCACGTGACCTTTTACTGGTGAAAGGCTCTCGGTCGACGCGAATGGAACGAGTCATTGACTGGTTGAAAGGTCATGCCGAGTTACGGGAACGACTCTATCCGACAGGTCAACATCGCATTTGTGCTTAAGTGTCAATTTACGAATTGTTATCAGTACAGGAGAGCGTCATTTCAAATTTCGAACATGGCAGTGAAGATTAGAGATCGAATGGATCAATCGTGACTTCGATCGGTATTTTCGCCTGTTTGTTCGACTGAATTCTGCGGCTTTGCCGCAGTGAGGTTCCGTCACGTGCGATCGGTTTGCGGAAGCCGATCGTCCGTCCGGGTCGCGCCGGACATTAACGTTCACGGTGATAAAGCGGTCTCTGGGTCGATTGCTTGTCATCACGTCGTGACGGGACCAAAACCCGGGCGCTGGGCCTGTCCAGCCAGCGCCCGGGGCTTTTTTCGAGTAACCGGAAACGCTGTTTTCCTCAAGCGACAAGATTTTTAAGAGCAGAAATATTCGCGACGATCGCGACTTCTGCAGGTCTGCATCTGTATTCGTTCTCTGGCACGAGGTCATCAATGAAGCGTTCACTAGCACTAGCCGCGATAAGTTTCACGCTTTTCGGAGTCGCTTTCGCCTGGCAATCGTCCAATGCCGACGACGAAAAAGCTGATTTGACGGCTGGAAGCGAGGCATCCTCGAAACAGCTTGAACTGATCGAACGAATCAACGCTCTCGAAAAGCGACTCGAAAAACTCGAAGCGGAAAAAACACCCGTCAGGCAAGCGGATCATCGAGAAATTCCCTATGTTCCGAGACCTGGAACGCTTCCACCGGAAGTTACCGACGAGAATAACGAAGGGTCCAGCAAAACGAATGGTCAAACGTGGCGGATCAGGATGCTAAGTCATCGACGTTCAGCCGATGAGCCACGGTAGTCATCGTGGTCAATTCGAACCATTTCAAGAAAGCAGGCGTCATATGGACCAGCTTCTGACCGGCATCCATCAGTTCCGCACGAACGTGTTTCAGAATGAGCGAAAATTCTTCGAAACGCTTGCGTCGGGGCAACACCCAAGCGCGCTGTTTATCGGCTGTTCGGACTCACGCGTTGATCCGTCAATCATTATGCAGGCCCAACTTGGCGAACTATTTGTCCTTCGCAATGCGGGCAACATTGTACCGTGTCATGGAGCCTCGAACGGTGGCGAGCCAGCCACAATCGAATATGCCGTGACGGCATTAGGTGTGAAAGACATCATTGTTTGCGGACATTCCGGTTGTGGTGCCATTCAGGCGATGTTACACCCGGAAAAAATGACCAATCTGCCGCTTGTAAGAGGATGGCTGAGTCACGCCGAGGCGACGCGCCTGATCGTTACCGAGAACTATCCAAAATACGATGGTCACGAACAATTAGAGATTGCTGTACGCGAACATGTGCTGGTTCAGATCGAGAATCTTCAGACGCATCCGGCAGTTGCCGTCAAGCTGCAGCGTGGTGAACTGACACTCCACGCCTGGATCTATCAGATGGAAACAGGCGAGGTACTCGCATACTCAAGCAAAGACGGCGGATTTGCGGCCCTCACCGAACTCGCTCCTCATGAAGCGAGCAAGCGCAACGTGGCCAACCCTCGCAAAGCAAAAATTACAGGAGTTCGGTCTGGAAGAATTAAGAAATCCTGACGAACCCGGGTATGAAGTTCACGACGACGAGCATCTCATTCGCGTTACGTCACGTTTCCATATGTCTGCGGTCGAATATGTCGTCGCGCGTTTACCAACCGGGTTTCTTTATTCTCGGTTTGAGCAGCAGCTTGATGGCCTCATTCTTAACGTAGTCGGCTGGGGTTCCCCCAGATTTATTCGAAATGAGCGGGTCAGCCCCTGCAGCAATCAGTAGTCGAATAATCTCGATCGCCTCCTGTTGTTTTCCTGCCGTTCCTGGAGCACCTGTTGACGTCACAGCACGGTGAAGTGGCGTCGAACCAGACTTTCGACAAACCTGATTCACGTCGGCACCGTGCTCAATCAGGGCTTGTACTGCAAATGGGAATCGAAACCGCACAGCATGATGAAGTGCGGTGACTCCGTTTTTATCACAGGAATTGACGTCGGCCCCGCCAGAGATCAGTTCGACGATTCGGTGTCGCTGTTCCAATTCATCGGGGCACCTCTCGGTACAGATCGCGGACAATTCTGAGATGGTGCTCATCGAGACCCTTTTGCGTTAAAAGATTGAATCAGTTGAATACTCCAAGAGTCCATCCTACGAAAATCGAATAACTTATCACCAAAATCGTCACAAGTACCGACTGCACACTTGTGGGATGTAGTGGACGCTCACGTTGACCAGTTCGCACAAACTGGTCCCATCCATAAAGTCTCACAAATCCTGAAGAGAGACACGCCACTGCAAGCAGCAGGTAATGAGCAACCGGATTATCGCCGGGAATTTTTCCAGAGGAGAGATGGCAGCAGACAAGAATCGCCTCGGTCATCAAAGAAAACATGCAGATCATGACGGTTATTACGATGAAGGTCGAAAACACCGGAGGGGGATCGTTATTCATCTTGTTTGCAATACAATTCAGATTTCGGACTCTGTGAGGCAAAAAGATTAATCCACACTTCACCCAGAATCCAAGAACGGGACGGCCACGGCGATGGGTAGCAGTTGCGAATTACGATTGGAATATGGTCAAATACGGTTTCGTTGATTCATGCCTTTCAGCGGATTGACGGTCAGCATCAAAACCACTTCTCGATGATTCAACAGGAGATGCAAATGCGATTTCGGATGGGATGGATACTTTGTTCGATGATGTTTGCCATGCTCGGCGTGGCCGGTTCAGTTCAGGCTCAGGATGGCTGGGAAACGATCTTTGATGGAAAGACCCTCGACAAGTGGGATGGCAATCCTGAATTCTGGCGAGTAGAAGATGGGACGATTACCGGACAGACGACCGAAGCCAAGGTAACAAAGGGCAACACCTTTATTATCTGGCGAGGCGGTGAAACGGCCGACTTCGAACTGAAACTGGAATACAAGATCGTAAACGGGAACTCGGGCATCCAATACCGCAGTTTTGAAGTCCCCAACGAAAAGTGGGTGATCGGTGGCTATCAGGCCGACTTCGAAGCCGGCAACACGTATTCTGGTATCAATTATGGTGAGCGATTCCGTGGCATTCTTGCTCTTAGGGGTCAGAAAACGGAAATCGGAGCTGATCACAAGCCAAAGGTTCTGGAAACATTTGGCGATACGAACGCCATTCAAGAGAAGATTAAGAAAGAGGACTGGAACGAATACCACGTCAGTGCGAAAGGATTTACGTTTGAGCACCGCATCAACGGAGTCCTCACGTCTGTCGTGATTGACGAAGACAAGGCCGAACGTCGCGCAAAGGGTGTGCTTGCTCTTCAGCTTCATGCTGGTCCACCGATGAAGGTTCAGTTCCGCAATATCAAGCTGAAGCAATTAAAAAGCGAAAGCACCACCAGCACTGGGGCTAAAAAAAAAGCTTTGTTGATCGCGGGAAACCCGAGTCACGGGTTTGGTGCTCATGACCATCTGGCTGGATGCTCGCTACTGGCCAAGCTGATTAACGAAAGCGGACTTCCCGTTGAAGCGGAAGTTTTTTCGATTCAGAAACAGGGTTGGCCAAGCGCCGAGAAACTGGCTTCTGCCAATACGATCCTGATCTATTCCGACGGTGGAGGCGGGCATCCCTTTAACAGCCATCTTGACGAACTTAACGCACTTGCCGCCAAAGGAGCCGGAATTGTCTGTATTCACTACGGTGTCGAGACAACGGCCGGAAAGCCTGGTGACGCGTTTCTTAACTGGATCGGTGGCTACTTTGAACCAAACTGGTCGGTAAACCCTCACTGGGTGGCCAATTACACAAAGCTTCCTGTCCACGCGACGACTCGCGGAGTAAAGCCATTTTCGACGAATGACGAATGGTATTATCACATGCGGTTTCGAGAAAAGATGGATGGCGTGACGCCGATTTTGACCGACCTTCCTCCAAAGGAATCACTCAGTCGTGGCGATGGTCCTCACAGCGGTAACCCAGAAGTTCGAAAGGCCGTCCTGGAACGCAAAGAGCCGCAGCACATGGCCTGGGCTCGTGAGCGGTCCGATGGCGGACGCGGATTCGGCACCAGCGGTGGACACGTTCACTGGAACTGGGGTAACGATCAATTCAGAAAACTGGTCCTGAACGCCATCGTCTGGACCGCCGGTGCCGATATCCCATCAGAAGGGGTTCCTGCCGGCTATGTGACAGTCAATGATCTCCTTCAGAATCACGACGAAAAGATTCCTGATGACTTCAATCCGGCAACGGTCCAGGCAATGCTGGATCAGTGGAATAAGAAGTGATCGCGTAACTCTGTCTTCAGGTGCAAGCCGAATAGCTTGCACCTAATGCATTTGAGATGCGGGCACAATTCCAACAGTTCGAATAAGACGAGCGATAAAACTGTTCAGCGCACGTCGGCTTGTTCTCCTACCCATTATTTTACGGTTCTTTATCCAGTCAGATCATGTGTCTCGCAGTTGACATAATGCGTTCCACATACTCCCTTTCGAAAATCGGAGCTTCGTTCTCATGAATCAGCGTTTACTCGCCTCGCTCACGTTGCTTATGGCTCTTGGTACCGGCGTTTTCGCTCAAGAACCCAAGTTTCAATCGAAAGTGATCAACACTTCAACTCCCGGGCTTTCCGTTGACGTTGACGTCGATGTGACTGGAGCAAAAGAGCTGTACCTTGTCGTTCGCGATGCGGGTGATGGATTCACCGCTGACTGGGCTGATTGGGCCGAACCTCGGCTTTTCGGAGCAGCGGGCGAGAAAAAACTGACTGAATTGAAATGGACGTCAGCGACGACCGACTGGGGACAGGTCAATGTGAATAAGAACGCCAACGGCGACACCATGAAGATCGCCGGAAAGGCTGTGGAATACGGTTTCGGAGTACATGCCAATTCGATTCTTGCATTCGACCTTCCTCAAGGAGTCACACGATTCAAGGCTCGAGCAGGTATCGATAATGGCGGATCAGACCAGGGAGCATCCAGCTCAGTCCAATTCCTCGTCTTCACGCAAAAACCTTCGGCGAAATATCTAACTGCGCCTGCAGGCACACCAGGAAGTCGTGATCCTAAAGATGCTGTCGCTGCTTTGGATGTGGCGGAGGGACTTGAAGCGAATCTTTTCGCTTCCGAGTCATCCGGGATGCTCAGTCCCTCAGACATTGACGTTGACCATCTCGGTCGAGTCTGGGTCTGCGAAGTCGTAAACTACCGCCATCGTCAGGGTGAACGGAAGGAAGGTGACCGAATCCTCGTGGTCGAGGATACCAACGGCGACGGAATCTCTGACAAACAGACCGTGTTTTTTCAGGGACACGAAGTTGATTCCGCCCTCGGGATTTGCGTTCTGCCAACTCCATCAGGCAAAGGGACCAAAGCCATCGTTTCATGCGCTCCCAATGTCTGGGTGTTTACTGACGAAGACGGAGACCTGAAAGCAGACAAGAAAGAAGTCCTTTTCACCAACGTCGGCGATCCTCAACATGACCACTCGACCCACGCGTTTATCTTCGGACCCGACGGTAAACTCTATTGGAACGTTGGCAACACGGGACATCGGGTTTACGACAAAAATGCCAAACCGGTCGTCGACGTTGCGGGCCACGAAGTCAATGACGGTGGCAAGCCCTACCGTCAGGGGATGGCATTCCGGTGCAATATCGATGGTTCGGAATTCGAAGTGCTCGGCCACAACTTCCGAAACAATTACGAATTGACTGTCGATAGTTTTGGTACGGTCTGGCAGTCGGATAACGACGACGATGGAAACAAAGGGGTTCGAATCAATTATGTGATGGAAGGTGGCAATTTCGGTTATGTGGATGAAGTGACCGGAGCAGGCTGGCAGACACCTCGTACAAATATGGAAACCGAGATTCCATTAAGACACTGGCACCAGAATGATCCTGGCGTGGTGCCGAATCTGATTCAAACAGGAGCCGGCTCGCCAACTGGGATCTGCTATTACGAAGGGACGCTGCTGCCCGAAATTTTTCAGAATCAGATTATTCATTGTGATGCTGGCCCGAATGTTGTCCGGGCTTATCCTGCCAAGAAGTCGGGTGCCGGCTACAAAGCCGAAATCGTCGATATCCTGTATGGAGCTCGTGATAACTGGTTTCGGCCATCGGACGTCTGTGTCGCACCGGATGGTTCTCTGATCGTTGCAGACTGGTACGACCCAGGCGTCGGCGGCCATCGAATGGGTGATGTCGATAAAGGTCGGTTGTTCCGGGTCGCCCCCCCCAAGTCACCTTACAAGATCCCTAAGGTCGATGTCTCGACGATTGCCGGGGCGATCGAAGCGTTAAAGAATCCGAATCTCGTCGCACGGTATATGGCATGGACAGAACTTCAATCGTTTGCGGCGACCGAACCGGACAAAGTCGGGGTGGCACTGACGATTTTATTTGAAAGCGACAGCAATCCACGTTATCGAGCAAGGGCATTGGGGGTGCTTGCAAAAATTCCTGCCTACCGGCAGAAGTCAATTGCCGCCGCTGTAAAAGATAAGGACCCCGACATTCGAATTGCTGCAATCAGATTGGCTCGACAGAAACTCCCGGTAGTCGAAGAAAAGTCAAACACCGAAGAGCTGGTGAATGTTCTCAAAACGCTGGTGAGCGATTCCTCTTCGCAAGTCCGACGAGAATGTGCACTCGCGTTACGTCTTTTAAATTCACCTCAGAAGGCTGAACTCTGGGGCAAGCTTGCTGTCCTGCATGACGGCATGGATCGCTGGTATCTGGAAGCACTTGGCATCGCTGCTGATCACGACTGGGACGCCTGTCTTGCCTCGGCCAGGGGCGAAGTCGGGAATCCCGATCCTTCAGATCTTGCCGCCAGTCCGATCGCGAGGGATATCATCTGGAGGTCTCGAGGCACCTTGGCGCCTGTCGGATTGGCGTATTTGCTCAAATCGGACCGAGTCTCTGAATCAGACGCTCCGAGGTATCTGAGAGCTTACGATTTCTTATCGGGACCTGGCAAAGACGCAGCACTTATCGATCTCGCGTTTGGTAAATTCGGTGACGAAGCGAAGACAAAGTACGTGAACGCAGAAGCAATCAGCAGGTTGCCAGCCTTTGACGTTACAAAGAATTCCGATCATCTTGCGGCAATGAATCGAGTTCTCGATGGCATGAAGGGTCAGCCACAATTCGTGACGCTAGTCGAGAAGTTCAATGTTTCGGGTCGATTCCCGGAACTGCTGACGCTGGCTCAAGCAAAGCCTGATGAACAATTGAGTATCGACGCCATTCGAGTGTTGCTCAAAAAGGGCCAGACCGAATTGTTGAAAAAGGGACTTAACACAAAAGATGGCAAGTCGGCTGTAGCAACCGCGACGGCGCTTAGTAATTCTGGCGACGCACACGCCGCCGAGTTGCTGATACCGCTGGTCAGTAACGATCAGCTTCCACTTGATCTGCGACGAGAGGCCATCAAGGGGGCCTCGCAATCGAAACTGGGTGCTGCCGAGCTTGTGAAGCTGGCCACATCCAAATCATATGACGAGTCACTGGCACCAGCGCTATCAGCTGCGCTTCATAGCTCGGCATTTAACGAAGTTCGTAATGTTGCGGCGCAGATGTTTCCTCTGCCACCAGGAAAAGATTCCAAGCCGCTCCCGTCGCTGGGAGAGTTGGCTCAGCTTAAAGGGAATGTCGGCAACGGCCAGAAACTCTTTGCCACAACCGGTAAGTGCAACACCTGCCATGTTGTGAACGGTGAAGGAAAGGAAGTCGGGCCTAATCTTTCGGAAATTGGTGCTAAGCTGAGCAAACAGGCGCTGTTCGAATCGATCATTTTCCCAAGCGCCGGAATCAGTCACAACTATGAATCATGGACGATTGCATTGCACGATGGAACAACGCAAACCGGCATCGTCATCAGCGAAGACGCCGAGAAGGTCAGCCTGAAAGGAATCGATGCAATCGTTCGCTCGTTCCCAACTAAAGAGATTGATGAACGAATCAAACAAAAGATTTCGCTCATGCCTGCTGACCTTGCGAAGCTGCTTTCGAAGGAAGAAATGGCGGACGTCGTTGAGTACCTGACGACGTTGAAGAAGGCAAAGAAGTAGACCAAATGAGCCGTAATTCCGAAGTTTCGCTTACACCACGGTTTCAACTCGCCGACTTTGCACCTCTGATCAGCTTGGCAACGCTTGTCATGGTGTTCTCGGTCGTTGCCAGTGACTTCCTGAGCTTCGGTGCGCTTTCATTGATCTTGAAGCAGGGAGCGGTCCTTGCGATTGTTGCCACAGGCCTGACGTTTGTATTGCTCTGTGCAGAGATCGATCTCTCTGTCGGAATGGTAGCGTTACTTTCGGCCTGCTTGTGCGGCGTGCTTTGGGAATCGCCGTTCGCAGCTGGCCCGAAAGAGGTTAACGGAACTGCAAATGTTTCGTTCTTTGCGACGATGATCGTCATACTTGTCCCATTGTTAATTGCCCTGCTGATGGGTCTTTCATCGGGATGGCTGACGATTTCGTCCGGGCTGCCGAGTTTTATCATTACACTAGCCATGATGAATATCGCATTAGGTCTTGCTCGGTTTCTCACTCGAAGTCAGAAATTTGCCGTTCCTCCTGTCCTTGGGCAGGTAGGAAATTCTTCGCTGTTTGAAGTGACCTTTGATCGACTTGGAACCTTGAGTATTCCGCAGAGCGCCGTGCTGGCTGCTGTGGTGATGACTGTCGCTCATCTGGTACTGCAACATACGCGGTTCGGCCGGTATGTTTATATGACTGGTGGAAATCGCCAGGCAGCTCGTCTGGCAGGAGTCAGGACCGAGCGGATCGTGATCGCGTGCCTGGCAATCTGCGCCGGAGCAGCCGCGTGCGGAGGCATGGTTAATTCAGGCCGCATGAATAGCGTCAGCCTCGACCAGAATGCCGACTTGTTACTTGATGCGGTGGCGTGCGTCGTTCTGGGTGGTACAAGTCTGTTCGGTGGCGAAGGAAGTATCGGCCGAACTCTTGTCGGTGTCCTCAGCTTTACTGTGCTCAAAGTCGGCTTAAACCTGACGAATGTGGAACGACTGATCAAGCAGTCCCCGCTTTCGCCCGGCCTGAAGGACGTCTGGCTGAAAGCGAGTTGGGTTACTCAGTTTGATCTGCTTCGACCGTTCTTGTTAGGAATTGTGCTTTTACTCGCGCTCGTGATTCATGGACGGCTGGTTAAACACCGCAGCAATTCTTAATCACTTCTGATCTTGCGTTATTAATGCGGCTTTGCAATGTCGAGACAAAGCAGGTGGTCTTCGCTTCGCAAAAACAGCCGCCCGTGGGAAATGACGGGTGCTGCCCAGGCGGGATAATGAATTTGAGGATAAATTGCTCGACTAAGCTCTTCGTACTTTTCACGACTGAGTTTTGCCAGCACAAGCATCCCTCGTTCGCCCAGCATTACAAACTTGCCATCAACGGCTATTTTTGAACCACGACCGAAGAATGTGGCTGGTTTACCTGCCGCATCGACGATTTCACCATTAGTACCCGTTCGAAGGTCGGTGACCGGTCCGCTATAGCCATTCGTTTCCCATTCCAGCTTTCCCGTCTTGAGATCGACACATTGAAGCGTTGCTTCGCCTTCATGTCGTCCGCTGAAGCCATAGAGACACCCATCTTGATAAATTGGGGTCGACCAATGCGTCGACATGCCTCGTTTATTTCGCCAGACAACATCGTAACTCTGATTATCAGGGTGAATTCGAAGGAGCGCAGCGCCGGTTTCGTATGCAGCGGATAAGAAAACCTGATCGTCGACCACCACGGGACGGGCAGCGTTTACAGAATCATTAATGCGAGATCGAAACCAGTATTTAAAACGGACATTTCCGTTTTCAGGATCGAGCGAGACTAATCCCTGTCGCACCAAACAAAGCAAATGTTTTGAACGATTAATCGTGGCAACGATTGGCGACGAGTAACTCACTACCATTTCTTCGCCGGTCCATTTGTAAGGCTTTCCATTCAGATCGGTATCGGCACCATGCCAAGTCTTTTCTCCGACACTCTCCCAAACCGTCGCGCCGGTCTCGGCATTGAAGGCAACGACACCAGAATCGGGTTGCCCGCCAACAAGAACGATCAACAAGTTGCCTTCAATAATCGGGGTGCAACCGGCTCCAAAAAAGTGATTAGGAACCTTCCATTTTTTGGGTGTATCGCATTCCCAGACAAGCTTTCCTGTTTCAAGATCGAGGCAGACCAGTCGTCCCTGAGCACCAAACGTATAACACCTTGTTTTCGTCAGAAGAGGTGAACAGCGCGGTCCATTGTTATAGCCATACGGATCTGCAAAATCGGTCTCATAGTCGTATTTCCAAATCTGCGCCCCATCTTCAAAGTGACAGCATTCGATGACGTCGAGATCACGTTGACGATGATGAACGACGACCCGGCCGTCAAGAATCGAGGGGGAACTATAGCCCTTCCCGATCCGCTTTTCCCAAAGCACGCGTGGGCCTGTCGCGGGCCACTCGTCGAGCAATCCTGTCTCATCGGAAACGCCTGTACCGTGAGGACCAAGAAAAACTGGCCAGTCATGGCCGGACCGGTCAGACGTGACTGGGGCACTGTCAGTCTCGTTTACTGCATTTGATTTCGTGGCCTCGCTGGATACGGCGACTGAGGAACTACGATCCGAGGATCTCGTCGAATCACATCCAGATCCAAAGAGACAGAGGCAAATCACAGTCAATCGAATCGGAATTTGCATCAATGAGGTTCCACGGTGTGAAAAAGCAGCCGAAGGCTCTTGATCGTCGCCCGGGACAGAACGAGTGCCACAAGACCCGAACGTCCTGTCAGCCTTTCCCTGGAAACGAAAACCCAAAAGCAGCTATGCACCAATCGCAGCCCATATCGATTAGCGGTTGAAATCACCAGGGTTGCCGAAGAGTCCTCCGCCGCTCCCCATCGTCTTTCCGCCACGAAGTGGTTCTTTACGCTTCCGCTCGTAGGCCTCGCCCTTGCCCGGTGCAAGATCTTCGTCCTTCGGCTTTTCGGGCTTCTGCTTCAGGGCCTTCAATGACAAGCTGATTCGCTGACGATCACGAGCAACTTCAAGGACCTGCGCCTGGACATCTTGACCGACATTGACGACATCGGTGACTTTGCGAATTCGCTGATGGTCCATCTCACTGATGTGAATCAGACCTTCAACGCCTGGCTCCAGTTCGACGAAGGCACCGAAGTCGGTGATTCTCGTCACTTTGCCTTTGACTTCTTTTCCGACAGCATAAGTGGATTCGACACTGCCCCACGGATTGTGGGACAACTGCCGCATTCCCAGGCCGATCTTCTGCTTTTCGCGGTCAAGCGACAAAACGACAACGTCGCACTGCTGTCCCTCGTTCAAGACTTCAGACGGATGTTTTACCCGTGTCCAACTCATTTCTCCGATGTGCAGGAAGCCGTCAGCCCCCCCCAAATCGACAAACACACCATAATCCTTGATCGTCTTCACGGTTCCGGAAAACTGCTGACCGACTTCAACCTTTTCCCAGAACGCTCCGGCAAGCTCTTTTCGTTCCGCAATCATGACCGATCGACGGCTGACCACGAGGTTCCGCTTGGCCGGGTTCAATTCCGTGATTTGCACAACCAGCTTCTGACCGACCAGTGCATCCATGGAGTTCACAAAACCGAGATCAACCTGACTCGCGGGCAAGAATGCTCGCAAGCCACCGACAGTGACTTCTAAGCCACCTTTATTCGTCTTATTGACGATACATTCCGTCACCTGGCCGACGGTCAGTTCTTCCCAATTTCCACGTGCTTTACGAGTTGCCTTGGGTAGATTGACAAGAATGACGCTGTTTTCAGGATCGTATTTTTCAACAATCACAAGAAACTCTTCGCCAACACGAGGTTGTTTTCCTTGTGGAAATTGTCGAGCCGGAAGGACACCCGGGGAGCGGTATCCAACTTCACAGAAAACGTCGTCAGCGGTGACACTTTGCACTTTGGCCTTCAGCTTCGTACCGGCTTCCAATTGCTCTTCTGAGGCGGGAAGCTCTTCCGCGGTTGATGACGGATTGGGTGTTGTGGCACCGACAGGAGGAGCCGTCGGTGCAGTCATCTCACCGGACATCGCAGCTTCGATTTCCTGCTCAAGTCCGTCATCCAGAGACACCTGTTTCGGAGGAAGCTCGATTTGTCCAACGGGTCCTCTGGATGTGATCGCTGCCTCAGTTTGTGCGGCAGCAGCAGCGGCAACCGCAACTGCTTCGGTTTCGACTTCGGCCCCGATACTTCCCACGGCACGCGCCTGGTGCTCGTCAACATTAGGGTTGAGAACGGGACGTTTGCGAGTTTCTTCGACGGCTGCGGCGGCAGCTTCGACAGGCTTTGCGATCGGTTCAACTGCCGCGACAGCCACATCAGAATGGGCGTCCGTTGATGCAATTACCTTTGCAACCGGGGATACGACCACAGTTTCGCTGGCAGTTGCATCACCATGTACAGCATGACTGACCGTCTGTTCTGCCTGACCTTGCGCAACAACAGGCACCGTCTCTTCACCATTCATCGTACCAACCCTAACTCGTCGAATGACTCGCGCATCGCCGAATTGCGATGCGCTGAAATGTGATCTAATCGAATACGGACCAAGAACAACGGGCGAACGCCCCAACTCATTTTCGATCCAATCCGTATCAATTGTTGTCGATCAATTCAACGTTACGGTAATCGAATCGGAAAGGGAAAACCAGTTTCCTACTCTTTTTCACAGAATTCTCACCAAACGAATTTTTAAATTTACAGATCCGGCATCGGCACTGGGGCACCAGGAATCGGACCGATTGGTTTCGGTACATTAACGACGGGCGGACCAAACGGCATCGGAATTGGATCGGCATTCAATTTCGGTATCGCAGGAACTACGACTGGTTGCGGTCCTTTAGCAACGCCTTGTGGCGAATTCAAAAACGACGCAATATGGCTGGCATCACCCTTTCTCTTCATCCGCATCGCCGCTTCAAAAACTTCCTGTCCGCGGGGATCCCCTTCAAAATGCAAGACGACACCAAGCAAAAACAGCCGATCAGGATCTCGATAGTCTTCCTGGACCCAATCGGCCAACTTACTGACAATCGATGATCTGACGATTTGGCTGTCAGGCCCAAACAACGTTGAAGAAATCTTGCCCAGCTTTGGTATTGTCGGATCGATATACAAAGCACGTTTCAACTCGCGAATTGCCGGTTCATAACGTAGCATCGCCACCAGACACATCCCTAACCTGAGGTGAGCTTCGGCGCGATCCGGCGCGGCATCAACCGAACTGCGGTAGGCAGACCAGGCATCTGCCCACTTCTGCTCTCTCAGCTTCTGATCACCCCGAGTCTGGTGTTGCAGGCTTTTCAACCGAGCTGCGGCACTCGAGGGAACCACCGGGACTTTCGATGGGTCGAAGGGTGCTAATTCAGGAATATCCGGAACACCAATTGAAACCACCTGCGTTCTCTGGAATGGAAAATATGGAGTCGGGTTAACCGGTTGATATCGCACGTATCCCGGCCCAACGTATCCGCTATACCCCAGCACCGGATTGATTAACAACGGTTGCGGACTTCTCAGAAAACCATAATGGCCAAAGCAATGTTGAGCATCTGCGATCGGCGGACGTAACAGAAAAAAAGTGCCAAACAATATCAGCGAGCATCGTGCCACAATCGAATTCCTTTGCGTGAGAGGGGGACTTCACGCCGGATGCCACTTCCAACGCCTGAAACTTCAAGGAATTGGCGAATTCCAACCATTATCAATCAATATCTGAATAGGTCAACAACTTCGAGAGATTTCACGCAAATCAAGCCCAATGTTTTTGAAACACCGATTCGTCTGGCCGGAATCGCGTTTGTTGTTGCATGTGGCGACGTATGATCCGCATCCATTGAGTCATCACCGGCCGCCAGTTTAAGATACCGTCAGGTTTCGATTTACCAAACGAAGGATGTGACATGTTTGACGGACGGTTTCCGACGGTGCTACTTTTCGGCGCCCCTGGTGTCGGGAAGGGTACGCAAGGGACTATTCTTGGGCAGATCCCGGGATTTTATCACCTCTCCTGCGGTGACGTCTTTCGATCACTCAACATAAATTCCGCGGATGGTCGAGAGATTTATCAGTTCAGTTCACGCGGCCAACTGGTCCCGGACGAACTGACGGTACGAATCTGGACAAAAGCGCTGCACGGGCACATTGCTGTCTCACGCTACAGACCACCGGACGAATTCCTGATCCTTGACGGAATCCCGCGAAATCCAAACCAGGTCGAAATGCTGAAAAACACGATCAACGTCCTGGCGATTATCCATTTAATCTGCCTTGATGAATCTCGAATGATCGATCGTATCAAGCGCCGAGCAATCCGCGACAACCGTGCTGATGATGCTAACGAAGATATTATTCGCACCCGCTTCAATGTTTACCGAGCTGAATCCGAGCCGGTCATTAATTGCTATCCAAAAGAACTGATCAAGTGCGTTGATGCAATGAAATCGCCACCGGAAGTCCTGGTTGATGTCCTGCAGCACTTGATTCCTATTCGAAATACCTGGCTGGCGAATCTTCCTGAATCGCCGCTATGACCCCGACGATCAGACTGGACCCCGACATTCAGACTGGAAACTGACTACTGTTTGAACCGATTCAAACGGTGACTACTTTTGAACTGATTCAATTGGCCAGGAATTCAGCTGCCCAGCGGAGTCACCCGAAACAACGATTCTGCCATCAAAAGTCAGCGAAACTTGTAAAGGCAAAATTCGAATACTGGAAATCTGAGAATCACCAGCCTTGTTCGAATCCGGACCAAAGGCCTTTAGGAGATTTCCGTCACTCGCCCATAACCGTACGGTCCGGTCACGACCGCAGGTCACGAGTTCGCCGCCAGGACCAAAGGAAGCAGCAAGCACCCCATTTGCAATCTTCCCAAAAACGCCGGCAGGGCGTTGCGGCGGATGCGCGTCGGCTTTTGAAACCGCAGGCCAGCCCTTGGCGACGTCCCACCAGACGATCATCCCATCTTCACCACTGCTTGCCAGCACCTGACTGTCCGACCGCCAGGAAAGCGATGTGATTGAAGCCTTGTGTTCGGAAAGCGGCAACACAACACCGCCGATGGCCGCGTCCCAAAGATGAATATTTCCAACGCGGTCGCCAGTCGCCAAGAGCTTGCCGTCGGGGCTGTACGCGATTGCTGTGATCCACTCGGTATGTTTTACGAGAGAGCGCACCAGCGAACCAGTTTCCGTTGAATAGACTTTAACAACCCTGGACGAACCGCCGATGGCAATCTGTTGTTCATCAACAGACAAATCAGCAGCGAGGACAACATCGGTCTCGTTCCCAATTTCAGCAAGTCGCCTTCCCGTTTTGACGTCGTAAAGAACGGCCACGCCGTTTTGAACTGGTCGCCCTCCTGCAGCTAGCAGTACTGACCCCGATCGATTGAAACGCAAGAGATGCGGTTCGCCTTCTGGAAATGGAACCGAACCAATCAGGTTCCGACTTGACGGGTCCACAAAGTCGATTCGCTCATAGGATGAGACGGCAATCAGCGGTGCGCGCGGACTGGCGGCAAGTGCAATCACCGGGAACGGCCGAATCAACCTGGCTGATTCGATCGCAGTCAAATTCTGCGGCATGGGAGGCGGGCCGTCACTTTTGTCGACGGCAGTTGGCGTAAAGCCCAGCTTTCGCACGGCCACGGGGCTGCTGCCGGAACTTTGCCGAAGTCCAGTGTCAATCCACGCCTGGATCAGTGCAATCTGCTCTTTCGGCAATGGATCGTTTTTGGGTGGCATTCGAGCTTCGGGATCTTCTTCCGTTATGGCTTTAAAAAGTCGACTGGAACTTGAACGCCCCGCAACGACAACTTCTCCGCCACTTCCACCCTTTCGAATCGACAAATAACTGGCAAGATTCAATCCCGCTTCCTGTTTCGAGTCGCCATGACACTGCAGGCAATGCTTCTTGAATATTGTCGCCACGTGATCATCGTAAGTGACCGGCTTTGCGTCTTCGGCGTGAACAGTCAGACACAATGCCCAGAGGATCGCGGATGTCACGACGCTCCGGTTCACCGAATTCCGCCTGAAGCGAGATCGTATTTCTCCGTATCCTGACTCAAGCAAACTTCTGCTCCCATGCGCGATTAACTTTGACAGCAGCCTTACACAACCGCTGCACACGGCAAGCTGTGCGTGCTTCGGAAAGACAACAGATTTGCATGCGGCAGATAGTAACATCGCGGATTTCATGATGAATGACGTCAGTGATTGAACGCAAACTCAGTCGAATTGAGCAGACTCCAGAGAATGTCCTCGTACGCGGCTGGGTCTTTCACAGCATCCCCGATCAGGGCTCGCATAGCTGCCGTTTCTTCGCTTTTTGGTTGCCGTCCGAGTGCTCTCACAAAGAGCTCTTCAATGACATCCTCCGGGCCCGACTTTGATTCAAGCACTCGCTTTACCTCACCATTTGCACTGAGTCGATCTCGAACAGAGTCGCCTACCGCCATGTGCAGTGTTTGCGAAAGGGTTGGCTCTCGCTTGGTTTCACACGCACAAACGGTTGCCCGACTTGAACGACCGAACGTCGCGAAAAACGGGTCACCAAAATGTGGCCCTTCCGTGTCGCCCGATTCGCGCGGATAATACTCGATGGCTCGCGTCCCATCCGGAAAGCCACTAAACCGACGAGGAACACCCGTCACGGCGACAATGGAATCCAGCAGGACATCCGCGCGCAAGCGACGCAAATGGGCATGTGAGAACTGACGGGTGTCGCGAACATTTGACTCATTCGGCCTGGCACTCAATTGGTAAACTCGCGAGTGACAGATATCCCGAACGAGAGTTCTTAGATCGAACTTCACTTCCACCAGTCGCTTTGACAGAGAATCCAGCAGCGGACCGTTCACCGGGGGATTACTCGCACGCACATCATCAACCGGTTCAATAATCCCCCGACCAAGTAACTGAGCCCAGATACGGTTTGCAAGATTGCGACTGAACATCTCGTTTTCCGGTGATGTGAGCCACTGGGCCAGTGCTTTGCGAGGATCACCGCCAGCCGGGACAGGTTCGACACTTCCCAGCGTCTTGGCGGGCATGGGCCGACCGTCGACGAGATGTTTCGCCGGGGGAGCGGACGTATCACAAAAGATACGTCGTTCACGTGGTTCAATTCCTGGCTTTCGTTTCATCCCGGTAAAAAAGCTGACGAACCCATAATAATCATCTTGAGTCCAACGATCAAAAGGATGGTTATGGCACTCTGCACATTGGATCTGCACCCCAAGAAAGGCCTGCGAAAAATCGGCCGCAAACGCTTTCGGCTCAAACTGCGGCTTATGAACCAGCATCGTGTAAAGATTCACGGGTCCGTTCGATAAATTGCTCCCTGATGCATCGACCATCTCAGAGATGAACTCATTCAGTGGTCGTCGAGACCGCTTTTGCGTGCGTATCCACTGGTAGAAGGCGTCAGCCGCTTTAACATCAGTTGCGACCGGAGCGTAATTGCCGCCGATCACTCGAAGCTGCTCGGCCCACAGCGCTGTCCAGAAATCTGCGAATGCGTCGTCATCAAGAAGCTGGTCAATCTTGATGGCTCGCTTGTCGGATCGAGTATCCGCCATGAACTCACGATACTCACCCTGCGTCGGAGGTCGAGCAACAAGATCGAGGGTGACTCGTCGTAGAAAAGTCTCGTCGTCACAAAGGTCGGAAGGAACCACTCGTAATTTCTTCAGTCGGTCGAAGACAAGTTCATCAATGAAATTGACGGCAACGGGATCTGGCCATTGAAACTTCGCTTCCGGCGGCAGCACGATGACTTCCGCTCCGACCGTGAAACGACTGAATCGCGCGAAAACGTTGGTGTCACCCGATCCAACGGCTGTCACTCGACCGTCGGCATCAATCCTGGCAACGCTGTCGTTGTTTGAGAAAAAGCGGGCAAGCCGCGAGACGTCTCGTGTCGAACCATCACTGGCAATCGCGGTGACCGTCAACGCCTCGCTCAATTCCGCTTTCTCGAACACCAGTCCTTTTCTGGAAAGAACGACTTCCACCGTACTGGGAACCTGACCG
The DNA here is from genome assembly GCA_903858935.1 of uncultured Schlesneria sp. Taxonomy (GTDB): domain Bacteria; phylum Planctomycetota; class Planctomycetia; order Planctomycetales; family Planctomycetaceae; genus Schlesneria. The sequence goes on along the minus strand of CAIOKO010000234.1, from coordinate 6,874 downwards.
ATGTCATCGGGGGCACCCGCTTCAATCCATTGCAACACGGTCTTGTAATACTCACTGTCCTTACCAAAGAGTTTGCCACCAGTATGCGGTACAGCACCAGTGGCTTTCAGCAAGAGCAAGCTTTCTTCAGGAACAGCGATATTGACACGACGACCGATCATCTCGTTCACAACACGTTCGTAGTCCCCTTTCGTATCATATCCAAACAGCGAAAGCATGAAGCCATCTTTACCTCGGGCCGAGCCATGACACGTCCCCGCGTTGCATCCCGCGCGAAAGAAAATGGGCATGACATCCCGACGAAAACTCGGCTCCGACGATCGGACGGTCAACGGGAAAAACAACGACGCGAAAAACGCGAGCGTAACGATCGAAAAACGATTGATTGGCATGATACGTTTTGGCCCAGGTTTTCTTGTCTTTATCACTTTGAGTCTGCTTTGCCGATAATGACCAATTCTGAAATCACCTCAGTGACTTGGTTGCATGCCCTTCACCTTAACCCCGGATCAATCCTCAAAGTACCGTTCCCGGTTCTTTGACGAATCTCTTGCCCACCCGCGTGAACGATCACTTCACAAGACATTCCACGGACGCTTCCTAAAAGGGCTTCGTCAGTCGCCTTGATGTCGAAGGCGATTTCTTTCGACACGTTTGTGAGAACTGGAAATGGTTCTACGACAGTGACTCCCTTGGGCAGTCCAAGCAACTTCACGCTGGCGACACCTTCAAACGAACTCTTCTGCTGAACGGACCAGACATATCGCTTTTGCTCGCCTCGTCGGACACTTTCCGGCTGGCTTGCGAGCTCGACATAAGGCTCGGTAATCATCAGGTCAACGATTTCAGACGAAACGCGAATGCGTCCGGTTCCGAGATAGGGATCAAGGTCGTCGCGAGTCGTACTGGCGGTGACGACCAGCGGGCATCTTCCAAGGGGTGCGTTCGCTTCGCCCGTAATTCGCAGTAAACCTTCACTTTCACCCGCGCGAATGGTAGTCGTTGGCTGCACGGAAACTCCTGGCGAGACCCAGTCGCATTGAAATTCAACCGGTCCTTCGAATCCACTTTGCCGGATAACGCGCACGGGAATTGCCAACTCGCCACCGCGCACAAGTGCTACGGCAGGTGATTTAATCTCGACAGAAAATGGAGCCGCATCGGTCACAGCCAGCACGAATCGATCGAGCCTGACTGTGCGCCACGCATCACCACCAGAATGATTGATGAAAGGAATGTTCTGCTGTGATCGGCTTTCAATCGCCCCCCCGCCATCAGCGGATCTCGCGACAAGTGTGACCAACGCACTGCACGGCTTCAAAGACTTGTCAGCAATAAACTGCACTGGCCAGATCGTTCGCCCTGCCGGAACTTTTGGCGAAGCGAATGTCACCCCTTCCGGCAAACCGTTCGCAACCAGTTCCAGTTCTCCGCGATACCGGCTCCCTTGTCCCTGCGGCAGACTGACGTTGACCGTCCAGCGACTCCCTTGCGGGACCGCCAGGCCACTCGTCCTGATGCATTCTTCCCAGTCGAATGCCGTACTGGAAAGTAATGTGTGAACCGCATCATGAGCTGGCTCAATTTCAATCCGATAGACAGCCATGGGGCCACTCGAGCCACTTCGATCAGCAATTTGAATCAGGTAGTTTCCATCCGACTTGGGCTCCCAGATCACGGAAGGATCAAGAATCTCTTTCAATCCGCCGCCACCTCGAAACGACGTTCCAAAAATATCATGTTCCGGCAGCGGTGTGTCGTCAACTTCAAGGTCGGGTTCGCCAGGTTCTCCTGATGCAAGCAGCGGTCGAATCCGCAAGATGGCATCGATCGGTGAACCAATCGATGCAGCAAAAACACGAACGCGCAGGCGATCACCTTTCTTCACGGAGACTTGAAATTCATCGATGTCATCGCGCTGGTCAATCCGACCATTCAGGGCGACAGGCAGTCGTTCAACAAGTGTCTTCGACGCGGCCGAATCCTCAACAACGTTTCCGTAGGGGCTGGATCGGAGCAAAACTGACGAAGGAGCGTCACCGAAATACTCGAAATTTCCAACTTCGCCCGGGATCACCAGTGTCTCTGAGAATTCACCAAGCGGGTCACCTGTCATCTGGAACAACTGGCTTGTTCCCGCCGTGCCACCCGGTGGAAACGCCACCAGTGGCCGACGATTCGTGCCAATATGGACGCAGTAATCCTTGTCATTCTGGACGAATGTCGATCGTCGAACTTCAACAAACGCGAAGCCATCACGAAGAATTTTGACGGCCGCCATCGGATCCTGGAGATGCAAGGAATTATCGTCGTTAACAGCAATGACATGACCGGTGTCATCCAGAATCCGCAGAGCCAGATCATATTCTGAACCGCCGTAATGCGTATCCGCGATGCGAACGGAATCGACTTCGACTGACAACCGTTGTCCCGCGACCACGGGAACACGATAAACATCCACGTCTCCTCGACCACTCGGACCCATTCGTCCGCGAACCGAGACGTTTGGAGTCACCGCCAGAGCCGTTTGCGGAGTGTCATTTGTGTTGTATCCCTGCTCATTTTCATCAATGACAGGAAAGGGAGAAACATGGAATGTCCCCAGCGACGAGATTTCGGTGGCAGTACGGATGCGAAACGGATGCTCTCCCGGCGGACAGTCGACGGCAATCTCGAACTGGCATCGAACCTGTTCTTCCATCCGACCACCGTGGACCAGGCCAATTGGTTGAGAGAGCTTTGGTAGGGTTTCGATCCGGACGGCTTTGATGCCACGTCGATAGAAAATGACTTCCTGAGGGTCTTTCAAACAAATCCCCCGAATGGTGACTTCAACTGTCGTTCCTTGTTGACCAACCCGAGGAGTCGTCGATCCAATGTGCAGCAGCATCGCTCCGGCATCAGCGGCTGTGGTGAACCCGATTGCCAACGCGAACATGGTGAGTGACACAAGTCGCAATAGCGAGATGCGATGTCGTGAGCCAATCCTATTCATTTCAAAACCACTTTCCGTCATCTCAAATCGGGTTGAATCTGTGCCACTGCATCGGAGTCTTCGGAGACGCAGTGTCTTTTCTTCTCTCGGTCAAAAAGCACTGCGTGACCGAAGACGGTCATGCAGTGGCACAAAAGCCCTCGATTCATTCCGTCATCCGAAAAATCAAAGCAGTCCCGCCACAAGTTTTCCATCCTTGATGATTTCAATGGGCCGAGTGCCAAATGCCACCAGTTCCTTGTCAGCATCGATACCCAGCTGGTGATAGATCGTGAAGAGCAGATCTTCGAGCGGTACAGCGTCGCGAGCCGGTTCGGCCGCCGTGGCATCGCTCGCCCCGTAAATCAATCCACGCGCAAATCCACCTCCGGCAAGCAAGTTGGAGTAGCAGCGAGCCCAGTGATCACGACCGCTGGTGGCGTTCACCTTGGGAGTCCGTCCGAATTCCGTCGTCACCCAGAACAACGTTGTGTCGAGCATCCCACGCTGTTCAAGATCGGTCACCATTCCAGCAATGGCATGGTCGAGCGCCGGCATCTGGTCGAGGCAGCTTCGGCGAGTATCCACGTGCGAATCCCATTCTCCGTAGGTGACGGTGACAAACCTCGTCCCTGCCTGAACCAGCCGGCGAGCCAGTATCAGTCGTTCCGCGAGACCTTTCGGGTGGAATTTGTTATCGGGACCGCGAAGGCCAACAACATCCCGACCGTAAAGCTGCATCGTCTCTTCCGTCTCGCCATTGAGCGTAAACGCCGATTGCGCTTGCGACGACGTCAGCAACGTGTAGGCACGCTTGTAAAAGTCGTCCATCGTGTCGAGTATTGAGGGATCGGCTTCCAACTTGCGGATCTGCTTTTCAACGATGTCGCGAGCACTACGACGACGCTCAAACCTTTCAGTCGATACCCCTTCTGGAACGGAAAAGTCCCGCACTTTAAATCCGGCCTGACCGGGATCTGCATTCAGATCAAATGGCCCGAATGTGCTGCTGAGAAATCCCGTATTGCCCGCAAAGCTGTTGTTTTTCGGAATCGCGATGTAGGGAGGCAAGTCTCCACGAATCCCCAGTTCGTGCGAAACAACGGCACCCATTTGAGGGTAATCAATCACCGCCGTTGGTGTGTAACCGGTAAAGAGGTGGTACGTCGCCTGCTGGTGATCGGGAATTCGTCCGACAAGGCTGCGAATCACGGTGACTTTGTCGGCGATCGCCGCTGTCTTCGGAAAATTGTCGCTGAAGACGTCACCCAATTTTGTCCTGGTGACTCCGAATGAGCCTCGATATTCAACGGGAGCTTCTGGTTTCGGGTCGAACGACTCCTGTTGCGGCATCCCGCCACCGAGGTGCAACTGAATGACACTCAAGGCCTTGCCTGGCAATTTATCCCGCGAACCTGCTGCTGCGGAAAACGCTTGAGTTGTGGAATCATCAGCCCGTGCTTCCATTCGAAGCAAATCGCCAAGTGATAGCCCAAGCCCTCCACAGACACCCGCCTGGATTGCCTGCCGCCGTGGCAGCATCGAGCGAAAGCCGGCACAACCACGCGGATTCGGATCGAATTGATGTTCAGTTGATTTGTGCATCGAATTTTTTCCTGGCAGATGGCACGGATCTCTTCGTTAAGATTACCCTGCGAATGAAGCTTTGTGCAGTCTTTTTGCCCCAAACGCGGGCGCCATTCGTGATTTGAAATTTGGTTAATTTTGATGTGATATCTGCTTAACGTAGGGTGCGGTCGAGTCTTCGAGGCCCACCAGTCTTTGCATTTGGCGCGTGAGCCAACCCAAAGCATTTCGATTTCCCATGACCTAAATCAACGTCAACTTCGAATTTCCGAGCTGCGATTGTCCGCAATTGGGAACGGATTGTCCGGCGAAGTCTGGACTTGACCAACGGCGTCCGTCAGTATGTCGTAAGATCCAGGCGACTCGATTCTCCGCCACGGCAGCGATATCTTGTGGTAGAATTCTGTTAAATGCGATTCTTTGGGCATACGTGACTCAGGTGAACGAAATGTCAGTGGTACGAGAAATGATGTCCGAATCCCTCAATCAACCAGAATTTGGCCAGGACGAATTCCAATACCGGCCCATGCCGCCACTGGTTCCCGTAAGCATGGCGTTCGTCTGCTTGTCGATGTTGGCGGGCCTATCGGACCTGCTGCTGATCGTGCCATTAGTCGGTATTGTGTTGGCATTTATCGCGTATTATCAGATTTCGAAATCTCAGGGCGAATTGAGCGGCGGGCCGATTGCTTTGTCGAGCCTTGTGTTAATGCTGGCGATCTTCATCTCGTTTGCAGGTCTGCACTTACACAGCTATGCAACTGAAATTCCACCCGGTTTTCAGCGGGTCAATTTCAACAGTGACATTTCCCAGAAAGGTTTTCCAAACCAGAATGTCCACGCCGACGTCGCAAAGCTTGCAGAGAAGCAGATTTACCTCAAGGGTTATATGTTCCCCTTTCGGGAAACTCGGGATTTGAAGCAGTTTGTTCTCTGTAAAGACTCAGGAGATTGCTGCTTTGGCGGACAACCCAAACCAACCGATATGATTCTTGTGCATATGAAAGGCGGAAAAACCGTCAATTACCATGAAAAGCAATTGGTCGGTGTCGCCGGAACATTACGCATCGAGCCTACCCTTGATGAGAGTGGCCTGATGCCGGTCTACCAGTTGGACTGCACTTACTTCGCGCCTGCAAAAACCTGGTACTGATGGTTTCCGCCAAAAAGCGGTTTCAAGGACGATCCGATGACACGTTTATCTCGCGAAAAACGACTGGCGTTGCTGTTGGTCATCACCCTTGTCGCCCCTTTCTTCGTTGGTTGTGGCGGGACAAATCTCACCGGTTACCGTCCGGCAAGTGAGCACGACGCAACAGAAACATCGGATGCGGCGAAACAGGCCGTCATCGTGACCGAAACCGAATCCCAAACAGAACCTCTCGAAGCCGAGCTGGCTGCAGACGAGCGAGTGGACGAGTTCGAGCTCTTACCAGCATCAGCTCTGGTGCCGGTTAATGTGGTCTCCAGCGTTCGTGCTTTGATGAGTATCCCCGCCGGCGATCAAAAGCCCGATTCAGGCTTGCCGCCATCTGGCCTGCCGACAACCGAGACTGCCGCCGCCAAGCCTTCGAATCAGATCGAAATTCTGATCAAAGACAAGAAATTTCAAACCGAACCGAAGACCGGTGCCTTACGAGTTTCGTTTGACGATCTGGATCTGCTGAAAGTCTGCAACATGGAACCGGTCGTCGAAAACGCGGTCGATCTGATGCCAGACTGGTTAAAGGGCTTAAACGGGAAGACCGTTCGCATTCGCGGCTTCATGTACCCGACCTACGAGACCGAAGGGATCGAACGGTTTGTGCTGGCCCGCGACAATCAGATTTGCTGCTTCGGCCGCGACCCCAAAGTTTATGATCTGGTCCAGATCGACATGAAACCTGGAAAAACCACCAGCTATATCCCGGCCACACGCGCCTTCGACGTCGTCGGAACACTCAAGATCCAGATGCTAGCCCAGGACGGAAAGCCTTACGGCCTCTACCTCATCGATCAGGCCATCGTGATCGACCGATGATGTTGAAAACCTCACTCACCGGTCTTATACGTCACATCGAAGCATCGAAAAAAGTTGGTGAAGTTGGTCGAGTTCCCTGTTTCATAGGCTTTTCCCAGGTTTGAAGTTGGCCAAGTTGGTCAACCAGATCAACTCTATTGCGGTTGTTTTCTGTAGACATAATGGAAGGACCAGTCGCCCACGGATACGTGGGTTGTGTTTAATGGATCGAGCGTTTCGATCCTTTTTCCACAGAGCCACAACGGGAGGACTGGTCCATGAGTACATTACGATTCGTTGGTTTGGATGTCCAT
>CAIOKO010000233.1 GCA_903858935.1 uncultured Schlesneria sp. | reverse complement strand
CTTGTATAATAACTTCGTGGTCAACTCGGTTCCCCTGATCAAACAGTTTGCAACACCGTTTCTCAGGCACGATTTGACCACATTTTCATTCTCCTTTCACCGCAATCACTTACGCTGCGCACGTTGTTTGTCGTTGAACCAGAAAAATGTCACGTCGTTTTTTTACTAAAGTTCGATTTGCCAGTTTGCAGACGCTATGCCAATTGGAAATCTAAATCGAGCGATTTCGTTCGTTGAGGACCACACTTGTTACGAGAGTCTCGTTTTGTGAGCTGAACGCTTGAGAAAAGAGCAATGGCAAATTACCAATCTAGTGGCGCAATTTCAAACGGGCTTCTTTTTTCGGCGTGGTGGCTGACGTTAATTCCGGTCGATCTGATTTGTGAGAGAAGTCGTTAACGCACTGGATAAACACTACTCGCCTTGTCGCACGATGAGCGAAACTTCATGAAGTCCCTATGATTTGAATTTTGAAAGAACTTCCTGCAACATTGATTTAGGCAGACCGTATTCATTCAAGCCAATTATTGAAATTGTCTTTGCCCGCCGGTCAACGCATCATCGCGACGTTGCTCGAGCGCCAATGATTTATTGGAGATGTCAGTGGTCGCGCGTAAACAAGACATTACACAGGTCTGTCGTTTTGCCTTTGCTGCGTGTTTGATCCTGTTACTTGTCGAGGCAGTGAAGCTGGCCCTGTTTTGCGCAGCGGCTCCTGCTGTCCGCGCATCCGATGCCGGCGGTTACTGGATGCTGGGTGATCAGGTTGCAAGTGGTGACATTTGGATGACCAGAGATCCCGTCGCGCATCGCACGCCTGGCTATCCCTGGATTATCGGTTTGTTAAAAGCTACTTCTGGCTGTCATGCCTGGTTTGTCGCCGTTGCGTTGCAGTATTGTTCAGTTTGGCTGACGTCCGCTTTGACCGCCTGGTGGACGATGCGAGTAACCGGTCGACCGTGGCTGGCGGTGTTTTCCCTTGTTATTTGTGTTATCAGTGTCGCGCGTCCAAGTCACGCCAGTGCGATCATGACAGAAACCTTTTTTACGTTGTTCTTCACCGCAACACTCATTTCAATCAGCTTGCTCGGTGAAAAGAGTACATCGCGACGGGCTTTTTTTACGGGTGTTATCTGGGGGTTTGCGTGGCTGCTTCGTCCCGTTGCGGCGACTCTCGCTCCTGCGTGGTTCGTAGGGTTCTGGTTGTTACATTCAGGTAGGCTCAATTCAGCGTCGCGAGGGCGGTTCATCAGCGCAATTGTCACGGTCGGTATCTTGTCAGTGATGCTGGGGCCGTGGATGATTCGCAATCAACTGTTATTTCAGCGTCCATCACTAACGGTATTTGTCGGGCGAGAATTATGGCTGACGACATTCGGCCCTGGCCAACCTGCCGCTCCAGCGCTGCCGGAAACGGCCACTTCACGCCGATTACAAGATTTGGTTCAGGACGGCGGGGCCATTTCGGCATGGGGCAACAATTGGACCGTGTGTTCGCGATTGACAGAAGCAGGCTTATCAGATGTCGAAGCTGACGAACTGATGAAATCGGTGTCGCAAGAAGCGATTCTACGCAATCCGTTGAGGATCCTGGCTCGATTCATCTGGCGATCAGTCGACTTCTGGCGATCAGTCTATTCTTATTCCATGGCTTTCTTCGAAGGGCTCCCTGAATTTGAACAATTTGCAGATAATGGTGATCTCTCTTGGGGACATCAACGGTGCCAAGCATTTCGCGACGCCTGGTTGAAAAACACGTGGGAAGGTCGCCTATTGGGAATCGAACTGATGAGCACCCTGGCAATTGTTGGTCTTGGTGGATTGTGGCTTAGCCCAAGGACATGGAAGCTTGGCGCGGTGCTTACTGCCGCGATCTTAGGAACATCGATTCTCACTTCGGTTGTCGAGTACCCGTCGTACCGATACCGGATGATCCTTGAGCCGGTGATGATCGTTTGTACGATTGCGGGATGGGATGTGATCGTTGAAGTCATTCGACGCGGACGACGTTCGCTGGTTCAAGACCTATCCAGCACGTAAGCATCCCGAGTCTGCCAATTTTGGATTTCCCGCAGAGGACATGTAGCTCAATGACTTGCTTAAGGTCGATCCGTCCAATGCACGCGATTGATTCGCCAATTCAAAGTTCTCGAATTAACAGCATCGAACGTTCACATCCCTACAAACTAAATGATGTTTGAAGGTAAGGGCTCAAGAGCCCCACTTTGCCTCAATTGTGCCGCGCCACTGAACCGATTCCTCAATAGCACTCGCATTGATTTAAAGAATGGAAAGAATTTATTTTCTTCGGTTATCAGTCTTCGACAGCCTCTTGATGGCACGAGGGTTTAAGTTGCCCAATCGTTAGATTTTATTGCAAAAGTGTTGCGTTTTAGCAAGGCGTGCGCTACAATCCTTTCGTCTTGTTCAAGCCTATGTGTTCTTAGGTACACTTAGGGTTTGAGCGGCGGTTCACGCAACGGATTTGCGATTTGTCGACGAAAACGGCTGGCGAGATTATCCAAGCTCGCCGAAATCTTCGTGAAGGATTCATCTCGAAAGATTGTTTTCGGCTGGCTGACAGCAGGAATTTTGGGAGTTAATTTGATGTTATCCTCTGTATGCCGACCATTGAACTCGGAGCAGAAAGTAGACAAATCGGATTTGACAAGTTCGATGCTGATTGGATCTGTGTGCGGTGCCTTTCTGCTTCCAGCGCTATTTCCAATTTGGGTGGCCGCCCACATTGATGATGATCTCGTGAAATGCTGCGACGGTTTTGGCAGTCGAAAAAGGGATATAGACCACTTTTTGGTCTTAACGTTGTTTGTGCTTTGGGTCGTTGGTGTCGCGATCGGATACGCTTCATTGCAAATCCCGGGTGCAATTGCCGCAAGCCTTTGTGTTGGGGCGTTAGCAGGTGCATTCCTTGGCATCTGGATAGACCAGCAGAAGATCGCCTGAAAAAATCGCTAACTGGGTCGGTTAAAATTGACTTGAAGACATCCGGCACCGCATACCATACTTACGGTCATTCAGTCTGCCGTTGATTAAATATGATCAGTTTTGAGAGTATCTCAATCCCTCTGCGGATCAGTTGTTTTTATGGCAGATTTCGGCAGCCAGGAATTGATCGCGAAGAATCGTGAAATTGTCTGCCCGATCATTCGCGACTGATTGGCGAATTCTCGCTAAGCGATGATCCTTTCCGATCGACGTTGAGTAAGACATCAATGAACGATGTCATGCGCGCCCGGAAATGTCCTGACTGGAATTCGTTATCCAATCGATTCAGGGGAGCCCCTCTTAAGTCGATGCAGGAGTTCCATCACTTGCTTTTCCAGTTGTGGCAACGCCGTATCAGGTCCCTCACAGTCAACGTCGTGAATGTCCCAATATTCAATTTTGTGCAACCAATCAGGAAATCGCCTCGATATTAAGGGGCGGTGCTCTGCCGCTTTGACCGCAACGATATGGTCGGCTCTGTTTAAGTCGTTGAGCGTCAGTTCTTTAGGGTATCGCAGGTATTGATCGACGGGGACTTGCAAGCGATTCAATCGACGGATGGTAAATTCCGACATGGGGCCAAGGTTGCCTGGATTCAGGGCCAGCCCCCTGGAGTCGGCGCGCCACGTTAATTTCTGGTGAGCCTTCGCAGTCGGATCGCCTGAAGCTTCCGCTCCCTGGCCCCAGGGCAATTGCGTCTTATTCCGCTTTAAATCCTGTGATAATTCGTTCGAGGACATCAGTGGAAAGGGACGCTCGGTATCTTTTTCCTCGGACATTATCTTTAACCGAAGTGTCT
>CAIOKO010000232.1 GCA_903858935.1 uncultured Schlesneria sp. | reverse complement strand
GGACAATGCGCCGATGGAAAGCTTCTTCGCCACTTTGAAGAAGGAACTCATACATCGAGAAAAATACCACACTCGTTCGCAGGCTCGTCAAAGCCTCTTTGAATACATCGAAACTTTTTACAACCGAGTCAGAAGGCACTCAAAACTCGGTCATCAATCACCCGTAAACTTCGAGCAGACATTATAACCCTAACCCCGCGCCCACATTTCATGGGCAAGTCCACATCTGGCCTGCCTAATGCTATGCTTAAAATGGTTTTGAAATGACCTCTAGACTGTTTTGGTGTTGAAATGGTGCCGAGAACAATCGCGACGGCAATCCCTGTTAGATGCCAAAACAAGTTTGCGCCTTCGTAAGCAACGGCGAAGGAATTACGGTGAATCATGCTCCATGCCAACTGATTTGCTCCGTTGACGTTGGCTCGCCATCGTTCAAGAAACCAGGCTTTTTTCTCGGCGTTCAGGGATTTCCAGCGATCTCGCGCCTCACGCAAATCCTCGTCGACGTAAGAGTTGATCGCTGAGGAGGGGGCAATGTGGGCTTCACGATGACCAGAGGCCTCTTCTCGTTCCTCAGAAAGATCGCGTGATAAGATTGCGATCCCGTCCTCTTCTGTAGCGGAACGGTAGGTCAGCCACAAGATACCGTGATTGACGCCTGAAAGCGTACAAACAAAACGTCCTCCAATGATGAGCGCCCAGCAAAATGTCGCCAGCGCAGCGAGTTCAACCAGTTTAATTCGTTGTCCACTCTCACGAGAGCGCACGCGCCAGGAATTTATGCCGACACAGAAGCCTGTCACGACTGCTAAACCAGCTTGGTGTCGCTTGTAACCAGCACCCAACGACGGCCCAAATCGTCAGAACCAGGGGGGCGCACCAAATGAGGGGGACTAGACCACGCAGAAATAGAGCTTGTTGATCCACGTTTCATCTGACTTGAGTGGAGGGCGTTTGTTTGTCTTCGGTGGCTATCCCCATTTTTTGTTGTGCGAATTTCGTCCCTTGTTCGAAGAATGGTTACTATGGGGAAAAATTAAGATTTTCGAGTTATTCAGCAGACTTCAATTTGTGATTCGTCAGCCTAAAGCTTCGCACGGTCAGGCCCGAAGCTGACGATGTCAAAAGCCTGTTCAACGTGGGTAGGTCGAACTTACCAGTACGCATCCAGCGATTCTCAAATGTTTCCGTCCTTAGCAGATTCCCGTCAGCAGCATTCCAGTACTGGACATTATACAAATGAGGCAGATACTTCCCTTCAGGCGTCTTTTCATTTTCCATAACCGTAATCGTCATGTTTTCTGAATCCAAGTTCCTATTCACGACTGTCAATTGGTCGTCTTTCACGCGATAACTCGAAGCAAAACGACCTCCGACAAATGTCAGTAGGCGTCCAAGAGGATTGTGAATATCCTGGTCTGCAAAACGCAGTACAGGAGGGATTCGCCTCGATGATTCGATTCGATGCATCACAAGCGATTTGAGCTGGTCAATGATCCATTCTTCGGCCACAGGTTGGTCGATCTTCAGCTCGACCGCTCCATCCTTTGCAATCTGGACGGTGCCTGAAAAGTACCGTCCATCATACGCGCCCTCGATATCCGCTGAGAAGCCGGGGAAATCGATCCAATTCGCTCGTGTGGAGATCGCCTTTTCAAAGAGCTCAATTGCCTGTGCGTCTCCATCCGTTCGTTCGAGCGGCCAACGAAAGGCCAGCGTGGGGAACTCGCGGATCTCACGAAATTTCTTACCGGCCAACTCACCCGCTTCTTGCCGCACGACTTTCGCATAGACACAATGCTGGCCTGATCCGTTTGGCTTCCAAGTCACTCGACCGTCTCGATTGGCTTTCAATTCCACGTTGTTGAGGGAGTCATCGACCGTCGTGAAAACGACATCGGGAACAGGTACTCCGTGATCAAGTAGCACAAGCGAAATCGAATCGGAACTCACTGTCGGCACAATTTCGAGTGTCGATTTGACGTTCGCCTTCAGGGCGTTGACGTCGACGATCGAACCCGCGATTGCTTTCGGATGGTAACGCAGTAAGAAGGGAACTTCCCGTTCTAAGATTCCATATTCACAATATCCGGTCACAGAAACGGCGCCGCCCGCAGGCAGGTAAGCGCGGAGACGGTCCGCTCCAAGATGCGATTTCAAGGGAACGAACTTTCCTGTTTCTCGCTGCATCCATAATTGAGTGCTTGAAACTTTACCGATGAATCGCGGATCGCCAGCTTCCGCTTTCTCGCTGAAAAAGACTTCAACCGCGCGGCCCGCTTCGGCGTGCTCTCCAATCCGTATGAACAGAAAGTGGCCGAACAGATCCGTCTGTTGCAGACAAAAAAGAGGAATCAAGAACACGTGTAGCAGCGGGACTCGAGTGAGCGAAGTTTTCAAAATAGGCTTTCTGGTTCTTCCTGGTCGGTCATTTCGTCTTCAGCACGAATCGAATCGATTAAGGCCACTGCGGACGTATATCGGTCGCTGGCGGCCAGGGCGTTAAGCCCGTCTTTACCGTGGACTCGCATCGCAATCATCTCTTCAAACAGTAATTCACTTCTCAGAAAATGAAAGAGTAGTTCGTTCTTGAACACAACAGCGGTGTTAGAGTGAGAACTCATGACGCGTTCCTTCTTTTCGAGATTTCCTTGAAAGGCGATGGCCCATCAGAGATGCGGTCCAGATTCACCTTTGGCAACAGCTATTAGAACTTTTGCCCATCAATATGGGAAGCAAAATCCCGGAATTCCCTTATTGCGACCATTCCGTGGGTTGCCGAACCCAGCGATGATTTGCCAGATTTTGTCGTAATTCCAAGGGCAATACTCCTGCATCGCTGGCGGCCATGTTTGCTTCGACGTTTCGCAGCGATCGCATTCCAGGGATTACCGTTCCGATGGTTGGTTCTGACAAAGTGAACCGAAGTGCCATTTCCGCCATCGTCATTCCAGTGGGGATCAAGCGCCGCAACGCTTCGGCTCGGTCAACGCTGGCATTCAGGTTTTCCGGAACAAAGTAGCTGCTGCGCCAATCCTCCCTAGGCCAGGTTGATGACTTTGTTAATGTTCCAGTTAACGTTCCTTCGTCAAAGGGAACACGGGCAATCACGCCAACATCGTGCTCTCGACACGCGGGAAAGAGTTCATCCTCAGGATTCTGATCAAAAATGTTATAGATCACTTGCACGCAATCGATCAGCCCGCTTTTCACCGCTTCGACGCCGTTCCATGGTTCCCAGCGATTCAGGCTGATTCCAATCGCTTGAAATAAACCCTGTGACTTGAGTTCTAATAGTTTGTGATACCAGCGATCATCTTTCAGCCAGCTATCTTCCCATGTGTGGAGCTGCATCAAGTCAAATGAAGGTAAGCCTGAATTCTTCAGGCTGGCAGTGACGTACTCTTCGATGTGATCGGGGGGGAAACAGTCATCGAGAGAATACTCACGCCGACTGGGCCACTTCCAGTTTTTGGGTGGCATCTTGGTGGCTGTGTACAGCTTTTTGTCGGGGAAGTCACGAACGAGATCCCCCAGTATTCCTTCGCTTTTCCCTGCGCCGTAACCCCAGGCGGTGTCAAAGAAATTACATCCCAAGCCCACGGATCGGCGCAATGCGAGATTCACTTCGTCGAGGTCAGAACCCGTCCAACCGGCCATCCCCCACATGCCATAACCGACTTCACTGACTTGCCAGTTCGTTTTTCCCAGACGTCGATATTTCATAAGTCAAGCTTGCTCCATAATGCCGCCTTAACAGCTCTTTCAGACGATAATGCGTTAATTGTCAATGTCGTGATTCCGTTCGAACGAGGCTCCGCTACGATGAGAAGTGGAACGTCGCGATGTTGATAACTCGTGCAGCACGCGGTGTCTAGCGCGGCAGGCATTTCGTTATTTTTCTGAATTTGCGACAATGTGAGTTGCTCGCTGTCCTGCCCCCCGCCGACGAGACCCGCCAGTTATGCCCCACCAACTGTTTAACATCGACACCACCGATCAGATGTCCCGTCGCAAACTGCTGGCGAGCAGTGCTTCGTTATGCGGGATGTCACTTCCAAGTTTTCTGCAGCTCAAGTCAGCCTCTGCCGAGCAAACAATGCCGGCGCCTGGCAAAGCCAGATCATGCATCATCGTTTACCTTTGGGGCGGCATGAGCCATCTGGAATCATTTGACCTGAAACCGAACGCTCCCGCTGAAATTCGGGGTGAGTTTTCACCGATCTCAACGTCGATACCTGGAATCCAGATTGGAGAGCATCTCCCATTACTTGCTCAACAAGTCGACAAACTTGCGATCATCCGTTCGATCCATCATGACGATCCTGCACACGGTCGCGGAATGTACTGGAATTTGACAGGCCACAAACCACCGCGGGTGGGAAATATTCCCCCGGAACCGGCCGACTGGCCATCGCTCCCTGCGATGGTGACGAAGTTTCGATCAACTCCCAAAGGAGTACCATCCGCAGTTCGTTTGCCCTATCCGCTAGTTGATAACGGGACCCTGCAGGCGGGTGAATATAGTGGCTGGCTGGGTGTGCAAGCCGAGCCAATCGTCATCCGGACCCCAACCGGACAAGCGTTCGAAGGGGTCTCACGATCACTTGGTTCGGAAGTCTTGAATTTGAACGATGTCGATGTACCGCGGCTGAACACGAGACGAAACCTGATGGCAGCCTTGGAACCTGAATCGCATCGAAATCAAGAACATGCCAGCTTTCAGCATTTTCACGATCTGGCCGAGGATATCCTTTCGGGGGCCGCCATTAAAGATGCCTACAACCTCGAACGAGAAGCAGCCAGAACTCGCGAAATGTATGGTCAACACATTGGCGGTCACAGCTTGCTACTGGCACGTCGATTGACGGAAGCAGGGGTTCCGATTGTCCAGGTCTGTCTTGCGGCGGGCGACTTGAACGGTGCTGCTGGGGACATGTGGGACACGCACGGCGATAATTTTAACCGGCTGAAAAAACGTCTGCTGCCCGTCTTCGACCAGGCGACATCGGCGCTGCTTCGGGATCTGGCAGATCGCGGGTCACTGGATGAGACGCTGGTTGTCGTCATGACCGACTTCGGCAGAACTCCAAACATCAACGGTGGGGCCGGTCGCGACCATTATCCGTATGTCTATTCGATGGCGATGGCGGGAGGCGGCATTCAAGGTGGCCAGGTCTATGGCAGTAGTGATGACAAAGGGGCTTTTCCCAAGTCGCAGGCTTGTACTCCGCCCGACGTCCACGCGACGATTTTTCACGCCATGGGAATTTCTCCTCGAGAAGAACTTCGCGACCGTTTGAATCGCCCGCAGCGCATCTGTGACGGCGAGGTTCTGCCATTGCTTTAATTTTTGCGACTTCAAATCGGTCTGGAAATGTTTCTTTATCATCAGGGTTGCTAGCATACCCGCCGAAATTTCTCGAACCGAGAGGTTGGATATCCTGGAGAGCAGACGATGCTGATTGGGTGTGTGATTGTTTATATGGTGGCTACCGTCGCTGTTGGGCTTTACGCTGCGACGCGTGTGCATAGCGCAAAGGACTTTATGGTCGCAGGGCGGTCGCTGCCTCTGTACATGAGTTTTGCCTGCGTTTTCGCCACCTGGTTCGGTGCAGAAACGGTGCTGTCGGTTTCGGCCAAATTTGCCCACAAGGGACTGGGGTTTGTTTCGGGCGATCCGTTTGGAGCATCGACCTGCCTCGTTCTGGTCGCCTTTTTCTTTGCCCGTACGTTCTATCGAATGGGATTAATGACGATTGGCGATTACTACCACATGAGGTACGGCAAGTTTGTCGAAGTGATTGCCTCGCTGGGAATCGCCAGCTCGTATCTTGGTTGGACCAGCGCACAGCTTTCGGCGCTCGGCCTTGTCATCAACGTGCTGTTTCCTGGCATCACGCTCAATCAATCGATCCTGATGGGTGCGGTTATTGTCACGATCTATACTCTGTTTGGAGGGATGTGGTCGGTCGCATTGACAGACGTCATTCAGACCGCCGCAATCGTCATTGGATTAATCATCGTCGCGATCTTGCTGGGAAATAAAGCGGGTGGATTCAATGTGGTACTGGCGGAAGCTCAAAGCCAGGGAAAACTGACATTATTCCCACATATTACCGCGTCAGCCTGGATGGCGTTCATTGGCGAATTCATCACCATGTCGCTCGGGTCGATTCCCCAGCAGGACGTGTTTCAGCGAGTGACCAGTGCCAAAGATGAAAAGACCGCGTTTATCGGTACGCTGACCGGTGGCCTCTTTTATTTTGGATTCGCGTTCGTTCCAATGTTTATCGCCTTCGCTGCGACAGTCATCGATACAGATTATATCGCTCATTTTCAGGCATCCGATCCTCGTGAAGTTCAAAAAATCCTGCCGATGCTGATTTTGAATGACACTCCCATCTGGTGTCAGGTGCTGTTCTTCGGTGCCGTCTTGTCTGCGATCCTGTCGACTGCCAGCGGGACTCTGTTGGCACCGGCAAGCCTGTTGACGGAAAACGTTCTGCAGCAGTTCACCAAGCACTTCAAAGATTCGACGATGTTGTGGGTTCTGCGTGCGGTGTTGATCCTCGTCGCGATCATCTCGACGCGCATCTCGTTGAATACCAAGAGCACGATGTATGAGATGGTCGAGGGCGGTTACAAAGTGACACTTGTTGTGGCATTCGTCCCGCTGGTCTGTGGAATCTACTGGTCACGAGCCACAACCCAAGGGGCGATATTTTCGATTCTGATTGGCGTTCCCGTTTGGCTGGCAACCGAATACATCTATCTCGAAGAGAGCGAAAATCTATGGCGATGCGTCCCACCACATCTTTACGGACTGGCTGCAGCATTCGTCGGAATGTGGCTCGGCTCAACCATGCCGAACTGGATTCAACACAGCCAGCCCGACCCCGAAGAACTGGCGAAAAAACGCAGCGTCTCGATGGGGCATTAACCTCCCTCCGAACATCGCTGGAAAAACCTCCCAAATATCCAAGCCTTTCTCTTAATTAGCGAAGATTAGTGTTCTAAAACTCTTGTCCTCAACCATATTTCGTATCACTGAAACCAAGCCTCTGGAATACGTTGCGACGATAAAATTACGGTGAATTCCAAGAAGCAGGAGATTGGAACACTAATCTTCGCTAATTGGCGCTAATAAAAAGATTCGGGCAATTTACCGCAGCCGTTCACGGCCATGTTTGAGGCGTTTCCCCAAAACGCAATTGACCGGCGGTTTCCGCCTGACGCTGTCTTGTACCGGTTCAATTGGCCGAACTTCATTTGTATTTTTGGTTCGCTCGGCTGGAACCCCCTTTCTTCTTCAACCGACTGCGGAATCTCTGAATGAGTTCGGCGATGAGTGCCGATTATTCCGAATGTGTCGTATATCGGTGTTAGCCGGCCGCCTGGGCTCCGAGGACGAACCATGAGTTCGCGAGTCTTCCGATTGTTGTTCGCCGTCCTGATGATGTCTGCGGCGTTGTCGTCCAATTCCGTCACGGCCCAGGAAGTTACATCGACTTCGGCAAAAGTCGTCTCGTTTCCGGCGGCAAACAGCGTCAATGAACTGTATGTTTCGATCATGGGTGAAGTCGAAAGGCCCGGTACCTTCCGGCTCACGCCAACGACGCTCAAGCTTCACTCCGTCGTTCGCTGTGCTCACGGGTTTACCGCTAATGCATCATCCGCGATTCGTATCATCCGGCGAGGACGAGCAAGCCAGACAGAAATTTTTTCCGACAAAGTTGATTCCCCAGTTTTGCCGGGCGACCTCTTGTTGGTCGAGTCCAAAAAATCAAATCCCCCCGATCGAAACTATAGCGATGTTTCCGCCGGACGGGGACGAGTGACTCGAGCCGATTATTCGGACGCAAGTCGACGGGCATTCATCCAGGTTGCTTTGCTGAATGTCGTCGATTACCCGTTGGTGCTCAGGCTTCATCCTGATGAAGCCAACGCCAGTTACCTTGTTCAGGCATTGGGACAGCAGAGTGCTCTCCTTGCGAACACACATGTCATCACGCCGGATGTTCCTCGCCGTCAAAGCTCGGAAGCGGCCAAGAAAGCCGTGCAATTGCAGGATGGGTCGATCGTTGTTTTCGAACCGGGCAAAATCAAGAAGCATCGACTTCCCGCTCTCTTGCCGACCCCCATTGACCGCGAAACGGCCTTGGCATCTCAGTTTGGCCTGAACAGTCGGGCCCGCCGAGCACAAGACCTTCGCCAACACGAACAAGACTTGCACGCCGATGAATTCGACACGCTTGACCCAAGCCGTCAAAAGTTCGGCGACCTCCTCGCCACTTCTGACGACGGGTTAAGCCCCGAAGGGGAGAATTCTTCCGAAATGGATGCGAATCGGGCGTCACTCACATCGGCGGCTGAAATATCCGAAGCGATTGGATCCCCTTCCGATGAATTGACCCAACTGAGCGACGAATCAGAAGAGGGAGATGGGACGTTATCTCTGTCAATTGGTTCATCACCACCGACGGACGAGTCCATTGATGATGAACAACCAAAATTCTCGTACATTCGAGTGTTGGTTATTTTTATGATTGTCGGAACATTGGTTGGTGCCGCCCTCTTGCTTCGTCGGGTTGTTGCGGTTGATTCAACGGATGCCAGTTCACCTGATGTGAATACAACTTCGGAAGCAATCGATGTGATTCAGATGCCGATGGCAAAGACACTTGTGTCGACTGATCGGGTTCCGCCGAAATCACTGCTTGAGATATTGGCCAAAGCGGGTTCAGCGAAAAGTGCGACTTCGGAAGGTTTTACGTCAGCATCATTTTCGCAGGGCGAGTTGATGCCGGCGACGAGTCCCACTTTTCCTCGATCGGAAGGGGATTTAAAGGAAAATCTTCTGCAGTTTGATAAATCCAAGTCGATTGCTGCGTCTTTGCCAGCCCAGACGGCATCTACTTCGACCGCTGAATCTCCCACAATCCCATTTCGAATCCCGAATTTCAATTCGGTAAAAGCTCGACCAACTTCGACTCCAGAGACTGCCGCCGACGCTCCGAACGAGCGAACTCCAAGCCCTGACGTGGGTTCCCAGCCGGCCCCGCTGGCAAAGGCTTTATTTCAGTTAGAGCGCGGAGGCCGCTCGTAGTACCCGGCTTTTATCGATCGAATCCCGATAACCCTGGTTGGAACGATTTTCTGGTATTTCGAGTCCCGCTACCGATTGAAAATTGTCGATGAAGCGGAGAGAATAATGTTCTGCCATGTGGACTTGCATCAAACCGAAGAATTCAATATCACATGGCACGTGATCAACTTTTCCCCGATAGCTCAATCGGTAGAGCGAGCGGCTGTTAACCGCTAGGTCCTAGGTTCGAGCCCTAGTCGGGGAGCTCATTTTTTGCATCGCAAACCGAGCGATGCAAATTTGTTCACAGAAGACGCCGAGAGTTAAGTCTCCCGGCGTCTTCTTTATTTTCTGCCTTGGTATCCCCTCATGTAGCCAATGTTTTATGGTCGTCTCCCAAGTTGCATGGCAATGCCGTTGTTTTGTGCGCGAGCTGAATTTGTTGGAAAGATGGGCGGCGGATGAGTTAAGCAGAATTTCGAGTTTCCAGGTTGAGGTTCGTTATGATTTCTACGAATGATTGGTTTACCTGGGCTTTACTCTCTGCATTTTTTGCGGCGATGACCGCCATCTTTGCGAAGGTTGGGCTGGAAGGCGTCGACTCGGATTACGCGACACTCGTCCGCACATTCGTAATTTTCTGGATTCTGGCGATGTTTGTCGGAATCAGCCACAAATGGCGGAACCCATTGAGTCTGACGCCGCGTACCGTATTTTTTCTTGTCCTGTCAGGCTTGGCGACAGGAGCCTCTTGGGTGTGTTATTTCCGTGCTCTCAAAGTGGGGGCGGCATCCAAAGTGGCACCCGTGGACAAGCTGAGTCTCGTCATGGTCGCAATCTTCGCAACGATATTTTTAGGTGAACGCCCCAATTTACGGGAGTGGCTCGGCATCGCGATGGTTGGTCTTGGGGTCATTGTTCTTGGCTTCAAGCGATGATCAAGGCAGCATGCAGCTTCAAAAAAGTTGGACAAGTTGGCCAAGTTCCTTGTTTCATAGGCCTTTTGACGGATTTGAAGTTGGCCAACTTCGAATCCGCCAGTTCCTCTTTGGCGAGCCGAGGTGCGTAAGCCCTCGGACTCTTCCAAAATTGTCTACTTACAACCTTCCCAAAACTACTTTCTGCCGCTTCGGCCCCCCCTCGGCCACTTCGTTCTTGTCGGTTCTGCCGTCATCCGGCCGTTGTCAAATCTAGTGTCACAGTTTGATCGAGTTCGATCGACTTCGACCATCCCTCGTAATTCGTAGGCTTTTGGCCATTTTTCCCCCTGCGCCCGACTTTGATCGAGTTCGACGCAGTTCGACCGACTTCGAATCCGCCCGTCCCTCTTTGGCGAGCCGAGGTGCGTAAGCCCTCGGACTCTTCCTAAATTGTCTACGTACAACTTTCTCAAAACTACTTTCTGTCGCTTCGGCCCCCCCCTCGGACACTTCGTTCTTGTCGGTTCTGCCGTCATTCGGTCGTTGTCAAATTTAGTGTCACAGTTTGATCGAGTTCGATCGACTTCGACCATCCCTCGTAATTCATAGGCTTTTGACCATTTTCACCCCTGCGCCCGACTTCGACTGACTTCGAATCCGCCCGTCCCGCTTTGGCGAGCCGAGGTGCGTAAGCCCTCGGACTCTTCCTAAATTGTCTACTTGCAACTTTCTCAAATCAGTTTTCTGCCGCTTCGGCCCGTCATCGGACTCTTCGTTCTCGTCGGTTCTGCCGTCGTCCGGCGATTATCGATTTGGTGTCACAGTTCGATCGAGTTCGATCGACTTCGACCATCCCTCGTAATTCATAGGCTTTTAACCATTTTTCCCCCCGCGCCCGACTTCGATCGAGTTCGACGCAGTTCGACTGACTTCGAATCCGCCCGTCCCGCTTTGGCGAGCCGAGGTGCGTAAGCCCTCGGACTCTTCCTAAATTGTCTACTTGCAACTTTCTCAAATCAGTTTTCTGTCGCTTCGGCCCGTCCTCGGACTCTTCGCTCTTGTCGGTTCTGCCGTCATCCGGCGATTGTCAAATTTGGTGTCAAAGTTCGCGCGAGTTCGACGTGCTGCGATTAAATTCCCGTTTTTGAACATTCGTGTTGTCGTGATCAGACTGCCTTTTCGATTGCCGGAGGGCGAAATTGCCATGAGGATCACGAAAAAAGCGAGAGCGAGAAAAAAGACAGTCCTTTATGGCAGCCAAATAATAAGCCTCCGCAAGTAGCCCGCTGCTGCAAACGGATGATTCGCCTTAATTTTATTCCGAATTTTCAAAGATCAAAATCGTCGTCGTACGGAGCCGAAACGGCTCAGAAAGTTGAAGAGAGAAAGCAACAAGTAGACCAGATCAGGCGTTGCCTTGATCTTTCAACAGACTTCTCTCCCGTGACGGACTTCTGCCTGGGCTGTCTGCCCCCCCCTCCCCAGCTCCGCAAAACAAAAACGCGACATAAATGTAGAAAGAAAGGTGTCGTTCGTAAATATGAAAATTGCAAAAAATGTGCAAATAAAATGAAAAATAAAAGTGAAGGGGTTTTCCGCGATTATCCAGCTAAGGGCATTTGGACAGACACGCGGCTGCTCCCCAGCGATGGAGAGTGAATTCGATGGATGAGTCGATCTAAAAGGGGCTCAATTGCAACGCGGATGAAAGGCGCTCTAACATAATCGGAAACGGCAGCGGCATTTGATCTTTTGGAGCGACTTGATGCATACCAGAATCCTCGGAAACTCGGACCTCGCGATTACACCCATCGGATTCGGTGCGTGGGCGATTGGCGGAGGGGGGTGGGCCTTCGGATGGGGTCCGCAGGACGACGCCGATTCCATTGCTTCCATTCACGAAGCACTCGATTGCGGCATTAACTGGATTGATACCGCAGCGGTTTACGGTCTCGGACACTCCGAGGAGGTCGTGGCCAAAGCACTGGCTGACATACCGAGCCAGCGACGCCCGTATGTCTTTACCAAGTGTGCCCGCGTCTGGGATGAGAATCGCCAAGTCGGAAAATGCCTGAAAGCGGACAGCATCCGCAGGGAATGCGAAGCCAGCCTGCGCCGCTTGAAGGTCGAAGTCATTGACTTGTACCAGATTCACTGGCCGGAGCCGCCGGAAGATATCGACGAGGGTTGGCAAGCGGTTCAGAAACTCAAGGAGGAAGGGAAGATCCGCTGGGCCGGTGTGTCGAACTTCAGCGTGGCCCAGATGGAGCAAGTGGTGCCCTACGGCTCCATCACCTCATTGCAGCCTCCCTATTCGATGCTGCGTCGGGAGGTTGAAACCGAAACGTTGCCTTATTGCCAGAAGAACAACATCGGAGTGCTCGTCTATTCCCCGATGCAGTCGGGACTGCTCACCGGGGCCTGGACGAAGGAGCGGCATGCAGCGCTCCCCGCCGACGATTGGCGTCGAGAAAAAAACAAGCAATTTCAGGAGCCATTGTTCTCGCGGAACCTGCGCCTGGTCGAAGTGCTCCGCGGTATCGGCGCAAAGCACGATAAGTCACCGGGAGAAGTGGCCATTGCCTGGACATTACGGCTTCCATCTGTCACTGCTGCGATCGTAGGAGCCAGAAAGCCAGGTCAACTCAGCCAATTAATCGGCGCCGCCTCATGGCAGTTGTCTCCCGCTGAAGTGAATGAAATCGAGCGATTTCTGACCGAGAATCCCGGCTGAGGAAGTGGCTTCCAGCCCGCGTAAACCGGTCATCGCGTGTGCGTGTCGTCATCGTTCTGTTCCCGTGGTTGGTGAGCGGTCCGGTGGTTGATGCTGACTGGTTCCGTTTGGTCTTAAGCCGCAGAGCGGCGGACGAGTAAAGCCTGGGGCGCTTCCGCCCCAGGATGGAGCACAACAAAAACCAGTCAAAAGCCCCAGCGGGGCGGCCGAGTCGAATCTCCATCTCAATTTCTCCGCCTCCCAGTCGAGAATCGAACGGGATCAATGTCAACGATTGGCGCGAACGTCCAATCTCGGTCGCCCCGAGGGGGCTTTTTGTTTGTTCTGATCTGACGTAACCTGGGGCAGAAGCTGCCCCAGGCTCTATTCGGTCGCCGCGCTGCGGCTTAAAACGAGCTTCCCACCGAAGATTGGCGTCGAGAAAAAACAAACAATTTCAGGAGCCATTGTTCTCGCGGAACCTGCGCCTGGTCGAAGTGCTTGGCGGCATCGGCACAGAGCAGGGCAAGTCCCCGGGAGAAGTGGCGATTGCCTGGACATTGCGGCTTCCGTCTGCTGCGGTCCTAGGAGCAAGAAAATCAGGATAACTCAGCCAATTAATCGGCGCCGCCTCATGGCAGTTGTCTCCCGCTGAAGCGAGTGAAATCGGGCGGTTTCTGACCGAGAACCCCAGCTGAGGAGTTGGGCTTCCAACCCCGATAACCCGGTCGTCGCGTGTTCCCGTTGTCATCGTTTTGTTCCCGTGGTTGATAAGCGGTCCCGTTTGGCGAGCACACCGTTATCTCGTGGCAGGGGACGCACGCCGTTTTCATCGTTTTGACGAAATACTGAGGTGGTAAAGTGTATAACTCTTCTCTTAAATTGACCGTTGAAAGATTTTTCCGTAAACACTCGCCTCAACTCGTTGTCCCGTTCTTGGAAAGGACAGTGTCCCCGAAGTTTATGGTGTGGAGCCTAACCCAGAACGCGCACACCATTCAAAAATGTTCCCTTAAGGCGTTTAAGAAAAATGCAATAGGACGCCAGTGTTTCCTGGAGTTTGTACTTGAAATCTGTTACGTACGTCGGTCGATATTATCGTTAATTTTCAAGGCCGATAGACATGAGCAAGTATCGGTTGATCAATGAGTGCGGGCCTCGAAACGTTCGCCTGAACCTACGGCAACTCAATGCGTCCGAAGTCGAAGCAGATTACCTGCCTCTGCGTTACGCGACGCTACATTGTGAATTGAAATGGACAAATCGGCCGACAACGCTGCCTTCGGAATTACGAGATGCCTATGACGAGAGTGCCCTGAAATATGGGATTTATCGTGAGACGACGATTTTAGCGGCGATCCGTTTGATCATAGCTGATCGAACGGATCGACTGCCTTCCGGAGCGTACTTTCCACATCCGTTTCAGACGTCAGGTCGCCTGGCTGAAGTTTCCAAGGCGATGGTATGCCCGTTGGCGCGAAAACTTGGGCTATTCACGGCACTGCTGTTGGAATGCGAGATTCAAGCTCTTAAAAATGAAGTTAATCGGCTGTTCATAAGTGTGATCGATACGGATCGAGTCCGTCGACTCCTGCGGGAAGAAGGGTTTCAAGTCTTCGGACTCCCTTTTTATTTCGACGATCAGAAAATATCGCCAAAAGACTCTGCCGTACTCTTTTTTAAACAGGTTTACACGGACGAGCAATTAATCCAGAGCTTAGTTAAACGCCAAGAAAGTATTCTCAGTCATGCACAAAGCATTTTGAATTCGAAGGTCGAATTTTCTGCTGAATGATAAAGTCGAAGAAAGCGTTGACCGACAATCCACCGGTCATGATACGTGGAGTCTGCGTCATTTGTGCCACCAAGTATCGCCGAATCGCAAGTCATCTTTTGTAACTAAACTCACGGCGGGGACAGCATGAGTTCTGTTTTTATCAGCTATTCTCGTGAAGATTCCATAACTGCGCAAGAACTTGCAGAAGTCCTCTCCCAAGCTGGAATAAATCACTTCCGAGATGTGAAGGACATCAACTGGGGTGCTCGATTTTCCTCACGAGTTCGTGAAGGGCTTGCGGAATGTATTGCAGTTCTCGTGATTGTGTCGCCGCAGAGTCTGAAGTCGCAGTGGGTACCTTACGAGATTGGCCAGGCCACGGCATTGGGGAAAATCGTTTTGCCCTATCTTTCAGATCCGTCGATGGAAATTCCACAATATCTTCGTGATTTGAATTGCAAGACAGCTGTTCCAGAAGTAAGAGAGTATTTCCAAAACACGTTCCCCAACCAAGCCCGGCGCGCGGAACCGATCCACGGCGAATCAATCTACACGACGCGGCAAACCGGCGCGATCATGGAGTTCGTCTTAGCGGATGCCAAGCTTCCCATGTTCTTTACTTCAAATGATCTGGGCGATGTCCTCGCCTGTAACCAGCAGCTTGCGGATCTCATAGGAACATCGCGACAGAAAATTCTTAACGAGTCGGCGAGTTGGATCGTTGATCACATTATTGCACTTGCGCCCGTAGGCCACAGACCAAGGTTTATTCAGCACCAACAGGCAATGGCAAAGCGTTTTACTGATGACGAACAAGACTATGATTTTGAAGACGAATACCTCGACTGCAGCGGCCACCAATCGAACAATCCGCTTCGCGGGAAATGGAAAGTACGAATACACGCGCACAGGGTGAGACATGATGGAAAGCCATTGGGTTTCTTTGTGTATTACATCCTTGATCGAGTGCGGTCCATTCCAGTGGCAAAGACAACGGATACAGACTCGGCATAGTTTGACGAAGTAAAAACGGATAAGTCCAAACACTAGTTGACACGTGGCGGTTTCTCGAGATCTTTTCGTTGCCATGCCGCGAACAGCGCGGTAATACGTACTAGACAACGGTCGTAAGGCAAAAAATACGGTTCAACGACAAACAACGTGCGCAGCGTAAGTGATTGCGGTGAAAGGAGAATGAAAATGTGGTCAAATCGTGCCTGAGAAACGGTGTTGCAAACTGTTTGATCAGGGGAACCGAGTTGACCACGAAGTTATTATACAAG
>CAIOKO010000231.1 GCA_903858935.1 uncultured Schlesneria sp. | reverse complement strand
TACACGCAGAATGATCCGGCTGTTTTGATCACTTCTTCGATTCAAGCCGCCGATATTTCGAATGCCAATCTGACGGGTGCAACGATCCAGATCTTCGCAAACTACATTTCCGGACAGGACTTCCTGAAGTTCACGAACACTGCGAAGATCCTGGGAACATGGGATGCGAAGACTGGAATCCTGTCGTTGAGTGGTACGGATAGTGTCGCAAACTACCAGAATGCGATTCGTTCGATCACATACAACGGACTGAACGGTAATCCGGTTCAAACGACAAAAGTCATCAGCTTCCAGGTGAGTGACAGCCAGTCATCCAGTAACGTCGTCACACGGAATATTTTGATCAGTCCAGTTCCGCTGTTAAACTCAATTGAGACCAACGCGCTCGCCTATGTCTTCGGAAACGGACCGCAACAGATTACGGCCTCACTTCAAGTGACGGGTTCGTATAACCCGACACTGACGGGTGCAACGGTCCAGCTTCTGAATGTACAGGTTGGGGATTTGCTGCAATTTACAAGCGCCCCCGGGATCAGTGGTACATACAATTCCGTCAGTGGAATCCTGGCGTTTACCGGGCCCGGATCGTTGAGCACTTACCAGAACCTTCTGCAGTCAGTCACTTACACCACGACATCCCTGAATCCGCCAAGTGTCACTCGAATTGCCAATTTCCAGGTATTTCTAGGAGTCCATCAGAGCAACATTGCTGCTCGTAGCATTACTTTTACGACACAGAATGGCGTCCCATTCCTATCGAATATTGAATCGAATCCACTGTCATACAGTGCAAGCGGCCCCGCGCTGAACGTCACGAATTCGCTGATTGTTTACAATCCGAGTACGGCTACGATTTCAGGTGCCGTAATACAGATCACGAACAATTACTCCATAGGCAAGGACGTCCTCACATTTATTAACACAGCCAACATCACGGGGACATACTTCGCGGCCACAGGACGACTCGTACTGACCGGAACGGATACCGTAGCGAACTACCAGGCGGCGTTAAGATCCATCAAATTCAGTTACACAGGAAAATTGCCGAGCACTGCGACAAGGACAATTTCCTTCCAGGTCACTGATGGAGCCAACTTCGGAATTTACGATAGCAACATCCTCACTCGTGATGTCAACGTGGGCTATTGAGTTGCCTGACCTCAAAAACTCGGGTGCCACTGGATGACCCACGTCGATCATCCAGTGGTCCTTGAATCCCTCGAAGCAAAGCGAAGTGACTGCGTCGGAGAAGGCTCCGATGCGGTGGGACACAACCTGAACTTCCTGGGGAGACAACTCGCGATCTGTTGATCGTTCCAGGGGAAAGCCGGGAGACAGACCCATTTTGATTGGGGGAGGGTCGATGATCCTGAGCCGATTCGCTTAACGGATCTCGCCGTCATTCGTAGTGCCTGGAAGTCAGTCTGCCCCGCGAACGATGACGCAAGCTGGCGGTGATGGATGCCAGAGGATGACATCTTTAGACGCGATGAATCGCCGCCCCACGATTTAAGGGGGACACGACATGGAACGAGCAATCGTTCCACGCCGAATCTTTGGTAAAATCGCTGTGCAATTGTCTGGCCATCGCGTCACTTGAGCAGAGTGCGGCGAGAGTTGGCCCCCACGAGGTCTGGGCCACGCCACGAATTCCGCGCTGTCGGACTTTCTCGGCCCATTCGGCCATACGAGGATGAGCGAAGACGCCACCCTGAGTCGGCGAAAAGAATTCTCCGACCGCATTGCCGTATTCGAACATTGAGTCACCGCATCGGGCAAAGTCGGCCTCAATCACCGAAGGAAGCCATTCCATGAGCACGATCCGACAGAGTTCGCCCGTCAGTTGTCTGGGCATTGCCGTCTGCCTGGCGAAGGCAGACTGCTCTGCGTCTCCAGAAAGTCCGATCGCCTGTTGAGGTGATGCCAGCACGAAACGCCAGTCGCTGGGAAATTCTACCCGTGTCACGAGCGTTCCCAGCTTGTTTGATTCGGGCCTGCCGCCATCAACCAGAAATCCACCTTGTTGAAATCCGTGGAGCCCGATCGCGGACCTCAATCCCCGTCCTACTCGATGGGCCAGGACTTCGAGAGCCGCCACAAGTGGTTTGCCCGGTGCTTCTGCCCTGTGCACTGAAGAAACATTGGCGCCACAGACAACATCAAGTTCTTCAAGAAAAGGAGTTGGTTCTTTGGCAACAATTGACATTGCGAGGGCAACTGCGAGTCCCAATTGCGTCCCCGATCCAAATCCATAATGAGCGGGAATTGTTTCTTTAACATCGATTTCGCAGGGAACTCGATATTGATCGGGGATTGCCTTCCGAATGCGTTGCAGAAATTCCATGACGCGTTTCGTCGTCGAATCATCACCTCGAACCAGGTCAACAGGCGCATTCGTGGCCGCAATCACGGTTCGCGGATGATCGATCATCACGCCGACTCCACCAAATCGACCTCCCGCAGGTGCCGAAACATCAAGGGGGCCGAAATGGAGTCGGGCACCGGTCGTAATAGAAACGTTTGTCATGGTTGCTCTGGGAGGGAATCTAACATCTTTGGCATAGCATTGTCGCCCTCTGCGAACGCGTCAACGTGATGGCATCAAGTTTGTTTCGTCGTTCGATTGATTCAACCATTCCGTGACGGCATCGGCAACAGTCGGAAAGATGCCGATTCCTCCGACGGATTTCAGATCGATCGCAGCACTGGTTTCTATTCCATAGCCCGTCGTGACAAGCGCCGTCTGACATCCGGCATTTGCGCCAGCTTGCAGATCACTTTCCCGGTCGCCGATCAACAAGGAACCGGCCAGGTCTATGGCGAGTTCACTCGCAGCCCGCGTCAGCATTCCAGGCATTGGTTTGCGACAGTCACAGACCTTCCGATACTCGCCCAAACCGGCGATGGGATGATGTGGACAATAATAAATTCCATCGATCCGGGCGTTTTTTTCTGCCAGTATCCGGCGTAAATGATCGTGAATCGCGATGAGGCGGTGTTCCGGAAAATAGCCGCGGGCGATACCGGCCTGGTTAGTCACGATCACGACTGGAATGCCACGAGAATTGAGCAGGGAAATCGTCTCCGAAACGGTGGGAAGCAACTCGATCTGCTCTGGCTGTGACAAATAATGAACTTCGACATTCACGGTTCCATCGCGGTCGAGAAAAACAGCCGGTCGCTTCATGGTCGTGGCCGTATCATTCATGTGTGGGGTTCCATAACGGGAAATGCAGGTCGATGTCACGACATTGTCGAGTCGTTCTCCCTTAGCGGGCTGACTTTTTTGGAAAGGTTGATTGTGTTAGCATCTCGGAGCAGTGAATTCAGTGTATCGTGAAATTGGGTGTTTTTGATGACCTGAAGTGCTGGTTCAATTCGGGTTTGGTTTGAAAGTTCGCATTCTTTTATCGGGTCGTGTATCCATAATTCGATCAATTGTCAAAACCGTAAATCGAGCGGCGTCGGTAAACGACGGTATTCTTGGTCAAAACAAGTAAACACGGTTGAATTTGATGAAATCGCAGACAGGACGTTTGTGATGAACATGGTATGTTGGTTATTTGCCTTTGTTGAGTTCGTCGTAGTTGCTCGCAGGCAGCGCAAGATGCGGGAAACATAGCGTGTGGAAGCGATTGGCGGATCAGTGGGCACTCGTCACCGGAGCCTCGGCAGGCTTGGGTGCGGAGTTCTCGCGCCAACTTGCGTCACGAGGGATGCATCTGGTGCTGGTCGCTCGGCGCGGCGATTTGATGACCGAACTGGCTCACGAATTGCATACGAAGCACGGAACTCGTTGCGAAATCATCCTGGCAGACCTCTCTGATCCGGTCGAACCACGACGAATCCTCGATGAAATCTCTGCCAAAGGGATCTCAATTGAATTGCTTGTCAATAACGCTGGATTTGGAGTCGTTGGTGAGGTCGATAGCGCGGACATTGATCGACTGCTGCAGCTCATCCGATTGAATATCTCGGCACTAACAGAATTGACGTACCGGATTTTGCCGGGAATGCTGGAACGAGGGCATGGTGCCATCCTGAACGTCTCTTCGTTATCGGCGTTTCAGCCCGTTGCTTACATGGGGGTGTATGCGGCAAGTAAAGCATTCGTTCTTCACTTGAGCGAAGCTTTGCACTGTGAGCTCTATGATCGTGGCATTACAGTAACGGCGGTCTGCCCGGGGGTCACTCGAACGAGTTTTTTCGATATTGCGGGCGCACCGGGATGGTTGCAAAAACACTCATCGCTTGCCGTTGAACCTGTTGTCAAGTTGGCGTTGAATGCACTCGCCCGACGACAACAGTGCGTGATACCTGGTTGGAAGAACTTCTTTCTGACCTTGCTTGTCCGGATTACGTCGCGGCGCCGAGTCGTGAAGGAATCGACGAGATTTTTTCGCCCCCGACGCAAAACGGGTCAATAAATCTCGGTGAGTTTGTTGAATAGAGAAAGATAATTGCTCTCTCAGAGATTCTCAGATTTCCGGGAGACTGCCTTGGAATCACAGATGTCAGATCGGCTTAAGACATACGAACAGGCGATTGACTTTCTGTTCGGGCGAATCAATTACGAGCGGATCAACACCGAGTCGTATTCGACAAGTGATTTTAAGCTGGATCGGATGCGGCGACTACTCGAGTTGATGGGCAACCCGCACGAACGAATTCCGGTCGTTCATGTTGCTGGTACGAAGGGCAAAGGTTCCACGTGTTCGATGTTGTCGTCGATTCTTTCCCGATCTGGATATCGATGTGGACTCTATATTTCTCCCCACATCACCGAATTCGAAGAGCGAATCACAATCGGTGGAATTCAACCGACGAAGCCTGAACTTGTCAGTCTGCTCAACGGATTGATGCCGATCATTGCCGAGATGGACAATCTCCCCGGCCGCATGCAACCGACATATTTCGAACTCGCAACGGCGCTGGCATGGCAGCATTTCATCGAACAGAATGTCGACATTGCGGTACTTGAAGTTGGTCTCGGCGGAAGACTCGATTCAACGAACTTGTGTCGTCCCCTGGTCACGGTGATCACAAATATCAGTCGAGACCATACTCATGTCCTCGGCAGTACGGTACACCAGATTGCCTACGAGAAAGCGGGGATTATCAAACCACAGGTCCCCGTCATCTCTGGTGTGACTCACGTTGATGCACTCAATCTCATCGAAAACATCTGTTCTGAGCGAAACGCTCCTCTCAAGCAGGTCCATCGCGATTTCCAATTGCTGAACCGACGGACGGATGAAGAGGGCAACGTTGAAATCGAGGCAAAAACATCAACGACATTCTGGTCACAAGTGCCGGTTGTTTTGCGAGGACTGCACCAGGCGTCCAATACCATGTTGGCGCTGGCGGTCATTGAAGAACTTCGTCAACAAAAATGGAAAATCACTGATGATGACGTGCGAGAGGGACTGAGGAGTGTGGCATGGCCCGCACGAGTCGAAGTCGTCTCAAAACACCCGACGGTCATTATCGATGCCGCACATAATTGGGAATCGGCGCGAGCCCTCGTCGCCTCGCTGAATGAAGATCGAATACGGCAAAGAAGAATTCTCATCTTCGCCGCAACCAAGGACAAAGATGTCGCTGGAATCCTTCGACAATTGCTGCCAAATTTCGACACCGTGATTCTGACTCGTTATCTGAACAACCCGAGAGGCGTCGATCTGGACGATCTCGGCAGTCTCGTCGAATCGATCAGCGGTCGGCAGACTCATTTCGCAGCAAGCCCGAGTTCCGCATGGAATCTCGCAAAACGGATTGCCTCGTGCGACGATATGATCGTCATAACGGGCTCGTTTTTTCTTGCTGCTGAATTGAGAGACACCATCATCAGTGAGGCGAATCAGGCATCCGCCGCAGCAGGTTCTCGCGTCGTAGGAATTCGATCATCAACGTCATAGGCCAGCCCGAACAGCCGTAGTGTCTTGATTGACCACCAGGTCGGATCGAGTTCCCACCATTTGTGTCCCGCAGGGGCGACGTGTGGGTGAGCATGATGATTGTTGTGCCAACCTTCACCGTAGGCCCAGATCGCCACCCACCACAAATTGCGGCTTTCATCCCGCACATCGTAGTTGCGATAACCCCAGAGATGTGTTGCGGAGTTTACAAACCAGGTTCCGTGGTAAACCATCACCATCCGGAAACAAAGTCCCCAGAGCAGCATCGGCAAGCCGCCAACCATCCAGAGGGCAACGCCCGAAGCGACCAGCCAAAGGAAATAGGTCTTCTCGAAAAATTGCAACATCGGATCGTTCATCAAATCTGGCGTATACTTCTTATAAAGCGTTTGTTGCTCGGTCGGAGTTCGTCGCAGGAATAGCCAGGTTAAATGCGACCAGAGAGCACTCACCAATGGGGAATGCGGATCGCCTGGCAAGTCAGAACGTTGATGGTGCAGACGATGCGTTGCAGTCCAGGCAAGTGGTGAGCCTTCACCAGAAAGCGAACCAGCCATGAGAGTAATGAATCGTACCGGACTGACAAGCTTGAAGGATTTGTGCGACAGGAAGCGATGGTAGCCCAGGCAAATCCCGATACTTGCAGTGAACCAATGTAGCACGACACAGGTCGCCAGTGACTGCCAGTTGAAAAAGAATGGAGCAGCAATCGCACCTGCATGCATGCCAACCATCCAGGCAACAACAACCCAGTCAACTCGAGCCCAACTCATCTTCTCAGGAAGCCACGGCTCCCAGACTGGCGGTTCCGAGGCGACTGGAACGGTCGAGGCACGGGCTGATTCGCCGAGTTCGCCGTGCTTTGGAAGCGCTTCGCTTAACGGACGTTGCGCTCGATGCTTTTCCGATGTAGCACGCTTGGGAGAAACGATGGACATAGTGAATTCCAGTGACTGTAGTTCATTAATCTCGCTTAAAGCGAATCCGTTCGCCAAGCAACGATCAGCCTCAAACCGCCGCTCGATGCCCTATTTCGTTGGAGATTCTATTTCAACATCGGAAATCGTGTGTCAGCCTTCCGTCACGTCTCTGTCAAACTTGTGTCAAATTTCGCAGAAAAGAAAAATCCGGCAGAATGGGAAGAGTTAAATTACCCAAATGTCTACCCAAATTTTCTAAACCCCTAAATCCAACCGGCAAATCGGCTGATTTTGCCGATCAAAACGGAATCAGCGTTCTTGAAAAATTCATCAGCAGCTTCGTGGTCCAAGTAGAATGACCGGTCTGCGACTTGTTGTACGTCCGGAAGAAGCTCTCGAACGTGAAATTGAGTTTGTCATCGTTTCACGATTCATCACACGCAACCGGCTCAGATGGCCAAAGCTGTTCAAACTGTTTGTTTTGAGTAAGTTGAGCTTTTCTCAATAAATTCTACGTGCAACGCATGCCACAGATTCGCTTTGGATTTCCACCTTCGTCGCACGACATGATTGATATTGACCGTTGTCAATTCCGTCTGACCTGCGAATCGACGACACAAAAAAAGATCAGCAAGAGCGTGTGATTGGGTTTTGAAGATCCCCAATATCCGTGGCTGCTGTGTTAAGTCCTTGGACGCACACCACAGAAAGATGAAAATGGGTATGCTCGACCTGTTTCGCGAATGGCAAAATTCCGGCAGCAAGAAATTTCGACCTCGTCGTCGTCGCGGGCTTGAGCGTGCCGAAGTATTAGAATTTCGTCGAATGCTATCTGTCGTTTTAATCGGAACGACCGTCAGAATCGACGGTTCGGCAACACCAGATAACGTCACTATCAGCCAGAATTCGAGCGGAGTCAGCGTTACGGAAAACGGCACGGTGACGTCATTCGGACCATCGAAGCCCGTTGACGGCATCTACTTTTTTGGCGGTACCGGCGACGATCAAGTGTGCATCCAGGGAATTCTTCCTGGAACCTCACTTGGCGTTTTCGGTGGTAGCGGAGTCAATACGCTGATTTCTCCGAACTCTACTAATCTTTGGCAGATCACAGGGCCGAATTCGGGGACGTTGAACGGGAATACGTTCACAAACGTGCAAAATCTGACGGGCGGAACTTTCAACGACTCATTTCAATTCGGTCCTGCCGGATTTGTTTCTGGCAAAATTGACGGCGGTGGTGGGATCGATGCACTTGACTATTCCCTTCGCACCGCTGGCGTGGTCGTTAACCTGGCCACAAATTCTGCGACCGCAGTGGGATCTGGTTTCTCTCGAATTTCGGACGTCTACGGAAGTTCTGATACGACAGACACGTTGATCGGTGACAATAACGTATTGAATAACTGGTATATCACCTCAGGAAACGCAGGCAATATCAACGGTCAGTTTTACTTTTCTGGTATCAAGAACCTGACCGGTGGACCTCAAAGTAATTCGTTCCTGTTCGGGGCGTCCGGGTTTGTATCCGGGAACATCATCGGCGGAAGTAATCCAGGTCCTGGTAACGTCAATACGCTTGTTTATTCCCAGAGAAGTGCCGGGGTTGTTACGAATCTTCAAACCAGCACTTCGACCGCAATCGGCGGAACTTTCAGCCAGATCAGCGCCGTGGTCGGCAGTAGCGCGAATGACGATACCCTCATTGGCAGCAATGGCAATAATATCTGGAACATTACGGCCCTCAATGAAGGAAGTGTGGGAATTGTTAACGGCAATTCACCATTGAGTTTCGCGGGCTACGAGAATCTGGTAGGTGGCACAGGTAGTGACGCATTTAAGCTCGCGGCAACGCCCACGACACCAGGTGTGACGCCTTGGCTCGTCGCGGGGTCCATCAATGGCGGACTTGGGTTTAACACGATCGATTACTCCCAGCGGACTGATGCTGTCAGTGTCAATTTGATCGCAAATTCCGCAAGTTTGATTTTCCGTGGATTCTCCAATATTCAAAACTTTGTCGGCAGCAAGCCCTCATCATCAACACTTAATACGTTGTATGGGCAGAATGTGAACACCGACTGGAATATTACGGGAGTCGACAGCGGCAATCTTAATAATGCGATTTACTTCAGTTCGTTTCAAAACCTCAACGGTGGCGGCTTGAATGATACGTTCCATTTCATTCCTGGCGCCGGAGTTGCAAGCGTTGCCGGAGTGATTAATGGGGGATCGGGAACAAACACCCTCGACTACTCCCAAAGCAGGACAACAATCACCGTCGGACTGCAGCCGGACAGCACTACAAAACTGACCCCGGCAAGTGGCACCGGAGGATACAAGAATATTACGAATTTGATCGGATCGACCTACGGAAGCACGCTCGTCGGGGCGAGTGTTCAGAGTTCACCAAGTTCGCAGACAATCTGGAACATCACTGATCGAAATACAGGCAATGTCAATGGAACCTTCAATTTCACGGGAGTCAATTGCCTGACCAGTGGCGACAAAGATCCTAATACCGGTTTGTTCGTTAATAATGTCTTCCGAATGTTTCAGAATGGTTTGATTACCGGCAAGATCGATGGAAAAAGCGGTGCAGATAACTGGCTGGATTACTCTGCGTTTGCCACACAGGTCACTGTGAATCTCGCAGCGGGAATCGCCACAAATGTGGGAAGCTTCCTCAATATCAAGGATGTTCACGGCGGGAATGGAATCAACACATTGACCGGCAATTACCAGGGTAATGCTCTGATTGGAGGAACTGCGGCGGACACGATCGTCGCCGGTTCGGGAACCGGACAAAATCTGATTATCGGTGGGCTAGGTTCTGACGTCCTCACGGGAATATCGGGTGCCGTAGACAGTAAGGGTAAGGCTGTTGGTAATTCTGGCCAAGATCTCATCATCGGCGGCTTTACGAACTACGACAACAATCTTGTCGCATTAACTGCGATCATCGACGAATGGCAGTCGCCAACTCCATTCGCAACACGGGTTCAAAACCTGCGTACGGGAGGTGGGCTGTCCCAGGGGAATCGCCTCGTCGCTGACGTGACCGTTCGTAGCGACGCGGCAGTGAACGCGATCACCGGCGGAAAGCCAGAATCGAATTGGCTTTGGGGACAACCTGCTGAATTCAAAGACCTGACCTCAGCGGATGTCTACAATACGCCAATCGTTAATCCCCCAATTCTGAGCGGTACAAGTTCGCCTGTCTTTACGGTGGGACAGAGTGCTGTCGCAGTGAATCCGGCCATCACCGTCACCGATCCCGGTCATCTGACCATGACATCCGCGACAATTACGATCGCCAATTTCGACCCCACCCAGGATGCACTCGGTTTCGTCCCTTCGTCCTTGACGGGCAATATCAAGAGCAGCTTTGATTCGACCAAGGGAATTCTGACGCTGACGTCACTGAATTCGACGGCGACAGTTGCCCAGTTCCAGACGGCTCTCAGATCTGTCGCATACTTGAATTCCAGCGCCACACCGACGTTGACCCCACGGACGATCAACTTCCAGGTTTATGACAGCTTCGCAACGAGCAATAACCTTTCCACGTCAGTTGGAATCAATTTCGCTCCCTCGCTTGCTGGTGGAAATACAACGATCACTTACACGGCCTTGCAAGCTCCGACAGTGGTCAATTCCATCATCACAGTCACTGACGCCAACAATTTCTCACTATCGTCTGCAACCGTGAAGTTGTCGTATTCGTTCTTCCCATTGGAAGACGTTTTGGGCTTCGTCGGTAATGCCTCCACTGGAAACATCACCGGCAGCTACAATAGTGCGACGGGTGTACTGACGCTGACGTCAGCCGGGGCGCTTGCGACGGTAGCCAACTTCCAGGCAGCGCTGCGGCTCGTGACGTATTCAAATATCAGTGCGACTCCATCGTTGTTCAGCCGTACCGTCAGTTATCAGGTCTCTGATGGTGTCATTGTAAGTAACGTGGTTTCGAGCACCGTTGTCGTGAAGTAGCGGGTTCTCAACGACGTGTCGGTTGGGTTGCTTGCCATGCCGTGATCGCATCACGGTTGGCAGCAACGTCGTGAACTCGCAAAATATCGACATGCTGTTGTGCCATGCTGATCGACACACCCACGGTGCCAAACAGTCGTTCGTCCAGGGTTTGCTTAAGGACTTTTTGCAAAAACCGTTTGCGAGAATGACCAATTAAAACCGGGCGCCCCAACTCCCGAAATCGTGCGATGTTCGAGAGGATTTCCAGGTTGTGATCAGCCGTTTTTCCAAATCCAATTCCCGGGTCAATAACAATTCGTTCCCTGGGTAGACCTGCCCGTTCCAGCGAAATTAGTCGCGCGGTAAAATCTTCGCACAAATCATCGACGACGTTGTCATAATGAGGGTCGTTTTGCATCGTCTGTGGTGTTCCCTGGATATGCATACAGATTACTCCACACGAGGTTTCGCAGCATACTTCGATCATCTGAGGATCAAATCGAAGGCCGGAAATATCGTTCACGATCTGTGCCCCGAATCTGAGAGCCTGCTTCGCAACTTCTGACTTTGATGTATCGATTGAAAGCGGAATCTCGATCTTTTCCTTAAGCCGCTCGATCACAGGTATGACACGTCGCAGTTCTTCGTCAACAGAAACCGGCTGGGAACCAGGGCGAGTTGACTCGCCGCCAATATCCAGGATATCCGCACCTTCAGCAGCCAGTCGAAGTCCGTGTTCGACGGCTAAATCGACCGCCATGTATTTACCGCCATCCGAGAAGCTGTCTGGGGTTGTATTGAGAATTCCCATGATCATTGGACGTTCGCCAAGTTCGCGATCAAAACCAGAGAATGTCCAACGTCGTCCAATTTCAGAATTCTTCATGCTACAGAGGCCTTCAAACGTACTTCAAAAATCGCCTGAATGATCGCTTCAATCGCTCGATAATGTCTCCAGAAGTCACAACGGAATCCTGGTGATGCTGCTTCGTGACGCTGCTATGGTGTCTCATTGCGTTCGAGTCCGATTTCGAAACTGATTACAGCAGCATTCTAGCCGCTATTCTGGGCCGCATTCATCGTCCGTAGATTATTAGCCCTTCACTAACAGACGTTTTTCTCCTTTTCCACACTCAACGCACCCCGATGGAGGTTTGGGTAGTTTAGGTGAAGTTTACCAACTATTCTCAAGATACTGCGTTTAAGGATTTTAAGGGCCGATAAATTGAGCATCGGGACCAAGAAATTCCCGTAAACGAATCTGAAATTCTTGCAAAATCGTTTTGGTCGAACATCGCCCGGCTGGTGGGTCGGTTCAATCGGGCACGGTAAGACATGTTGGAAAATCAAGGAGGAATTATGCCTGTTTTGAAGCTGGTTCGCGGAGTTGCGGTCGTTCTCGCTACGTTGGGAGTTGTTACTCCAATTAACGTTGTTCAAGCAGCAGACTCAAGCCAAAAGGGAAGTCGCGCTGCGGTTTCAATGATTGCGGCGGACGTTTCACAGTCAGCAAACGGTCTGTTTGCCGGGCGCATCGTCGATCACACCGGAGCGGTCGTTGAAAACGCTGATGTGGTCGTACGTCAGGGAACCACCGAAGTGGCTCGCAGTCAAACCGACAAAGAAGGCATGTTTTCGGTTAAGAACTTGAAACCCGGTACTTACCAGGTGAGTTCTGGAACGACCGAAGGTCATTTTCGGGTCTGGAGCGAAAAGACGGCACCACCATCTGCTCGAAAGAACGCATTGATCGTTCTGGGGCATAATGGCGCCCGCGGCCAGTATGCCAACTGCGATGAATGCCCTCCAGGTGGCTGGTGTGGGTGGCGTAGCCTTGATCCGACAATCTGCCTGTTGACTGCGGGTGTCATTGCAGCGGTCGTATTGAGTGCTTTGACCCTGTCGAAGGTCAATTCTCTCGAAAACAAGCTGCCAAACTCTCCTTGATTCATTCCATCCAGGAATCCGATCCTGGACGCAACTTTGCATAATGGCAAGTTCAATTTGAGCCGGACGTTCATCGAACGCCCGGCTCTTTCATTGAGTTAACAATTCTGCATGAATTGGACCTAGACCGTCGGGGATCTCCAGCTCCGCCCATCGTTCCGCAGAAGATCGTCCGCTGCAACAGGCCCCCAACTGCCGCTGGGATACGGTTCCGGGACCGTCTCTGATTGACTCCAGAAGTCGAGAATCGGTGTTACAAACTGCCAGGCGGCATCGAGCTCGTCGCTTCTCATGAATAGTGTCGAATCACCGCGAAGAACTTCCAGTAGCAGCCGTTCATAGGCTTCTGGAAGTGGCTGAGTGAATGTCTTGTAGTCGAAGTCCATCGTCACCGGATGGATTTGATACTGCATTCCGGGACGCTTCGTCGAAAATGAAAGCTTGATCGACTCGCTAGGCTGAATTCGAAAGACCAGCTTATTTGGTCTGGCTCCGACCAGCTCACACATATTGCCGTCACATTCAACCGTATTGAACAAATTCAACGGCGGCAACTTGAATTGAATTGCAATCTCAGAGACGCGCGATTTCATTCGCTTTCCGGTTCGCAAGTAAAACGGCACTCCTTCCCAGCGCCAGTTATTGATTTTGACCTTCATGGCAACGTACGTGTCAGTTCTCGAATCCTGAGGAATCCGATCTTCGCTGACATAGCTGATGGCTGGATTACCGTCGACAGTGCCGGCACCGTATTGTCCCGAAACGACCCAATTCGCAATCCCGCCTGGGTTTCCACCGCTGAGAGTCTTCAGGACCTTGAGTTTTTCTTCATGCAAATCATTTGAGTTGAACAGTGCTGGTGGTTCCATCGCTATTAAGCAAAGCAACTGAAGCACATGGTTCTGTAAAACATCGCGCATGGCACCGGAGTGATCGTAATAACCTCCCCTGCCCCTTTCGAGACCTTGCGATTCCGCGACGGTGATCTGAACATGGTCAACGTGATTTCGATTCAAAAGAGGTTCGAAAATCGAATTCCCAAACCGAAACAGCAAAATATTCTGGACTGTTTCTTTTCCGAGATAATGGTCAATTCGGTAAATCTGATCTTCCCGCAGCAGTCGCCGAAGGTTGTCACTCAATTCCCGAGACGATTGCAAATCGTGGCCAAACGGCTTCTCGAAGACAACTCTCAGCCACTGTGGCTCATCATGATCAGGGATCATGTTGGCGAAGCCAAGGTGTTCGATCGCGGGAAGAAACAGGTCCGGCGAAGTTGCCATATAGACGATTCGATTGTGACCGGTCCCCTGCTGATGCTCAATCGATTCCAGCTGTTGCTTGAAGCCCGGGTAGCCATCGGGCATGGCAATATCCAACTGTCGATAAAACAGTCTTCGGGAAAAGCGTTCCCACTGATCGGGCGAAATCACGCCATCGCGAAATTGGCCCTTCATCGCTTCGAAAATCTCCTGACGGAAACTTTCGTCGGTCTTTTCACGGCGAGCAACCCCGATGATTGGAGCCTGGTCTGACAGGTATCCGTCATTCCAGAGGTCGAATAATGCCGGCATCAGCTTTCGCGCAGTGAGGTCACCCGAAGCACCAAAAATGATGACACTCGCCGTCTCTGGCCGAGGCCGGATTTCGGAAGCCCTCGTCGAGTCAGTTGAAGTCGATTCGGACATTACTGTGGACCTTTCGCTTCCTAAAGCTGTTCGATGATCAATGGGATCAGTTTGGCCAGTTTTTCGCCACCTTTTGCCGCATTCGCCAGAATTTTGGGGACTTCTACTGGTTCGAGATGATCCGGCAGGCAAATGTCAGTCACGACAGAAAATCCAAGAACTTTCATTCCGCCGTGTATTGCCACCAGAACTTCTGGAACAGTCGACATCCCAACGACGTCGGCACCCATCTGCTTCAACATTCGATATTCGGCCCGGGTTTCGAGGTTCGGACCCGAAACAGCAACAAAAACACCCTTGTGAAGGTGGATACCAACTGAAAGTGCCGTCGTACGAGCGACCTGGATCAGCGCCCTTGAATAGGGCTCGCACAAGTCGGGCCAACGCGGTCCCAACCGATCATCATTCACACCACGCAGTGGATTATCGGGCAGGAGATTGATGTGATCTTCGATCACCACCAGGTCGGCCAGATCCAGCTGCGGATTGATTCCTCCGGCGGCGTTTGTCACGAGCAAAACTTCGGCACCCAAGGCCCGCATCACGCGAACTGGAAATGTCACCTGTTTCAGATCATAGCCTTCGTAATAGTGGAACCGGCCCTCCATGGCGATGATCGGTATTCCACGAAGCAGTCCACAAACAAGGCGTCCGGCATGAGACGGTGCCGTTGATACCGGGAAATGCGGAATTTCACCGTAGGGGATACTTGCCTGCTGATCAATCTGCTCAGCAAGACCACCTAATCCCGTCCCTAAAATCAACCCAACCTTGGGAGTCCCTTGCCAGAACTGGCGGACATGCTTGACCGCATCCTCAATTTGGACCAACAGATTCTGCATTGAGACCTCTTCGACAAGTTGTGCAGACGCATCTCAGAAAAACAGCAAATCAAAGGCTTCAGGAACGCGAACACCGGTCAGCAAGCCATGCCGACCGGTGCTACGATCTGTTGTTTTACCATTGAACATCAGTTCGGCGAAACAAAAAGCCGACGAAACAGAGGATTAATAATCGTCGTCATCATCGTCTTCATCTTCGTCGTCGTCATCATCGTCGTCATCATCGAATTCGTCATCATCTTCAAATTCGTCTTCGTCATCGAATTCATCGAATTCGTCGTCGAGTTCATCTTCATCATCAAGCTCATCGAGCTCATCATCGTCGTCTTCGAATTCGTCGTCGTCGCCGAAGCCATCTTCGTCGTCGGCGGGCGCGGCATCGTCGTCATCAGCCATGCTTGGTGCAACAACAACGTCCGTAGAAGACCCTGGGAAGAGCCCCTCGGGCGTGTCAGGGAGCCAAGCGGCCAGTGCATGTTCTACTTCGAGCAAGACTCTGGTCATCGGAGCAAACCTCAAATACTCGTACTTACGGGACTCAAAAAATTGAAAACGGACGAGAGATCTTAAATGCAAAAACGTCGAAGGCAACCTACTTTATTTCGTCCGTCACAATTTTTCGGACGAATTACTTCGGTCACAATTCTGACCACCTTGAGCTTCCCACTTTTCCCTTACTGAAGCCAAAGCGACAGAACCATTAGTCGAGTTTTCAGACGTTGTCAAGCGGCGAAGCGGGAGGAATCCGTTTTCTGTCGGGATGATCGGTTTTCCAGAACAAGCTGTCATCAGAATCTGACGACTTCGGTCGATTTTCCCGGGGCCTTCATCTGGTTGATCGTGCGATCCATACAATCGGAATCATTGCCATTTGGATCGGAAATCAGTACTTGAGTAGTTTCGCAAATCACCTCGTTTGATCTCCGATTCGTCGTAACTCGTTCAGACGACGGCCGGCTGTTCTGTTACCCTGGGAGGTTTCCGGCAACGAGGTGTCCTCATCGGAACAGCGTCGAAACCAAGTGACTTCAACTCGATGACAAATTCGTCGATATACCCATGTGTCACCATGATACGTTCCGCTCCAGTCGCGGTAATCGCGGAAAGCAGCTCTTTGTGGTCTGCGTGATCGGAAAGCGGAAATCCCTCTTGAACCCGTCGTGACTGGCTTCCTTGCGGCAACATCATCCACCCTGAAACAAACGCACTGGCAAAGTGGCCCAAATGCGGAAAACCCTGAGCCCAGCGTGCTGACGGTGGTTGCAAGATCAGAGAATGTCCCCATTCCTCAATGGTCATTCCTG
Organism: uncultured Schlesneria sp.; assembly: GCA_903858935.1. Taxonomy (GTDB): domain Bacteria; phylum Planctomycetota; class Planctomycetia; order Planctomycetales; family Planctomycetaceae; genus Schlesneria. Next base: position 27,277 of record CAIOKO010000231.1, on the reverse strand, counting down.
CGTTCGGAACCCTCGTTTTGGGAAGCGTCACTCCGCTTTGACGGTAAAGCTCGTTCACCGTTTCAATATCGCGATGAACGAAAATCGGCCCAATCGATGGATCAACACCCGCGAGTAATCGCTGCGATTTTCCAAGTGCATAGCTATATAGAAAACTGGCACGATTGAGCGCCTGATTGCTTCTCCACCAGTCGTGGATTTTCGCAAAAGTCGCCTGCTGAGGTTCCCATTGAAAAATCGGCTGCGCAAAAGTGGACTCCGTCACAAACGTGTGACAGCGGACCGGCTCAAACGCCGCACAAGTGGCATCCGGGGCGACCTTATAATCCCCTGAAATCACCCAGACTTCGCCCTTGTATTCGGCCCGGACCTGTGCCGACCCGAGTATATGGCCTGCCGGATGAAGCGAAACCTTTACGCCGTTCAAATCGACGGACTGACCGAATGCCAGAGGCTCGATTTTCGCATGTTGCCCCATTCGCGACCATAACACGCGTCGACCAGGTTCAGCCGTGAAATACCGACGAGAACCTTTCACCGCGTGATCGGCATGCGCGTGCGTGATGACTGCTGTCGAAACGGCCCCCCAGGGATCGACATAAAAGGCTCCGCGAGGGCAAAACAGACCTGCTTCACTAAGCTTGAACAGCGGGTCGCGTGACATATCTTCCTGCAATTTCCGAATGCGACTGTTTCAACGGGTTCTGCGATTCCCGATCAAAGACGATCTCGAAATCGATCCGCGAAAAGTCCGTTACGCCACATCGATCCTTTGCACTCGCTTATCCAGCCGATCTGCAATGGGATTCATTATGGATGGCAATATAAGGAACTCGTCCTGAAATAACGATTGAACTCGAATATCGATTTGCGATTTGAACACTTTGTCATGGCGGAATCCGCAGATTGTGTTCCAGACCCTTTTGACTTATGGGTCACGTCGTGGGTGTCAGCCCCCCCTGTTGCGAATCGCCGAACACCAGTCTTAACGACAGGACGCGCACGGTTATTCGAATTCGTCGTCCTTCCAATTCGCGGCAGCTCGAATCAGCTGGTCATCAGGCGAGATCCGGAGGTACACCAACCCCTGACGCAAGATGTTCGCCGCTGCCGGTGCCGCGACCTTGCCTCCAAATGTTTCACCCCCGACGGATGATTGATTGACGACAACCAACGTCAACAGACGCGGTGATTCAGCCGGGGCACCACAGACGAACGAACTGATATATTTGCCGTGAACATAGCCTCCATCCGCAGACAGGCATTGGGCCGTACCGGTCTTTCCAAATACGTGATATCCGGGAATTCTTGCTTTTTTACCGGTTCCTCTTTCCACAACCTCTTGCATCGGATGTTCAATGATCCATCGTGCGGTCTCTCGCGAAACGGTGGATATCGTCATCCGGGACACGGCGGAAATCGAATCCTGCTGATCCTGTAGTACGATTCGTGGACGGACCAGTTCACCACCGTTCGCCAGCGCCGCATGCGCGGTAATCAGTTGTAAGGGGGTCGTCGCAATCTCGTGCCCCATCGGAATCGATCCGGTCGAGTAGCTGGTCCATTTTTTAAGAGGTCGTAAGATGCCGGGGAGCTCACCTGGTAATTCGATTCCTGTTTTACGTCCAAAGCCAAACAGCGTGGCCGCTTTCTCCAGCTGTTCATTCCCCATTCGTTCGCCAATCTTCGCCATTCCGATATTGCTCGACTTCACCAGAACGTCAGTCAAGCTGAGCAACCCATAACGATGGTGGTCGTGCAGCACCCGTCGACCCATCCGGTACTCGCCGTTCTGACAGTGAAAGTTTTCGTCACGTTGCAGGACTCCTTGATCGAGTCCGTAACTGACGATCATAGGCTTGAAAGTCGAACCAGGTTCGTAAATATCCGCGATCGCACGGTTCTTCCAGGAATCCGGCGAGGCCTCTTGTGGGCGATTGGGATCAAACGTCGGACGGGTTGCCATCGCCAGGATGTCGCCATTTGTCGGATCGATGACAATCGCAGAACAGCTTTCCGGTTGCCATTCTTTCATGACCTGATCAAGTTCGCGTTCGGCATATAGCTGGACGACGACATCCAGAGTCAAACGGACGTTTTGGCCAGCGACCGGCGCTTGATGATCTTTATCAAGGATTTCAATCACATGGCCGCGAGAGTCGCGTGCGACGTAACGCTTGCCGTTCTGGCCCCGTAACACCGAATCAAAACGCTCCTCAATCCCCCCCCTGCCAACTCCGTCAATATCGCGCAAACCAATCACTTGAGCCGCGACCACTCCTTGAGGGTACTCTCGTCGGTATTCGTCCCGAAACCCCCACATCACTTTCGGAAGCGCCAGCTGTCTGACAGCTGTAATCTCTGCTTCCGTCAGACGCCGCTTGATCCAGAGGAATTGTCGTTGCGAATTGCCAGCGATCTTCTCCGTCAGGCCGTCAGAACTTAAGCCGAGTACACTCGACAAGGCATCAGCAACCTGACGCGGGTCAGAAATCTTCGCCGGGACAACATAAAGACTTCGAGTGGCCAGGGTCGTGGCAAGTAACCGACCCTGCCGATCAAGAATGTCACCTGGCCTGGCCGGCGTTTCTTCAACAAACTCCCGCTGCTTTTCTGCTTTACCCGCAAATTTTTCCTGCTGGACCCATTGAAGCTGGATCAGTCGAGCTGACAGCACAAGCCAACCTAAACCAATGATGGTAACGACCAGACGCGCCCGGACTGGATACTGGACTGGTTCACGAGTGTTTTGAGTATTTGACATCTCAGCCAGGTATTCCCGATGGCTGTCTCTGTTCGTTCGAAATCGTTCGTCGTTGGTCAGTTCGATGCGGCTTTTTGGGTCGTTCCAAAGGAAGTTCACCACGCTCGAGCGGTCCGAGCAGGCTGGCGGGCGTACCAAGGCGTTGTGCTTCCAATCTCAATCGGACGTGCGAATCCAGCAACACGTCCAGACGGTATTGCTGATGAGTGATCGCACGTTTCAACTGCAGGATCTGCTTCTCAATCGCCGTTCCGGTCAGCGCAACCAGTACAATCAGACTGAGCACTGATCCGAACCGAAAAAACATCGTTCAACCTTTTGCGGAACTTGACGTTGAAATTGTCGGCAAAGTTCCTCAGGTTCATAGAGCGAAGCTCCTGTCAAACCGCTTGTGGCGACTTACCCCTTGGAAACGAATCCCGGCGCCTTCGGCACCAGATTCGTTATCGGAGTTCGCGAGCGGTCCCCACAACCTGAACTCGGCTGGCATCAGGAGGAAGTCGCAAGACCGTGCCAACCTTGAGTTCATTTCCGTCTCGAAGAACTTTACGGTTCATTTCGAGAATCTGGACCCAACGGGAAGAACGGCCTAAATGTGACTTGGCAATGTCCGAAAGCGTGTCCTGACCAGAAACCCGGTACATCGGCGTACCATCGTTAGAAACGAAAAATCCTGCCGGACCCGAGTCTTCCGATTTGCGAGTTTGTCGAACTTGTGTGGTCGCGACAGGAGCCACAGGTTCCGCCGGGGCCGCTTTGGGAATCAGATCAGGATACTGTTGCTCCAACACAGAAACGTCTGGAGTCGCGATCGCCACTCCAGGCTTCATTCGCTTTGGATCCGAAATGATTTGCTGATTATGCTTCGCCAGAGCCATGTAATAGCGCCCAGCTCCATATCGTTTGCGTGAAATTGTCCAGAAATTATCGCTCGGTTCAATGACATAACTCGGTCCGCTAACGGTCCCCCCGGATCGCGGCGATGATTCTGGTGAGAAACTCCTGTCTTCAAACGTGACTGGTGCCGCCCGTCGCTCGTCGCGAGGTGCAGGTTCGAGTCCGTTGTCTAAATCACTCGCCTGCTGGATGCGAGTTGGTCGACTGCTGCGTGTACTTCTCGAATCCTGACCTCGTCGGCCCCTGTCGTTTTCCGTATCGAAAGCCGCATCCATTCTACGTGGCTCTTTAGCAGGAGCGACCCGTTCGACAGGCGCGACATCAAAGCCGGATGAATCGGATTCTGGTGCCGGGACATCGTCGAGTTCTGTCGGCATCGCCAGTGGCTTTTGTCGTCGATCAGGGTCTGGAACTCGATTCTCCTGGCTCGTCTCGGCTTCATTTGCGAACGGATCGGACTCAGTGGTTGCCGCGATCTGAATGACCTCTCGATTTGCTCGTTTTTCTGCCATAAAGTCGTCAAATGAATCTTCCGCCGGTTCGACAGGCCGCTCGCGCTGAATGGGTTTCTTCAGACTGGTTTTCTTGTCGAGCTGATCAAAGTCATGGTCATCCGACCTGGCGACAGCATTCGATTTCGACTTCGACTTCCATTGATTCGTCGTTTGCTCCGAGACGCGGTCGTTCGCTTCCGAAACGGGGGTCGCAAAATCAACGTCCGGTAACTGCATCGGCGCCGCAGGTTGGCTTCTTCCGGTTCGATCGGGTCGATCAAACGACGCAAATTCGTTTTCGTCCCCTTTTGGGATGACATCGTCAGAATTGTTGGTGCGGATTTCAGAAGAATCCTGCTCTGCCAGACCTTCCGTCGGTCGATGGATTCGCTGATAGACGAGAAATCCGAACACGCCGACCAGCAGGGCGACCATGAGCAGGCCGACTTTGGTTTCGCGTGTCATTTTGAGGTTCCTTCCCCGAGTGCATTGATCAGTACTAAGTATTCAACGGCAATCCGTGATTCACGAGTTACCGGTGTGAACGAATCAAACGACTTTCTTCATGGCCACCCGCAGTTTGGCAGACCGACTTCGCGGATTGAACCGCTGTTCCTGGGGCGTTGCAACAATCGGCTTTGCAGTCCGATTTTCCCAACGTTCCGTGCGACGAAATTCGTTCTTCACCAGTCGATCTTCCAGCGAATGAAATGTAATCACCGCCAAAAGTCCCCCTGGTTTCAGTGATTGATAACAGCTCGTCGAAATCCCTTGCTGGACATGATCCAGCTCGTGATTGACGGCAATTCTTAACGCCTGAAAAATTCGCGTGGCAGGATTTTTCTCGCTTGGCCCCTGACGGCGGAACGCCGGACATTCCGCCACGGTCGTTGCCAGATCGGCTCCCGTCCGGATTGGATCGGCACTTCGTCGCTTCACAATGAAATCGGCAAGCGGCCTGGCCAGCGGTTCTTCTCCAAAGTCGCGAAAAATCTGTTCGAGCTGATCGGCGGTCCACAGTGCAAGGACTTCCGCTGCAGGCTGACCCGCTGAGACATCAAACCGCAAGTCCAGAGGCCCGGTACTCAAGAATCCAAATCCGCGCGAGGCGTCGGAAAGCTGATCGGACGATAACCCGAGATCGAGCAGGATGCGGTCTACCCCCGGAATTCCCAGTTCGGTCAAGACCGCTGGAAGCCCGATGTAACTGGATTGTCTCAAAGTGACTTGGGTGCCGACGACGCTCTTCGCCGCATGACCAAGCATCATGGGGTCTCGGTCGAGTCCGATCAGGCGTCCGTCTTGACCGATCGCTTTGAGCATTTCGCGGCTGTGTCCTCCGGCCCCGATCGTCCCATCGACAACAATCATGCCCGGTTCGAGCCTTAACTGTCCCAGAACTTCCCGCATCAACACGGGGACGTGGACGGCACGCGGATCGTGACCAGGCGAACGAGGCTCCATAATGGTTTCGATGACAAAAATAAGTTGGCGCAACGACTCCCAAAAATCGGAAAATCGTCAAGCAGAAATACGGCACAATGCGGGCTTATATTCAAGGTCACTTTTTTTGTGAAGACCAATCCTGATTTGCGCGATACTCTGATCGTCGTGTCGGAGCAAGAACAGCGACTTTGGTCTGAGGCACTGCCTTCGTTAAAGACTTCGACATGGTGGTGGCTTCACGATTCGACAACGCCTTAGAAGTGTACGGCCTTACCGAAAACGGAAAAACTGTGGTACCCTTTTCGCCGATTTCTGTTTCAAAAGCACTGTGCGCTCAACAAATTGGCTTTCCGTCGTCTGGTTTGGGATTCAGGAAACGGACTGCGAAGTTTTTCGCTCCCAAGCCGGTGCCTGCGAGTCGAAGTCTGAATTCAATGGAAAGTCGGGATTGTCAGCCATATCGACTTTAAAGCGAATCTTGCCGCCTGAAACTACAATCCGAACTGAGGCGGATCATCGTGCTTTGTCTCGGAGTTGTTTTTTCCAGAATTTGCATTGCCGGGATGCCCCGGATGAATTGGTAACTTTCATGATCCGCCTCGGCCTCTGCTGCATGTTTCGTGACCAGCCTATCAAGTTCGTCACCACAACCGCGACGGCTATCAGCAAAATGAAACGACCGGACGCCCTGGCGAAGCTCAGCCGCCTTTGCAGCGAAAATGCAGATGCGCTGTTTGCTTCTCTCCAGTTTTGCGCCGACAACGACATTGGCTGTTTCCGCGTCAACAGCCAGATTCTTCCGATCAAGACACATCCTGTTTGTGGGTATCAGGTCGGTGACTTGCCCGATGGCGATGAAATCATTCGCCGCTTCAAAGAATGCGGAGAACTCGCCCGGAAGAACAAGCTGCGAACATGCTTTCACCCTGATCAGTTCGTCGTACTGAACTCACCTCGCGAAGACGTGGTGGATAAGTCGGTGCAGGAACTTGAATATCAGGGGGAAGTCGCAGAATGGATCGGCGCTGACGTCATTAATATCCATGGCGGCGGAGCTTATGGCGACAAACCGAAGGCACTTGCTGATTTCGCACACAATCTCGATCGGCTTTCAAACAGGGTCCGAAGCCGATTAACCGTCGAAAACGATGATAAGACCTATACCCCCCAGGATCTACTTCCGATCTGCAAGGCGACGGGGATCCCGCTGGTCTACGACGTGCATCATCACCGCTGCAATCCCGATGAACTCAGCATCCAACAGGCCACAAAGCAGGCACTAGCAACTTGGAACCGCGAGCCGATGTTCCATATCTCCAGCCCGATCGAAGGCTGGGAAGGGCCAAAGCCGGAACGTCACCACGACTTCATCGATGTCATGGATTTCCCAAAGTGCTGGCGGCGAAAGTCAATCACCGTCGAAGTCGAGGCCAAAGCAAAAGAAGCAGCGGTGAAGAAGCTGCTTGACGAGCTGAAAAATGAAGAGACGGATTCTCCCTGGTTCGTTTATCTCCTGAGATGTGCAGACGGATCACTCTATACGGGAATCACAGTTGACTTAGCTCGCCGTTTGCAGCAGCACAATGCCGGAACGGCATCGCGCTACACCCGCAGCCGCTTACCCGTGGTCATGGTCTATCACGAAGAACAGCCAAGCCGCAGTCATGCCCTCAAAAGAGAACTCGAAATCAAGGGGCTGTCACGGCAAGAGAAAGACTCGCTGGTCCAGTCGATTAAATGATGACTTCCATGAGACATGGCTAGGACACTCAACTTGGCGATGACATTGGTGATCATTATTCGATTAGTTTCAACCCCGAGGGGTTTGTTCCTCGAGGCGACGGCCTTGCGGACTCCTCTTACTTGACGCACTCGATGAACGTGATGGGTGGTTTCTCGAGGATGGTCGACCAGAAATCTGGGGAATTGTCCACAAGTCCTTCGGGCGATATTTTCGGAGAGTACCAGCAAACTTCCCGGAATCCTGCCTCTTTAAACGCTTTCTGGTGCGTCTCGACATTTAAATGATAATTCTCGATCTCGAAAGGGCCGTTGCTCAGGTGAAACTTCCAGGTGATGGGTGTTCCCTCTTTAAAGTCTCCAACCACGTTCGTCTCGAACCCGTATTTTCGATAGGAAGGTGCCGTCGACAAATTCATGGCCGGGTTGCAATTCACTGCCACGAATCGACCTCCCGGCTTAAGCGAACGAGCGATCCCGTTGCACATTGACTGAAGTTCTTCAGGAGTCCTGGCATAGTTCAGAAGGTACGCAGCAACAGCTAAATCGAATTGATTTTTTTCAGACAAATTTCTGGCATCTGCCACGACGTATTCGATGCCAAGTTGGTGTCGAGCTTCCTGAGCTCTGGCCAAGTCGATCATCCCCTGCGATAAATCCAGCCCCATAACTCGTGCCGCCCCTCGTTGGCGAATCAGACGAGTGTAAAAACCTTCGCCACACGCTAGATCCAGTACGGCCATTCCCGCCAAATCGCCAATCAAATCCAACAACGTGTAACATTCGATGAACGTTCTCCATGGTTGTTGCTTGGACCGCTGGTATTGCTCAGCGATGGGATCGTAGTCAGTAGTCACCCTGTTCTCCTTTCCAATCACGGACTCAACCCATCAGCATATCGGCTGCCTGGGAACGATGGTGCGTCCGATGCCCCGCACAAAAGAATCAAGCTTTTGTTGAAGACTCGTGCAGCCGACACTCTTTCGGACCTGAATCGCTATTTCAGCGCGCCATGAAATTCGGCATTGCTCTTTTGAGCGACCCCAGGGACTTCTTCATGCTGATTCCAATGTCAGATTTTCAATGGCTTATCCTCTTGCCGCCGAAATCCCACGCCTCAAAGTGTCTCGCAGTTCATCCAGTGACGCGGATTGGCCTGTGAACCGTTCGAACTGGGCCGCCGCTTGACGGATAAACATTTCGACTCCGGTAATCGTCGTGCAGCCACGACCTTGGGCCTGCTTGATCAGCAGAGTGTTTTCCGGGGTATAGATCGTGTCGAAGACGATCATTCCTTCGCGCAGCCAATGATCCTGGAAGGGTGTGTCGTCCATATTGGGATACATTCCCACGGGTGTGCAGTTAATGAGGATATCGGCATATTCGGCACCTCGGTTCTCCCAGGTGACGTGCCGACAACCCAACTCTGTGGACAATGTCTTGGCTCGTGCCGAAGTTCGGCTGCTGATCGCTAAGGCCCCTCCCGCTCGAACGATTCCCATTCCGATCGCTCGGGCTGCACCACCGGCCCCCAGCAGCAGTACTCGCTTTCCATCCAGTGTTTCACCTGGTTTCAGACCGAGCTTCACACTCTCCAATGCCGCCTCATAGTCGGTGTTGGAGGTCTGCCATTCGTTTTTGTCATCTCGTGCCAGAGTATTCGCAGCACCGATCTGCTTGACGACCTCTTCGCAATTGGGATACGCAGCCAGAACCGCTTCTTTGTGAGGAATCGTCACGCTGAGACCACAGAAATCCAGCTCCGTCAGATCGTCCAATGCACGAGGAAGTTGATCTGCCGTAACTCTAATCGGCACATAAACTCCGTTGAAGCCAATCTTCCGCATCATCTTGTTGTGCAGCAGTGGGCTGAGACTATGTCCAATGGGGTCGCCAATCACACCGAACAATTTTGTGTCAGCGTTAATGGAATCGTACGCGTAAATCTCTTGCATATCCTGGAACGGCAACTGGCCTGGAGCGACCTGGCGGTCCGGACTGAACGCGGCATAGGAAAAAGGGGCACCGAGCTTGGCACAGACGATCCGACTCCATGCGCCGAATTCACTCATGCAGAAGGCAACCGTGGGAATCCTGGCATTCTTGATGAGGCTCAGCACCCGGAAGCAGTCGCTCGGGGAACTGGCCAGCGTCACCAGCTTGATGATATCCGGCTTCATCTCCGCCATCTCGGCCCAGATCTCTTCCAGATGATCCGGGGTGCCATTGAAGTCGTGATGACTGACGATCCGTTTGGTCTTTCCGTATTTCGGGATTGATTTGGCGATGTCGTCTTCCAGGTCGATATATTCCACACCCGACACGATCGCCGTTCGCAAGAGTCGCTGTCGTTCCTCTTCCGTACCATGCCACTTTCCGCCATCCGCCGCACGACGACAGGTGAGAATCACGGGGGTGGGCCGATCTTTCAATAATCGGGGAATATCAGGATTACTGGATAACCAGTCGATCCGCAGTTCAACCAGCTTGGCCCCCCGTTGGGCAAGAGCCTGATGCTCGGCAATCATCATTCGATGACGAGTTCGGGCGATCGAAACGCATATCATGTCAGGAGCATTTCCCGTTTGTGGTTTTGATAAAATGTGACTGAGTCATTGGTTTACCCGATAGCAGGTTCCTATCCCAATCTTCCAAATTGTCGATCGAGTTCCATCCGACTGAGTGACAGGGCTGTCGGCCGTCCGTGAGGACAATGATGAGCGTCATCGACCAGATGTCGCTGCAGCAGCAGACTTTCGATCTCTTCCTGAGACAGTCGCTGTCCCGCTTTGACCGCTGCCTTACACGACATCATATGCAATAATTCGTCAAGAATATCGCGCCGCGCCGACGATTGCACTCCGACAGTCCCTCCTCCTTCAAGCTTTTCAATCAGGTCGCGGACCAGTCCCTGCAGGTCCATCTTGCGCAGCATGGCGGGATAGCCCGTGACGATCACCGTTCCGTTTCCAAAGTCTTCCAGACCCAATCCAGCCTTCTGCAGCGATTCGCTTTGCTCCAGCAACAGGGCCGCCTCTTTCGAGGTGACCTCGATCTGCTGTGGTACCAGCAGACGTTGTGACTCCACCGCCCCCGCCAGCACGCGAGCACGCAGGTGCTCGTAGACAATCCGCTCATGTAATGCATGCTGATCAATGACCGTGACCCCTTCGGACGTCTCGACGATCAGATAACAGTCGTGAACCTGCATCGCTCGAACGGATGCACCCAAAGCGGGGGCATTCGTGGAAGTCGGCGGGATTGACGTCGTGGCCGTTGAAGCCTCGGCAACCGCCACGCCCTCGCTAATCGCTTGTGGTTCTGTCGAATCCGCGTAAAGCGAAGCGTTGACTGTCGTTTCCGTCGCCATCGAAATGTCGTCACCATCGACCTTGGAGGCCGAAACTGCAGTCCGATTAGAGGATTCGTCATCCGAAGTGTCACGGCCGATACGCCACGGTTCGACGAACGACCTGTAATCGGGAACGCCGGACTGCTGAGACTGAGTTTTAGGCGAAGCGGAGGGACTGGAATATCCCGTCCCCAATGGAATGGGGTTCTCGTCTCCGATTCGTTGATTGATCCAGTTCGAAAGCTGTTCTGTCAGTTCACGCTGCTGCTCGATCGGGCGCGGTGTCGGCTGCGACAGCCCTGACAACATCCCCTGCCCTGCCCCCGCTGTCGCATTGGGTAATCGTAGTTCACTTTGAAAATCCATCGACAGAAACTTCGATCGAATCATCGCAAGAAGCTGACGAAACAACTGCTGACTGTCCTGGAACCGGACTTCCACCTTGGTGGGATGAACGTTCACATCGACTCGATCAGGCGGCAACTCAATAAAGAGGAATGCGACAGGTTGACGCCCCACCATCAGCAGGCCCCGATACGCCTCGGTCAAGGCGTGCTGCAGCGATCGATCAGTGATCCAGCGACCATTCAGGAACAGATACTGGTGCTTGCGGGTCGATTTCGAACGACTGGGGTGCCCGACATAGCCCCACATGCGGACACCGGCCTGAGTTGATTCGACTGCGATCAGCTCGTCGGCAACCTCACCACCAAAAAACAGCTTCAGCCGGTCGAGAGGCCGGTCAGATGCAGGAAGCTCGACGACGACCTTGTCGTTGTGCCGCAAGACCATATGTAAGCGAGGGTTCGCCAACGCAACGCGAGTAAATTGTTCGTTGATGTGACCAAACTCGGTCGACATCGTTTTCAGGAACTTGCGACGAACGGGTGTATTCTCGAAAAGGTTCCGAATCTCAATTTGCGTTCCCAGCGGACATCCGCAAGCCTTGGGCAAGACGACATCACCCAGGTTGACATTAATTTCCATTCCGTGCGGTTGATCAGCCTGACGCGATCGAATTCTCAAGCGGCTGACCTCGGCGACCGACGCGAGTGCTTCACCACGAAAACCCATTGTCTGGACACCAAACAGGTCGTCGGCATCGCGGATTTTGCTGGTGGCATGTGACGAGACAGAAAGCAGCAGGTCGTCGGGATGAATCCCTTCGCCATCATCCACGATCCGGATCAGTTCGCTTCCCCCCGCGACGATATCGACTTCAATCCGAGTCGCCAGTGCGTCAACGCTGTTTTCCAGCATTTCTTTGACCACACTCGCCGGTCGTTCGATCACTTCTCCGGCGGCAATCTTATTGATCACACTCGTCGAAAGTTGCTGAATCCGTGGCATTAAAACAACCAGTCCCTGGAATAATTCATTTGCGTGGCGTCACTGTCATTTCACCAAACCCTCAGACAAAAGTCTGACAGGATAAAAATGGTTCGCTACATCTGCCTGCAAAAACGAGGAAACCACATCCAGCCTGTCATCGCTTCGCTGAAGAGACCTTTTAGAATAGCGAATCTCGGCAAAATCTCGAAGTCTCAGGGTTAATCAAGCCACTGCTTCTCCGAAGACTGCGACGCAGTGGCACAGAACCCAAATCTCGAAGCTTGACACCAGACGCAGGCGAAATCGCGTTGCGGTGCTGCTAATTTATTGACGAATGGTCCCGCAGCTTCAACAGGTGTATTCATCGTGCAAACTCTTGGGTCGATCTTCAATATTCTGCCGCAGGTAGGCCGACTCGAATGGATCGGCCTACGTCCCGCAAGGTTAGGAGACCTCTCGATCGTGAACCAGGCCGAGGTCGTCGCCGAACGCGGAATCGTCGGCGATCATCGCTTTGGCGGGCGACATGGCTCCAAACGCCAGGTGACATTAATTCAATTTGAGCACCTGTCTGCAGTGGCAGGAATGCTGCATCGCACGGATCTGCCGCCAGAACTGGTTCGTCGAAACCTGGTCGTTTCCGGAATCAACTTGCTGGCGTTGAAGGGGAAGTCGTTTCAAGTGGGTGACGTGTTACTCGAATATAGCGGACCGTGCGAGCCTTGTTCGCGGATGGAATCGGTCCTCGGTCCCGGTGGATACAACGCCATGCGCGGACACGGTGGAATCACGGCAAAAGTCCTCGAAGGAGGAACCATTCACGTCGGCGACGCGGTCCAGGCCAGACTGAATCCGCCGGAACAGGTTGCATAAACAGAGTCTGCTGCGAGTTGTTGGAATTACCGATTTCATGGAAATCGCAGTTTTTCAGAAATTCTTCTGACATTTCCTTGCATCACGGCCGATACACGACTAAAAATACACGAAAGATATTTCACGCATTATGCATCGCAAATAAGTTTCGTAAAAAGATGTTCAAGCGGTTTCCTTCAAAACTAACCGGGATAGTGGTGGCGCGGCACTGTCGCGTGTCTTATCGCGCATCACGTTGTGTTTTGGTCGCGTCTTCGTACGCCGGTACAAACGGACTCGATTGTTTTCCGGCGCGACCTCATTTTGTCAAGGAGTACATTCGTGCGAGTAGTAAAACGGGTCGAGATCATCACGGGGCAACAGGAATTTCCACAGGTCCTTGATGCATTGGAATCTTGTGGAATCACGGGCTATGCCCTGCTGCGAAATGTTCTCGGAAAGGGAGACAAAAAGGTGTATTCCTTCGACTCGATTTCGGGTGAGGTCGAAAACTTGATGATCGTGACTACGATCGCTGACGACTCGTTAAACAAACTGATCGAAGCGCTGCGCCCCATCTTAAAACGATTTGGCGGTTCGTGCCTTGTTTCTGACGCCATGTGGGTCATTCACTGAATCGAGGTTGTCGTATCGCTTATTGACCCCAGTCGGTCGTCATCACTGAGGCTTCGCATGCAGCAGACTTTTCACGAGTGCCGATCAGCGTATGAAAATTGCCGGATCATCTTGACGACAAAGCATAATAAAGCCGTTGCCATCCACCCCGCTTTCAAAGAAATATTGTCCGCAGAAGTCGTCACGTGTGAAGCTGACACGGATCAGCTTGGGACATTCTCTGGTGAGGTGGATCGTGAGGGGACCGCTTTAGAATGCGTACGTCGCAAGTGTGAACTGGGCATGGGTCTGATGAGTACCATGTATGGACTTGCCAGCGAAGGGAGTTTCGGGCCACATCCGACCATTCCGTTCTTCCCCTGCGATTACGAGATTCTTTATTTCTGCGATCATGTCAGGGGCTTTCGTTTACACGAATCATTGCTCAGTGAAAAAACGAACTATCGGACCGCTTCCGTTGCTTCGATTGATGATTTGGAACGATTTGCCGAAAAGTCACAGTTCCCGTCTCATGCGTTGATCGTTCGTCCGAATGACTGGCACGATCGAACTGTCATCTACAAGGGAATTCAATCTGAGGTCGAGCTGCACGAAGCATTCCGCCAATGCGTGAACCAATCGGAAGACGGAAAGATCTGGGTCGAGACCGACATGCGAGCCCATATGAACCCAACCCGCATGGCTGTTATTGCAGAACTCGCCGTGAAACTGGGACGTCGACTGGCAACGGAATGCCCATCCTGTAATACGCCGGGATGGGGCATTGTTCGTTTTGAAAAGGGATTACAGTGCGAGTACTGCAATCTTCCGACGGAACTTGTTTCCGAAGAAATCTACGGTTGCGTTTCATGTTCATTCAGTGAACGACTGGAACGGTCTGACGGCGTGAAATCCGCCTCACAGCGGTACTGCGCCTGGTGCAACCCTTAAATCGATGAGGAGGGGAAATGAGCGATCCCGTTAATTACAAACTGGCCCACTTGAAAGCACTTGAGGCCGAGAGTATTCACATCATCCGAGAAGTTGCCGCAGAGTTCGAACGCCCGGTGCTGTTCTACTCAATCGGCAAGGACTCCACCGTGATGCTGCGACTGGCACAGAAGGCGTTTTACCCCGGACGTGTCCCTTTTCCGCTGCTGCACGTCGATACGACCTGGGAGTTCCGCGAGATGTACGAGTTCCGCGATCGATTCTGTCGCGAACAGGGTCTCGACTTAAGAGTCTGGATCAACCCCGAAGGACAGGCTCAAAACATCAATCCCTTCGATCACGGATCAAAGACTCACACAGATATCATGAAAACCGTGGCGTTGAAGCAAGCGCTCAACCACTACCAGTTTGACGCTGCGTTCGGCGGTGCCCGTCGCGATGAAGAGAAAAGCCGTGCGAAAGAACGTGTCTACAGCTTCCGCGATCGCCAGCATCAGTGGGACCCGAAGAATCAGCGGCCGGAGTTGTGGAACATTTACAACAGCAAATTGAACAAAGGTGAAAGTATTCGCGTATTCCCGCTGAGCAACTGGACCGAACTGGATGTCTGGCAATACATCCATCTGGAAAACATCCCCATTGTACCGCTCTATTTGGCCGACGTTCGCCCGATTGTCGAGCGAGATGGAACGCTGATCATGGTGGACGATGAGCGGATGCGGTTGCTGCCAGGCGAAAAGCCGATGATGAAACGCGTGCGGTTTCGCACACTGGGCTGCTACCCGCTGACCGGCGCGATCGAGAGTACGGCTGCGACGCTGCCAGAGATCATTGAAGAAATGCTCGTGGCGACGAACTCGGAGCGGCAAGGCCGGGTCATCGACCACGACGAGGCGGGGTCGATGGAGCTGAAAAAGCGCGATGGATATTTTTGAACTTTGACATGTCGAGAAAACAGCGGTTATCGAGGAACGCGGTTGTGAAAAAGATTCGCTACCGAACCTGACTATTTCGTCTTCGCGACCCGGTCATTGTTTCCTCTGACACCCAAATTAAGACAAACGCGCTAAACCGATTCGAGGTCGAGCCAGTTATTCCCCACCGCGACGTCAACGACGAGCGGAACGGACAGTGTCATCGCATTCTCCATCTCGTTTCGCACGACTTCGATCAGCGAAGTCAATTCATCCGGGGGAACTTCGAAGACGAGTTCGTCGTGAATTTGCAGCAGCATTCTTGCCTGATACCCATGACCTTTGAGGCTGTTGTTTAAATTGATCATCGCCTGCTTGATCAGGTCGGCGGCAGAACCCTGAATGACCGTGTTGATCGCTGTTCGCTCGGGCATATTCAAGTTTGGACCACGTTGCGGACGAATTCCTTCGATCGCTCGACGACGACCGAGAATTGTCTTCGCAAATCCCGTTGAGCGGCATTCGGCCAGAGTCTGGTCAATGAACAGGTTGACGCCAGAATATTTTGCGAAATAGTCGTTAATAAACTTCGTCGCAACGTCTTTATCGATACCGAGTGCTGCCGCCAGTCCGAATGGGCTTTGACCGTAAATCACCCCGAAGTTGACTGCTTTTGCAACCCGGCGCTGATCGGAATTGACAGCCTCCAGAGATACTCCAGAAACGTCGGCGGCAACGGCCGCATGAATATCAATCCCTTGTTCAAACGCGGCTTTCAACGCCGCGTCGGAACTGAAGTGTGCGAGAATCCGCAGTTCAATTTGAGAGTAATCGGCACAGACCAGTTTCCATCCGTCGTTGCCAGGCACGAACGCTCGACGGATCTGCCTTCCTTCGCTCGTTCGGATCGGAATATTCTGAAGGTTTGGATCACTGGAACTGAGTCGTCCTGTTGCCGCCACAACTTGATTGAAGGAACAATGAATCCGGCCGGTTTCAGGATGAATCAGTTCCGGAAGTGCATCGAGATAAGTCCCCTTCAATTTCGACAACTGACGGTGTTCGGTGATCTTCGCGGGGAGCGGATGAATCAACGCCAGTTCTTCCAGCACTTCCTGATCAGTACTGGGACCCGTTTGTGTCTTTCGTCGAACGGGAAGCATTTGTTCTTCGAACAAGACTTTGCGAAGCTGAATCGGCGAATCAATGTTGAACTCGTGCCCCGCCATCGCATAGATCTCGGCGATGGTCTGATTCAGACGGTCGGTCACCGCAATGCTCTGCCGGCGCAGTTCATCGGCATCAACGCGAATCCCTGTTTGTTCCATCTCAGCCAGAATCGGAATCAACGGACGTTCAAGATTCCAATAGAGCTCGAATAAACCTTCCAATTTGAGTCGCTCTTCGAGCAGATCCGCCAGTCGAAGCGAAAGGTCGGCATCTTCCGTCGCATACTCAGCAACCTTTTCGACCGGAATATCAACCATGTTCTTTTGTTGTTTGCCGGTCCCGATCAATGCGGAAATCGGAATCGACTCGATCCCCAGATACTTGCCGATCAAAACATCAAGGCTGTGAGATCTTGCCCCGGCATCGAGCAGGTAGTCAGCAACCATCGGGTCGAGGCCCAACTGATTTGAATCAGGCTTCAGTTGAATTCGAGCCAGGACGGTCAGGTCGTACTTGATGTTTTGATTGATGATCTGAACTGACGGGTTTTCGAGAATTGGACGAAGGGTGTCGATGACCATTTGTGGATCGAGAAGTGTACTTCCTGCTGGCCCCCTGACAGGCAGGTAATAACCCGTTCCGGCCAGCCAGCTGAAAGCCCAGCCAACAACGGCAGCCCGCATCGAGTCAACATGTGTTGTCTCAAGGTCCAGACAAAACCGGGTTTGCCCTCGGAGCGATTCAATGAAGCCCGCGAATTTTTCCGGTGTGTCGACAACTTCCCAGACTCGTTGAATTCGAGGTGGGAATTTTCCATCGGGTTCGTTTTCTGATCCTGCCGCGTCCCCTTGATCGTCAGTTGCCGTTTCTGCCGTTTCGAGCAGCGGTTCCTCAGGAAGACCCTCGTCATCGTCGAACAATGAGAGCTGCCCCTTCGAGGTTGGTTTTCCCTTTTTTGCCGGAGCCTTCGTGGTTGTGGTTGTGGTTGTGGTTGCGACCGGAACCGCTGGTGCGAATTGTCGTACGTCTTCAATCAGCCGGCGAAATCCAAATTTGCGAAACAATTCCTGCAGTGCGGTGACATCAGGTTGTTGACGGCGATGTCCGTCCCAGTCAAATTCGATCGGAAGCTGCTGGTTCAGGCGGACAAGTTCGCGGCTCAGATAAGCCTGATCGCTGAAGTTCTTCAGGTTCTCGCGCAGTTTGGCCCCGTTTGCCTTATCAGAATTCGCGAGCACATTTTCCAGCGTCTCAAACGTCTGCAGCATCGCCGCAGCTTTCTTCGGTCCGACCAGTGGTACCCCCGGCACATTGTCGACAGCGTCTCCGACCAATGACTGAAAATCGACGACTTGATCAGGACGAATCCCCCAATCGAGCAATAGTCCTGCTTCGTCGAGATAGGTATTCTTTCGCAGGTTATAGATTTGCACCTGCGGTCCTAACAGCTGTCTGGCGTCCTTGTCACTGGTAACAATTCTGACATGAAATCCCCGTTCTACCGCCTGCCTGGTGAGCGTCGCGATGACGTCGTCCGCTTCCCAGCCTGCCGATTCGATCAGCGGAATATCAAACGCCTGAATCACTTCTTTTAACAGGGAAATCTGTGGACGCAGATCCTCGGGCATCTCGGATCGATTGGCCTTGTACGCCGGATAGATCGCGTCTCGCGTGCCGGGCCCGGGTGATTCCATGGCACAGACCAGCCAGGTCGGTTTGTGGTCCTTGAGCAGTCCGATCAAGTCACGGCTGAATCCAAAAACGGCGTTCGTCGGCAAACCCGCCGGACTGGTCATGGGAGGAATGCCGTGAAACACCTGAAACATCAACGAAAACGTGTCGATCAGGTAGACTGTGTCCGTCATTTCAATTTCGCCAATCCTGCTTCGAGCGCCTCTGCGATCTTATCAACGTCATAAACGCAACCGGCCCAGGTTCCGCCCCCTGCCCGTTGCAGCAAAGCCCACAAACGAGTTTCCGGCGGCAGATTGGGGTCGCAATGCAGCGGTTGAGCGGGTTGACGGTCTGCAAGAATTCTGGCTCCTTGCTCCGGCGTGACTTCGTCACCGGGAGTCCCAATGAAATTCAGAGACCCCGTCAGGTTTCGCGTATCGATTTCGATCTGAATCAAATCGCCATCTCGCAGCTTTCCGATCGGGCCTCCGTCGAGCGCTTCTGGACCAATATGTCCGATACAGGCCCCTGTCGAAACACCTGAAAATCGGGCATCGGTAATCAGCGCGACATGCTTGCCAAACGGCAGATATCGTAATGCCGAAGTGATCTGATAGGTTTCTTCCATGCCGCAGCCGAGTGGGCCGCGACACATCAGCACAATGATGTCACCTTCTTTGATCGGCGTCAGGTGAGCGGTGTCGGCACCTACCGAAGCGACATCGGCTTTTGCCGCTGGACTTGACTCTTTTGGCTGTCGCAAAGGGCGACCTTTAACCGCTGCAATCGCCGCTCGCTCAGAAGTGAAAACGCGAGCAGGCCCCGTCTTGCGATAGACTCCGTCGGGATCAACAACGCTTTTGTCGATCGCCGTGCTCTTAATGACAGATCCTTCGGGGGCAATGTTACCAATCGGGAATGTGACCGTACTTGTCAGCCCTCGATCCCGCGCAGCCTTCGGCGACATCACCACCGTGTCGGGATCGACTCCGTCACGCGCGACGAGCAATTCACGCAACCGGACCCGTCGTTCGGAATGTTCCCACCATTCGAGAACGTCCCCCACGGAACGACCGGAAACAGTCATCGCGTCGAGCTTCAGCAGACCCAGAGTCCGTAAATGAAGCATTAATTCAGGTACTCCCCCCGCCAGGAAGAAGCGGACGGTTGGGTGGCCAACGGGCCCGTTCGGAAGGCAATCAACCAGCCGAGGGACCTGGCGGTTCAGATGAATCCAATCTTCGACCGTTGGTCGAGGGAGGTTGGCTTCAAATGCAATCGCGGGAATGTGAAGCAGCAGATTCGTCGAACCACCACACGCCGCATGCACGACCATCGCATTGTGCAGCGCGTCTGGCGTCAGGACATCTCGAATGGTTTTGCCGAGTCGTTCCATCTCGACCACGGCGCGTGCCGAGCGTCGGGCAATGTCCAGCCAGATCGGCTGACCAGACGGTGAAAGGGCCGAATGAGGTAGCGCCATCCCCAAGGCTTCTGCCACGACCTGTGAGGTGGCGGCGGTCCCGAGAAACTGGCAACCACCGCCAGGCGAACCACAGGCGCGACATCCCGCCTCGGCGGCTTCCTCGAGCGAGATCTCGCCATGAGAAAATCGAGCTCCGATGGTTTGGACTTTCCCCGCATCTTCACCCGTTGCGGGTGGAAGAGTGACTCCACCAGGAACAATCACACAGGGAAGATTCTTTTGTGCGGCCAGGGCCAGCATCATGGCTGGTAAACCTTTATCGCACGTCGCGACACCGATGACTCCGCGTCGCGTCGGCAGTGAACGAATCAATCGTTTCAGGACCACAGCGGCATCATTACGATAGGCCAGGCTATCCATCATCCCGACCGTTCCCTGCGTCCGGCCATCACAGGGGTCACTGACGTAGGCCGCAAACGGAAGTGCTTCCAGTCGATCTAATTCTTCAGCAGCCGCTCGCATCAACAGGCCGACTTCATAATGTCCCGTATGGTATCCCAGGGCAATCGGCTTTCCGTCTTCACCTCGAATACCCCCTTGAGTACTGAGGATCAGAAACTGTTTGCGGAGCAGTTGCGATGGATTCCAGCCCATTCCCGCATTTTGTGTCAGACCGAATAAGTCGCCACTGGGGGCATTGAGCAGCATCTCTTCCGTCAGGGGAAGAGTTCCTTCCGGCCCGGCACCATTGGTCACGACTTCCCACAAAGTCGCATCGGAAGAATCAAGTAGTGAGTCGAGTGAACTGGTCATGGATTATCCAGCGTCCTGTCGAAAATCGGGCCGTCAAAACAAACAGCCCGGCGGTGAACGAGCCGTCGGGCTATCAGATTCATATCGTATTTCACGAGATATCGAATGCGATCTTACGCAACAATTGGCGTTTCCCACGTGAAGAGCGTCTCGTCAAGTGTGACCACTTTGACCATGTCCTTTTTACCTTCGGCCGGCGTGATCTCGAAGCCGCCAGAAGTCAGCTCTTTGGCGTGATCTGATTCCTTTGCCACAATGGCGTCATCGGGAATGGCGCGCCACCAATGCAAATGCGGCCAATCGCGCTGAACGGCGGCGAGACACGTCATGAGCGTGCGTCCTCCCGCTCCCGGTTTAAACCCAGCTCGCGTCGCGACTTGAGTGAACGTTGCCAGCTTATTCAGGCGTTTCAATTCAAACAGCGCTTCGGCAACACCTTCGGCTCGTACTGATGCCATAATCTTCTCCTCATTCTCTTTGCTGTCCAGACGCCGTTGATTGTTCAGAATGTTGGGATGCAACCCACATTCATTCGAACGTCTGCAGCAAGCCCCTCGAACTTGCTCCAGGCGAGTAGCGCATTCTCTCATGAGTCCGCTTGCCGCCTGACAATCTCATCATTAGTGTGGATCAAAGGTACTCGAATCGAGAAGTCGGAACAACCCTTGATTCGTACCAGTACTTCCAACCTGATAAACGACGAAAGTGGAGCCCCCCCTTGTCCCAGTCACATCACCACCATGATCACGATCATGATGCCGACGGAATGTGTCAACCACGATTAATTCCATCTTCGCTGACTGATTACAGCAACTACGGAGTTCGTTTTCGTTTTCCATCAGCGTGGGAGCTGAGCGAAGAAACGAGCAGCGATGAAACGACGATCTCTGTGCAGAGTTATGGAACTTCGTTCTGGACCATCGTCTTGTTTAAATCTCGCCCCGATCCCGAAGCAGTCCTGGACACGGTCGTGGCTGCGTTCGAACAAGACTATGAAGAGGTGGATGTTCTGACCGCCGTCGGTAGCCTGAGCGGCTTGCCGTCGCTTGGTCGCGATCTGGATTTCGTCTGCTACGACCTGTTGAACTCGGCAACCCTGCGTGCTTTTCAGACAAGCAATCAGACGGTGCTGGTCATGTTTCAAGGAACCGATCACGAGTTGGAAACGACGCGGCCTCAGTTGGAATCCATTTCGGCGAGCCTCGAATGTGACGATGAGGACGACGTGTGGATTGACGACGAAGAATGATGTTGGGGCGCACATATTGACAATGCCCTGAAGAAATTTGACGTGACAAAACGAAACCCCACCTCCCCTGCGGAGGTGGTTAACGGGCCTTTGACCTAGTCCGATGTCCAATCTAATTGTCGGTGCCACCGGATGATCGTCTTCGGTCACCCAGTGCACTTCGATTGCCTGGAAAATAGGGAAGGCATTGCGTCGGATAAGTCTCCGATGCAGTGGCACAACTCGAACTTTAAGTCTTGGCAACGTACTGGCCACCGATGTCGGATGACAAGGCGTTCGACGATAACGGCATTTACGCAACGATGGATGAATGGCAATTCGCCCATCGCCCTGTCATCGGTGGCAGGCCCTTTGCGACCATTTCGTACGTGATCAGAAGCATCCAAGCTCGCAGCAAAATTCACTTGCAAAATGCCATAACGACAGAATTGTGATCTCCGCGATGGCCAGAAAAACCGTCTGCGATCGCGGATATGCCGAATGATTTGGAATTATCCGCGATCAATCGTGGATAATAATCATTTCGGCGGCGGAGATTGGCAGAGAATTACCACGAAGGACACGAAGATGGAATTTGACGAACTTTCCAAACGCGTGATAGGCTGTACAATCGAAGTTCACCGATTTCTCGGCCCTGGGTTGCTGGAATCCGCGTAAGAGCAGTGTTTGGCGTATGAGCTGAATCGCAACGGAATTGCATTCCAACTCCAGCACCCACTACACCGGTGCAGTACAAAAACATCCGCCTCGATTGTGGTTTTCGAATAGACATGCTGGTAGAAAACCAGTTGATCGTCGAACTCAAGAGCGTCGAAGCGATCAAGCCAATATACGAAGCCCAGCGACTGACGTACATGAAACTGGCAGACGTGAAGATCGGGCTACTTATCCACTTTAATTACACCAGGCTGAAAGATGCCATCAAGCGATTCGTCCTCTGATTCCTTCGTGCTCTTCGTGTCCTTCGTGGTAGTCTGATGGTTTCGGAAATGGGGATAAGTCCAATTAATGACCAAAAGCCAAAGTTGAGCGAACGGTTTCTTTTCCAGAGCCCGAACTGAGGCAATAAAAAGGCCGAACTCGGTCAACGCGAGGCGAAGACGCCAGCGTTACGTTAAACGCTTGGATTTTGCTGGTGCAAAGGCCCGTTGACCACCCTGTCGGTCGGATTGTCTTGATGGCAATCCGCATCCGCTGATCGTATTTCTAAGGAATTTGCTTAAACCCGTTTTGACGGGGCATCGCGTGCGACCCTATAATCAAAATCTTGCACAGGTTGCCGAGCGACAAACCTGATTTTCAAGAAAGTCGCTGCCTGAGATGCGAATGAGCTTCTGGCGCAGCGATCACAATAGCGGTAATTCCGAAACACCAGGGACCGGATGACACGAGGTGCTTCAAGATGAGCAAAGTCAACGTTGATGCCCTTTGCAAACTCGCGGATAGTTGCCTGGAAATGGATCAGGTAAAACAGGCAAAAGAGCTTTATGAAAAGGCGATTGCGGCCGAGGTTGATTGTGCAGATGCCCATCAGGGATTGGCAGCAATTGCCTCTCTCGAAGAAGACTATCCGAACGCCCAGGCACATTACAGCAAGCTGACGTTGCTGCAGCCGTTGGAGGCACGCCACCTCACAAATCTTGGTGCAATCTACAATTTCATGGGTGAATTCACTAAGGCCGCGGAAGTATTGCGTAAGGCGATTACGAAAGACAAACGAAGCGCGGAAGCCTATTACAACCTGGGGATCGCACAGCGGAAACTCAATCAATCCCAGATGGCCATGTCGGCCTACCGCGAAGCAATCCGGCTGAACCCCAAAATGGCCGAGGCCTACCAGAATCTGGCCAATCTTTATGTTCAATCCTCCAATATGCCGATGGCGATTCTGAACTTTAAGAAGGCAATTGAATTTCAACCCGATCTCGAAAAGGCTCATCTAGGACTACAAAAGGCCGAGGCCGCTTCAAAGCAGCCCAAGAACGTTTTCAACCCGTTTGGCCCCCTGGTCCAGACCCAGTCGCAGCAAGTGACCTCGCCCGTAACAATGTCCAGGGAATTGACAGACGCTGAGCGCTATGACGACCGGCAAGAGGTGAAGCATCTTGCGGACGACATCGAGCGACTCTCAAAAGAGAGTCTTGAATTCCTCAAAAAGTCGCTTGAGCCCGCGATTCTTGAGTTGCAGAGGACGATGGCAGAAGGCTCAAAGGCGCATGTGCCGCTCGTGGATGTTGCCGAGGTCTATCAAACAGCTGCCAGCCAGTGGATCGAACACCGCAAAAGCCTGAAACGTAAGCTTCTTGAGCTGCGCGCCCATGAAGAACTGATCAACGCTCCTGACGTGAATCTCTAATCATGACGATACGCATTGGAATTGTAACCGTGTCTGACCGCGCCAGTCGTGGGGAATACGAAGACCGAGGGGGACCGGCAATTCGTGACTACCTGACGCAGGTGGTGACAAGTCCGTTCGAACCCGTTTCTCGCGTGATCCCCGACGAACGCCAGGTCATCGAACAAACATTGCGTGATTTATGCGGCGTCGACAACTGTTGCTTAGTCATCACGACAGGAGGAACTGGTCCCGCATTGCGAGATGTAACGCCGGAAGCAACAGAAGCGGTCTGCCAGAAAATGATGCCGGGTTTCGGTGAATTGATGCGAAAGGTCTCGCTGGAAAAAGTGCCGACCGCGATCCTTTCGCGTCAAACGGCGGGGATTTGCGGTCGGTCACTGATCGTCAACCTGCCAGGGCAACCGCGCGCGATTCAAGAGTGCCTGGATGCCGTGTTCCCTGCGATCCCTTATTGTATTGACCTGCTTGAAGGCCCGTATCTGACGACGGACGAAACCAGAATCAAAGCGTTTCGCCCGAAGAAATGAGACCCAATGCGAGTCCCGATCACCGTCCCCGACTTGCGCTCCGGCAACGAAATCGTTCGCATCAGTGGCTGGCTGATCGACGAAGGGGATCTGGTTATCGCAGGTGACCTGGTCGTGGAACTGTTGATTCCCGGCCTCACGATCGACATCATCGCTGATACAACGGGTCGTTTGACCGAGATTTTGAGGCCTGTTGACAGCGCGGTACAGGTCGGTGATGTGATTGGCTGGCTGGAGTCAACTGCTGAGAATGAGTGAGATTGTCCTAGTTCGCCCAATCTTCGGCTTCCGATGACACGCGTGATCGGCCCGGTGTAGCCTCGATCGGCAATTCGTATTCCTCGTCCGGCAATGACGGTTGATCCCCATCATCGCGCAGAAAATTATGCTGATCGTGAGATCGCACGGTCTCGATGGGGTCAGACGGTTCCGACGATTCGGGCCGGATTGCCATTGTGACGGGCTTGGGTTTGATACCGGCATCGAGTTCAACAACCTGTGAGTTCGACGATTCCGGCATTTCCCACAGCCGCGATGCGATTGACCCTGAATTAATGCGTACTTCGCCTAACGTCAGCGTCAATGACAGTTTGTTTTGCGGCCAGTCCAGCACCACTTTGTGCGGCAACACCACGCCCGAGCCCTTATCAAGGCGGTGGTCGGTTAACTTTGCACGCGCGATTCGAACACCGTCGTAACTGTATAGACTGTGCTCAAGCACAATCCCTCGCTTGAGATCGATCAGGATATCTCGCCTTAACGGAAGTCCGTGTGCTGAAAGGACTTTTTCTTCGAGTCGAGCCTGTTCGTTTGTTGGATCGGTTTCCATTGTCACGCCCGATGTTGGAAGGCGTTCGACACCAAGCGCCTGCATCAGCCAGTCAGGCTCAAAGGGGATCCCCATTTGATGGCGTGCGGCATCCATGTTTTCATGCTTACAAGTCACGAACGAAGGATCCATGTCACGGCACCAGACCCAGAATCGCTCGTCGTTTGAGCCAAGATCGACTTCATTCCCGCGAAGAGAATTCACAACCAGACGTAAATGACGTCCTTTTTCGACGGCGATCATGCCGGTGAATGTCCATTTGTCGTATTTGACTCCGACTCGATTTGCCTGCCAGCATTGAAGTCGATCCGTATTACGATTCAGATGCGATACGACTTCTTCCAAGGGGGGATTTCGCACGTTTTCCAGGCACGGAGCACCCGCCATCGGATCGGGATGTCGCCTCGCCAGCATCCCTCGGGTGGCTGTGCAGCCTGGTAAAAGACAACCGGCCAAAAGCAAGACCAGCAGTAGCGATCGATGACGGGGTAACGCTGAGATATTCGAAGTCATCCCTGCCACTCCGTCGCGAGTTGAATTTTCAGTTCAGCCTGCAGCCGCTGAGTTTCGGCGTCGTTCAGGCGATAATTGAAGACCTCGAAATTCCCTTCGCCATGAACGCCGCTGAGTTCCAGGATTTCGGTTTCATCTTCAAATCGGACATTTTCGAGCTTCAATTTCCGTTGTTGAAGCAGCACAAGTGCGAGTGCGTATCGGGTTTGCTCGTGGACGGGACTGGCTTCTTCACTCAGTTGCTCGAAGTATCTGAGAGCAATTTCGGGATCAATTCGAGTCATTTTCGGATCGGCCGCTGGAGGGACTTCAACCGTCCAATGACCAAAATGACCTGCCGGCGGCCCCGTCCATCCTTCGTCGGAAAAGTCGAGTCGCATCAGCATTCCGTCACGCTCGACGAGTACCGAATGACACACCGACCCCGGTGCGAGCGGTTTGCCCGTCGTGGCGCAGGTCTTTCCCAGCGGTTTAAGGTGATAGTCCATGCGGTCAGGTTTAGTCCGACAACTGGTCAATGAAACAGGAAATGTTGATTGAATCGTCGTGAGCGAAGGGAAGTCTGAAAGGACTGGTGGGGCTGATGAAAACACTTGCCCTGTCAGCGACGGGGTTTTAATTCATCGGCGACTTTTGCCGCAATATGAATCTGATGGCAGCAGCCAATTGAGAAGTCGAAACCGGAAGGCTAAACCACCCAAAAGTACGCGGTTTTTGTCGTTCAGGCAGGCCGATCCACGCCGCTGCGGCCCCATTCGGATGCGACCACTTCTTATGTCGAGACAATCACCGCGCGAGAACGTCTAATGAATCGGAGTTTCGATTCTAAACCTGAAAACGCTTGACTGATACGAAACAACACTCACCAGATCCGTAAATATTAACCAGTTTCAAAACCTCAAATCCAAGCTCGAAAAACATAAAAATCAGACATTTTTTATGAATTTCACAATTTCTTCAAAAAATGTCATGCACTGGAATTGAATCACCGATCTAATTGGTGGTATATTAACCGACTTGGAGGCTTGGCTCGACTGTGACGACTTGTATTTATCGTGATCGTTGTTGATCGCGGAGCACCGGTTGAAGCGTTTCCTGAATTTTGTTTGGTGGAGGATTTCAAGATGGATCGTAAATTGGTTTCTGTTCGTCGGTCACGTGGATTTACGCTGATCGAACTTCTGGTGGTGATCGCGATCATCGCTGTTTTGATTGCGCTGCTGCTTCCAGCCGTGCAGCAGGCACGCGAAGCGGCTCGCCGCACGCAGTGCAAAAACAACATGAAGCAACTGGGGTTGGCTGCATTCAATTACGAATCGACATACAGCCGGTTCCCCGCAGCAGGTAAGGGTATTGATTT
>CAIOKO010000230.1 GCA_903858935.1 uncultured Schlesneria sp. | reverse complement strand
TCTGATCAATAGTCGTTCAAAGCCGCCGACGCCTCGGAAACCGCACAACAAACCATGCACTGACAAATACGATCGCCGTTCAAAAGAATTTTTAGAATTCTTTTTTTATCGATTGACTGGTCCTTCCATATCAGGGTGGGACAAGTCCGCGCCGTCCCACCGAGACGTCGTACGAACACAAACTGATAGGACGGCGCTCGAAGCGAGCTTGCCCCACTCTACTTGCCCGTCAACGCATTGTCGCACCCACATTTTAGGCGTTGACGCACTACATTTGGCGTTTCACAGCAACAATGTGACGGCATTGGCCTAGATGAGAATCAAGATTCGCAATAACTTCGCAACCCAGCTTTGACAATGTTTCCGGAAGTTCCTCGGCACGGATCGTACGATCCTCGGTCGCTGCTTCTGCGGACGAGTTTGAGCGGATTAACCGCCCAAGTCGATGTCCAGCCTGACTGACAACTTGCCAGTGCGAGTTGATTCTGGTGTCGTCGCACCCCTCAATGACGCTTTTCCCTAATTCCAACAATGGTTTTTCGTCAAATGAACGGAGCGGTTCCGTAAAGACAAGCCGACCTCCAGGACGGACACATCGAACGATCGCCTCGATTGCCTGCTGCCCCTCTGCGATGTTAAACAACACGAGCAGAACGTTTGCCGCATCGAATGAGTCATGTTCAAATTGATCGAGACTCGTTGCGGACAAAAGATGGAAATCGCACGCACTCGATAGATTCGCGTCAACAGCTTTCGCCTGCGCTTTCAATAACATTTCCGCGCAGTTGTCGATGAGCGTCACCTGACATCCCTGCCGTGCCAACGGAATTGCTACGTTTCCAGTTCCTGCCCCCACGTCCAGAACTCGGATGGCCTTCGACTCAGCAATTGCCGTCACGTGACGATTCATTGCCGTCTGATAAAATGGAATTTTCAAGAGCACGGGGTCATAGCTGCGAGCATATTCCGCCCAAAACGCATGAACCCCAACCTCGTCGGCAATTCGCTGCATCACTCGATTCAGCCCCGGCCCAGCCGATGGCAAAACGGAAATGGTCCACTGATCTGCCTTGGGATCGTCCGGGTGCAGGCTCGGGAATGCCGTCCAGATGCAGTCGATCAGTTCGAACGGAACATCTTTCTGGCGAAGCGAAGCATGCCACACACAAGGGTAGGACCTGTTTTGCGATGCCGCAATTCGACCAAACACCTCTTTGAACAAGTAGGACCGTTGCTCGGGATCGGCCCATTCTTGCACTTCAGCAATCAATGCACGGGCTGCATTGTTTGAAGCAACCAATTCGTTGCTGCAAATGGTACTGAAGATTGGGAGAGTCGTTACGAATTGCTCAGCCTTGATCAGTTCACTCATGAATGCTCGCCTCGGATGATCTGGACAAGGAAATTCACAAGACTAGCCGTATAACCACTGAGATGCCCGCCATCTGGGTCGACCGATACCACAAGTCGCGTTTGAAGCTTAGGCAAGAATTCGGGGGGGACGAATTGAGCGAGATTGTCCTTGCTGATGCCTGGAAGCAACAAGGTCAGAAACGGCTCATTGGACATGATTCTTCGATCTAATTCCACGCCTAATTCCAAATTGGACTGGTACGGCCCCAGTCCATTTTCCCCAATGACAATCGCCAATGCACGTGAATCCTGCATTGCGATCGCAATATCACGACCCAAGGGTTTTTTGGCATTCAAGCTCATACAGTCCATCCAAACAATTAGTCCAAGCTGTTGCAAATGCTGAAACAACTCGAGGACAATACCTCGATCGACGGTCGAATAGCTTAGAAAGAGGTCATACGGAGGGGCTTGCGGACAGAAGTCTCTTGGTAGCCGGATGGCCGACTCACGAGGAGCGCTCAACGCCCGCTTCGCCCAGCTGGAAATGTCAATCCAGGCTTGGCGTAAGTACCAGCAACCGTTTTCAATCCTGTGCTGTGTAATGACGGGCCAAATTAACTTATTCTTGAACCGCAAAACCTTATGTGCGTTATTAAACCACATTGGAACTTCTGCAAGGAAGTCCGCTTGTTTATTACTTAGCTGTCCGTTCATCCGATACTGATCGTCACAAAACTCTTTGAAATGGGCCGGGAACATTGAGTTATCGAGGTTCTGATCAACCTCAACACACAGCTTCCCGATCACTTTTTCCGGTGAATCGTATCCCAGAATTTGCGCGGCAACTTGATTCACATACGTATACTTCGACTTTGCCATATCGTCGACAGGATGTTGTGACTCCAAGAACCCGAAATGACTTTCCCAAGCGCTTTGAGCGTGCGTGCCCAATTCGATCGCAGTCTGAAGCTGCTCTTGTGCCCAATCCAGTGAATCAGGTTCGTACGCAACGCATTGAGTCAATGGAAGGCCGAGTTCCTTAGGTTTAGTCGCCGGATCAATGATATAGATAATTGACCGTCCAGTGCCACGACGATATCCCGCTCCCATCAACACGAGCGGATCATGTGGGCACAAACCCAAATCGACGATGACAAGCGAGCTGGTGTAAACCGGCGAAACAACGGGGTCCAGGATCTTGAATGGGCTACCAGCTGGATCCGTGACAAGCAGCTGATAATCAAGTGTTTGGCAGACAGGAAGTATCAGTTCTTTCAGAAGGTTCGAATGCCGAGATTCCGCATCGGTACCACTGGGCTTGATCACAAACGCCGTTTTCATGTTCCGCCTTAGAATTTTGATGAAATCGACACCCGCAGAAAACCACACCACAGCGATGCATTATTGAACCCACTAATGTGCAGTTTCTTGATTCTATAAATCATCAGAGATGAATTCAACTACGTTGTTCAGTTTCCCTGCAAAGCCAGTCGAAAATGGCGAGCAACGAACTTTAGCATGGGCTTCAGCCCTTGCGCTGGATTATCTTTTGAAAAAAGGGGAACTTCGTCACAACAACCGACATGCACCCCGGAATTGCGAACCAAATGATTTAATGCGGACGCAAGGAAACGATGCTTGCTTTGGAAGCAGGATCGCAAAATGAATCGGGCCGGTTGACAGATTGCGAAGCAGAGCTTCGAAGAGGTCGTTCCCAAGCAGGAGCTTAGGAACGAGTGGAACACTCGACCGAATGATCGATTTTGACTGATGTTGACGACTTTTTCAGGTTTGGGTACGGTCCCGCACTCTTCTTAATCTCACCTCACTCTTTTTCAAGCTGATGCTCATGTTATCGCAACGAACAGCCCGCTTTCGCAGCGCGTGGTGGATTGTTTCGATCTTTGCCTGCCTGGGGCTGGCGACGATGGCAGTGCGCGGAGAGCAGGGGGACGGTCATGATCCCGAGGATACTCGTGACCGGCTGGTCATGCTGACTTCGGGACGAATTTTGTCGGGCCAGGTCAGTCGAAACGCGGGGGGGTATCTTGTTGAACAGGCGAATGGACGGGTCCAGATTTCGACTGAAGAAGTCCGATTCGTTGTTAATGATCTGAAAGAAGCCTACCGCCAGCAGCGTGACAGTGTCGTGCATCCGACCCCCTCCACCCATGTGGCACTGGCGAACTGGTGTATCTCGCACCGGTTGAATGACGAAGCTCGCGACGAACTGAAGAAATGCCTGAAGGCTGACCCTGAACATGAAGAAGCTCGTCGGTTATTACAGCGTTTAACCGATACGATGCGGGTGGGACTGCCACCTGTAGTAACTCCACCGGCTCCACTCAAAACATCCGACGGATTCCTGCAGCCGAATGTTGAATCACTTGGAGGCTTATCGCGTGAAACGGCGACGTTGTTTACTTCACGAATTCAGCCAATCCTGTTGAATAAATGCGGTAACGCTTCGTGTCATGGACCGACTGCAACAAACGGGTTTCGACTTTCCAACGCACGAAGTGGAGGTAACGGATCCCGTCAAAACTCTGAACGCAATCTGGCTGAAGCATTGCGATACATCGACATCGACGATGTCAGTCAAAGCCAGTTACTCAGCCTTTCGTCAGGCGGCCATGGGGGGAGGGGATCGATTTTCACTGGCCCTGCGGCGTCTGATCAATTCAAGTTGCTACGGTCATGGGCGTTAACCGTCGCTCGTGAAAAGCAGGCGGAAGCCAGCGAGCTGGAACAGATGCCCAAGATCACCGGAAAGAAGAACGGAAAGACCACAAAACCGCGAGTCACTCAAGCCGCCCATAAAAGTGATGAACTGGAGAGTTCGGTAACACAAGAGGAGACTTCTGAAGTGATTCCCGCGAGTGGTTTTTTGACGGCCAAACCTGGCAAATTGAGTAAACCACGCGAAATTGCACCGAACTCTAACGACGACGAAGCAACACCCGCTTTACAGCCGTTTGACCCGTTTGACCCGGAAATTTTCAATCGGCGACTACGCCGACCGTGATGAGACGGAATTCTGTAAAAGGTTGACCTGAAACCAAAGTCAGAGGAACGAATATGTTAGGTTTTCAATCGAGTCGATCAGAACGATTCCGCACGACAATTCGTTGGATGACGCTTTGCGTCGCCTTGACCTGGCTCGTCGGTTGCCAATCGATGATGAAGGGAAAAGCCAAGGCGAAAGACCCGTTCGCCGAGGACAAATTTTCCTGCGGCGAACCACACACCACCCGAGCTCGTTGAATTGCTGGATTTGTGAATCCGTAACATGGTCCGGTTGCGAGTCGCCTTGGGTGACGTTTACACTGTGTGCCTGTTTATCAACTTGAGTTCGACCACTATCATCGCAGTCACCATGAGGATCGCAGTCATGACGAATTTCTCGCGCCGTGAGTTTCTTGAAAAATCGATGTTCGCGACGGCGGCTCTTAGCTTGTCGAGTTCAACAAGAGCATTTGCTGCTGATGAAGGTACTACGACAAAAGGGGAAAAGCTGCGTGTGGCCGTAGTGGGCGTAAAAGGACGCGGTGGATCACACATTGCCGGATTTGGTGAACGGGAAGATTGTGAGATCGCCGCACTCGTTGACGTCGATGAAACGATGATCAACAACCGAGCTGACGAAATCGAAAAGAAGACCGGCAAGCGACCAACGCTTTACTCCGACATGCGAAAGTGTTTTGAAGACAAGAGTATTGATATCGTCAGTGTCGCGACCCCAAATCACTGGCATTCGCTGGCAGCCATCTGGGCGATCCAGGCGGGCAAAGACGTTTACGTCGAAAAGCCAGTCAGCCATAACGTGAGCGAAGGGCGCCGCGTCGTAGAAGCGGCTCGCAAATACAAACGCATTGTCCAGACGGGGACTCAAAGTCGTTCCAACCCTGGAATGCGGGAAGCAATTGCTTTTATCCATGGTGGTGGAATTGGCGAAATCAAACTGGCCAGGGGGCTATGTTACAAACCACGCGGCTCGATCGGACCAAAGGGGAATTACGATGTCCCCGCGAGTGTGAATTACGACATCTGGTCAGGCCCCGCCGAGATCAAACCACTCAGCCGCAAGTCATTGCACTACGATTGGCACTGGATGTGGGACTATGGCAACGGTGACCTGGGTAACCAGGGAATCCATCAAATGGATATCGCTCGATGGGGTCTCGGCGAGACGACCATTGGTGACTCGGTCCAGAGCTATGGCGGACGTTTCGGCTACGAAGACGCGGGAGAAACGGCGAACACGCAAGTTTCCATTCATGGCTTTCCCGACGGAAAGCAATTGGTGTTCGAAGTCCGTGGACTCAAAACTGGTAAGTACGGATACGAATACGAAGAAGATGGAACAAAGAAAACGGTCGACGCAGGTGTTGGCGTCATCTTCTACGGTTCGAAGGGGATTATGGTTGTTCCGAGCTACAGCGGAGGCGTTGTGCTGGATCTGGCGGGGAAACCAACTGGCGTCAAATTTGAAGGGGGTGGCGACAAGCATCACTACGCCAACTTCGTAAAAGCAGTTCGAAGTCGTAAACAGGAAGATCTTAACGCGGACATCCTGGAAGGACACCTTTCGAGCGCATTGTGCCACGTCGGCAACATTTCGTACCGACTCGGCACCCCGATTTCGGTGAAAGAGCTTGCGGCAACATTTGCCGGTGACGCCGAAAAACTGGAAACTCTGGATCGATTCCAGCAGCACCTGCGCGAAAACCAGGTCGACCTGGAAACCACCAAGATCACGGCTGGTCCAAAGTTAACTTTGACCGATAAGGAAGAGTTTAAGGGCGCTCGCGCGGAAGATGCGAATAAAATGCTGACGCGCGAGTACCGGGCTCCCTACATTGTGCCCAAAACCGAAGATCTTTGATGATTGAGTTAACGGCTTTTGTCGAAGAAACTCAATTGGGAGGCCGCGCGAATAT
Organism: uncultured Schlesneria sp.; assembly: GCA_903858935.1. Taxonomy (GTDB): domain Bacteria; phylum Planctomycetota; class Planctomycetia; order Planctomycetales; family Planctomycetaceae; genus Schlesneria. The sequence continues at coordinate 37,966 of CAIOKO010000230.1, read as the reverse complement.
GATGCCAGGCAGGAAGCCGGCATCCGCGTTCCCTCGTTTGCCGTTCGAGTAAGGATGCTCAAAAATCTTAACCGAAACTTCCCCTGCCGTGGCAGAACCGGTGAGTTTGCTGAAACGCCTAGAAGAAATGGCGTTTCAGCACGGACAAGCGTACGACAGCTACCTTTCGACAGAAGGGAACCTCAAACAGTTCTGGTCGAGTGACCGGAGCAGTGTCGTAGCGTACGCCAAAGTTGGCCGGTTTGTACATGTACAGGGGGGCCTGCTCGGCCCGATCGAGCGTCGTTCGGTTCTGTTGCGCGAGTTTGCTGAATTCGTTCAACAGAACCGTTTCGTTGCTACGTTCTACAATATTAGCGAGGCAGATCTCCCGATATTTCGTCGACATGGGTTTCAAGTCACCAAGTGGGGCGAAGAACCGTTAATCGATCTTCCCAAGACCACCTGGTCAGGGCACGATTTTGAATGGGTCAGACGGCAGGCCAACTACTGTCGACGACAAAATTCTGTCGTGACCGAATGCTGTCGAGACCACTACTCTGAAGAAGAGTGGTCGGAACTGATGAGCGAGATCCGCTCCGTCACGACCGAGTGCCTTTCGACGAAGCCACAACAGGGAGATGTTAAGTTCTTCAATGGGAGCGTTGAACCACCAAGCTGGGATCGGCGTCGACTGTTTATCGCTCGGTCCGAAAGTGGCGCAGGACGAATTGAGGGTTTTTTGATCTGTCTGCCATTCGATGGCGGCCAGCAATATGCGATCGACACGTACCGCCATCGACTGGACGCTCCTCGAGGGATCGTGCCATTCATGATCCATCAGGCAGTCGAACACTTAAAGAGTGAAGGAATACTTTCCATTTCCCTTTGCTTGTGTCCAGCGGTCCGGTACGAACAGTTACCGAAGGACAGCTGGATCATTCGCCGATGTCTGCAGTTTGGCTTCAACTATGCTTCGGCCTTTTTTGATATGCCCGGCGAGTATCATTTTAAGAGCCGTTTTAGACCTCGCTTTGTCCGTCGCTTTATCTGTCATTATCCGAATGCCTCTGCCGCATCGATGTGGTCGACGGTACGACTTTCGGGGGCACTCAAACTAGACCTGCAAAAGCTGGCTCAAACCGTTTGGCGCCGGTTCGTCCGACCGTCAACACGACGGAACCTTGCAATGCCGATCCAACAGACTACGGCAAAACCAACGAGAGCCGTTGTTGTTCCGGAACGATCCGAGGAAATCGAAATGGCGGTCGCCGTTCCATTCCAGGGATGTGCCCAATAGGTACCTTTGTGAAAGATTTTGACCGCTTGCCACCGACGGTGGTTTGAGCCGCCATTGGCTTGAATGGCTTGAGAAGGCATAAATCACTGGCGAACAACAACGCACGCCAGTGGTACACGAAGAGCAATTGTCGCTGGGATTGCAAACTTCCGGACGGTACATTCTGTCGCAATCGATTCTTATCTGCGAACAGAAACCCTTCTGGAGCGTTCTCACCCGTGAATGCCGATACCTCGCCCAGCGCCGTTAATCAGCAACAGAATCCAGGATGCCTTCCCGCGTGGGATCGAGCCGATTTGCCTGAGCCACTGCCGTTCGGGTTGATCAACCTCTTCAAAACGATTGGTCCAGGCGCGATATTACTTGCCGCCGCCATCGGGGGAGGGGAGTGGATTGCGGGACCACTCGCGACGAAAGAGTTTGGCCGGGGCATCCTTTGGATTGCGACGGTCGCCGTCGTGCTGCAGACGATTTTTAATCTGGAAGCGATTAGATACACATTATACACCGGCGAACCGATCGTTACCGGCTTTATGCGACTGAAGCCGGGCAAGCTGTTCTGGGCCTGGTTCTATATCTTGATTGGCGTTGCTCAATTGGCAACACCAGCATTGGCTGCCGCGTGTGGTGCAGTGTTATTTGCTGAATTCTTCGGGCGTCTGCCAAAGGGAGACGAGGACGTAGCGATCCAGCACTGGATCGCCACCGGGATCATCCTGTTCACTGTTGCTTTGCTTCTGTCAGGCAAGTCGATCGAACGAGTTCTCGAACGGTTGTCCTGGGCGATGATTGTGTTCATCTTTGGCTTTCTGATTACCGTTAATATCCTGTTTGTCCCGCTTAACGACTGGCGAAAAACGATCGAGGGGTTCATCGGCCTCCAGCCAACACATGGCCATCTCGAGCTGGTGCTGCTAGCAACCTTCGCCGCGACAGCAGGCTCAGGTGGTCTTGGAAACCTGGCAATCTCAAATTGGTTTCGTGACAAAGGATTTGGCATGGGTGCTCTGTCGGGTGCCATTGGCAATGCCCTGACAGGCGACCATTCTCCCGTTAAACCGATCGGAACAACGTTCCCCATTACTCCTGACAACATGCGTCGCTGGCACGTCTGGTGGCGATACACAGTTCTTGATCAAGTGGCATTATGGGCTTTTGGCTGTATTCTTGGCATGTTTTTGAACGTCAATCTTGCAGCGGCATTGATCCCGGCTGATGTCGAACTGAAAGGGATGGCAGCGGGAACGTATCAGGCACAGTTCATGGCCGAACGCCTCTGGTCGGGATTCTGGCATCTGGCACTTCTGAATGGCTTCTGGATCTTGTTCTCAACGCATCTGGGCAACACGGACGTTCTCGTCAGAATGGTTTCGGACATTAGCTGGGTCGCGTTTCCCCGTATCCGCAAATGGCCTGAAAGCCGACTCTATGCGACCCTTTTGATGATCCTGACAACCTGGGCCGTGTTCGCAGTTCGGTTTGGTACTGTGATTCAACTTTTCGAAGTGCTAGGGGTCATTGCCTGCCCCATCATGGCAATTGCGTCATTGCAGATTCTGCGAGTCAATACGCAGTTTCTACCAAAGGAACTACGTCCCGCCCTCTGGCGACGAATCGGCCTGGTGGCATGTTCGCTCGTGTATGGCGGTTTAACGATCGCACTGATTATCAAACTGCTTCGCTAATATCGAATGAGACTGACACCGCGATCGTGCCGATGAATGCGGGCAACCTTATTCAACGATTTCGCCCTGTTATTGATATCCCGTATTGCACACGGTCCGGTTGTTGTTTAGGTTGAATGGAATCCTCTGGAGATGCCCACGTCTTTTGAATTCAATTGACCAGATCGGTGACAACGATGCATTTAAAATCATGGCTGACGAGTCTTTATCAACGACTGACTGGGCTGCCATTACATTCCGCAGCTCGCGGGCGCCGAAGGGGATTGTCCGGGGCTTCGTTAATTATTGAGCGTTTTGAATCGCGGCGACTTTTGTCAGCGGGACCGGTTGCAATCGGGTCACTGACGCCAGTCGATTCATTCCCGCAGCCCAATCAAGGAAGCGACTTCGCGCCTCAAGTCATATCGGCAAACCAGACCAGTGCCGCTCCAGTAATCTCAGGCGTCAATCAGACAATCACATATGATCGGCACGCGGCACCACAAACGATTGCCCCCAATCTTACCGTGACAGGCTCAACACTCGCGAGCGCGACGGTCTCGTTTACGAACTGGCAGGGTGAAGATCGGGTCCAGTTTTATAATACATATGCACTTCAGCACACGTTCACAGAGGACATGGTTGCTCATACTGCTGTCTTGACGATCACAGGCAACGACACGGCGGCGCACTACCAGACGCTATTGCAGTCGGTGGTGTATTGGGATGTCAGCGACAATCCAAACACTGCCGCGACGAGAATTGCGACGTTCTCGGTGGTCGACACCTTTTCGCAGAGTGGCACTGGAGCCCAGAGTATTGTGGTCTCAACGTCCAATGCGACTAACCTTCCACCGGTTGTCTCAGTGAACGATGCCTCGGCATTAGCGTATGTTGCACCCGGCCCAGGAATTGCCGTATTCAGCAATTCACTGATCAGCGATCCTGACAGCTATAACCTGACCAAGCTCACCATCCAAATCACGACAGGATACCAGAACGACGCTGGTGGCCATGATCTGCTGTCGCTTTCGAATCAACTTGGCCTTTTCAGTGCCTTTGACTCAACTACGGGAACATTAACCCTTTCCGGGTTCAGCTACGTCGGAAACTACCGTGAAGCCTTGAAATCGGTGATATTCAGTTCGTCAGGTTCGTCGATCAGTACCGCAACTCGCACGCTGACAGTCATCGCTACCGATGATCATCCGCCGACACCTGCGTTAAGCATCCCCGTAACACGTGATATCACTGTAACCTTGGACGCACCACCGCTGTTGTCTCAGATCGAAGCCACTCAACTAAATGTGGTTGGGCAAGCACCGGTTCCTATCACGTCAACATTGCTGGTGGCAGACCCTGACAGTGCTAATGCAGTCAGCGCCACAATCTCAATCTCAAATAATTACCGGAGTGGTGAGGATTTTCTCGGATTCGTGAATACATCAACGATTACCGGATCATGGGATCCCGTCGCCGGAACTTTGACTTTGTCAGGAACCGACTCATTCTCGAATTACCGTACCGCACTGCGAAGCGTGACCTATCAGAACACCAGTACGTCCCCCGATACAGCGGCCACTCGCACCATCGGTTTTCAGGTGAGTGACGGCCTTCAACCGAGTAATAGTGTCTCTCGCGATGTCACCGTTCGTGCATCAAATACCTCACCGATTCTTTCGGGAATCACCTCGCCGCTCAGTTATGTCGAGCAGTCGGCACCGTTGGCGATCGCTCCAAACATCGGTGTCAACAGCCTCAACCTCACCAGTGCAACGGTCGCCTTCACAAACTGGCAAGGAGAAGATCGAGTCGAGTTTCACAATATTTACGCGTTGCAGCACACACTCAACGTGGATCTGGTTTCTCATACGGCGGTCTTGACGATCACCGGCAGCGATACCGCCGCTCACTACCAGACGCTATTGCAGTCAGTCGTCTATTGGGATGTCAGCCAAAATCCTAATACGTCTGCAACACGGATCGCCAAGTTTACCCTTACCGATGTGAACTCGGATCGTGGCTCTGGATCGCTGAATTTGACAGTCAGTTCGTTCAACAATCCCCCGGTCGTTTCCGTAAACGACTCCACACCATTGTCGTACGTCGCCCCAGGCCCGGGAATTGCGCCATTCAGTAATGTACTGGTCACCGACCCTGACAGCACTTACCTGTCCAGTCTCACCGTCCAGATCACTTCGGGATACCAGAACGACGGTGGCGGTCATGATCTGCTGTCGTTCACGAATCAATTGGGCATCTACGGTACGTTTGACGCAGCCTCGGGAACATTGACGCTCTCCAGTGAGAGTTACGTTTCAAACTATCGCCAAGCATTGCGGGCCGTGATATTCAGTTCGTCAGGTTCGTCAGTCAGTACGACAACTCGTACTCTAACGGTCATTGCAACCGATTATAATCCGCCAACAAATGCGTCAAGCATTCCAGTCACACGGGACATTACAGTAAACGTCGCTGCCCCACCGGTATTGTCTCAGATTGAAACCGCTCCATTAAATGTGGTCGGTCAATCACCAGTCCCCATTACGTCGACATTGCTGGTCGCAGATCCTGACAGTGCCAACGCAATCAGCGCCACAATCTCAATCTCAAGTAATTACCGAATTGGCGAAGATATACTCGGTTTCGTAAATACACCAACGATCACCGGATCATGGAATCCGACCAACGGGACATTAACCTTGTCAGGATCAGACTCGGTCACTAACTACCGCACCGCACTGCGAAGTGTGACCTATCAGAACACCAGCACTTCGCCCGATACGGCAGCCACTCGCACCATCGGCTTTCAAGTGAGCGACAGCTTTCAGTCGAGCAATAGTGTCTCTCGCGATGTCACGGTTCGTGCAACGAACACCTCACCAGTTCTTTCAGGCATCACGTCTGCGCTGAATTATATCGAGCAGTCGGCACCGCTAGCGATCGCTCCAAACGTTGGAGTCAACAGCCTCAACCTCACCAGTGCTACGGTCTCTTTCACCAACTGGCAGGGAGAAGATCGGGTCGATTTCCACAACATTTATGCGCTGCAGCACACCTTTACCGAGGACCTTGTTGCTCATACCGCGGTTTTGACGATCACAGGCAACGACACGGCCGCTCACTACCAGACACTACTGCAGTCGGTCGTCTATTGGGATGTCAGCCAAAATCCCAACACGACTGCAACACGGATTGCCAAGTTCACGCTGACGGACGTAAATTCGGATCTTGGCTCTGGATCGCTGAATTTGACGGTAACCGCAATCAATCATCCCCCGGTCGTTTCAGTAAATGACTCCACACCATTAACGTACATCGCACCCGGCCCGGGAATTGCGCCATTCAGTAATGCACTCGTCACCGACCCTGACAGTTATTCTCTGACACAGCTCACGATCCAAATCACTTCCGGATACCAGAACGACGCTGGTGGCCACGATCTCCTGTCGATCACGAATCAATTTGGCATCTACGGTACGTTTGACGCAGCCTCGGGAACATTGACGCTTTCCGGTTACAACTACGTTGGAAACTACCGCCAAGCATTAAGAGCCGTGACATTCAGTTCGTCAGGTTCCTCGGTCAGCACAACAACTCGCACGCTAACGGTCATCGCCACGGATTATAATCCACCGACAAACGCGTCAAGCATTCCGGTCACTCGTGATATCACGGTTTCCTTTCCGTGATGATCGGAAGTGTCTGGCGCAATGTTCGTGCGATTCACCCTACGGCATTAATGAAGTCGACCATTTCGCGTAAGCGGGCGGCATCACGGCGGTTGAAATTTAAGGCGATACGCGGCAGATCACGAGTCTCTTCATCCTCTAATTCAAAGGCGTGAGTTTCCGTCCGTTCGATACTACCGCTCGCAAGGATATCCGAGAATCTGGTATTCAGGTTCGCAAGCAACTCATCACTTACAGGTCGACGAAGCCTCAGCACCAGCATATCTTTGATATAGCGCATGCTGTCATAATTACTGTAGAAATCCATGACTTCGTTGACCGCAACATCGACATTGTCCGTCATCCGAACCAACGACAAATCATGAGGACTGATCAGTTTTCGACCGAGCAATTCTTTTTGAATGAATTCGACCCAGTTCGACCAGTACGTTCCGCCGGGATGATCGACGCAGACGATTGGCATCAGGTCTCGCTTACCGGTTTGAACGAGCGTCAGTACTTCGAACAGTTCGTCCTGTGTTCCAAAACCGCCGGGGAACAGAACCACGGCATGCACTTCTTTGACAAACATCAGTTTTCGCGTAAAGAAGTAACGAAAGGTTACGAGCTTGGAGTCATTATTGATCACAGGGTTCGCTTCTTGCTCGAAGGGGAGCATGATATTGACACCCATCGACATGGCAGCCCCAGCGCCGAGATGAGCGCCTTCCATAATGCCACCACCCGCTCCAGTAACCACCATCCAACCTCGCTCGGCCATTTTCCTTCCGAATTCGAGAGATGCTTTAAAATCAGGATGATCAGGTGGGGTGCGAGCCGATCCAAAGACTGTCACCTTTTTGATCTGCCGAAACGGAGTGAAGACCTTGAAGGCGTATCGGAGCTCTTTCAGGGCTCGACTGAGGATCTTGAGATCGCCCCGTGATGCCTGATCACGATTAAGCTTGTCGGCAGTTTCTTTGATTTCCGCGATTAAGACCGCTCGTGCGTCTTGTTCGTAGTTAGCGGACACCGACTGATTCGCGGAATCCGGGCCAATCGGCGACGTCGAATCTGAACTCATAAATATTAACCATCAACAGCGTCAAGAGCTTCCTCACGGGTTTGGTAGAGAGCCCAGACAGTATCAAGCCGCGTGAGCGCTAGCAGCTCTCGCAACATTTGGCTGGCGCCGCTCAACACCATTTCACCGCTACGGCTCTTGACAGCCTTGTGACAACGTAAGAGGAACGACATGAACACGGAACCACAACTTGGCACCCCGCTCAGATCAATAACCAGCATGGGTGACTCATGTCCTTCGATCAATTCACTCATCATATCTGCGGCTTCCGCAAGAAGCTCTGCGGAAAACGTATTGACGTCACCGACCGGCGCAATGACGATGGTACCCCCCGACATCTCGATCCGAAACGCGTCACTAGCGACACCCATCTGCGATCCTTCTCAAACACTGATGAAGCCTCCGTCCCTTGTCAGTGAGGAAGTTTTTCCTCGCTCAGGAAAGTTATCGTCGATCCGCTGTCACACGACAAGCCTCCTAAGACGCAACTCGAAAACGACTCGTACTCCAACACAGATCGTGTTTCAAAATTCTCAACAACGCGGGTTGGTGGTCGGTATTTTCTGACGAATCCAAGGCACGGCTTCTCACAGGTCTCAGCACCCAATTCGTAACGACAACGTTGACGACAGAGGAAGTGTACCGGACGACCGGGATGAATGCTCAAATTAACGCCGTGGAAGGTGATATCCTTCGCGATTAAGTCGAATCCGGTAAAGACTCGATCCAGCCGTGATATAGAGAGTCTTGGATTCGGCCGCACGACCGAACCCGACATTGGTAGGAACTTCCGTCTTGATGTACGCCAGCTCTTTTCCTTCCGGGCTGTAGACATAGATACCCGGACGGTTTTCGGCCCTCACTGCTACGTAAAGGTTCCCATCTTTATCAACAACAAGCCCATCTGGACCATCGTATGGAGCATAATCGACAAGCGTCTTTCGAAAAGTCGTCCTTCCTTCTGCAGAAAGGTCGTAGGCCATCAACGCCATAGACCCTTTGTGCAACGGTGTGATGACTTTATCTGCTTGAGTTCCCGTCCCTTTTTCAAGCCGCTCGATAGCCGTCGATCCATTGTCATTGCTGACCACGTATAAAGTCTTCTGGTCAGGAGAAATCGCAACGCCATTCGGCTTTCCAGCGTTCGTAATAATCCGATGAAGGGTACCGTCGGTATCAATTCGGTAAACGGCCTGGATCGATTGATCGATCGGTTCGTGCCCCAGATACCGTGGATCACTGAAATAGATACGCCCTTTTTCGTCGATCGTAACGTCGTTAGGAGAATTGAGTGGCCGCCCTTCAAAAAGCCCTGCGATGATATAACTCTTGCCGGTCTTCATATCAGTTCGCGTCACTCGGCGGCCGCCATAATCTGCTCCCTCCGCAACGATCATGTTTCCAGAAGCATCAAACTTGATCCCGTTTGACATCCCGCTGGGTGAACGAAAGATCGATGTCTTGTTCGTGGCAGGATCGAACTTCCAGATGTGTCCAGCTTCTATAACTCCCTGAGCGTCGCGTGCAACATGAGAAAATGTAATCTCGCTGAAATAGACGGTCCCGTCCAACGCAACGCAAACGCCCTCCGTCAGAACTTTCGATTCGAACAGTTTTTCAACCTTTGCGTCCGCCGGAACGATCGGCTCGTCCGCGGAGGACGATGTCGACACAAGGCAAAGCCAGACCAGCATAACCGGCTTCAATACTGAGACCAGAATCAGACGGGCGCACTTCGTCATCGGTTCTTCCTTTGGTTTACAGGACGTGTTACAGAATTAAGCCAGGCGATTTTCCTTAATGTGTCAACTCAGGCATTTGCCTCAAGTGGCGACACGGTTAGAATCCAACCTTGTTACCGGATTTTCTTACAGAAGTGAACTGACCGCATGATTGGAATCGACCCAACGCCTTTTGATGTACGGCTCGTTGCATTCGGAATTCCAATTCGAGTACATCCTTCGTTCTGGCTGGGCAGTATTTTATTTGGGTCCAATCTTGCTACGAGCCAATTGGTTTTCATCTGGGTCGTGTGTGCGTTTATCTCGATCCTGATTCATGAACTCGGCCATGCCCTGACGGCCGAGTCATTTGGCTGGCCCACGGAAATTGTGATGTATTTCGGTGGCGGACTGGCGATTTCGCGACGGAATCGCGGCGACACGCCATGGCGATCGATCCTTGTCTCGCTGATGGGCCCCTGTGCGGGTTTCATGCTTTGGGGACTGGTCTTTCTAGTCAAACACTTGATGGGCCTGAACCACAATTTGCATGCCATGGACAATGATGAATCAGGGAACGATTACCGCTTCTATCTTTTGAGTGCCGTGGGTTTCCTGAGCTTCATGAATCTTTATTGGGGACTTTTTAACCTGCTACCGGTTCTTCCATTAGATGGTGGCTACATTCTGGAATCATTCTGTGAGGCGATGCGTTTTCGTGACCCCTCAGGACTGGCTTTAAAAGTTGGCGCCATCGTGTCAGGTGCGGCTGCGTATTATTTATTTACGAAAATGCAGCAACCGTTCGCAGGAGCTCTAATGCTGATGCTTTGCATGCAAAGCGTAGGTGCACTTCAAACGAAACGGTGAGTCATCAGGACGGCACAGGCGTCTTATTCATGATCTGCCTGAGAACGGCTTTTGCTCGGTCTCGGCGTCCTTCGTGCAAAACACCCTTCACAACAATTCGGTGTGCTAAGACGGGAAGAACCAGTCGTTTAACGTCGTCCGTCACGGCATAGTTTCGACCTTCGATCAACGCTAATCCTTGGACCGCTCGATAAAGCGTAATCGCCCCACGCGTACTGACACCCAGATGAAGTTGTTCGTGCGTTCTGGTGGACTCCACAATTTCCAGAATGTAGTCGTTCAGCGAATCTTCGACTTTGACCGCTCGAACCGCGGATTGAAGCCGACGCAGTTGCTCAGTATTCACCACGGACTGCAGCTTATCGCCAGGCTCCCCATCCCGATGGCTGATCAGCACATTCCTTTCGACATCACGAGATGGATAGCCAATCTCGATACAGACCATAAATCGGTCAAGTTGATTTTCAGGAAGTGGATAGGTCCCCTCAAACTCAAACGGATTCTGGGTCGCCAAAACGAAAAATGGTGACGGAAGTGGGTAGGTTTTGCCTTCAGCAGAGACCTGCCCTTCGCTCATTGCTTCTAGAAGAGCACTTTGAGTTCGTGGCGTAGTCCGGTTAATTTCATCTGCCAGCAGAACATTAGTAAAAATCGGGCCTGGACGAAATTCGAACTCACCTCGATTCGGCAAAAAGACGTTTGACCCGAGAATGTCGCTCGGCAGCATGTCTGGCGTGAACTGTAACCGTTTAAACTCACATGAAAGGCTTCGAGCTAACGCTTTCGCGAGTGAGGTCTTTCCGACCCCTGGCGCATCCTCAACCAACAGGTGTCCTCCCGCAAGGAGGGCCACCAGTGAAAGATGAATTGGTTCCGGTTTGCCAAGAATGGCCGTTGCGATATTTTGTTCCAAGCCTGCAATTAACTGCTGGTCGTCGGCCACTCACAATACTCCTTTTCGAATGTTCACTGTTCGAAGAATCGCGCGGATTATAGGCACATGGCTGAAAGTTCGCGACGGAACGAGGCGGTTGAATTGCAACTCAGGGCTAGTAATGAATCTGCCGTCAGCCCACGCAGCGCAAACCGATGCACGAAAGGTACGAGGGGTGAATTCAATGACTTTCCGGGTACATATCGATTACCCTGTTCCATTTGACCACCAATTCGCGACACTTCGTGCGGTCGACTGGTAATTCAAGTGACCTGCCACGACCATCAAGTATGATACCGACGGTTCCACCATGAACCATTGCCGAACGCATCTTCCCTGGACCCGATCCGACATCAAAACCACGGGCTGGCTGCAAAACAACTTGAGCGATTTGGCCCACATCCAGTCGTAGTCTGATAATTTCGCCTCCTCGTAATTCACCAGACTCTTGTAATTCGCCTTCAAACGTATAGTGGCAAACAGGCTGACCTGGTTTTGGTTGTCCGTTTGGAGCGATACACGTCCCAAGATAAACAAGACAGTCACGCTCGAAGACTTCCATGGCAGCCCGAGGGTGCACGGATGCGAGGACTCCAAGATGCGGCATCATGAAGATGCTGTCCTTGGCCAGTCGAGTGATCCCTTCAGGTTCAAATGCGTCGATCAGCATCATGGCCGTTTGCTCCATACGGGGCGCATGCGAGAGAACTCCCCCTGAACCAACCAGCAAGTCGACAGCCATGTTGTCGACGATCGATCTGGGTCCGCTCTGTTGACCAAACGCGTCACCGATCGATCGTTGCTGCTGCACGCCGACCAAAGTCGTTGCAAACTTTTGATGCTGCAAATACGAAAGCCGCAACGCTTCACGCGCCACGGCTTGCTCGAACATCAGCGCATCCAGTGTTTGTGGGATTGTCGTCGGACGAATCATCTTGTTCTTTACGCGGTTCCGCAATTCCCGCTCATCACAATCATAAGGCACCCACCGCAAAATCTTTGGCAAAGTGGCTTCTGCCAGGACATTAGAAATGGAGTAGCTCATACCCAGATTCGCGCTGACCGTTCGATTGAAAACACCACCAAAGACTGAAAATACATCTGTTGTTGCCCCGCCAATATCGACGCCAACAGCATTGATGCCTTGAACCTCCGCAATTGTTTTCAAAATATCACCCACCGCTCCGGGAGTCGGCATAATCGGAGCGTCTGCCCAAGCGATAAGTTTATCGTAACCTGGTGCATGAGCCATCACGTGCTCGAGAAACAAATCATGAACACAATCGCGAGCCGGTCCGAGTTCCTCGCGTTCAAGGACTGGACGAACATTGGGGACAATTGATAATTCAACGGATTCGCTGAGTACCTCAGCGACAAGCGACGCAGCCTCTTGATTTCCGGCAAAAATCAGGGGCATTTTGTATTGCCCGCCAAACCGTGGCTGAGGCTTTGCTGGAGCAATTAATTCCGCCAATTGAACAACATGAGACGTTGTTCCTCCATCAGTTCCCCCAGCGAGAAGGATCATGTCCGGCCGTAATTCTCGAATTCGTTGAATCTGTTCGAAGGGTTTTCGCTTATCGTTCGACGCCAAAGTCTCCATGACGATTGCACCAGCACCAAGCGCCGCTCTTTCGGCACTGGCTGCAGTCATCTCACGAACCACTCCAGCAACAAGCATCTGTAATCCGCCACCCGCGCTTGAAGTCGAAATATAAATGTCGCAGCCTTCATTGTCTCGTGCGGGTCTAATGATTTGACCATGCTCATCTATCAAACGACGACCAGCCAACTCTCCAACCTCGGTGGCAGCATTAACAACGCCAATTGTCACATCGGCGGTAGGCTCTTCGACGGTTGTCGGAGCTTCACCACGGTAAGTTTGCCGATAAACGCCATCAATTTTTTCGATCAATATGGCTTTTGTCGTAGTACTACCGCAATCTGTCGCCAGGATGACTTGCAATGACTCTGGATCGGGGGAACGCACAAGCAAATCTGAAGTACCGAATTGATCAAGTGGCATTGCGAGGCCGATCGTTGAAGGCAATTAGTTCAAATTAAAATCTTAACGGACCATCTCAAAATATGTGATGTGGTACTTTTTTGATTTAAGCTTTGGTCTCAATATTTACATGTAAATCCTCTAATCGCCGGCAAATGTACTCTAGGGCTCCTCGCTGTTCCAGAAATGACGCGAAATCGCGGATTCCAGCAGGGTCAAGAACCGCAGCAAGCACAGGTTCAAAGAATCGTAATGTCTGTCCGCCTAAAAAATGAAGTGGGGCTGATGACTGAAAAAGCATTTGAGCCGGCAATGTCATCTGTCGCCGAACAATCTCTCGACAAACCGCGTCGATCGCAACGGCTTGCGCCGGGGAGGGGAGTGGCGAGTTCGACACTTCCATTGAAAACGCGCGTTTGAACCAGTTAAACATCAACGGACCGCCGAGATACCAGGATCAACATTTCGCACAACCGTTTAAGTTCACGTCTATCCCGAATGACTCATCCCCGCAAAGTCTAATGCTGCCTTTTTTATCCCTTTCAGGTCAAGCTTGCCTGTACCAAGGATTGGTATTTCTTCGACTTCGACGAAGCCATCATGCGACGGAATCCAAAGCGTTGGAAGTCCCGTTTCGGCCAGTTCATTGATTACTTGCTTGACTGATTTCACCAGCGGCTTGTGTAAAACAATGAGCCGCTCTCCCTTCTTAGGGTCAGGAACCGATGTCACGGCAAGTGGAATACCGGCATCGGTGTTTGTCGGGTCTTCGACAATTCTTAATAGGCTTTCTTCGATCCTCAGATGCGGTACCATTTCTCCGCCAATCTTCGAAAATCGGCTGAGTCGGCCAGTAATGTGAACAAAGCCCTCGTCGTCCACGAATCCCATATCTCCGGTCTCGTACCAGCCATCCTGAATCACCGATGCCGTCTTCTCAGGCTGATTCAAATAACCCAGCATAATGTTAATTCCCTTAATGCAGACGATACCGACACCGCCTGATGGAAGGGGAAGCTTTGTATTCGGATCAATCGCACGAGCCATTACACCTGGCATTGGGCGACCGACGGAACCGAGTTTGGTCCCCTTCTGAGGGAGATTTCCGCTGCGATGGTCAGCGACGTTAACACACGCAGGACCGGACGTCTCGGTCGTTCCATAGCCTTCAGACGGTTGAACACCAAATTTTTCAAAAAACTGTTGCGCCAGATCAAGTGGCATTTTTTCAGCACCAACCACAACGAGGTCAAGCGTACGGAACTGCTCTTTATCGCACCGCTTAAGATAACCTCTCAGAAATGTCGGCGTGCCGAACAAGATTGTTGCTCGATGCTGATCAGCCAATTCACCAATCTGCCGGGCGTCGAGAGGATTAAAATGAAAAACAACCTTCGCATTGACACAAAGGGGCAACCAGAACGCTGCGACATACCCAAAACAGTGAAATAAAGGCAAGATCCCCAAAACGCAATCGCTGCGTTTGATATTAAAGACCTGGTCTGCGGCTTCAACCGTTGCACTCACGTTGTGTTGCGAAAGCATCACACCCTTGGGCTCTCCCGTGGAGCCAGACGTAAAGATGACGGCGATGATGTCTGACGGGGCAACCCGAGTCAGACCGATGATCCTTTCCAACAAGACGGAGGGAACTACATACGCGGCGACACCGGCGATAATTTTGTCAAAGTTTGTGACCTTCTCTTTGAGATCTTCGAGGAAGACATATTCCACTCCAAGATCGAAATGCTTCTTCTCCAACATTTTCTTGCTTGTGAGTACGTGTCGTACGCCAGCATCTTTGACACAATGGCGCATGTCCGCCTCAGTCGTCGTGAAGTTCAAGTTGACTGCGGTACGTCCAGCCATAGTAACGGCAAGGTTAGTGATCGCAGATGCTGCCGTCGCGGGTAATAGAATTCCGACAAACTGCTCATTTACGCCAAGGACGTCACGAAGCAGCACTCGACGAATCGCCATCACCGATGACAAGAGTTTGCCTCCTGTCATCTGGACGCCACTTGAATCCGCAATTCGAATCTCACTCAATGATTTCTTGCATGATCGCAGAAAGAGACGAGCAGGCGTCAATTCAGTGGGCTTGTTCACTTTCACTACGACAGATCCTGAATACAGAATGGTTTGACTGGTTCAACAGAGTCGGCATATTTTTGCCAATCCGGTATTTTCCAGCGGATTATTTTGAAATGGAAAGAAATGACGTTCTGACGACTGTACGTCACGTCTTGGCGTCAAGCTGTTTCTCAGTTGCATCCAGCGCTAGCTGCTTGACTCCCTTCAGATCCAGCTTTCCCGTCCCAAGGATGGGGATTTCGCTAACTTCGACAAAACCGTCAGAAGACGGGAGCCATAGAGTGGGAAGTCCCGTGGCTGCAAGTTCATCGATCACTTGTTTGACGGACTTTGCAAAAGGTTTGTGCAGAACAACCAGTCGCTCTCCCTTCTTTGCATCAGGAACGGACGTCACGGCAAGTGGAATACCGGTATCTGTGTTCGCGGGGTCCTCGATAATCCGCAATAAGCTTTCTTCAATTCTCAAATGCGGAACCATTTCTCCACCAACCTTGGAAAAACGGCTGAGTCGACCTGTAATGTGAACAAAGCCCTCGTCGTCCACGAATCCCATATCTCCGGTTTCGTACCAGCCATCCTGGATCACCGAAGCCGTCTTCTCGGGCTGGTTCAGATAGCCCAGCATGATGTTCGATCCCTTGACGCAGACCAAACCCTCCTTTCCGACCGATAACGGTTGCCTGGTATCTGGATCGATCGCACGAACAACAACCCCTGGCATCGGGCGTCCGACGGACCCCAGTTTGGTTCCCTTCTGGTCGATTTGATCATTACGATGGTCTGCAACATTAACGCAGGCGGGCCCGGAAGTTTCTGTCGTACCATACCCTTCAGACGGCAGAATTCCAAACTTCTCTCGAAACTGTTCTGCCAGGTCGAGCGGCAACTTCTCTGCACCGACAACAAGGGTATCTAAAGTCCGAAACTGCTCTTTCTCGCATCGTTTGAGATAACCACGCAAGAACGTCGGCGTGCCGATCATGATTGTCGAGCCGTATTTGTGGACAAGTTCGCCGATCCTTCGCGCGTCAAGCGGATTCGAGTGGAAGACGACCTTTGCCGTTACACACAACGGAAGCCAGAACGTGGCGACATATCCGAAGCAGTGAAAAAGCGGCAATACCCCAAGCATGCAATCAGTAGACTCGATGTTGAACATCTGATCCGCAGCGTCGACCGTGGAACTGACGTTGTGATGCGACAGCATCACGCCTTTTGGCTCGCCGGTAGATCCCGACGTAAACATCACCGCAATAATATCGTCTGGACGAATCCGGGTCAGTCCAATCATCCTTTCCAAAAGATAAGCCGGGACAACATAAGCCGAAAAACCCGCAACAAGCCTGTCGAAATTCGTAATCATTTCTTTCAGGTCTTCAAGAAACACAAAGTCGACGCCAAGATCGAGCGGTTGCTTCTCGAGCATTTTTCTACTTGTGAGAACATGTCGGACTTTTGCTTCCTTCACGCAATGACGCATGTCACCTTCAGTAGTTGTGAAGTTCAAGTTCACTACCTTTCGCCCTGCCAGCGTCACCGCAAGGTTGGCAATTGCGGACGCCCCTGATGCAGGCAATAGAATCCCTACAAATTGCTCGTCAACACCAAGAACTTCACGCAATAAAACTCGACGCATTGCAAGTACTGAGGCTAATAGCTTGCCCCCAGTGAGTTCCACACCACTCGAATCAGCCAATCTGGTAGAACGCAATGTTTTCTTACATGACCGAAGAAACATACGGGCTGGAGTGAGTTCCAGTGTCTTGCCGATTTCCACAGCGTCTGCTCCAAGTTGTTGCACACGATCTCGAACTTCAACAGCCGATTGCGGTGAAACGATCGGTTCACCAAATATGATCGAAACTGGATACCGCCATTTTTGAGGCCACTTCCAAAAAACCTTTCCACCTCGATGACTGAAGATGCTCCCCCACAGTCCATGAAGATAGATTGGAATGACTGGCACATCTGTTCCTTTTAAGATCCTGATCATTCCCCCTTGAAATGGCTGGGTCTGGCCTGAACGAGTCAGAGCGCCTTCGGGGAAAATACAGACCAACTCGCCATTTCGCAGTGCTTCAGTCGCGGTGCGCAACGATTGAATGAGGGTTTTGGGGCCTGAGTCGGCTTTAATCGGAATAACATCAAAGATCTTTGCCAGCCAATTCAACTTTGGGTTTTGCACGAAGTCAGCATAAATGATAAATCGAATTGGGCGAGGAACTGTAATCAGCAACAGGACTCCGTCAACAAAACTGATGTGGTTGGGAGTCAGAAGCGTTCCTCCCGTTCGAGGAATATTCTCGAGTCCATACGGACGAACTTTGTAGAACAGCTTGACCATCAACCAGAAGACGAACCGCACTGTGGCATTCGGCAGCAGCAAAATGATGTAAATGGCAACGGGAATTGTTCCTATGCCCGCTAACAGAAAAACAACGCTCGGCGATATTTTCCAGATGTCAATCATAACAAAGTACAAACCAGACATGATGAGAATGCCGGAGAACGCAAGAAAATTCGTCGCAGCGACAACCTGCCCTAAATGCTGAGCCTCACTTCGTCGCTGTAAATAAGACTCAAGCGGTACATCAAACAGACCTGCATTTAAACCGAGAAAAAACAGCGAAACACAAATGGCCACGAATGCAGATCCAGGTGACGTTTGACCTCGCCAGCCTGCCAGACAAAGCATAACAGACCAGAACGCCATGCCGATGGCTCCTAGCGGAACGATGCCTAATTCGACATGTCCACCAGACCAAAGCCCTGCCAAGACGCTGCCAATCCCGACTCCCAGCACAAGCATCATCCCGAGCACGCCAATCTTCTCTTGCGAAAGCCTCAAGTCTTTGGCACCAAGTTGATCCACATTTAACTGGGCCAGAGAGGCAAGAATCCAGAAAAAGGCAATTCCTAACGCAGCCCTGAGTAGCGGCGTATCGGCGTGCAAACGCTTGAGCGAACTCCATGTCTCAACAAAGGGATTCCACGGTATCGTTCGGGCCGGGTCAGCTGCCACAACAGACCGAAGTCCAAAGCTGATTACCCAACCCAATATGGCAATCCCCATGACAACCGTCATCGAGGGAACCAATGCTGTCAATGTGATCGGCGACTTCGGCGTCGGTTGGGCAGACGCCGCAAGTATGTTGCCGACGAGAAAACCCAATGCCGCCGGTGCGACTGTCACCAGTCCCATCAAACCATTTGCCTTTGAAAGCAATGGCTCGTCAACCAACTCTGGAACGCAACCAGACTTCGCAGGCGAGAAAAGTGCGGCGAGAGCACCTGTCATCGCCACAATCAAAATCAGAAACGTCATGTTTCCTGAGAGGAGTGCAACGAACCCTAAGCCCATAATGACAATTTCCGCCGACTTACAGGCACGTATCACCCAAGCTTTGGAAAACCGATCGGCAAGGTATCCAGCAGGAGTAGCAAGCAAAATGAAAGGGATTGTGAACGCTGCCAGTCCCAAAGATAAACTACCTGCCTGCCCCAGATGAGGTTTGGCAATCGGCACAACCAGCCAGCGAAACGTGTGGTCATTAAGAACTGTCAAAAACTGCACGAACAAAAGGCTTAAGAAGCTGCGCGTTGCCAGTCTTTCATGAGGCAAGGCACGATCATCGTGATGAATCACATTTATTTCTGTCGTATATCCCGTTGCATCGTCATGACCGGGCTCGGGATAACTCGGAGATTTATCCTGAGAATCAACAGACGAATTCATCCAGCAGCCATTCTCTTACGTAACGTGATTAATCATCGAGCCTGGTAATGCGAAAAGATCCTCGGAAGACCCACACTATTGCGTAAGCCCCGATATTTGAAAAGGATACAGACCGAATTCCAAACTGACTTTGCGATGGATTCGGTTATACTATCATTCTGATCCGCAATTTGACCATCGAACACGAGGCTGCACCTCGTAAGCGTTATAGACTGGTCCCAAAAGCAAAAACACCCCGGCACGCAATTGTACCGGGGTGTACACACCAAACCAAATTGAACGTCTCGTGCAACTGATCAAGCTGCAACGCGCTGAGGCATCTTAAGGATCGTTGGCTCACTGCCGTGTGCAGCAGACATGAACTCCTGGAAGACCTGCATATCCAAAGCCGAAGCCGTGTCGTCTTCAGGATGCCACTGAACCCCCAGACAGAACCATTCGGCATCAGTGGACTCGTAGCATTCGATCACGCCGTCGGGTGCATGAGCTGAGGCCTTGAAACAGCTCGCAAGGCGGTTTACTGCCATGTGATGTTCGCTGTTGACACGAATTTCACCAGGCCCGTAAATATCCCAGCAACGAGTCCCTTCGACGATCTCAATAATGTGCCGATTATGTCGCTCAACGGGATCACGGTGGTGCAAAGCACGGGGTACAGCTTCAGGAATGTGCTGAATCAATGTACCGCCACAGATAACGTTCAAGGTCTGCATACCGGAGCCAATGGCAAGAATCGGCAGTCGCATTTCGACGGCGAGCTTAGCCATGCGACGATCAAAGTCTTCACGGCGGACGGGCATCGGTCGTGTGTGAGGATGTGGCTCCATCCCCAACCGCATTGGATCCAAATCCATGGAACACCCAGCAAGCACAACGCCATCACACATATCAAGAGTTTGCCTCAAATCATCATCACTCGCGTGCGGAGGAATCAGCATTGGCAACCCACCCGCAGTGTTGATTGAATCGTAATACCCGGTATTGAACCAACTCAGCGCCAATGCGTCCTTACGGGCAGGCCGATAATCGCCATTGATACCGATAACAGGTTTCGTCTTCATAAAAATCCCTTTTTTTCGTAGCACATCCTGTGCAAGACCACCTAACAACACATCGCCGGAAAGTTCCGCTGGGCGCGACGCCCCCCCCTTAATTGGCGGACCGACGTGAGACTCCGTGAGCGTCATGCGAACCAAATATGACTCGCATGAAAATACTTGATGCTCGGCCAAATTGGTTTTTGAATCGATGTTTCGACTCAAATGTGGCCGTAAAACCAAAACCATCAAACGACTGATATCGCGAATCCATTCTGTCAGCTCCCACCCGAATCCTTCAGGTGCAATTCGAAAGATTGTCGAGGAACAACAAGAGCCCCGCACGCATCATCGAATCGTTCTGGCTAGCGTTGCTCCATCTCATTCATTGAGGTTCATGCAACGTCATCCTCACGACGAGCGGAACTTATCTGCACATCCCGACGTTGTAAAGC
The DNA here is from genome assembly GCA_903858935.1 of uncultured Schlesneria sp. GTDB lineage: Bacteria > Planctomycetota > Planctomycetia > Planctomycetales > Planctomycetaceae > Schlesneria. The sequence continues at coordinate 17,416 of CAIOKO010000230.1, read as the reverse complement.
AAATCGACGATTTAGTGTGCAGAAATCATATTGACCACTAGATATAGGGCAACGGAATTCCCTGTCGTGCGCCAGTTGGAAACGATACCATCGGGACAACATTCGGTACCCAACCTTATTTTGCAGCCTCAAATGCCCTTGTTTAGACCTGATATTACCGGCTTCAGACGCCACGATCTGGCAGAAAAGCTTATAGAAATCGGCCTCAACCCAAGTCTCGTTAAACCCCTTTGGAATGGAGTCTACGTTAAAGGTGCAACAGAATTTTCTCAGATTTTGGCTCTCTCGCGAAAACACCAGTTGCGGCTTACAGATCACTTTACAATAGGACGTCCGACGATCGTTCGTGACCTGATTTCCAGAGATCGTACTCGCAAGTGGTTATTGCAATTTCCCGATGGCAATCGAGTCGAATCAGTGATGATCCCTGAGCACGATCGCGGAGCTCTCTGCGTGTCGTCGCAGGTTGGTTGCACTTTATCTTGTACATTTTGCCACACGGGCACGATGAAACTTGTCCGAAACCTGTCCGTGACAGAGATCGTCGCTCAGGTCTTGAACGCACGCGATGGACTCTCTGAATGGGGTAAAAAGCGTTCGGATTGTGTCTGCACGAATATTGTCTTGATGGGTATGGGCGAACCACTCTTCAATTTTGACAACGTTTCGGCGGCTCTTCAGATCATCATGGACGGCGATGGACTCGGAATTTCACGAAGACGGATCATGCTGTCGACGGCGGGTGTTGTCCCGATGATCAAACGTGTTGGGATCGAACTTGGCGTTAATCTTGCGATTAGCCTCCATGCGGTCACTGACGAACTGCGCGACGAACTCGTCCCTCTCAACAAGAAATACCCCCTCCAAGAGCTGCTTGCCGCCTGTCGTGATTACCCGGCGGCCAGTAATGCGCGGCGTATTACCTTCGAATATGTGATGTTGAAAGACGTCAACGATTCTGACGCCGATGCTCGTGAATTAGTTCGGTTACTCCAAGGAATCCACGCGAAGGTCAACCTCATTCCCTGGAATCCATGGCCCGGGGCCGTCTATCAGGTTTCGACTCAAAACCGGATTCAATCGTTCGCGAGAATCATCAATGACGCTGGCTATTCCTCGGCAGTTCGTGCCTCCCGGGGAGAAGACATTATGGCTGCGTGTGGTCAATTGAAATCGGACAGCGAACATGCTGTTTTCACGCGCTGACGAACCAATCCTGCTCAGACAATGTCCATTGAGTTGCCTGGCTTGCATTCTTGGACATAACCATCAAAACTCAGTTTCCCCTGAAATCAACCGTGCCCCATCGCACCATTCAACCAATTACAGATAAACCCCTCTAAAAACGGAGACCCACGGATATGAAACTGATGAAAGCTTTGGTCAAGGACCGGTCCGCTCCCGGCCTTTCACTGCAAGACGTTCCAGTACCGGGAATCGGAATCAACGACGTCTTAATTCGAGTCGATCGTACCGGAATCTGTGGTACAGACCTGCATATCTATAAATGGGATGCATGGGCACAAAAGACGATTCCCGTTCCAATGGTCGTCGGCCACGAGTTTGTCGGTGAAATTGTTGAGGTCGGCTCCAACGTAACAGACTTCCATCCCGGAGAAGTCGTCAGCGGTGAAGGCCACGTCGTTTGTGGCCGTTGTCGTAATTGCCTTGCCGGACGACGACACTTGTGCAAAGACACGAAGGGTGTCGGCGTCAACCGGCCTGGTGCGTTTGCAGAATACCTTTCACTTCCGATGACGAATGTCTGGCACCATCGTGAAGATATCGACCGGGACGTCGCATCAATCTACGACCCCTTTGGAAACGCAGTTCATACAGCATTATCTTTTCCCGTTCTTGGTGAGGATGTTTTGATCACGGGTGCCGGACCGATCGGTATCATGGCAGCAGCCATCGTAAAGCATGCCGGCGCGCGTTACGTCGTGAACACGGACGTTAATGAATACCGGCTGGAACTCGCGAAGAAGATGGGTGCCACCGTCGCGCTCAATGTGACAACCGGCAATCTCGCAGATGTTCAGAAACAATTGGATATGAAAGAAGGCTTTGATGTCGGACTTGAAATGTCTGGCAATCCCGCAGCCTTCAGAGACATGTTGAATAACATGGCTCATGGCGGCAAAATTGCAATGCTTGGAATCCCCTCGGAACAAATTGCCATCGACTGGAATATCGTTGTCTTCAACATGTTGACCATCAAAGGCATCTATGGCCGTGAAATGTACGAAACCTGGTACAAGATGTCGGTCATGCTGGAAAGTGGACTAGATATCCGACCAATCATCACACATCGATTCCATTACACTGAATTCGAAAAGGGCTTTGCCGCGATGATGTCCGGACATTCTGGAAAAGTCGTCTTAAACTGGAAAGATCCCGCCTGATTCAGGAATTTTCCAACCACGTTTCACTCACGATGTTGATTTAACAGAGGTTCTGTCCCCGACATTCTCGGAGCTGCGAAAAGTCTTGGTGCTCCTCCTGTCACAGGAATTCGAAACTCAGAATGTGAGCCAACTGGTAGTGTGTAAGTCTCCGATCCACCTGGAAGATTACGTCGATAGGTGAGTGGATAGGGGATCTCAAACTCGTGAGAAGCGCCAGGCTTTAATGTCAGGGGTGTGCCCCACGCGCTCGTCGGAGCTTTCGTCTGGTAGGTAAACGCATGATCGCTGAGATTCGAAAGCTTGATCCGAGCAACGCGGTACGAAACATCGACGACTGGAGATCTCCAGTCGAAATCAAACATTCGCATTTTTGCCTCGCCGACTTTTATGTCGGGAACCTCGGCAGTCGCCGTCTTTAATTGAGCACAATAGGCCGCCCAACCCTCTTTGAACAATTCCACGTAACGATTCGCCTGTAGCGTCGTGTCACTTGCTTTGTATGTTTCAATAAACTTGCCAGTGCCGGTCACGTCTGCAGCAGATAACCAATCCAGACTGATCACTCGCTGATCGTGGGCTGGCTTTAATAGTTCGGCTTTCACTTGTTCTGAGACCTTCAGATCAAACGTCACACATGGCTGCCACTGTGTTTGATCGGGACCCGACTTGATTGACACTGTCACCTGCGTGTCGGGCAACTGAAACTCAAAGCTTTTGTCCCTGTTGGCCACGGCTTTATCGGCATCCTTCACGTCGAGCGGACGAAGAATTCGCAAGGTTGAGCGAACCTGCAATGACTTGCCATATTGCTTGAGGTCAGGAATGATCTCTTGCAACGTTGCGCGATCTGCGAGTCGTGAAAACAACGGCTCAGGAATATCCTGCAGGTCCAATTTTGTCAGGTCAGAGTTCGCATACAGTTCTGTAAGTGATCCCAGAAGTTTCGGTGCGACGACAAAGTGCATTGCCTTATCTGAAGGAAGTTGGGCCAGCGAAATCCGGGATTCATCGGACCGCATAAACGAAACAGAAGGGGTCGCTGACGGGGCGCCAGGCCCCTGTTGTAAAGGCTTGTTGGCATCAAATGGGTTAATACTCGCAATAGTCAACCCAGCAATGAGTGAGATCCCATTCTCGTCGGCCGTGATCATTTCTGGCCACGCTTTGAATCTGGGCGGATTGATCGGCAGTGGCCAGAAGTTTGCGAGTGTTGAACCAGACTGGGTTGCCGACGATCCGGATTCGGGTAGCGTCAGTGACTTTTCAATCTCTTGCGCAACCCTCGGAGCGATACTGGTCACCTCATTCTCAATGCGAGACTTGGCTCCATACAAGCCGTTTCTCAGCCCACTGACAACCGCCTCTTCGGTCATGCCAAACCCTTGCACCGAAACGCCTGCTGGATTCGAAATCGACCAGTTATCGTTTGGAATCTGAAAGCCCGACGAAGCCACTCTTAGCCGTAACTTTCGATCAGAGATGTACGGTTCCAGTTCCAGATTAAACCAGACCGGATACCGTTGTCCGATCGCGATCGTAATCGGGCCGGCTTGCGCTGAATGACGCGCACCTTCGACAGACGTTCCACCAATCGTCAATGTCACGTTTCGAATACCAAGCTGGACCAGAATCCGGCCTTGAGTCCACCCTCGTGCAACAACGCGTTCCAATTGACCGTTGTACGAAATACCCGAAAACCGAATGCTGAATTGACGACCTGATGCGACTGTGCTGTCGAACATGTCGTTCAGTCGACCATTCAGTAAATCGGGTGACACTGACTGAGGTATCGAATAGGACAATGCATCCAGAACATCGTTGCCAATCCGCATTCCGACCGCTTGCGATATTTCCAGAACCGGAACAAACGGGACGTTCACCGGAACAACGGGTTTAACTGTTGCTGTTCCCAGTTGTGCCACGGACTTACCTGGATTCAACATCCATGAGACAACCGCGTCGTTACCGTAAACCTCGGCACTAATGTCGTGAAATCCGTCGGGCAACTCAGTAAACGTCGCCGTTCCACCAGCAGCGTTCAATGCATCAACCATCTTACGATCCTCGTCGGGTTTCACGAGCGCATCCTTCGCTCCGTGAAATGCCCAGACAGGAATCTCCTTCAGAATCCCCACTTTTTCGGCGTTGCCACCACCGGAGACCGGTACCAATGCTGACCACCGAGATGGTTCAGCCATTGCCAGACTCCATGCTCCATACCCACCCATCGACCATCCCGTCAGAACAACCCGCTTCTCATCAAAGTTGTAATGCTTGCGAGCATCATCAAGTGCCTCAAGAGCTCGTTTGCCATCAGGTTGATCAGCCGACCACGATTCCAGGATTCGACCTTCGGCCATCTCGCATTGTGGAAGAACAACAAGAAACGGAAATGTCTTCGCTCGTGCCTTGATGTACGGGGCAAACCCCTTCAACAACTGCAATCGATTATCCTTACCTCGTTCGCCGGCACCATGTAGAAATAGGATTGCGGGCGATAGCTTATCTGCACGATAATTTGCTGGCACAAATACCACATACTTGTGCTGACCCGAGTCATTGCTGAAAGCGAGATCATAGAAGCGTCCAATCGACTCTTGCGCAACGAGCGGCCCCCCCGCAAACAGGATGACTCCGGCAATGAAACCGACTAAAGTTCGACCCCATCGATTTCCGTGACGAATTGCCTTCATGTGGTTTTCTCCTTGGTGCGCGCCGCGTGGAAATTCCACGTACTTGGTGACTGAGTTAAGCAAGGACGCATCAGCCCCCGGCTACGTAAACAGCATTTGACCGAAGCGATTATCAGCTTCTATGGGGTAAGCATCCCGCTTGCCCATCATTTCGAGTGAAATAACTCGTATCCCAGAGATGGTATGCAAACGGCCTGACTTCACTCTTCCGATACCCAGTGTTTTCAGTCCGTCTTGCCTGCTCAAATATCTTGATCGAGCTACCGTAGCTTAGGCGCATCTCGCAGACAGTCAACACGCTGACACAAAACAAATCACAAATTAACAATACTCAGGCAAAAACTTTTTCAATCACGTGACGTTCGTCCACGCCGGTCAGACGCTGGTCCAGACCGTTGTAAAAGTAGCTGAGATGGCGATGGTCGAACCCCATCAATCGCAAGATCGTGGCATGCAGGTCGGAAACATGAGCACGATCTTCCACCCCTGTGAACCCAAGTTCATCCGTGGCGCCGATAGCCTGACCACCCTTTACACCGCCCCCTGCAAGCCACATCGAAAACCCAAGCCAGTTGTGATCACGACCTGGTTTTCCGACTCCTTCGCTTGTTGCCGTCCTGCCAAACTCGCCACCCCATACGATCAATGTCTCGTCCCATAAACCACGTTGCTTCAGATCCGCGATCAAAGCGGCAATCGGCTTGTCCGTTTCGCCCGCATGAAGCTTATGGTTGGTGATACAGTCATTGTGGCCATCCCAGGTCGCTTCAATGTGACCGCCGCCCGAGTAGATCTGTACGAAGCGAACCCCCTGTTCGACCAGTCGTCGAGCGACAAGGCATTTGCGACCAAATTCTGCTGTAAGTGGTTCATCAAGGCCGTACAGGGCCTGTGTCTCGGCACTCTCTTGCTCAACATCAACCACGTCTGCGGCGCTTGTCTGCATCCGATAGGCCAATTCATACGAAAGAATCCGAGCCGCCAGTTCAGATTGTTCCGGATGCCGCGCAGCGTGTTCCTCGTTAAGTTTGGCAAATAGATCTAATGAATGTCGTTGTGTCCGTGCCCCGACCCCTTCTGGGGTCGCGAGGTCCAGAAGAGGCGACCCTTTGCTGCGAAATAACGTTCCCTGGTTGGCCGCTGGCATATAGCCTGAACCCCAGTTCGGAGCACCACCGATCGGTCCACCCCGTGAATCAGTCATCACCACAAAGTTTGGAAGATTTTCGTTCAGCGAACCTAGCCCGTAATTCAGCCACGAACCGAGACTGGGTCGTCCCGTCAGCGGGCTGCCGGTGTTCATTTGCAGGCAGCCCGATGAATGGGCCGCGGTATCGGTGTACATGGCCCGCAACACGCACAGATCATCCGCATGCTTTGCCGTCTGTGAAAAGAGTTCGCTGATCTCCAATCCACTTTTACCATGCTTCTGAAACTTGAACGGACTGCGCATCAGGTAACCGACAGGACGACTGTTCGAGCCAAACTTCAAGTCCCCCGAATATGGTTTGCCATTATACTTTTCAAGCATTGGCTTTGGGTCGAATGTGTCAATCTGACTGGGACCACCGTTCATAAACAGAAAGATGCAATGCTTGGCCTTCACTGGAAAATGCAAAGGCTTGCCAACGATTGATGGGGTTCCAGGCGAGGCAACCATCTCGGCTGCAGACAAAGATTTATTAGATCCCTCAAAGAAGCCATCGCGAGACAATAGGTCAACCAACCCGAGCGACGCAAAGCCCCCACCCACGTCCCACAGGAATGACCGTCGAGATTGACCGCAGGGGGTAGGATTCGGCGAAAAGCGATTCATGGAAAACCCCTTCACTCGACGTAAACAAATTCGTTCAAATTCAAAATCACTCGGCAAATCTGGATGAGCGCTGCACGCCTTACGTCAACACCAGGTTTGCTTGCTCCGATCTGAGTTTCTTCAATCAGGAATTGCTTCATCGCCTGAAGTTCCGTTGCTTTTGGTGATCGACACAGCGCCAGCCGGTACGCCCGATCAATCTGACGATCTGGATCATCACCTACTTCACGGATCAGTCGATCGGCGAAGAACGATGCTTGCGAATTCATGAATTCGCCGTTGTAGAGCGTCAATGCCTGCGGCGCGATACTTGTCACACTACGTTTCTCCGTACTGTTCGTCGTATCACACAGGTCCAGCACTTCCAGCATCGGCACGAGAAGCGTTCGTTTCACGTATCCGTAAATCGTTCGCCGGTAAATGGCGGGTTCCGGCGAAGTCCGCCAGGCAGCCTCCTTATCCGTGTGAGCCTCAATCACACTTGCAGGGATCGGCAGGTACACCGCTGGACCAAACATTTCGGAATTCAACTTGCCACTGGTGGCAAGTACGGAATCGCGAATCGCTTCCACCTCTAAACGACGCTGTGGAAACCGACCGAGCCACTTATTTTCGGGATCAAGGTCCCGCTGCCGCAACGTCGCAGTACTGGACCTTCGGTAGGTTCGACTGGTCATGATTAACCGGTGCAGCTTCTTCAACGACCACTGGCCATGATGCACAAACCAGTCTGAGAGCCAGTCGAGCAATTCTGGATGAGTCGGCCGGGCTCCAATCTGACCAAAGTCACTGGGGGTCGCGACGATCCCCTCGCCGAAGTGATGCTGCCAGACTCGGTTCACAATCACGCGAGCGGTCAGCGGGTTTGCAGGATCAACCAACCATCGTGCCAACGCAAGTCGACGTCCACTTGTTTGTCCTTGAACAGGAACCATCGACGGCTGGGACGACGTCAGCACGACCGGCACGGCAGGCTGCATTTGCGGACCAGGGTTTGATGCCCTGCCTGATAACAGCAGAAAAGTCGGTGGGGGATCGGATGAATCCTCAAACAGAAAATAACCTCGAGGCAGATCTGGGGTCTGCTGACGCAGCTTCTGGATCGATTGTTCAATCTCTGCAATCTGCTGACGACGATCGTCTGGCATCGCAGCCGTGATCTCGGCCTGCCATTGTACCGCATGCTTCTGGATCAACTGGTTCTGAGTCGAATTTCGCTCTTTGGGAGGTGTACGAATGGCCGCAATCGCTTCGACGGGAAGTTGGCTTTTTTCGGACTCCAGCCACTCCGCTTCTGTCTTCGATCGTCGTTGCGAAATTTGCTGACTCAACTCCGTAATCTGCTGATCCCGGTTTTGAACCGCAGCCAGTTGGGCAAGTGAGCCAAGCGGACGATCACGATCGTCCCGCCCCACATTTGGCCTCTTGAGTGGTGCGAGAATCGCTGAAAGGCTGTAATAGTCGACCATCGAAATGGGGTCGAACTTATGGTTATGACATCGGGCACAACCAATCGTCACACCAAGAAACGTCTGTGCCGTCGTGCGGAGCATGTCGTCGAGTTCATCAGCACGATATTGCGCCGCTTCGAGTGGATCGACTTCATCCTGCCAGGCCCCCAACGCATGAAATCCGGTGGCAATCACCGTTTCTTGCGACCGATCAGGAAGTTCGTCACCAGCGACCTGTTCCATGACAAATCGGTCGTAGGGCTTATCGCGATTTAACGAGTCGATCACGTAGTCGCGAAACCGCCAGACGCCAGGCTTCGCCCCGTCACGTTCATAACCGTTTGAATCGGCATATCGAACCAGATCCAGCCAGTAACGTCCCCACCTTTCACCATAGCCGCGATTCTCCAGCAACCGATCAATCAGATCCTCATACGCTGTGGCCGAGGAATCGTTCAAATACTTCTCTTGTTCATCGAGCGATGGTGGCAAACCAACCAGATCCATCCAGGCCCGACGTAAAAGGTGTTGAGGTGTTGCAGTTTCTCCTGGTTCGCACCCCAAAACCGAAAGCTTTTCCTCGATAAAGGCATCGATCGGATGGTTCGCGGCATCGGTCTGTTTGACCAGAGGAACGGTCGGACGGCGGACAGGTTGAAACGACCAGAACTGGCGAGCCTCTTCGACGCGAACCGTCTGCTCGTGAAGACCCAGTTCCCGGTTTTCAGGCCATTGTGCCCCGCTGTTAACCCAGGTTCGCAGCGTGGCCACCTGATCCTGAGTCAGTGACCGACGCTTTCCTTTCTCTCGAGGGGGCATCTCGCCGGCTTCAATTTTCGCCGTCAACAGGCTTGGTGTTGATGCGTCAACTGCGATCGCAGGACCACTCTCGCCACCCCGCTTGATTTCTTCAATGAGCGCCAAGTTTAACCCACCGCTCGCCTTGCCACGATGGTGGCACTCAAGGCAATTGTTGATAAGAATCGGCGCGATGTCGCGGTTAAAATCGATTGATGGCGGATCGGCCCGAAGACGTCCCGCAGAAAGGCTCAGCATCATAGTTGCCGTATAAACAATGCAAATCCGCCACGTGAGACCTCCGAAATTCCATGAACAAAAACTGGGCTGGAAATTCGTCACGATTGAGATTTCTCATCAAAAGGGCCAACAGGTTGGATGGCGAAGCTCCCGCCGAGTTGCTTAGTCGTTGCGTGTTTTCGCTTCGCAGTTCAGCAAGAGCCGCGCTATCCCTCTTCGTAACGACCATTACGATTCAGCGAGATGTGTCTCGTCACTGCAAAGATCGCGTGGATTCAGCCGTTTTGGCATCTCATGGAATCCTCAATACACCACGGAAACCGACTTCAGGATGTCCCTTACTCATTTCTTTTCCCTGACGATCCCAAATACTCCAGTCCTTGCCGTTCCCTTTTACAACTCGAAAATTCATCTCGCGGACCTTTTTCGGTCCAGGCCAGTTGCGAGGAACTTCTTTGGTACCCGAACCGCTCGCCTCGACATGTGCCGTCGGTGAATACAGGTCCGCACACCATTCCATCGCGTTACCAGCAAGATCGTAAATTCCATACGGGCTTCGATCGGTCGGGAACGATCCAGTCGCTGACAGAGACCGACTGGAAATTAATGCTTTTCCGTCACCCCATGGGGTCCGCAAACCATTTGGTCCTCGAGCCGCCTTCTCAAATTCGGCTTCTGTGGGGAGTTCCATCCCAGCCCAGTGAGTGTAATCGAGGGCGACTTTCCACGTGACCCCAAGTACTGGGGTTTGCGGGGGGGATGACGGATTCAAAGGGGCAGGGGGGACCGGCTTCTTTTTTTCACGCTGATCAACCCGAAACTTGTCGTAGTCCGCGATTGTGACTTCCAGAATTTCCATATAGTAAGTGTCGAGATACACCGTGATCGAAGGTTTGCTGTTTTCCGGGCCCGAGTCCGAACCCACAACGCAGTTTCCTGCTGGCACCAGCGCCAACTTTGAACCGGTTCTTGTGCAAATAATGCACATGGGAAGCCCGTCGCTGCTGTAGCCGTTTTCTTTAACTTCTTCAAAACCTTTTGGTAGCGTAAATCCCGCTCTTTTCTGGCCAGTCCCATACAGTTGTTGCGACTCAACAGAAACCTTGCTCGAATCCACGACAAAATTCGTCGAGTCGTAGCGAAGGTCCGCCGCCGCAACCTCAAACCGTTCCGTTGGCAATGTACTTCGTACTGATTCAACTTCCATCGGTTGTCCATTGCTGCTGACAACGAACAACGTTTTCGGGTCAGCATTGGATGGAACACTCGATTTGCGTTCTGCGGGTTTTGCCTTCGGCTTCGCAGCGGTCGCCGAATTCTGAGACGCGGCGGTAGGAACTGCAGCGGGTACCACCGAAACGGTGCTCGGCACTGATTGAACCGGAGATGGTGCCTTAGTTGACGGACCGCATCCCGTCGAACAGAAAGAAACGATCAACAGAAATCTAAAAACCATTCGTAGATCTGATGCTCGCATGGATGGACCCGTGTCATAAATCGACATACTGGAAGTGGACTTCAATCTGTTTTCTCGTGACTGTGAAAGTAACAAATGGAAGACTTCAAACACAGTCTTATTACAAAAGGATGTGGGTTTGCGGTTCCAGACGCAGGTTGAACTATTGACACCTGTTACCGCGGTGGATCAAGCGTCACTTTAAACGTCTGTTCTTTTTTCTCGCGAACAACCGTGAAGTCGACAGCATCACCAGGTGAAAATTTACGGAGTGCAGCATCAAAGTCATCAAGATTTGCAACAGGATGCGGACCAATCTTGATGATTCGATCTCCCCCTTTAAGACCACCCTTTTCTCCAGGACCTCCAGGGGTCACTCCGCTGATTGCATAGCCTGGATCTTCATTGCCAAATTCCGGGATCGTACCGACATAAGGTCGATTGCCCCCTCGGCTGGGTCCTGCCGCCCGCTTGGTTTCCACATATTCCGGCCGCTCCGTCTGACTGACCGTTGCCGTGATCATTGCTTCAATCAGATCGGCAACACGGGAAACCCCTTCGATATTGATCTTTTCCCAATCGTCGGTCGGCTTGTGATAATCAGCATGCTCACCCGTGAAGAAATGCAGGACTGGAATCTTTTTTGCGTAAAATGAAGTGTGGTCGCTGGGACCGTCACCTTCCGGTTTGAAAATCAACTTGAAACCGTTCTCACCGTTGAACTGCTTCAGTTCAGGCTCCCAGCGGGGACTGGTCCCAGTTCCGTAAACAAGCAACTTTTCGTCCTTAAGTCGTCCCACCATGTCCATGTTCAGCATGGCGACAGTCGAATCCAATGGAAAGACCGGCTCTTTGCAGTACCTGGCGGAACCAAGCAACCCTAATTCTTCGCCCGTAAAAGCGATAAACACCAGCCGTCGAGCAGGCTTGGCCGTTTTCGCTTTCTGGCCAAACCGGCGGGCCAGCTCAAGCAATGTCACAGTCCCCGACGCGTTGTCATCCGCACCGTTGTGGATTTCTGACGACCCAGGTGCCAGCGAGTTTTGTCCGCCGCGCCCCACATGATCGTAATGTGCACCCACAACCACTGTTTCGCCGGCCAATGGGCCTTCACCATCAATAACACCAATTACGTTTTCCACGTCCGATCGAACTTTTTCGATCGTCGTGGCTCCCTTGGCAGACCACCCGGTCACGACGACAGATTTCGGTTTCAAGTCAGAATCAATCTGGGCCTCGAGTGTCGCGAGGTCGGTTTTGATCGCCGCCAGCATCTGGTTACAGGTCTTAATTGAAATATGAAATGCCGGTGGCATTGCTTTATTGTCACCGTTGCCCGCGTATCCGAATTTCATCAATGGATCATCGTCACCCTTTTCTACCGCCTGTCGCAGCGACTTCGACTGGTTTGTCGCTTCGGTCAATTTGCTGCGGGCTGCGGCCGCTTTTTCAGTCTCCGTCACCTCGATCGCCAGAAATTCTTCTGATGCAGCCGTCACCTTTTCATTCGCTTTGGCCAGACTTTCCTTTCGAGTCTCTGCAGCCTTTTTTCCTGCATAAGGGTCGTTCACGAACAAGACGGCAGCCGCCTTGTGAGCTGCCAGGTTACTCATTTTGGAACGGAGATCGGCATGTTTCGAAACGCCGTGAGTTGACCCGAACGGACTTTTCGCATCAGCCTGACGAGGATTACGCCGCATGACGATCAGAACTTTTCCTTCGACGTCGACTCCTTCAAAGTCGTTGTAGTTATCGTCCTTGGCTTCGATCCCATATCCACAGAAGACAATCTCACCGCTGAAGGGACCGCTCCCTCCGAACGAACAGACTTCGACGTTTTCGCCGATCTTCAGCTCGATCGTCGCTCCCTCGGGGCCAACCAATTGCAGGGAATTCGATTCACCGAGTTTCGAGCCTGTCACCAGGTCAAATTTCTGAAACGCATCGCCATTGACTCGATCGACCGCCAGACCCGCTTTGGCAAATTCGCCTTTGATGAATCGTGCGGCGACATTCAATCCGTTAGTCCCGACACCTCGACCTTCCAGTTCATCCGAGGCAAGAAACTTGATGTCTTCAAGTAGACGTGTCTTCGATTCTGCGACAGCGTCACCTCTCAGCGGCAAATTCACAAAAGCCACAGCGAGAACAAGCCCACCGACAACAACCGCAAGACGAAGCATAATCAACCTTCCGATAGAACCGAAAAAAGCGAGCCACGGTATTGTAGACCGCAGCCCCCATGAGTAGTAGGGCTATCGGCATTCATCCGCGAGGGCGAGGTGCGTTGCCGAACCGCTGAGTTAATGTCCCCGACGATATTTCTCACTTTAAAATCAGCTCATTTCGCCGTTGGTCAGCGTATCAAATATTGTGAACGGACAAGACGCAGCCCTAATGTCCCCGTGGTCGAGGTTAACGCGCTATGTCCCGTAATTTGTATTGCATCGCATCTGTGAGTTAGCACAGTTACCGAAACCTTGGTACACATGTCCGTTGGTTTGGCGCAGTTGGAACCAATTGTAACCATCAGAATAACCAAACCTGTGACTCGCCCCAATCGCTTCGCGCTTCCCATGCTGCTTTAGTCCACCTGATTGTCGTCTTTCTGAAATCAATTTCATTGAGGCTGTCCTCAATGATCAAATGCATTCGGAGGAAACACGAGGCTGTCCCAACGCACTCGGCTTTTCATTTCGACTTTCGCCATTATCAATCTCAGTTTTTTCGTGTAGCCAAGGCCCTTCGAACACTCCCACCACCGACCGATTCTACCAGCCACACCGCCGGCAATCACTGTTTTTTTGTCGGTGCTTATGTTTTTAAAAGAAGGCAGATCGACAGCGGTTACGGATTGGCGATCTCCTTTTTTCAAAACCACGGCCATGCATTACAAACAAACCGATCCAGTCATCCATATTGTTTGCTGGAAACCCGCCGACAAAAGTTGATCGCAAATCAAGTTTTTTTGTTTGCACTCAGACCACAACACAACCAGAATTCTCAATCAAAGTTGAGAAAACGAGAGAACCAATCTCCACCAGATAGCAAACGGGAAGGGGTCCTAATGCACCATTCCGAATTCCTGAAGAGCGTTCTCTCCAACCAGCCTGACTGGTATTTGACCGATTGGTTTTCGTCAGTCCGGATCGTATTTGGGGTCAGGGGACTTGCCACTTTTTGTACGGCATTTGCAATTCTGCTGGCACCGACGCTGTTCCTTTCAGTCGACAGCGCCTATTCCAACAGACCCGCATTATTGATCCTGGTTGCTCTCAGTCTGTGGGGCTTTGGGACGAGTAGTACCAGCCCCTCAGGGATCGGCGTTTTCGCAAGTCTAATCGTCGCATTTATTGGACTGGTCTGCGCCTTCATGGTGCAAGACTGGCGACCCGGTTTTGCGGCACTACTCCCAGGACTGACATGGTTCGGTTCCTGCGCAATTCTGGGAACCACCGCCTCCTACATCAACGATGCGTTACGTGTGTCCGAATCAAAGTTTCAAACCCTGTTCCGTCATGGGATCTTGAAACGACGTGCCGCTGAAGTCGTTGAGCACTCCATTAAACCGTCCGCGCAGGTTAATTCTGATTCTAATCGATAATAGACCTGTTCCCTCGCTCAAAAGCGGGCACTTGGGAACGAAAACAAGCCCACGGGCTTTCAGGTCAAAAATCTGACCTGGTCATCCGTGGACGATTGCTATCGAAGAATTGCATTCACCGACGATTAAGCGGCAAATTTTGCCTTGCGACGATGAAACATGGCATTTCCCAGCCCGGAAACACAGGCGACCCAAGCCAGGGTGAAAGTGGAAGGCTCGGGAACTACTGGAACTACTGCCCCAGTCGATTCGGTGACCGAAACGGCATCAAGGGCCCATGCCCCGGTATTTTGGACAAACGTGAAACTCAAGTTCGTGGAAGCCGAAGTGGCAGTCGCGTTATAGGAGTACGTCTTATAGCCTGAACCTGGATTGCTGATTGTCGCCAACAAAGTCCCACCGAAGTAGACCTTAAACGAATCTCCGCTGTCGCCAGCAACATCTGCGAGAGCAAACGAGATCGTTTCAGAGCCATTGACCGTCGTTGAGAGACTCTGAGAAATGGTCTCGGAAACATCGTTTAAAAAGTGTGCCTGTTTGTTCCCCGCATAAGGCGAGAGTCCACTGAAACTACCACCGACGCCGTTGACGCTGTCGCTAACCGCTGTCCCCGACCAATGGTTGAAGCCGCTTACCTCGAAGCCACCGTTCTGTACGAGTTCACCTGCCGAAGCAACAGAACCGAAGCCCAAGACCACCACAGAAATTAAAATTCGAAGGATATTCATGATTTTCCCTCTGACGGTCACGCACAACCATCAGCAAAATACATAGCTCGCGAAATATTTTTTAAACCGCACTGCATCAGTTGACGTTTGTAACGCCTCAAGCAGGCCAGCGTAATCGGTAAACTTTGACGTTTCAACCAAAAAACGAGTGGTGAACCACACTTTTTCGCAGGTATCGGGACCAGATAAATGATTGCAAAATTGTCACGAGTGACTTGACATTAACGGACCACGGCCCAAAAAGACGTCAGCAACTTCGAATGCTTAAACGACGCGATCGACCGCCGACCGGCCAACGCTCTTTAGCCACATAACGGAGACCGAGTAACGTCCGGGGAAGCTTCTGCCCCGGGTATCGTCAGGCCAAATCCAAACCAAAAGCCCCATTCGGGGTGATCAAGATATGACGCACGCGCTAAACGATCACACTGATACTGTTTAATTCCCGATCGGAAATCATTAAGTCAGAAACCGATTTCAAAACCGCCACTCGTACGCCTCTCCCGGGAGGACGCTATTCCACCCGCCTCCACGAATGTCCATCCGGATCAAAACCGGGCGGGAATTTCGTCCGCGCGTCGTAAGTGGGCGGATCCTTGAAATAGCAACTGGCCAGATGATCGCGATCGATCGCCGAAAGATCAGCCGCCTCAAACTTCGCGCCGCTGATGTTGACGGACTGAAAATTCCCCGACAACTTCGCGCCAATTAGAATCGCCTCCTCGAACGTTGCCACTTGAAAAGAACCTCCTTCTCCTGAGAGGGTCGCCGCCGTGAGATCGGCTCCGACGAACGATGCCCCCTGGAACGATGCCGCTCCCCCGTTCAGTCTGGCCCTGACGAGCTTCGCACCGTCGAAACGTGCGGATTGAAACGAAGCGCCGCCTCCTTCCAGCGTTGTACCCTCCAGGTTGCACTTACGGAACGAAGCGCGCTGGAAGGCATTGCTGTTGCTCGCGAGCGTCATCCCGTCAAGATTCGAGCCTTCGAGATCCGCCTCCCAGAACGATCGCAAACGATCCGGCTGCGGGCCTCGAAGTTGATCCTTTAACTCGTCCCTGGCTCGTCCCAGTTCCTGCTGGGCATACCGCAGTTGTTGCTTAAGCAGACGCCGCTCCCGATCGACGCGTTGCTGAAAGGTGATCAAGTTAAATATCAGGGCCGCAAGCATGAGAAGAAAAACAAAAACGCGCATGTACAAGAGCGGAATCCGGCCGACGGGCGCAGCGGATGCATTCCTCAATTCCACGATCGGTTCCTTCCCTGAGCCAACGTTTTGCAGCTGAACAGCCGGTCATTTCCATTTGAAAAAGCTCCGGCTGACTTATTACAGGATTGGAGCAGGCCGCAAAAACAGTATCAAGTCGATCTAAGCCGGACCTGTATGGACGACGTCGTTGAAATGGTTTAACTACCAGAAAATTGTTAAATGAACGCTCCGGCGAGTTAAACAGGACGATTTCCGGAATTTCGCGCCGGGGTTTGGTTTTCCGGGAACGGAACGGCTGGTTGCCCCGTCTGAAACGCGACGCCAAAAGCCAAAAGGTCTGCAATGAAAAGGGATGCGAAATGTGGAAGCAAAGACGACGTTTGCCTGCTGTGCTGCTTGCCCTCCTCGTCTGTTACTTTGTGGTTGAGCGAGCCTGGGGAATTGGCTTTTACCTTCGAGAGACGAAGGACGAGCTGAAGTTGAAATATGAGGTCACGGTTCAAGACCACAAGACCGGTCGTGTGACGGTAGTATTTACCCTGGCTGACGAGGGGCGACTGAAGCCGCTGGATGAGATTCAACTGGTCATACCCGCCCAGGAAAAGAATGAGGACGGCAGCCATTGGATGGATCTCGTCGTGTCGATCGATATGGTTAAGGCCGACAGCGGCAAACGTGTCGGGCGTGTTCATCTGCTGAAGGAGCTTGCCGAGAGAGCAACGATTCAGCTCAATACACACAGCATGGACGGCAACATAGACGGATTAACCCGGCTCCACCATTTGATCCCGATTGCCAAGTACATGAACAATCCACAGAATTTGGATACGCCCCCGGCCGCAGAACACAAATAAGAGCGTTGCCGGTCCGACGCTAGTGTAGTGCTTCACGCAGATGGGATCTTATTGAGAGCCTTTCGCGCACGGGCCACTTTTTCGAGGATGTCTTCGGCTTTCTTGGTCCAGACAAACGTTTTCGGATTGGCATTGTGATGATCGATGTAATCGCGAAT